>NZ_JAOZVR010000117.1 GCF_025869515.1 Ferrovibrio sp.
GACGGTCCTGTCCATACGTTCGAATCCTTTGGTTAAGAGTTAACAGATCAATGCGATAAATTTGGTGAAAGTGTGGCGAAAAGTGCCGCAACCGCCGGCGGCACCCGCCGGGCCCGGCCTTTGGCGTCGATACAGGCCAGCTTAACCTCAGCCCGGACCAGCAGCTCCTCGCCCCGCCAGACATCCTGGCGGGCGGTCAGGCTGGCGCCGCGCAGCTCGGTTATTGCGGTGGTAACGGTTAATTCTTCGTGCAGCCGGGCCGGTTTGAGATATTCGACATTGCAGGCCCGCACCGCGAAGGCGACCCCGTTTTCCGAGTCGATCAGGCCGCGCTGGTCGATGCCGTGGCTGAGCAGCAGGTCGGACCGGCCGCGTTCGATGAAGCGCAGGTAATTGGCATAATAGACGATGCCGGCCGCATCGGTGTCTTCCCACTGCACCCGGAGCGGATAGCGATGGGGCGGATAGCGATGCACGGCGTCCTCCTGCCTAGGCATCGTCATCTCCCAGCAGGTCGAGCTGGTTCGCCCCCAGCCCGGCAGGCGGGGTCAGGCCGATATGGGCGAAGGCGGCCGGCGTCAGCAGGCGGCCGCGCGGCGTGCGCTGCAGGAAACCCTGCTGGATCAGATAGGGCTCGATGATGTCTTCCAGCGCATCGCGCGGCTCCGACAGCGAGGCGGCGATGGTCTCGACGCCGACCGGACCGCCGGAAAAATCGCGCGCAATCGTGGCCAGATACCGGCGGTCCATGGCATCGAGACCACGGGCGTCCACTTCCAGCCGCAGCAGGGCGGCATCGGCGGTGGCGGCATCGACGACTTTCGCTCCGGCATAAACGGCGAAATCGCGCACCCGGCGCAGCAGGCGGCCGGCGACACGCGGCGTGCCGCGCGCCCGGCGGGCGATTTCACGCGCGCCGCTGGGGTCCAGCTCGAGATCCAGGATGCGGGCGCCGCGCCGCACGATCAGTTCGAGTTCCTCGACGTCGTAGAAATTCAGCCGCAGCGGAATGCCGAAACGCTCGCGCAGCGGCGTGGTCAGCAGGCCTGAACGCGTGGTGGCGCCGACCAGGGTGAAGGGCGGCAGGTCGATGCGCACGCTGCGCGCCGAGGGGCCCTCGCCGATGATGAGGTCGAGCTGGAAGTCTTCCATCGCCGGATAGAGGATTTCCTCGACCGCCGGATTGAGCCGGTGGATCTCGTCGATGAACAGCACGTCGCGCGCTTCCAGATTGGTGAGCAGCGCGGCAAGGTCCCCGGCCTTGGCGATGACAGGCCCCGAGGTGGCCTTGAAATTGACGCCGAGTTCGCGCGAGACGATCTGCGCCAGCGTGGTTTTGCCCAGGCCTGGCGGACCGTGGAACAGCACATGATCCAGCGCCTCGCCGCGCGCCCTGGCGGCCTGGATGAAGATGTTGAGATTTTCGCGGGCGCGCGCCTGGCCGACGAAATCGCTGAGCTGCTGCGGCCGCAGATGGCGCTCCAGCTCGTCGCCCTCGGCCCTGCCGGCCGACACCAGCCGTCCCTCGTCATTGCGCGGGGTGGAATTCATCGGGCCAGCTCCTTGAGGCCGGCGCGGATCAGCTCCTGCACATTGGGTTTTTCACCCAGGTTGCGGGCCGCCGCCGTGACGGCGCCGAAGGCATCGGCGCGCTTGTAGCCCAGATTGACCAGGGCGGAGAGCGCATCGGCCACGGCGCCGGTTTCGGCCACGGCGACAGCCCCCGCCTCGCCGACCGAGGCCTGCGCTGCCGTACCGAGCGCAATGCCGCCGACCTTGTCCTTCAGTTCGGTGATCAGCCGCACGGCCAGCTTGGGCCCGACGCCATCGCAGCGGTTCAGCGTGGTCTTGTCGGCCGAGGCGATGGCGCGGAACAGTTCATCGGGCGCCAGCGCCGAAAGGATGCCGAGCGCCACCTTGGCACCGACGCCCTGCACGGTCTGAAGCAGGTTGAACCAGCCGCGCTCGGCTTCCGACAGGAACCCGAACAAATGAATGTGATCTTCGCGCACATGGGTCTCGATATGGAGCCGCACCGCTTCGCCCGGCCGGGGCAGGTTGCGCAGCGTGCGGGCCGAGCAGAAGACCTGGTAGCCGACGCCGCCGACATCGAGGATGCAGGCGGTCTCGGACACGCTGTCGAGCAGCCCGCTGAGCCTGGCGATCATCGTGCCGCCCTCGCCATGGCCGCTTCGGCGCCGCGAATGACGCGCGCGGTGGCGGCGTTATGGGCATGGCAGATCGCCACTGCCAGCGCATCGGCGGCATCGGCACCGGTGACGTTGCAGCCGGGCAGCAGGCGTTTGACCATGGCATGCACCTGGTCCTTGTCGGCAGCACCCGTGCCGACCACCGCCTTCTTGATCACGGTGGGCGCGTATTCCGCCACCGGCAGACCGAGCTGCGCCGGCGCCAGCAGCACGACGCCACGCACCTGGCCGAGCTTCAGCGTCGACGAGGGATTCTTGTTGACGAAGGTCTCTTCGACGGCCGCCGCCGCGGGCTGCCATTCGGCCAGCAGCGCGGCCAGCGCGTCATGCACGGTGCGCAGACGATAGGCCAGTTCGTCGTCCGGATTGGTACGGATGGTGCCGTGCGCCACATGGCTCAACCGGTTGCCCTCGGCGAGGATGATGCCCCAGCCGGTGGCACGCAGGCCCGGATCGAGTCCGATGATGCGCATGGATAAGCCCAAATCCGCTCCTCAAGCCGCGGCGGTCAGCCGGCGAGCTTGCTCAGTTCGTCCTCGGAAATGTCGAAATTGGCATAGACCGTCTGCACGTCGTCGGAATCCTCGAGAACCTCGATCATCCTGAACAGCGTCTCGGCCTTCTCGCCCTCGACCGGCGTGGTGGTCCTGGGCTTCCACACCAGCTTGGCCGATTTCGGCTCGCCGAACTTCTTTTCCAGCGCCTCGCGCACCGCGGCGAAATCGTCCTGCGCGCAGGTGACGCTGTGGCCTTCTTCGTCGGACTGCACATCCTCGGCGCCGGCTTCCAGCGCGCCCTCGAACAGCGCCTCGGCCGTGGCAGCGGCAGCCGGGAAGACGATCTCGCCGACGCGGTCGAACATGAAGGCGACCGAGTTGGTCTCGCCCAGCGCCCCGCCGTTCTTGGAAAAGGCGGCGCGCACTTCGCCGGCGGTGCGGTTGCGGTTGTCGGTCAGCGCCTCGACTATCACGGCGACGCCGCCGGGGCCATAACCCTCGTAGCGCACCTCTTCGTAATTGTCGGCCGCATCACCGCCGGCGCCGCGCTTGATGGCGCGCTCCAGCGTGTCCTTCGACATGTTGGCGACGCGGGCGGCCTGGATGGCGGCGCGCAGGCGCGGATTGGCGGCCGGATCGGGCTGGCCGCTGCGGGCCGCGGTGGTCAGTTCGCGGATCAGCTTGGTGAAGATCTTGGCGCGCTTGGCATCCTGCGCGCCCTTGCGGTGCATGATGTTCTTAAACTGGGAATGGCCGGCCATGGCGAACCTGGGGTAATGCGTGAAAAAGCGAGCGAATCGGGCATGTTTAGCATATTTCAGCCGGTTTATCTGCCGGACCCGCAGGCGGGCTGTGCAGATGACCAGGGCAGGGCGGACCGGCGGCGAAAACGGCTGGCGCCCGGATACTGCCGCGCCCGGGCAAAAGCAAGCCGCCGGCGCGCCGCGGCGCCCCTGCCAGAAGGGATCCGGCAGGCGTGACCAAGCTCCGATTGCGCCGCCGGGCCGGCGGCGATACTATCGCAACGTTAATCCGGGTGCCGGCGCGCGTGGCATCTTTGAATAAAACATCATATATTTCAATAAATTAGCGGGGAAGTCGGACAGACTCGCATGATGGACCTCATGCAATTGGCGACCGTCGCGGCCATAGCCTCCAAGCCGGGCAGCGGCCTGCCCGGCTATCCGCAGTCGGAGCTGCTGACCCGCGCTCATCTGCTCTGGCTTGCCGCCCGCGGCACGGCGGAGATGCCGGCCCGGCGGCAGATCACCGACGCCGCCCTGGAGCCGTTGCGGCCGCAGATCCTGCTCTTCGCCGTCGAGCACGCGCCGTTCGACTTCCGCTATCTTGAGATCGGCAGCCGCATGATGACGCTGAGCAACGACGACTATACCGGCAAGCGCCTGAGCGAGGTGCCGCACCAGCGGCCGCCCAGCCTGGTCTGGGACCATCTCGCCGCCGCGGTGGATGCCCGCGCCCCGGTGCGCGGCGTGCTGCCCTATGTCGGCCGCAGCCGGAATATCAGCAGCATTTTCCATATCGTGCTGCCGCTGGCCGAGGATGGCGAGACGGTCGATCATCTGCTGGTTTGCGTCGACCTTGCCCCGGTGGTGCGCCTGCAGGACGGGACGCATCCCTTCACCCAGCTCGGCTAGCCGCCCGCCCTGCGCCGTCCGGTGCGCGCAAAACCGCTTTGGCCCCGCGGAAAACCCTGAGACACTGGCGCAGAACGGCTGGGGAGACGGCGTGTCGACTATGCGTGACCTGCTGCTGCGGCGGCAGGCGACTTCGGTGCTGCTGCAGGGCTACGACTACTGGGAGACCAAGCGCGGCCCCCGGGCCATGCCGGCACGCGCCGATCTCGATCCGATCGAGATGAAGGCCTTTCTGCCCCATGTGGTGCTGATGGATGTGCTGCGCGACCACAAGCCGGGCTGGCCGCTGGATTTCCGCTACCGCCTGATGGGATCGACCCTCGACCAGCATATGTCGCGGCGTTTCACCGGCCTGTATATGAGCGACCTGCCGCAGCAGCAGCCGGACAGCCAGATGTGGCAGAATTTCGAAACCGTGGTGCGCGACCGGCAACCGCAGTTCCACCGCGTGCCCTATATCGGCCCGCACAAGGATTTCCTGTCGGTGATCGATCTGGTGATGCCGCTGTCGAATGACGGCCACAGCGTCAGCATGCTGATCTCGATCGTCGATTTCATCCCGCGCGAGATCAATCCGCCGCGCGGGTTGTAACCTTTGCCGCACAATTAGGCCGTGCGCTGACGGCATTTTCATGCCACGCTGCCGCCGTTACCCTCCCCATGCATCATCAGGACAGCCAGCGGCACATGACCGCATTGGATTTGGATAGGGCGACACCGCTGCTGCGGCGGGCCTACGATTACTGGACCGCCAAATGCGGAACCCGGCCGATGCCGGCGCGCGCCGATCTCGATCCCGCCGAGATCAAGCCGCTGCTGTCCAACCTGATCCTGATGGACGTGCTGCGCGATGCCAAGCCGGGCTGGCCGCTGAATTTCCGTTACCGGCTGGTTGGCACCAATGTCGATGCGATGATGAACGGCCGCTATACCGGCCTGTGCATGAGCGAGATGCCGCATCAGCAGCCCGGCAGCCGAATCTGGAGCAGCCTGGAGCGCGTGACCGCCACGCGGCAGCCGCATATCAACCGCGTGCCCTATGTCGGACCCCACAAAGATTTCATCTCGGTGGTCGATATGGTGATGCCACTGTCGAACGACGGCGGCGAGGTCAACATGCTGTTCTGCATCGTCGACTTCGTCCTGCGCGCGAACCGCATCTAGGCGAGGGCTTCCGCCACCCTCCGGCGCAGCACCGGGATCACATCCTCGGCGAACCATGGCTGCCGCTTCTGCCAGCCGATATTGCGCCAGCTCGGATGCGGCAGCGGAAAATAGCCATCGGGCAGATAGTCGCTGAAATGCCGCACGGTGTCGGTCATGGTCTTGTGACGGCGCGGCCCAAGATAATGTGCATGCGAATACTGCCCGACCAGCAGAGTGAGCTGAATCTTCGGCAGCATTCCCAGCAGGCGCTGATGCCACAATGGCGCGCATTCCGGCCGCGGCGGATTGTCGCCACCCTTCAGATTGACGCCGGGATAGCAGAAGCCCATCGGCATGATGGCGATGCGGCTGGCCTCGTAGAAATCATCGCGCCCCATATCGAGCCAGCCGCGCAGCACATCGCCGCTGCGGTCGTTCCAGGGCAGGCCGCTCGCATGCACTTTCGTGCCCGGCGCCTGACCGATGATCAGCAATCGCGCACCATGCTGCATGCGCACCACCGGGCGCGGGCCGAGCGGCAGATGGGCGGCGCAGAAAGTGCAGCCGCGGACGTCGTTCAGCAGCGCGTCGAAACGGCTGCCCATCCGGTCAAAGCGTGGCCTGCTGCAGCCGCCCGCCCAGACGCAGCGGCGCGATCCGCGTGGCCAGTCCGGTGCGGTCGTCGGTTTCGACATAGACGGCGCAGAGCGTGCCCTCGCCGCTGGCCGGTTCGAAGCGGCCGCCGGGAATCCTGCGGGTGAAACGGTTGAGCGGTTCGGCCTTGTCCATGCCGATCACCGAATTGTAGTCGCCGCACATGCCGGCATCGGTCTGGTAGGCCGTGCCGCCGGGCAGAATCTGCGCATCCGCCGTGGGAACATGGCTGTGGGTGCCGCAGACCAGCGAGGCGCGCCCGTCGCAGAAATGGCCCATCGCCATTTTCTCCGAGGTGGCTTCGCCATGGATGTCGACGATGACCGCATCGACGCCGGCGCCGAGGCGGTATTTCGCCAGCTCGCCATCGACGGCGGCAAAGGGATCGTCGAGCGGGTCCATGAAGATGCGACCCATCACCTGGATCACCAGCACCTTCCTGCCGGTCTGCAGCGTGTACACCGCCGCGCCCTTGCCCGGCGTGCCCTTCGGGTAATTCAGCGGGCGCAGCAGCTTCGGATCGGAATTGATGTAGCCGAGCGTCTCGCGCTGGTCCCAGGCATGGTTGCCAAGCACGATGACATCGACGCCGGCGCCATAGAATTCCTCACAGATCTTGCCGGTGATGCCGAAGCCGGCCGCGGCATTCTCGCCATTGACCAGCACGAAATCGAGGCCGAGGCTTTTGCGCAGCTCGGGAATCCGCGACACCACCGCATCGCGGCCGGACCGGCCGACAATATCGCCGCAATAGAGAAGCTTCATCGGTTGCTATCTTTCAAACTTGATGGCGCCACGCTCGGTGACCGCCCAGTCCAGCATCGCATCATGGTCGCCGCGCGGCAGCTCGGCTACCTGCTGTACCGCGAAGGCATAGCCGACGGCCACATTCTTTTCGCCCTTTTCGCGCAAGGCCGCCAGCGTGGCGTCGTAATAACCGCCACCCATGCCGAGCCGGTGGCCGGTGGCATCGAAGCCGACCAGCGGCACCAGCAGGATATCGGGCCGCAGAACCGGTGCACCCTCGCCCGGGGCCGGGATGCCGTAGGCGCCGCCCGGCGGCGGATCGGCAAGATCGTCGCACCGGCGGAACTGCAGCAGGCGCGAGCCCTTCTGCACCGCCGGCAGCGCGATCCGCAGACCCCGACGCTGCAGGGCGAGCAACAAGGGCAGCGGATCGAGTTCGTCGCCCATCGGCCAGTAGCCCGCGATCGTCTGGCCGGCCTGCACCGGAATCGCGGCGAGAAACCGTTCGGCTGCCAGCGCAGCGATGGCAGCGCCGTTGGCGGCAGAGGCTTCCGCGCGGCGGGCTTTCAGGCGGCTGCGCAAAGCCGCCTTGCGGGCCTCGAGGTCGGGATCGGCTGGGGTCAAGAAGGGTCTGTGGCTGGCGGGAAATTAGAGTGGACGGGCCCACCATGGCCGTAAGTATGAACTAACCTCTGTGGCCTGGCGTACCAGGTGGGCGCCATATGATCGGAACCAGGGTTCCGGCAGAGACAGCTCCCGTAGAGATGAGCATTGGCCCCAGGGTTACGTAAACCCACGCACCGGGCAGCACCCGTCCACGGCTATATTTAGGTGGTCTCCAGCTTCGCGGCAATGTCTTCCAGCCGTTTTGCCAGCCCAACCAGCGCATCGGCGCCGTCCGTGGCGGTTTTCTGCTCTGCCTGGAAGGCTGCAACCGCCTGGCGCATCTCGGCCACGTCGCTCTGGGCCTGCTCCAGATCGTCAGCCAGGGTCAGCGCGGTCATCAGCATCAGCCGTGCCTCGCCGACCTGGCCGACCAGGGCAGCCAGTTCGCGCACCCGGCCATCCAGACTCTGCGACAGGCGGCGAACCTGCTCTTCCTCGCCGTCGTCGCAACCGATCTCGTAGAGCCGGCTGTTGACGGTGACTTTTACCATAGCCATTGCAGCCTCCGCCTCATACCTTCACCTGGCTGTCGAGCGCCTGGCGCAGCCGCGCCATGGTCGCCTCCAGCCGCGCCGCGATGCCGGACTGGAAAGCCTGCATCTCGGTCTGAGCGGCCCGCGCCGCCGCCAGTTCGGCCTTCAGGGCCGCCACATCGCCAGTACTATCGGAAGGCGGCGGAATGAAGGCAGGTGCCGGTTTCTGGCTGTCCCGCACGGCGGCGAGTTGGCCCTGGAGCGCCTCGCGTTCAGCCTTCAGCGCGGCAATCTCGGCATCGCGCGCCGCCAGGGCCGCAGCATGGGCGACAGACTGGTCCTCGCCCGCCTGGGGGCCGCCCGACTGAAGACTGTCCTGCTGGATCTGCCCCAGTTCGGCCCGCAGGGCATCGACCAGGGCGGCACGCTCGCGCAGGTTTGCCGCCTCGTCGCGGCTGGCCTGCAACTCGTCGCGCAGGCTTTTCACCTCGGCGGCCATCAGACCATGCTGTTCGGCCAGGCGGCGGAAAACGCCGGCACGCTGGGCCAAAGCGGTATCCAGGCGGCGAACCGCCTGATCCATGGCGGCAACGGCTGCGGCAATTCCGGTTTGCATGGTGCCCGTCAGAATAGCGCCTATCTGGTGATTGGGGTTGGCAAGCGAACTTGATATGGAAGATAAACTTCGCGCCTGCCCCACGCAACCGAACCCCGGTTCCAGCCCCAGACTTGGCGATGCCCGATTCGTTCCCGATGATTGCCGATCCGTGGTTTTATGCCGCGGCCTTTCCCGCCGTGCTGATCGTCGGCCTCAGCAAGGGCGGATTCGGCCCCGGCAGCAGCCTGATCGCCCTGCCGCTGCTGGCCCTGGTGCTGCCGCCGCTGCAGGCTGCCGCCATCATGCTGCCGGTGCTCTGCGCCATGGACCTGGCCGGACTGTGGGGCTTCCGCGGCAAATGGGACCGTCGCAACATGAAGATCATCCTGCCCGGGGCGCTGGTCGGCATCGGCGTCGGCGCCCTGACCGCCGGTTACGTGAGCAATGCCGGCGTGGAAGTGATCGTTGGCAGCATTGCGGTGATCTTCGCCCTGCAGAAGTGGCTGAAGCGGACCCCCGTCGAGGCTGCCGAACCCCATATCGGCAAGGGCCTGTTCTGGAGCGCCTGTTCCGGCTTCACCAGTTTCATCGCCCATGCCGGCGGTCCGCCGCTCTATGTTTACATGTTGCCGCAGCGGCTCGACAAAACCATCTTCGTCGGCACCACCGTGGTGTTCTTCGCCGTGGTCAACTACGTGAAACTGATCCCCTATTGGTGGCTGGGCCAGTTCACGCCCGGCAACCTCGCCACCGGCGCCGTGCTGATCCCGGTGGCGGTCGGCGGCGTCTATCTCGGCATGTATCTGCATCACAAGCTGAGCGACGCCCTGTTCTACCGCGTCGTCTACATCTTCGTCTTCCTGTGCGGGCTGAAGCTGCTGTACGACGGCTTCGGGCTGGAACTGCTGTAAAGCCGTTAATTCCCAACAACAGGATGTCCAACGATTCCGGCCTGTTGCCGCCGGTGCGCAATATGCTCTAGCTTGGCGCGCCTGCAGGGGAAAACGCCAGATGACCTCGATCTACGACCGCGACCTCGACAAGACCCGCGCCAATTACGAGCCGCTTTCGCCGCTCAGCTTCCTGCGCCGCACCGCCGATGTGTTTCCCGACCATCTGGCGGTGATCCACGGCAAGCTGCGCTACAATTACGCCACGCTGTATGAACGCTGCCGCCGGCTGGCCTCGGCGCTGGAAAAGCGCGGCATCGGGCGCGGCGATACCGTGGCGATCGTCGCGCCGAACACGCCGGCGCATCTGGAAGCGCATTTCGGCATCCCCGCCACCGGCGCGGTGATCAACGCGATCAACACCCGGCTGGATGCCGCCGCCATCGCCTTCATCCTGGAGCATGGCGAGGCCAAGATCCTGTTCACCGACCGCGAATACAGCGCGGTGGTGAAGCAGGCCGTGCATATGTCGGGCAACAAGCCGCTGGTAATCGATATCGACGATCACCTGTGCAGCAGCGGCGAACTGTTCGGCGCGATGGAATACGAAGATTTCCTGAAGACCGGCGATCCCGACTGGACCTGGCGCGGCGTGAATGACGAATGGGACGCCATTTCGCTGGGCTATACCTCGGGCACCACCGGCAATCCCAAGGGCGTGGTGACGCATCATCGCGGCGCCTATCTGAATGCCGTGGGCAATGCCGTGACCTGGAACCTGCCCAAACATCCGCGCTACCTGTGGACACTGCCGATGTTCCATTGCGACGGCTGGTGCTTCCCCTGGACCATCACCATGCTGGCCGGCGTGCATGTCTGTCTGCGCAAGGTGGACCCGGCGCTGGTGTTCGACAGCTTCCTGAACCACGGCGTGACGCATTTCTGCGGCGCGCCCACCGTGCTGACCATGCTGATCAATGCGCCCGACGAGGTCCAGGCCAAGCTTCAGCCAGGCGTGAAATGCATGACTGCCGGCGCCGCGCCGCCGGCCGCCGTGCTGGCGGCGATGGAAAAAATGGGCTTCGACGTCACGCATGTGTATGGCCTGACCGAAGTCTACGGCCCGGCCGTGGTCTGCGACTGGCACGCAGAATGGGATGCGCTGCCGCTGCCCGAGAAGGCGGCGGTGAAAGCGCGCCAGGGCGTGCGCTACCATGTGGAAGAAGACGTCACGGTTCTGAATCCGGAAACGCTCGAACCCGTGCCGACTGACGGCGAGACCATGGGCGAGATCATGTTCCGCGGCAACATCGTGATGAAGGGCTATCTGAAGAACCCGAAGGCGACGCAGGAGGCCTTTGCCGGCGGCTGGTTCCATTCCGGCGATCTGGGCGTGCTGCATCCCGGCGGCTACATGCAGATCAAGGACCGCTCGAAGGACATCATCATTTCCGGCGGTGAGAATATCTCGACCATCGAGGTGGAGGGCGTGCTCTACATGCACCCCGATATCGTCGAGGCCGCGGTTGTCGCGCGGCCTGACGCGCATTGGGGAGAAACGCCCTGCGCCTTCGTCACCCTGCGCAATGGCGCGACGGCGACAAGTGACGAGATCATCGCCTTCTGCAAGGAGCGGCTGGCGCGATTCAAGGTGCCGAAGACCGTGGTGTTCAGCGAGTTGCCGAAAACCTCGACGGGCAAGATTCAGAAATTCGAACTGCGCGAACGGGCCAAGGCCCTGGGGTGACCCAAGCCCTGGCCGGCGCAGTCAAGCTGCTAGGATTGTCGGGAGATTTCTTCTTTCAGCTTCAGCTTTTCGCGCTTGAGCTGGGTGACACGGGTGGTGTCGGGCATCGGGCGGTGGCTCTCGTCATCGATCGCCGCTTGCAGGGCATGATGTTTTTCGATGAGAGTGTCGAGATGCGCCGTATGATTCATCGCATGCTCCTCCTTCCGGTTTGGAGCGCGTCAACCAGTTCGACTGCGGTCGCCCTGCGAAGGCGCGACCGCACCGGTGCGCGCCTTTCTCAAGTTAAGCACTGCCCTTTCGTTTTGTCAGCCCCAAAGACATAAATTCTTCAAACAGCGAGCACCGTATGCGCCGCATACAAAAATCTGCCGGAAAAAATGCCCCTAAGCGGGTAACGGGCAAGGCCGCGCTTCCTTCCGGGCGCGTCAGGAAACGCAGCCAAGCCGTGGGAGTAGCGGGGAAATCCGCCATCGTGCCGCCATCGCAGCGCCGTCTCGTGGTCGGCATTACCGGCGCGTCGGGTGTGATCTACGGCATCCGCTTATTGGAAGCATTGCAACAAAGCGGTATCGAGTCGCACCTGGTGCTGAGCCGCGCCGCCGAGATGACGATCGCCTACGAGACGCAGCGCAGCATCAAGGATGTGAAGGCGCTGGCGCATACGGTGTATCCGGTGGCCGATATCGGCGCGGCGATTTCATCGGGCTCGTTCCAGACGCTGGGCATGGCGATCGTGCCCTGCTCGATGAAGACGCTGGCCGAGATCGCCACCGGCGTCACCACCACGCTGCTGTCGCGTGCCGCCGACGTGACGCTGAAAGAGCGCCGCCGCCTAGTGCTGGTGCCGCGCGAGACGCCGCTGCATCTGGGCCACCTGCGCAACATGACCGCCGTCACCGAGATGGGCGCCATCGTGGCACCGCCGATGCCGGGCTTCTACGCCATGCCGCAGACGCTGGACGACCTGATCGATCACACGGTGGGGCGCGTGCTCGATCTTTTCGGCCTCGACAGCGGACTGGTGAAACGCTGGGGCGGCAAGCCGCTCAAGTAAAAGCGATGCGCAGCAGATCGGCGCCGAATTGCAGCGCCTGCGGGTTATCGGGCGCGATTCTTTCCAGATAGGCCGCCAGATGCGCGGCGGCGGCGTCGATCTCGTCGTCGCGATGCGGCGTGCCGCTCCGGCGCTGGGCCGGCCCGATCCGGCTCGCGGCGGCCAGCCAGGCCTGCGCCACCTGCTCGAGCTTCAGTTCCAGCGCCTTGATCTCGACATAGAGAGCATCCGCGGTCGGCTCGCTTTCGCGCAGGGCTTTCAGGGCGCGCCTCGCGTCCCGCAGCGGTCCGAGCACGGCATTGACCGGCGCGGCGGCGGCCTCGACCCGGTCCAGCTCGGTCTCGGCCCAGCCCGCGTAGCCGCGCCGGGCACGCCAGAAGCCGAGCAGCAGCAGGTTCACATCGGCCCTGAAGCCGTCCTGCAGCGCCAAGCAGGCCTCGGCGGCCCCGGGCCGGTCGTACAGGCTGAGGGAAAACGCCCAGAAGCCGGCCGCCGGCTGTTCCGGGTTTTGGCCCGGATTCTCGGTGGAAATGGCTGTTTTCGGCCCGCTGTCAGACTCGGTCATCCGTGCTATGGTAACGGGCTTTTTGGCGTCCAGGGTAGGTTTGAGTGAGAGCATGAATTTTCCCGGTCCGATCGATACCGAGGAATTGCAGCGCAAGCTGGTCGACCTGCGCGCCGAGCATCGCGATCTCGACGACGCGATTGCCGCCCTGGCCGAACAGCCGAGCCTGAACCTGATCCAGATCCAGCGCATGAAAAAGCGCAAGCTGGCGCTGAAGGATCAGATCACGCGCATCGAAAACCTGCTGATCCCGGATATTATCGCCTAAGCGTCACTTCCTGGATCGCATCCCGGCATAAGCGGCGCGGATTTCGCCGACCAGCGCCTGCGCCGGGGCGGACAGCTGCCGGCCTTTCAGCTGCAAAAAACCGATCTGGCGGCTCAGTGCCGGACCGCTGAGCGGCCGCATGGTCAGCCGGTCGCTGGAAAACATCGAAAACGTCAGCGCCGGCAATGCCGTGACGCCCAGGCCCGCCGAGACCAGCGCGATGGCCGAGGCGATCTGCTCGACCTCGAAGCGCGGCTGCAGCGCGAAATCGGCCTGCAGCAGCACCGCATCGGCGAGCCGACGCACCGAAGTGGAGCCCGCCATCGCCACGTAGGGATGGCCCTCCAGCGCGCTCCAGGGCAGCGCACCCTTGCCTTTCGCCAGCACATGATCGTTGCGGCAGACCAAATGGATGCGGTCGGCGCCGATTTCGTCATAGGCCAGCGCCGCGGTCTCGGCGATGCGCGTGGTGACGGCGAAATCGGCCAGGCCATCGGCCACCATCGCCACGGCGCGCTCATGCATCACGTCGCGGATCGCCACGTCGATGCCCGGGTATTTTTCCTGCATCACCTTCAGCGCGCGCGGCAGGATCGAGGCGGCAATCGAAGGCAGCACCGCGATGGTGAGCCGGCCATGCAGCCCGTCGCTGCGCGAAGCCACGCCCTGCATCGCCACCTTGAAATCGCGCAGCAGGTCTTCCGCCACAGCGCCGAGATGGCGGCCATCGGCGGTCGGCGTCACCTTGCGCGTGGTGCGGTCGAACAGCGTGAGCCCCAGCTCGGCCTCGATCTTGCGGATCGCCACGCTGAGCGCCGGCTGCGAGATGCGCAGCGTGCCGGCGGCTTCGGTGAAGCTGGGCGCGCGCAAGGTGGTGGCGAAGATCTCGAGCTGGCGCAGGGTGAGATTGATAGACATGAATTATAAGTCCATATGTCTTATATATTGGACGTTATATATCGTTGCCGGCAGTCTGTCGCCCGAGGAAACCAGAGTCGGGCGCAATGCCAGTCACAAGAGTTCATATCGGTGCCGGGGCCGGCTTTGCCGGCGACCGCGCGGGTGCGGCGCTGCCGGTGGTGCAGGCACTGGCCGCCAGCGGTGTGCCGTCCTTCCTGATTTTCGAAACGCTCGCCGAGCGCACGCTGGCGCTCGCCCAGCTGGACCGGCAGCGCGATCCGCAGGCGGGCTACAGCCCCAGCCTGGTCGCCCTGCTGCAGCCGGTGCTGGCGCTCTGCCTGCAGCACAACATCCGCATCGTCAGTAATTTCGGCGCTGCGAATCCGCAGGCGGCCGCCCAGCGCATCCGTGCCATGGCCACCACAGCCGGCTTCCCGCAGGCGAAGATCGCCGTGGTGAGCGGCGATGACCTGAGCGCGCGCCTCACCACTTCCGAACTGGCGGCACGCGAGACCGACGGCACGCTTTTGCAGGGCCGCGACAGCGTGGTGGCCGCCAATGCCTATCTGGGCGCGCAACCGATTGGCGAGGCGCTGGATGCCGGCGCCGAGATCGTGGTGACCGGCCGCGTCGCCGATCCCGCCCTGGTGCTGGGCCCGCTGGTGCATGCCTTCGGCTGGCGCTGGGATGACTGGGACCGGCTTGCCGCCGGCACGCTGGTCGGCCACCTGCTGGAATGCGGACCGCAGGTGAGCGGTGGCTATTTCGCCGATCCCGGTTTCAAGGACGCCGCCGACTTTACCGACATCGGCTATCCGATCGCCGAGGTGAGCGCCGATGGCAGCGCCGTCATCACCAAGCCGGCCGGCACCGGCGGCGTGGTGAGCCTGCGCACGGTGAAAGAGCAGATGCTCTACGAGATCCACGATCCGGCCGCCTATCTGACGCCCGATGTGGTGCTGGATATCACCCAGGCCGAGGTGGAGCAGGCCGGCCCGGATCGCGTGGCCGTTCGCGGCGCGCGCGGGCATGTCCGGCCGGCCACGCTGAAGGCCACGGTGTGTTTCGAGAGTGGCTGGTTCGGCGAAGCAGAGATTTCCTATGCCGGACCGAATGCCACGGCGCGCGCCCGGCTCGCCATCGAGATCATCCACGCGCGCATGGCGCAACTGCAGCCCGGCCTTGTCATTCGCGCCGACATCATCGGCGTGGTCAGCAGCTTCGGCGACAGCGCCGGCCGCGATCTGGCCGCCGCAACGGCCGAAAGCGACGATGTGCGGGTGCGGTTTGCCGCGCGCCATGCGGATGCCGCCCCGGTGCAGCAGCTGCTGGCCGAAGTGGAGGCCCTGTATGTCGCCGGACCGGCCGGCGGCGGCGGCGTGCGCAAGCATCTGGTGCCGCAGCTGGCCAGCGCGTCGTGCCTGATCGAACGCGATCTGGCGCAGCCCGTTATGGAGCTGCTGCCATGAGCGAGCTGCTTCTGCATCGTATTGCCCATGCCCGTTCCGGCGACAAGGGCAACCGGCTGAACATCGCACTGATCTGTTACCGGCCGGAGTTTTTCGACACCGTCGCCGCCCAGGTGACGCCCGACAGCGTCGCGCAGCTGTTTGCCAGCCGCGCGGTCGGCGCCGTGCAGCGCTACGAGCTGCCGAAACTCCGGGCCTTCAACTTCGTGCTCGATCACGCGCTGGATGGCGGCGTCAATGCCAGCCTCGGCCTCGACGGCCATGGCAAGACGCTGTCCTTCCGGCTGCTGACCCTGCCGGTCGAACTGCCGGCAGCCCTTTTGTCCCTTGTTCAACATCCTGCATAAAAAACGGAGGAAACCATGCGCATCCTGTCATCGCTTGTCCTGCTGGCCGCCACGGCCATCGCCCTGCCTGCCCTGACTTCATCGTCATGGGCACAGAGCTACCCCAGCAAGCCGATCAAATTCATCGTGCCGTTTGCCGCCGGCAGCGCCACCGACACGGTGGCCCGCGTGGTCGGCGATTATGTCGGCAAAGATCTCAAGCAGAGTGTGGTGGTGGAGAATGCCGCCGGCGGCAACGGCGTGATCGCGGCGCAGAAGGTGGCGCAGGCCGCACCCGATGGCTACACGCTGCTGATCTCGACCAACACGACGCATGCCGCCAACCAGAGCATGCTGAAAAAGCTGCCCTATGACGCGGTGAAGGATTTCGAGACCGTGAGCATGCTGGGCACCATCCCGATGGCGCTGGTGGTCAACCCGTCACTCCCGGTCAACAGCGTGGCCGAGCTGATCGCCTATGCCAAGGCGAACCCGAACAAGCTGAGTTTCGGCGCCGGCTCCAGTTCCTCGCGTATCAGCGTCGAGATGTTCAAGACCATGACCGGCACCGACATCCTGCATGTGCCCTACAAGAGCAATCCGCAGGCGGTGACCGACCTGATCGGCGGCCAGCTGTCGCTGATGATCGCCGATGTCTCCACCACGCTGCCGCAGGCCGCGGCCGGCAAGGTGAAGGCGCTCGGCGTTTCCACCAGGGGGCCGTCGCCGGTGGCGCCGGGCCTGCCCACCATCGCCAGCCAGGGCGTGCCGGGCTATGAGATCACCGCCTGGTTCGCCGCCTGGCTGCCGGCCAGGACCGATACCGCGATTGCCGACAAACTGCAGAAGTCCATGGCGGCGGCGGTGGCCGATAAGGAGGTGCAGGCCAAGCTGCTGGCCGCCGGCGTCGAGCCGCAGTCGAGCAGCCGCAAGCAGCTCGCCGATTTCGTCGCCTCGGAAACCGAGAAATGGGCCAAGGCGGTGAAAGCCGCCGGCATCGAGCCGGAATAAGACGCGGGCATTCCCGCGTGATGAAGGCCGGTCAGCGATGACCGGCCTTTTTTTCTTTGCGCCATTGACACCCTCACCCTCCCGCTTCGCGGGGCCCTCCCTCTCCCACAAGTGGGGGAGGGTTGGGGTGAGGGTCTTTCCGCAACGGCATCATTGCATGCCATCTCCCGATACGGATTAAATGAGCCGTTGGGGGAGAAACCATGCGCGTTGTCATCACCGGCGCCGCCGGATTCACCGGCCGCAAGCTGACTGCCGTCCTGATCCGGCAGGGCCAACTCATGGGAGCCGGTGAAGCTCCTGCTCCGATTTCCGAACTGCTGCTGGCCGATCACGTCGATTTCGACGCGCCCTCGACCGGTACCGGCAGCATCACGGACATCATCGACGCCTATCTGAAGGACGCGGCATGAGCGAGGGAAAAATCTGCATCATCGGTGCCGGATCCTCGGGCATCGCCGCCGCCAAGGCGCTGAAGCAGAAGGGCCTGGACTTCGACTGTTTCGAGAAGGGTTCGGATATCGGCGGCAACTGGCGTTACAACAACGATAACGGCGTGTCGGCGGCCTATCGCAGCCTGCATATCGATACCAGCCGCAAGAACCTGCAATACCCCGATTTCCCGACGCCTGACGACCTGCCGGATTTCCCCTCGCACTGGCAGGTGATGCAATATCTTGAGGAATACGCAAACCATTTCGGCATCCGGCCGCATATCCGCTTCCGCACCAGCGTGACGAAAGTCGAACCGGCAGCCGATGGGCAATGGACAGTGACGCTGGAGAACGGCGAGACGCTGACCTACCGCGCCGTGATCGTCGCCAATGGCCATCTGTGGGACACGCGGCTGCCGGATTTCCCCGGCAGCTTCGGCGGCATGCAGATCCATTCCCATGCCTACAAGACGGCCGCGCCGTTCGATGACCAGCGCGTGCTGGTGGTCGGCATCGGCAATTCGGCGGTCGATATCGCCGTCGACCTGTGCCGCCGGGCGCGCAGCGTGCATCTCTCCACGCGGCGTGGCGCCTGGATCATGCCGAAATACATCCTCGGCATCCCGACCGACCGCTGGGGCGCCTTCCTGTCACGCAAGCTGAAACTGCCGACCGTGCTGGCTCGCATGATCGTCAACAGACTGATGTACCTGACCGTGGGCGACCAGCGGCGCTACGGGATGCCGACGCCAAAGCATCCGATGTGGCGCGAGCATGCCACCATCAGCCAGGAACTGCTGCCCTATATCGGCCATGGCTGGATCAGGGTGAAACCGAATGTGGCCAGGCTTGATGGCGCGCGCGTCCACTTCGCCGATGGCAGCGCCGAGGATTTCGACGCCATCATCTATGCCACCGGCTACAAGACCAGCTTTCCCTTTCTCGATCCGGCGCTGTTCCAGGTGAAAGACAACGAGGCGCCGCAACTCTATCGCCGCATGCGCGCGCTCAACCAGCCGGGCCTGTATTTCGTCGGCCTGGTGCAGCCGATCGGCGCCACCATCCCGCTGGTGGAAATCCAGTCGCGCTGGCTGGCCGGCGTGCTGACCGGCGAAATCGCGCTGCCGACGCAGGAGGCGATGCAGTCGGAAGTGCGCGAGCACTGGCGCGGCGTCAAGCGGCGCTATGTGGACAGCGCGCGCTATACGCTGGAGGTCGATTACCGCGACTACGCTCGCAACCTGCGCACCGACATGGAAAGCGGCCGAGGTGGCTATTAGGGCCGGAACTAGGCGGCGTAGGGCAGCGGATCGAGCAGCGCATTGACCTCGGCCAGGTCCGTGGCCGACAGCACCGTTTCGCCCGCCTGCACATTCTGCTCCAACTGCTCAGGCTTCGTGGCGCCGGCAATCACGCTGGAGACCTGCGGCCTGGCCAGCAGCCAGGCGAAGGCCAGTTCGGTCATGCCGATGCCACGCTTGTCGCACCAGGCGCGCAGGCGTTCCAGCGTGGCGAGATTGGCCGGCGTCATGTAGCGGTCGGCGAGCCGCTGGGTATTGGCAAGCCGCGAGCCTTCGGCCGCCGCACCTGCCCTGTGCTTGCCCGTGAGCAGCCCGCTGGCGAGCGGGAAGAACGGCAGGAAGCCGAGACCGAAGCGGGCGCAGGCCGGCAGCTGCTCCATCTCGGCCTTGCGGAACACCAGGCTGAGCTCGTCCTGCGCCGAGACGAAACGGTGCGTGCCGAGCTGCTTCGCCGTCCAGTCGGCATCGGCGAGCTGCCAGGATGTGAAATTGGAATTGCCGATATAGCGCACCTTGCCCTGGGTGATCAGGTCATCCAGCGCGCGCAGCGTCTCGTCGATCGGTGTGCGCGGATCGGGCTGGTGCTGCTGGTAGAGATCGATCCAGTCGGTCTGCAGCCGGGTCAGGCTGTCTTCCACCGCCTTCATGATATAGGCCCGCGAGGCGCCGACCTTTTTGCCGCTGTCGTCCATCGGCATGGCGAATTTGGTCGCCAGCACGATGTCCTTGCGCCGCGCGCCCAGGATCTTGCCCATCTGGGTCTCTGAACCGCCCTTGTTGCCGTAGACATCGGCAGTGTCGAACAGCGTGATGCCGAGATCGAGTGCCTTGTGGATCACCTTGCGCGAGGCTTCGAGGTCGAGGCGCATTTCGAAATTGTTGCAGCCGAGGCCGACTTCGGAAACCAGAAGGCCGGAGGTACCGAGATTGCGGAATTTCACGGGAGGAACTCTCTGTCAGGGAAAAGCCGGGCGCAGTATCGGACTCCCACATGGATACCGGCAAGCGCGAACCAAATTGGTTCGGCTATTTTAGCCCAGCACCCTCAGCGCTTCCGTCGCCGCGATCCGCCCCGAGAGCCAGGCGCCGGCCGCCGAGCCGATCCAGTCGACCGGGGCGAAAGCCTCGCCGGCGAACAGCACGCGGGCGCGGCCGGCTAAGCTGGTGAGTGCGCGGCCGGCATTGCGCCGCGCGGTGGCAAAGCCCGGCTTCGCGGCAGCAACCGCACCGCGACTCCAGGGATCGCGGCCCCACTGGGTGGCGACGCCCTTCACGAAGCGGCGATCCACCGCCTCGCCCAGCATGGCGCGCAGCTGGCTGCGCGCGGCGGCGATCATCGCCGCATCGCCGCGCCCTTCGAGATCGCGCGCATAGTCGCCGCCGACCTGGGCGACGACCAGGGGCAGCGCCTGCGCATTCAGCCGCAGGCTCATGGCACGCGTGCCGCTGACACGCAGCAGCGCCTGGGTATTGGCCGGAGCATCGAAGGTGCCGGCTTCATACTGCAGCGCGATGCGGTCGATCAGTCCCATGGTCATGCGGCCGACGGCCTCGCGCTGCGGCTCGGGCAGCCCGGGCTGGAAGACGATGCCATCCTTCGCCGCCAGCAGGCCGAGCGGCACTGTGACGATACAGGCTTCCGCCTTCACCTGCCCTTCGGCGGTGGCAACCGTAACGCCGTTGCCGTCGGCCCAGTCGATCCGCACCACCGGGCGGTTGAGAAATACCGGCAGGCCGGTGGCCGATTGCGCCAGCCAGGTACCGAAACCACCCGGCAGCCAGGCATCGTTGCCGGTGCCGGCGAGCCGCGGCGCATCCAGCGCCGACAGGGCGGAGAATTCGACCCCGACATGCAGCGGCCCGGCCAGCGCCTTGGCCAGATCGATCCAGCGGCCGGCAGGGCCGCCTGCCTCCAGCTTGATACGGCTGGCCAGCGATACATCGGTGCGCAGCGCGCGGGCATCGAGCAGCGCATCATCCAGCTTGTCATAGGCAAAGCCGAGCGCGTCATAATCGTGCATCTCGGCATCGCGCACCGGATCGCCACTGCGCTCCTGGTCGAATAACCAGAAATCGCCTTCGTCGGGCTGCAGCCGCACCTCGCGATTGCGCAGTTCGGTGGCGAGCGGATTGATGTCGGCCGAGCGCAGCAGCGAGGCGCCGAGATCGACGGCAAAGCCGAGCGAGGATGTGTCGGTCCAGATGCGGCCGCCGATGCGGTCGCGCGCTTCCAGCACCACCACGCTGCGGCCGCGCTCCTGCAACATGCGCGCCGCGGTCAGCCCGGCCAGGCCGGCGCCGACGATGACGATCTCGGTTTCGCCCGGCAGCGTGACGGCACGGCTGCCGAAAGCCGGCAGCAGACCCGCCGCCGTCATCGCCACTGCCTGCCCTAAAACCTGTCTGCGCGTCGCCGTTGTCATGGGCCGGCATTATGCCGTGCCGTCACGCCTGGCGCAAAAGTAAAGCCGGGCCGCGAGGCGGCCCGGCTTGGTCAGTGTCGATACAGTCAGCGTCGACCGGACTTACTTCCGGAACGCCTGCCGCAGGGCCGCATTGGCCTGCGCGATGGCACTGCGGGTGGCCGGGCTGTCGGCGAGACCATTCAGCATGACGAAGTCGTGAATGGCGCCGTTGTAGCGCGTCGAGGTAACGCTGACACCGGCCTGACCCAGCTTGCGGGCATAGGCTTCGCCCTCGTCGCGCAGCAGGTCATTCTCGGCCACGATCACGGTGGCAGACGGCAGACCCTTGAGCTGTTCGACCGATGCCTTCAGCGGGAAAGCCAGCGCATCGTTGCGGACAGCGGCCGGATAATGCGCATCGAGGAAGAAATGCATCGCATTGGTGGTCAGCCAGGGGCCGTTGCCGTAAGCGGTATACGAGGCATTCTGCGAGATGTCGTCGGTCACCGGGTAGAACAGGACCTGATGGCCGATCTGCGGACCGCCGCGCTGCTTGGCCAGCAGAGTCACCGCCGCCGCCATGTTGCCGCCCGCCGAGTCGCCCGCTACCGCCAGCCGGCTGGCATCGACATTGAGCGCCCTGGCATTCTCGGCCACATATTTGGTGGCCGCATAAGCCTCCTCGTTCGGCACCGGATACTTCACTTCGGGCGTGTTGCGGTAGTCGACAAAGACAACGGCGGCATTGGCGCCGACGGCGATCTCGCGGATCAGGCGGTCATGGGTGTCCTTGCCGCCGAGCATCCAGCCGCCGCCATGGAAGTACATCACCACCGGCAGAGGCGCGCTGACGCCTTCAGGGCGGACGATGCGGACATTGACACTGCCGAGCGGGCCGGTCGGCAGGCTGAGGTCCTGGATCGCGGCGGGCTGCCTGGCCACCGGGCCAGCCTGGGCGCCGGACAGCACCTTGCGGGCAGCCTCGGGCGACAGGGTGTAAATCGGCGGGCCACCGGCAGCGGTGACGGCATCGACGAAGTTGCGGGTAACCGCGTCCAGATTGGCCGACTGGGCATTGGCAGGCTGGGCGATGCCGGCCGCACCGGACAGGGTGACGGCCAGGGCCGTGGAAGCCAGAATCTGGCGGGTATGCTGAATGATGCTCATGATACGTGCTCCTGTGTGTCGGGTGACCGGGCCCACCGTCCGGGCGCCGGGTCCGTCTGGCGGACAGTTATTATTTATCGCGATAAGCATTCTTATGATAACTGTTTGTTTGGCATAAGAGCCATGCATAAATCGTATGATAAATTCTATCGTGATATATAATATGAGCAGGCCAGCTCCCAGCTGGTGAGGAGACTCCCCATGCCCGCCCCGTCACGTCCCCAGGCCGCCGAACCGGCCGAAACGCAGCTCGGCGACATGCTGTGTTTCGCCGTCTATTCCGCCGGCCTCGCCTTCAATCGCCTGTACAAGCCGCTGCTGGACCAGCTCGACCTGACCTATCCGCAGTATCTGGTGATGCTGGCGCTATGGGAGCAGGACGGGCAGACCGTGGGCGGCCTGGGCGAGAAGCTGTATCTGGAATCGAGCACGCTGACGCCGCTGCTGAAGCGGCTGGAGGGCAACGGCTATGTGCGGCGCGTGCGCAATCCCGACGACGAGCGCCAGGTGCAGATCTTCCTGACCGAGGCCGGCCGGGCCCTGAAGCTGCCGGCAACGGCCTGCCCGGCCACGACGCTGCAGGCGCTGCAGCGCAGCCCTGACGAGCTGCTGGCGCTGAAGCGCGAGGTCGAGACGCTGCGCGATACGCTCAACGCCTTCATCGCAGCGCGCAGCTAGCGCAGAATCATGACCACCGACGCGGCCAGCATCAGGCCCGTCACGATGTTGAAGGCGCGCTGGCGCCCGGGGCTGCGCAGCAGGCGTTGCGCCGCCGCACCGAAGACCAGCCAGACCAGTCCGCTCGGCAAAGCGGCCGCCACGAAAACCAGCGCGAAACCCGCCGCCTGCAGAACGGCATCGCTGTCACCACCCGGCAGATAGGTGGCGACCGCGCCGGCGCTGACCAGCCAGGCTTTCGGGTTCACCCATTGCAGCGCTGCGGCGCCGAGGAAACCGGCCGGACGCGGTGTGGCGGCATTGCCGCCGTCACCGACCGGGGCGCTGGCGATCTTCCAGGCGAGCCAGAGCAGGAAGCCGGCGCCAAGGAGGCGGATACCGAGCAGGATCTGCGGCTGCGCCAGCACGATGCTGCCGAAGCCGTAGGCGGCCAGGAACATCATCGACCCCATGCCGGCCGACACGCCGAACAGGCAGGGCAGGCCGCGCAGGAAGCCGGCCTGTGCGCCGGTGGCGACCAGCAGCACGTTGCTCGGTCCCGGCGTGATGGCGGCCACCAGCGAAAAGACGAAGAAGGCGGCGGTCTGCCCGACAAACTGTTCCGGAGTCATGCCGCCAGTGCAGCATCGGCGGCGGCGGCGGTCTGGAAGATTTGTGCAGCGTCGATCAGCTCTGCGCGCGGAAGGGATGCGCGCCGAACACGCCGATGATCTTCAGCGAGGAGCTGAAATATTCCAGTTCCTGCAGCGCCAGGTCGACGCTCTTATGCGCCGGATGGCCTTCGATCTCGGCGTAGAATTCGGCCACCTGGAACCCGTCGGACAGATAGCTTTCCAGCTTCACCACGTTGACGCCGTTGGTGGCAAAGCCGCCCAGCGCCTTGTACAGCGCGGCCGGCACGCTGCGCACGCGGAACATGATGGCGGTCAGGGTATTGGCTGCCTTGGGATCGGGATCGCGGCGCTGGCGTTCCAGCTTGATGAAGCGCGTGGTGTTGGTGGGATTGTCCTCGATGTCGGCGCGCAGCACCTGCAGGCCATAGAGTTCGCCGGCAATCGAGGAGGCGATGGCGGCTTCCTCGGGGCTGTTTCGTTCGGACACATCCTTGGCCGAGCCGGCGGTGTCGCTGGCGACGATCGCGTCAAGTCCCAGTTCCTTGATCACCTTGCGGCACTGCGACAGGCCCTGCACATGACTGTATACGCGCTTCACTGTCTTCAGCGCGGCGGCCCTGGGCGCCAGCAGCTGGTGCCGCACGCGCAGAAAGTGCTCTGCCGTGATGAACAGGCCGCCCTCGGGCAGCAGCTGATGAATGTCGGCGACGCGGCCGGCGGTGGAGTTCTCGATCGGGATCAGGCCGCAGGCCGCACGGCCCTCGCGCACGGCTGCGAAGGCATCCTCGAAACTGGCACAGGGCAGCGGCACCAGATCGGGCAAGGCCTCGCGGCAGGCCAGATGCGAATAGGCGCCCGGCGCACCCTGAAAGGCCACGATCCGCGCCGGATCGGTGGCTTCCGTGGCAATGCTGGCGACAGGCGACATGGCGGACTCGATTTCTTTGGAGTTTATTTCGGCTGCATGACGGCGCGGATGCGCTCAAGATCGGCCGGAGTATCGACACCGAGCGGAAGCGTGTCAACGACAGCCGCCGCGATGCTCATGCCGTTTTCCAGCGCACGCAGCTGTTCGAGACTCTCGCGCTTTTCCAGCGGCGAGGGTTTGAGCGAAACGAAGCGCTCCAGCGCGGCACGACGATAAGCGTAGATACCGATGTGATGCCACAGCGGCCCCTCACCGCCCGGCACCGGCCTGCGGCTGAAATACAGCGCACGGCCTACCGTCTGGCCCGGCGCCAGGCTCAGTACCGCTTTCACCACATTGCGGTCGTCGATCTCATGGCTCTCGATGATGGGCGTCGCCAGCGTAGCAATGTCGATGGCAGCATCTGCCAGCGGGATCAGCGCGGCCGCGATTACCTTCGGATCGATGGCGGGCAGGTCGCCCTGCAGGTTGATCACGGCGTCATGGCGGCCGTCGGGGTCGAGTTTCTGCAGCGCCTCGAAGATGCGGTCGGAACCCGAGGGATGCGCCGGGTCGGTCAGCACCGCCTCACCGCCGGCGACCCGCACGGCTTCGGCGATGGCAGCATCGCCGCAGGCCACGGCGACACGGGCGAAGCCGGCCTCCTGGGCGCGGCGCAGGCAATGCACGATCATCGGCAGGCCATGGATGTCGGCCAGCGGCTTGTCCGGCAGGCGGGTCGAGGCCAGCCGCGACGGGATCAGCACGATGGGGTTTTTCGGAGTCGCGGCGGTCATTGTTTAGGCCTTGAAATAGCAGCGAGATCGGCGGCAGGACCGGAACCGGGCCGCACGCCGCCCCGGTGCGGCACTTCGCCGCAGCCCGAGCCGCCGCAGGCCCTTCCCGGCGGGATATATACGGGTTGCGAACGGGTCGGGGAAGCCGCTAATGTCGCGGCGATTTTCCAGCCGTTTCGGCCGCTTTGCGGCCCGCCGGCCGTTTAAAGACCAGCTATGCCGTCCCGGGAGTCTGACGCAATGAATAGTTTCGAGCTCAACAAGATCGCCGGCGCGGTGCTGTTCTGCCTGCTGATCATCATGGGCGTCAATCAGTTCGGCAACATGCTGATCCATCCGAAGACGCTGGCCGAGCCGGCCTTCAAGATCGAGGTGGCCGAGGAGGCCCCGAAGGGCGGCGCGCCGGCCGCGGCCGAAGAGCAGGACCCGCCGGTTGCCGGCCTGCTGGCCGCTGCCAGCGCCGATGCCGGCAAGAAGGCCTTCGGCAAATGCGCCGCCTGCCACAGTGTGGACAAGGGCGGCCCCGCCAAGGTCGGCCCGAACCTGTTTGACATCGTGCAATCGCCGAAGGGCCATATGGCCGGCTTCGCCTATTCGGATGCGATCAAGAAGACCGAAGGCGCCTGGACCTACGAGAATCTCTACACCTTCCTGAAGAACCCGAAGGCCTATGCCCCCGGCACCAAGATGGCCTTCGCCGGCGCCAAGAGCTCGAAGGAGCGCGCCGACCTGATCGCCTATCTGCGCAGCCTGTCGGACAGCCCGAAGCCGCTGCCGAACTGAGCCCGAGCGTTTTCCAATCAGGGCCGGGAGCGTTGTCATGACCGACACCCCGGCCCTTTTTGCTGCCCAGGCCGATGCACTGGTTGCCTTCGCGCATGACCTGGCCGAACTGGCCCGCGCCGAGATCCGGCCGCATTTCCGCCAGCCCATCGATGTCGTCAGCAAGGCCGATGCCTCGCCGGTGACGATTGCCGACCGCAATGCCGAAGCGGCGATGCGCAAGGCGATCGAGGCGCGCTATCCCGATCATGGCATCTTCGGCGAGGAATACGGCCCGGTTCGCACCGATGCCGCCTGGCAATGGATTCTCGACCCCATCGACGGCACCAAGAGCTTCGTCTCCGGTCTGCCGATCTTCGGCACCCTGATCGCCCTGACCTTCGAGAACCGGCCGGTGTTGGGCGTGATCGACCAGCCGATCATGGCCGACCGCTGGATCGGCGCCATGGGCCGGCCGACCGAATTCAACGGCAAGCCCGCCCGTACCAACGCCGATCGCGGGCTGAAGGACGCGGTGGTGATGACCACCTATGTCGACAGCTTCACCGAGTCTGAACTGGCGGCGTTCACGACATTGCGAAAGGCCTGCCGCATCAATCGCATGTCCGGCGACTGCATTTGCTATGGTATGCTGGCATCGGGTTTCGCCGATCTGGCGCTCGATGGCCGCATGCAGCCCTATGACTATGCCGCGCTGGGGCCGGTAGTGGCCGGGGCCGGCGGCGTGATCACCGACTGGGAAGGCAGGCCGCTGGACATGCGCGGCCGATCCCGCGTTCTGGCTGCAGCAAATCCGGCGCTGCACCGGGCTGCCCTGGAGTACCTGTCCGGAGCCTGATTTTACAGGAGCGATTTGATGCGATCTGTGCTGCTGCCTGCCCTCCTCGCCCTCGCCCTTGCAACACCCGCCACTTTTCAGCCGTCCTGGGCCCAGACTCAGTCTTCCGACACCAAGACCAGTCACGCGCTTACGCTCGGCGATGCGCCGAAATACGCCGCCGGCTTCAAGCAACTCGATTACGTGAACGCCGATGCACCCAAGGGCGGCGAATTGCGACTGTCCACGCCAAGCGGCTTCGACAGTCTCAACCCCTTCATCCCGAAAGGCGACTCGGCGCCGGGACTCGGCATGATTTACGAGACGCTGATGGCGCAGACACCGGACGACGACCTGTCGGAATACGGCTTGATCGCTGAAACCGTCGAAGTACCCGGGAATCTAAGCTGGATCGTGTTCAATCTGCGAGCCGAAGCCAAGTGGGCCGACGGCAAACCGATCATGGCGGAGGATGTGGCCTGGAGTTTCGAGCAGATCAAGACGGCCGGCGAGCCGATGCTCCAGCTTTACTATGCCAATGTGCAGAAGGCCGAGGTGCTGGGCCCGCGCAAGGTGAAATTCCATTTCTCAGGCCCGAAGAACCGCGAACTGCCGCAGATCATGGGCCAGTTACCGGTGCTGCAGAAAGCGCAATGGGAAAAACGCGGCTTCGACAAGGTGACGCAGGACAAATGGGAGGGATCGGGCCCTTACCGCATCGAAAGCGTCGAGTCGAATCGCAGCGTCGTCTATGCGAGGCGCGACAACTGGTGGGCCAAGGACCTGCCGATCAACAAGGGCCGCTACAATTTTGATCGCATCCGCTACGACGTCTATCGTGACCAGACCGTGGCGCGCGAGGCCTTCAAATCTGGACAATACGATTTCCGTGGCGAGAATAGCGGGCGCGAATGGGCCACCTTCTACGACTTCCCAGCCGTCCAGCAGGGGTTAGTGAAGAAGGAGATGGTCAAGCATGACCGGCCAGGCAACATGCTGGGTTTCATCTTCAATACCCGCCGCGAGAAATTCCAGGATGTGCGGGTGCGCCGCGCCCTGATGCTGGCCTGGGATTTTGAATGGGTGAACAAGAACCTCGCCCACAGCGCCTATTATCGGCCAAGCAGTTATTTCGACAATTCGGAATTTGCCGCCACCGGCACTCCATCGCCCGAAGAACTGAAACTACTGGAACCGCTTCGCAGCAAGCTGCCAAAAGAAGTCTTCGGTCCGGCCTGGCAGGCGCCGATATCCGATGGCAGTGGCCAGGATCGCAAGAACCTGCGCGAAGCCGCGCAATTACTGAAGAGCGCCGGCTGGGAAATCAAGGACGGCAAGCTGGTCGATGCCAAAGGTATCGTCTTCACCCTTGAGTTCCTGATGCAGGACCCCAGCTATGAGCGCATGGCCGCCCCCTGGGTCCAGAGCCTGCAGCGCCTTGGCATCCAACTCAACATGCGTGCCATCGACAGCGCTCAGTATATCCGTCTGCTGCGTAGCTTCGACTACGATGTGGTTTACTCCGGCTGGGGGCAGTCCAGTTCCCCCGGCAACGAGCAGCGCAGTTACTTCTCTTCCGCGGCTGCCGACAATCCCGGCGGACGAAACTGGCCCGGCATCAAGGATCCGGCGGTGGATGCCCTGATCGAGGCCGTGGTGCAGGCACAAAGCCGCGCCGATCTGATCGTCGCCACGCGAGCACTCGACCGCGTGCTGACCTGGGGCCATTACATCGTGCCGAGTTTCGGCCTGAATGCCGATCGCATCGCATATTGGGATAAATTCGGTAAGCCGGAGAGATACCCCAAGAATGGCGTCGATTTCATGGCCTGGTGGGTCGATCCCGCCAAGGTGGCGAAACTCAATGCCAGCAAGCCGCAGTAAAGAGATCCCATGACCTGGCTGAAACCCGTCACCCTGCAGGACAGCGCCGTTGCCCTGGTGCCGCTGAGCCACGACCATCGCGCGGCGCTGGCCGAAGCCGTGCAGGACGGCGAGCTGTGGAAACTTTGGTACACACTGATCCCGACGCCGGACGGCATGACCGCCGAGATCGACCGGCGGCTCGGGCTGCAGGACAAAGGCGCCATGCTGCCCTTCACGGTGATCGACAAGGCACAGGACAAACCGGTGGGCATGACCACCTACATGAATGTGGATGCAGCCAACCGGCGCGTCGAGATCGGTTCGACCTGGTATCGCAAAAGTGTGCAGCGCACGGCACTGAACACGCGCTGCAAGCTGATGCTGCTGACCTATGCGTTTGAGCAACTCGACTGCATCGCCGTCGAATTCCGCACGCATTTCTTCAACCACCAGAGCCGCGAGGCGATCCTGCGGCTGGGCGCCAAGCAGGATGGCATTCTGCGCAACCACCAGATCGCCGGTAACGGCACGTTGCGCGACACCGTGGTGTTCAGCATCCTGCCGCCTGAATGGCCGACCGTGAAAGCGCATCTGCGCCATCGCCTGCATCTGACCGAGGGGCAAGACGCGTGAAGCTTGCGGCAATCCTGACCGCCGCCCTGCTGCTGGCCAGCGCTACAATCCCTGTTGATGCCTGGGCGCAGCCGCGTCACGGCCTGTCCGCCTTCGGCGACCTCAAGCACCTGGCCGGCTTCACGCATTTCGATTACGTCAACCCCAACGCCCCCAAGGGCGGCGAGCTGCGCAGCTGGCAGCTCGAGTCCTTCGACAATCTCAATCCGCTGATCCTCAAGGGCGTGATGGCCCGCAATCTCAGCCTGGCCTTCCAGAGCCTGATGGCGCGCGGCATGGACGAGCCGGATGCAGTCTATGCCGATCTGGCCGAAAGCGCCGAGCTGGCCGCGGACCGTAGCTGGGTAGCCTTCAACATCAATCCACGCGCCCGCTTCAGCGATGGCTCCCCGGTGACGGCCGAGGATGTCGTTTTCACCTTCGAGGCCGCCAAGAGGGACGGACATCCAGTCTATCAGCTGGTGCTGCGCGATGTGGACAGCATCACCACCGAAAGCCGGCTGCGTGTGGTGTTCCGCTTTGCCGAAACCGAGAGCCGTCGCGACCTGCCGCTGACCGTCGCCCTGCTGCCCATCCTGCCAAAGGCCTGGTTCGCGACGCGCGACTTCGCCAGCCCGACGATGGAGCCGATCCCGGGTTCCGGCCCGTACAAGATCAGCCGTATCGATGCCGGACGCAGCGTCGTCTTCGAACGGGTGAAGGACTGGTGGGCCAGGGATCTGCCGGTCAATCGCGGACGGCATAATTTCGACTGGTTCCGTGACGACTACTACCGCGACCGCGACATCGCGGTGGAGGCCTTTTTTGCCGGCGAATACGATTTCCGCGAAGAGGTGATCGCGCGCGTCTGGGCCACCGGCTACCAAGGCAAGCCGGCCTTCGATGCCGGCAGGATCAAGCGCGAGGTGCTGAAAGACGAGACACCCTCGGGTGTGCAGGCCTGGTTCCTCAACAGCCGCAAACCGCATCTGAGCGATCCGCGCGTGCGCCAGGCGATCAACCTGGCCTACGATTACGAATGGGCCAACAAGACGCTGTTCTACGGCCTCTACAAGCGCACACGCTCGATGTTCGAGAATTCCGACCTGGCCGCCACCGGCCTGCCGAGTGCGGCCGAGCTTGAGCTGCTCGGACCCTTTCGCGACCGCATCCCGCCCGAGATTTTCACGCAGGAATTCCAGCCGCCGCGCACCGACGGCTCGGGCAACAACCGCGCCAACCTCAAACAGGCCCAGGCCCTGCTGCTGGCAGCCGGCTGGGTGATCAGGGACGGCAAATTGGTGGATGCCAGGGGCAAGCCCTTCGAACTGGAATTCATGCTTTACGAGCCGAGTTTCCAGCGCATCATCAATCCCTTCGCCCGCAACCTGGAGCGCATCGGCATCACCATCTCAATCCGCGTGGTGGATATCGCCAGTTTCGAGAACCGCATGCGCAGCTTCGATTACGACGTGATGTCGCGCCGCTTCGTGCAGCCGCTGACACCGGGCATCGAGCAACGGAACTACTGGGCCTCTCGCTCGGCCACCACGGTGGGCAGTTTCAACTTCTCCGGCGTGAACGACCCGGCGGCGGACGACCTGATCGAGCATATCGTGAAAGCACGCAATCGTGATGAGCTGCGCGCCGCCACCCGCGCGCTCGACCGCGTGCTGATGTGGGGCTGGTATGTGGTGCCGCACTGGTACAGCGGCACCTTCAAGCTGGGCTACTGGGATCGTTTCGCCCGTCCGGCACAGAAGCCGGTCTACGATGTCGGCCTGACCGATACCTGGTGGGTCGATCCGGCGAAAGACAAGGCCTTGAACCTGCCGCGGCAGAGATGACACACTGACCGCCATGCTCGCCTATATCCTCCGCCGCCTGCTGCTGATCCTGCCGACCCTGCTCGGCATCATGGTGATCAATTTCGCCATCGTGCAGTTCGCGCCGGGCGGCCCGGTGGAGCAGGTGATCGCCCAGGTCACTGGCACAGCAGCCGATGCCACGGCGCGCATCTCGGGCGCCACCGGCGGCGAGACCGGCCCCGGCGCCGGCGCCTTCGCCCAGGCCGCCGAGGGCGCCAGCGCGCGCTATCGCGGTGCCCAGGGCCTGGACCCGGAATTCATCAAGCGGATCGAGAAACAGTTCGGCTTCGACAAGCCGGCGCATGAGCGCCTCTGGCTCATGCTGAAACAATATGCCCAGCTCGATTTCGGCGTCAGCTACTTCAAGGACCGCCCGGTGACGCAGCTCATCATCGAGAAGCTGCCGGTCTCGATCTCGCTCGGCCTGTGGACCACGCTGCTGGTCTACATGATCTCGATTCCGCTCGGCATCGCCAAAGCGGTGCGCGATGGCAGCCGTTTCGATATCTGGACTTCGGCCGCCATCGTGGTCGGTTATGCCATCCCGAGCTTCCTGTTTGCCGTGTTGCTGGTGGTGCTGTTCGCCGGCGGCAGTTTCGTGCAGTGGTTTCCGCTCCGTGGCCTGACATCCGACAACTGGGCGCAACTCAGCCTGATGGGCAAGGTGACAGACTACTTCTGGCATCTGGTGCTGCCGGTGACCGCCATGGTGATCGGCGGTTTCGCCGGCCTGGTGATGCTGACCAAGAATTCCTTCATGGAAGAAATCAACAAACTCTATGTGCTGACCGCGCGCGCCAAGGGGCTGAGCGAAGGCCGGGTGCTGTATGGCCATGTCTTCCGCAATGCCATGCTGATCGTGATTGCCGGCTTTCCGGGCGCCTTCATCGGGATTCTGTTTACCTCCTCGCTGCTGATCGAGGTGATCTTCTCGCTCGACGGCCTCGGCCTGCTCGGGTTCGAGGCAGCGCTGAAACGCGATTACCCGATCATGTTCGGCTCGCTGTTCATCTTCACCCTGCTCGGCCTGATCGTGAACCTGGTATCCGACCTGATGTATGTGCTGATCGATCCGCGCATCGATTTCGAGAGCCGCGACGCCTGATGCAGATGGCTCCGCTCAAACTCAGCCCGATCAACGCCCGGCGCTGGCGCAACTTCCGCGCCAATGGCCGCGGCTTCTGGTCGCTCTGGGCCTTCCTGATCCTGTTCGTGCTCAGCCTGTTCGCCGAGTTCATCGCCAATGACTCGCCGCTGGTCGTGAAATACGACGGCGGCTATTACTTCCCGGTGCTGAAGGCCTATCCGGAAACCACGTTCGGCGGCGATTTCGAAACCGAGGCGAAATATCGCGACCAGTTCGTGCAGGATCTGGTCAGGGAAAAAGACGGCTGGATGCTCTGGTCGGCGATCCGCTACAGCTACCGCACCATCAATTACGATCTCGGCCGCCCGGCGCCCTCGCCGCCGACGGCAGAGAACCTGCTCGGCACCGACGATCAGGGCCGCGACGTGCTGGCGCGGCTGATCTACGGCTTTCGCATCTCGGTGCTGTTCGGCCTGGTGCTGACCGCGCTCAGCTCGGTGATCGGCGTGGTCGCTGGCGCTGTGCAGGGCTATTTCGGCGGCCTGACCGACCTGCTGTTCCAGCGCTTCATCGAGGTCTGGTCCGGCCTGCCGACGCTTTACCTGCTGATCATCCTGGCCAGTATCGTGCAGCCGAATTTCTGGTGGCTGCTCGGCATCATGCTGCTGTTTTCCTGGATGGCGCTGGTCGGCGTGGTGCGGGCGGAATTCCTGCGCGCCCGAAATTTCGGCTACGTCCGCGCCGCCCGCGCGCTCGGCGTTTCCGATATCTCCATCATGTTCCGCCACCTGCTGCCCAATGCCATGGTGGCGACCCTGACAATGATGCCTTTCGTTCTCAACGGCTCGATCACCACGCTGACCGCACTGGATTTCCTGGGCTTCGGCCTGCCGCCGGGCTCGCCCTCGCTCGGTGAACTGCTCAGCCAGGGCAAGACCAATATCCAGGCGCCCTGGCTCGGCATCACCGCCTTTGCCGTTCTTGCCATCATGCTCAGCCTGCTCATCTTCATTGGCGAAGCCGTGCGCGACGCCTTCGATCCGCGCAAGATTTTCAAATGAGCGCTGTCGAAATGAGCGCCAGACAGACCCCTCTCCTGCAGGTGCGCGATCTCAGCACGCGTTTCGGCCAGGGTGCCCCGAATGCGGCGGGGACTGTCGATGCCCTGAAACATGTTTCCTTCGACATCGCACGCGGCGAGACGCTGGCGCTGGTCGGCGAGAGCGGTTCGGGCAAATCGGTAACGGCGCTGTCAATCCTGCAGCTGCTGCCCTACCCGCTGGCCAGCCATCCCAGCGGTTCGGTCCGCTTCCGCGGCGAGGAAATGCTGGGGGCATCGTCGGACGTGCTGCAGCGCATCCGCGGCAACCGCATCGCCATGGTATTCCAGGAGCCGATGACCTCGCTCAATCCGCTGCATACCATCGAGCAGCAGGTCAATGAGGTGCTGTTCCTGCACAAGCGACTGGACAAGGCGGCGGCGCGGGCGCGCACGCTGGAACTGCTGCGCCTGGTCGGCCTGCCGGATGCCGAGAAACGGCTCGGCGCCTATCCGCACCAGCTGTCAGGTGGCCAGCGCCAGCGCGTGATGATCGCCATGGCGCTCGCCAACGAACCAGACCTGCTGATCGCCGACGAACCGACCACGGCGCTGGATGTCACCATCCAGGCGCAGATTCTGAAACTGCTGAAAGACCTGCAGCAGAAACTCGGCATGGCACTGCTGCTGATCACGCATGACCTGAATATCGTGCGCAAGGTGGTCGACCGCGTCTGCATCATGACGCATGGCGAGATCGTCGAGCACGGGCCAGTCGCCCAGGTCTTCGCCCAGCCGCAGCATGCCTATACGAAAAAGTTGCTGGCGGCCGAACCCAGGGGCATCGCCGCTGTGGCCGCCATAGACGCGCCAGTGGTGATGGACGCCCGCGACGTCAAAGTCTGGTTCCCGATCACGACCGGACTGCTGCGCCGGACCATCGGCCATATCAAGGCCGTGGACGGCGTGTCACTGCAGGTGCGCGCCGGCGAGACACTCGGCGTGGTCGGCGAAAGCGGCTCGGGCAAGTCGACCCTGGCCTATGCGCTGCTGCGGCTGCAGAAAAGCGAGGGCAGCATCCGCTTCCGCGACAGCGAACTGCAGGGGCGCAGCTGGGGCGAGATGCGGCCGCTGCGCAAGGACATGCAGATCGTTTTCCAGGACCCGTTCGACTCGCTGAGCCCGCGGCTGTCGGTTTTCCATATCGTTGCCGAAGGCCTGGCCGTGCATGGTATCGGCGGAAATGAAGCCGGTCGCCGCAGCCTGGTAGCCGATGCGCTGACCGAGGTCGGTCTCGATCCCGCCACCATGGACCGCTACCCGCATGAATTCTCCGGCGGCCAGCGCCAGCGCATTGCCATCGCCCGCGCCATCGCCCTGAAGCCGAAATTCATCGTGCTCGACGAGCCGACCTCGGCACTGGATATGAGTGTGCAGGCGCAGATCGTCGACCTGTTGCGCGATCTTCAGGAAAAGCACGGCCTCGCCTATCTGTTCATCAGCCACGACCTGCGCGTGGTGCGGGCGCTGGCCGACCGCGTCATGGTGATGAAGGACGGTAAGGTGGTGGAAGAGAATACGGCGCAGCAGATCTTCACCGCGCCACAGACCGACTACACCCGCGCGCTGATCGCCGCCGCCTTCGATATCGCAGTCCATCACGCAGCCGCCGTCAGGATGTGACGTGGCCCTGCTGATATACACCAAGGCGCATGATCCGGCAGCCTGGGCTGCCGAATTGAACAAGCTTGCGCCCGATCTCGACATCCGCCGGCATCCCGACACGGGTAATCCGAACGAGATCGATGTCGCCCTGGTGGCCAAACCGCCGCCCAGCCTGCTGCGTAGTTTTCCGAATCTCAAACTGATCCATGCTTTCGGCGCCGGCGTCGATGCCATCCTGGCCGACCCCGCGCTGCCGCGTCATGTGCCGCTGGCCCGCGTGATCGACGACCGCCTGACCGTGGCAATGACCGAGTATGTGCTGCTGCATGTGCTGCGCTTCCATCGCCAGGTCGATGCCATGGCAAGCAACCAGCGTAACCGCGCCTGGAAATGGCTGCCGCCGGTGGATGCCGCCGAACGTGTGGTCGGCATCATGGGCATGGGCACGCTCGGCATGGCGGCGGCGCAGAAGCTGGGCCAATTCGGCTTCCAGCTGGTGAGCTGGAGCCGCGGCCTGAAGGCCGTGGACGGCGTCACCAGCTTCCATGGCGAAGAGCATCTCGACAGCTTCCTGCGCCTGTGCAACGTGCTGGTCTGCCTGCTGCCCCTGACGCCGGCGACGCGCGGCATCATCAACCGGCGCACGCTCTCCCTGCTGCCGCGTGGCGCCTATGTCATCAACGCCGCCCGCGGCGGCCATGTGGTGGAGGCCGACCTTCTGCATGCGCTGGACAGCGAATGGCTGTCGGGTGCGACGCTCGACGTGTTCGATGAGGAACCGCTGCGCGACAATCACCCTTTCTGGACCCATCCGAAGGTGACGGTGACGCCGCATAACGCCGCTGACAGCATCCCGGCCCAGGTGGCGCCGCAGATCGTCGACAATATCCGCCGGCTGCAACAGGGCCTGCCGCTGTTGCGCCTGGTGGATTACGGCCGGGGCTATTAATCAGCCGACCGCCGACCTCTCACAGATCGAGATGCCGGCCGTCGATTTCCAGGTGATTGTCGGTGACGATTGCCGCGCCCTCCGGTGAGGAGGCGCGAGTGGCATGCTCGTCGGCCCAGCGGCGCATTGCAGCGATTTCAGTCTGCCGCATCTTGGCGAGCGGAACCAGGCGTTCGAGGGCCACTTCCAGATCGCTCATCGTCAGGTCGACATCGGAATCGCCATGCCTGCGCCGTTGAAATGCCGCGATCAGCGCTTCATTGACCCAGGAATTGATCTCGGCACCGGTTAGCGCGATATCGGCACCGAAATGCTCCGGGCCAGCCATCGTAGCCAGACGATCAAGATCGAAATTCTTCGGGTCCCGCCCGGTATGGCGAATATGGATATCGATGATCTCGAGCCGCTCCTGATGATTGGGCAGGTCGACAAAGAAGATTTCGTCAAACCGGCCCTTGCGCAGGGCTTCGGGCGGCAAATGCTCGATGGCGTTTGCCGTGGCAAAGACGAAGACCGGCGATTCCTTTTCCTGCAGCCAGGTCAGAAAAGTTGCCAGCACGCGTAGTGACGTGCCACTGTCGCCGACATAGCCATGCGTGCGCGGCAAGCCTTTTTCGATTTCATCGATCCACAGCACGCAAGGCGCTACCGCCTCGCAGACCTGGATAGCCTCACGCATGTGGCTTTCCGACGATCCGATCAGGGACGAGAAAACCTTGCCCATATCGAGATGGATCAGCGGCAGCTTCCAGGTCGCTGCCACGCTCTTGGCCGACAGAGATTTGCCGCAACCCGGCACACCGGTGATCAATACGCCCTTCGGCGAAGCGATGCCGAAAGTGCGGCCGGCCGCGGAGAAAGCCGCGTCGCGTCGGGTCAGCCACAGCTTCAGCAGATCCAGGCCGCCAACGTCATCAAGAGAAAGCTTGCGCGCATCGATATATTCGAGAATTCCGCTCTTGCGCACGATCTGCTGCTTCTGCAGGAAAATCGACTGCACATCGCGGTCGTCGAATTTCATATCATCGACAATCGCCTTTGACAGGCAGTTGTCGATCTCGGCCATGGTCAATCCGAGTGCGGAATCGACCATGCGGGTGACCAGTTCGGGATTCGGATCGACCTTGAATCCGCGATTGGGCCTCAGTTTCTCGATCAATCCGGAAACATGAGCCTCGATCTCGTCCCGGCTCGGCAATGGCAGATCGATCACGGTGACTTCTTTCTCCAGCTCCTCGGGAATGGCGAGGCTCTGCGAGATCACCAGGCAATTGGCGTGATAGCCGCGCGAGCGGATCGCAATCACCAGATCGCGCATTTTGCGGCTGTAGATCGGATTGACGCCCCGGCCCGACAGGTAGGGATAGGGATCGAGGAAGACGAAGAGATAACCGCCCTTGTGCCGGTCCTTATGCACCACCATGCGGTCGAACAGTTCCAGAGCCGATGCCAGATCGCTTAACGCCGCCTGTGCGGCCGCTGGAAACGGCCCCTCGACATTGCCAACCAAATCGTGGCGATCGACCGGCTGTCCGTCCAGATTATGCACCCCGCGACTGGCGCTCCAGAGAATCAGCTTCTTGTTCAGTTCTGCAGCGATCGCACCCAGCGCGACCAGCGCGCGATCCTCTTCATAGGTTGCGATGTGGACCAGAGGATAGCGGGCCCGGATCAGCATCCGCAGTTCGCTGAGGAAATCGTTCAGATTACGCAACATATGGACACCCCCGGTGGCAGGCCCGGCAGGAGCGAGCCTCGGCACGGGTTTCCCATCCTGTCGACGTGCCGTGGCTATGGCATTGATCCCTGTCAATCGGGAGTGTTCGGCCCCGTTCACTCAGGATTGTCGGAAGCGCCTCTGGATAAAGGAATATCCGGAATTCTTCAGTCCGGCATCGGCCGCCGCCGTCACTCCCACTTGCGGAAGACTTCGACGAATTTCTCTTCGCCGCAGGCAATGAAATAGCCGCGCAGGGTGCAGTTTTCGCTCTCGCCCAGCCGCGAGCGCGCCGCCTTGAGCGCCGGCAGCATTTCCTTGGCCAGCTGCTTGTCCCTGAACCGCATCACCTCGCCCTGGGTGCGGGCACCGTCGTAGATCACACCGAGGCTTTCCTCGGAATTGATCTCGGGCCGCCGCTTCTGGAAGGTGTTGAGGCTTTTGAGGCCGCCGGTCCTCTGGATGAACTGCTGGAAGTTGCTGAGGCTGGTATGGCGTTTGTCGGGCGCCGTCTCCTTGGCTTCAAAACAGCCCGCGAGCAGGCCAACAGCAAGGAATGCCGCGCCGAGCGCGGGCAGACGTACATACCGCATGGGTGTTCTTCCCCTTAGAAACGGCCAACCACCCGGCCGTGCCGCCACTTTAAACGGCCAAGCTTTAAAGAAAGCTATAGGGATCGATATCAACCGTGCGTTTTACACCTGACGGTAGTTTTACCTTGGCCATCCATTCCCGCAAAGCAGCAGGCACATCGATTTCCCGCTGCGCCTTCAGCAACAGGCGCTCGCGGTAGCGGCCGCGCAGGTAATGCAGCGGCGCCGGCGCCGGGCCGAGCACCGAAAGACCATTCCCGCGCGGCGCCGCGCGCGCCAGCGCGCGCGCCGCCTGCTCCACCTCGGCCTGGTCAGTGCCGCTGACGATCACGGCTGCGAGCCGGCCGAAGGGCGGCATGCCGGCGCGCTGCCGCTCCGCCATCTCGGCCGCCAGAAACCCGACCGTGTCGTGGCGGCTGAGGGCGGCGATCACCGGATGCTGCGGATCGAAACTCTGCAGCAGTACGCGACCGGGATGGGCGGCGCGACCGGCTCGCCCTGCCACCTGGGTCAGCAGCTGGTGCGTACGTTCGGCCGCGCGTGGATCGCCGCCGGCAAGACCAAGATCCGCGTCGATCACACCTACCAGAGTGAGCAGCGGGAAATGGTGGCCTTTCGCCACGATCTGCGTGCCGATCAGGATATCGATTTCACGCCGCTCCATGCGCTCCAGCATCTCGCCGATCATGCGCGGCGTATTGGCCGTGTCGGAGGCCATCACCGCCAGCCGCGCATCGGGGAACAGCATGGCCGCTTCCTCGGCCAGCCGCTCGACGCCAGGGCCGCAGGCCTTGAACTTGTCCTCGGCATTGCAGCTCGGGCAATGCTGCGGGAGGCGTTGCTGGTGGCCGCAATGATGGCATTGCAGGCGGCCATGGCGTTTGTGTTCGACCAGCCAGGCGGCGCAGTTCGGGCATTGCAGGCGATGGCCACAGGCGCCGCACAGCGTCAGCGGCGCATAGCCCCGGCGATTGAGGAACAGCATGGCCTGCTCGCCGGCCGCGATCGTTTCGGTCAGTGCTGCCACCAGCGGCGCGCTGATGAAACGCTGCGCAGGGAGCCTTTCCCTGCGCATGTCGACGATCTCGATGCGCGGCATGCTGGCGGCATTATGCCGTTCGGGCAGCACGGCATGGGCATAACGCCGACGCGCCACATTGTTCAGGCTTTCCAGCGACGGCGTGGCCGAAGCCAGAATAACGGCGATGCCCTCCAGCTTGGCGCGCACCACCGCCATGTCGCGGGCGTTGTAGATCACGCCTTCCTCCTGCTTGTAGGAGGCATCGTGTTCCTCGTCGACCACAATCAGGCCGAGATCGGCATAGGGCAGGAACAGCGCCGAGCGCGCGCCGATCACGACTTTCGCCTCGCCGCGACTGATCGCGCGCAATGTTGCCGCCCGCCGCCCTTCCGGCATTTCCGAATGCCAGGCCCAGGCCGGCGCACCGAAACGCTGCTCGAACCGGTCCAGAGACTGCTGTGTCAGCGCGATTTCCGGCAGCAGTACCAGCACCTGCCGGCCGCGCGCCAGGGCCGCCGCCACCGCCTCGTAATACACTTCCGTCTTGCCCGCGCCGGTGACGCCTTCCAGCAGCGTGACGGAGAAATCATGCGCCTCGGCGGCCGCACGCAGGGCTGCGGCCGCCTCGGCCTGCAGCGCATTCAGCGCCCGGCCCGGCCGTTGCCAGTCCGGTGCCGGCGGCGGGCGAAAGGCCGGCACCTGGTCCGCAACCAGCGCACCGAGTTCCAGCAGCTTGCGCACCACGGCCTGTGACACCGCCGCGGCCTCGGCCAGTTCGGCGACGCTGAGACCCGGCTGCCCGCGCACGATCTCCAGCACACGCTGCCGCTGCTCGCTCGTCTTCACGCCGCTCGCGTCACCGAGCCTGAGTACCGCCCGCGACGGCGGCGGCTCGATCAGCGCGCGCGGTTCGGGCAGGCACATTTTCAGCACCGCGCCGGTCGGGTTCAGCGTATAGGCGGCAACCCAGTCGACCAGTTTGCGCAAGGGTTGCGGGATCGGCGGTGCATCGCAGCGGCGCAACACGTCCTTCAGCTTTGCCTTTTCCGGCAACGGCTCTGGCGTACCGTCCCAGACCACGCCGAGCGAGACGCGATTGCCGATCGGCACCTCGACGATATCGCCAGGCGCCAGCGGGCCCGCGCTACCCGCCCGGTAGGTAAAGGGCTCAGCCAGCGGCAGGGGCAACAGGACATGGATCAGGTCGGCAGGCGTCAACGTTGTACCGGTCAATAGGTGCCGGGAGTTTGGCTGGAAGCACCAGGCCCGGTCGGGTATTGTTAACCATCCTGCTTATAGCATCGGCGGCTGATTCGGGCAGACCCGGGCCGCCCCCAAGGAGTGATCAGGAATGAAATTTTTCGTCGATACTGCCGATATCGCCGAGATTGCCGAGCTGAACGACACCGGGCTGCTGGATGGGGTGACCACCAATCCGTCGCTGGTGGCCAAGACCGGCAAGGATTTCGTCGCCACGATCAGGGAAATCTGCAAGATCGTGAAAGGCCCGGTCTCGGCCGAGGTGACCGCCACCGATCATGCCGGCATGCTGGCCGAGGGCCGCAAGCTGGCGGCATTGGCCACCAACGTGGCCGTAAAAGTGCCGCTGACCATGGATGGCCTGAAGACCTGCAAGGCGCTGGCTGACGACGGCATCATGGTCAACGTCACGCTGTGCTTCTCGCCGGCGCAGGCGATTATGGCGGCGAAGGCCGGTGCCAGCTTCATCTCGCCCTTCGTCGGCCGGCTTGACGATATCGGCCAGGACGGCATGCAGCTGATCGCCGATATCGTGCAAATCTACAACAACTACCCCGATTTCAAGACCGAGGTGCTGGTCGCCTCGATCCGCCATCCGATCCATCTGATCGAATCCGCCAAGCTGGGTGCCGATGTGGCCACCGTGCCGCCGAATGTGCTGAAGGGACTGATCAAGCATCCGCTCACCGACAAGGGGCTGGAGGCCTTCCTCGCCGACTGGAAGAAGACCGGCCAGTCGATCCTGGGCAACGACAGGTAACGGGCGCATCATGGCCGACGGCATCACCATTCCTCTTTCCGCCGCCACCGCCGCCGGACTCGCCGAGGCGGATGTGATCGAATGGCTGAAACAGCATCCCGATCTGCTGACACGTCATCCCGACCTGTGCGAAATCCTGCTGCCGCCGACCGCGCCACGCGGCGGCGACAATGTGGTCGACCTGCAGCGTTTCATGGTCCAGCGCCTGCAGGGCGAGCTGCATCGCGTGTCGCATGTCGGCAATGAGCTGCTCGATGCCAGCCGGCAGAACCTGTCGGCCACGCAGCGCGTGCATGCCGCCGTGCTGATGCTGCTGGAGGCCGGCAGCTTCGAGCATATGATTCATATGGCGACGCAGGACTGGACCGACCTGCTGGAAGTCGATGTCATCAGCCTGTGCGTCGAGGGCGATCCGGAGAAGATGAAGGAAATCGCCACCGGCGGCGTTTTCGTACTGCCCAACGGCGCCATCGAGACCCTGCTGGGTGCCCTGCCCGCTGTCGCACGCGACAAATGTGATGCCGCTGACTGGCTGTATGGTCCGGCTGCAACGCTGGTGAAATCCGATGCGCTGGCGCGGCTCGATTTCGGTCCCAACGCGCCACATGCCATGCTGGCACTCGGCTCGCGCGAGGCCGATAAGTTCCAGCCGCATCAAGGCACGGAGCTGCTGCAGTTCCTGACCGGGGTACTCGGCCGTTCGGTGCGTGCATGGCTCGACCTGCCACGACCGGCTTGAATAAGGCGGCAAAGGCTTCCGGCGCCGAAGAACGCCTGCCGTTCTTCCTCGCCGCCGATGACGTGAAGGCGGCCGCCGAGGCCTGGTATCGCTGGCTGGCGAAGGAAAAGCGTTTCTCGCGCCATACATTGCGCGCCTATGGCCTGGACCTGTCAGTTTATCTGTCGTTCTTAAGCGAACATCTGGGCGAACCGGCCGGCATGGCCGATCTGCAGTCGCTGCGACTGGCCGATTTCCGCGCCTATCTCAGCCAGCGCCGCACCGCCGGCGTCGGCGCCACCTCGGTGGCGCGGAACCTGAGCGCCGTGCGCAGCTTTTTCCGCCGCCTGCAGAAGGACGGCCGCATCGACAATGCCGCCGCCAACCTGGTGCGCACGCCGAAACGGCCACACAGCGTGCCAAAGCCGCTGAGTGTGAAGGCCGCGCAGCAGATGATTGAGGCGGTCGACGAAGCCGATGCCGCCCCCTGGCTGCAGGCGCGCGATGCGGCGATTCTGACCCTGCTGTGGGGTGCCGGCCTGCGCCTGGGCGAAGCGCTGGGTCTGGACGGTGACAAGATTCCCCAGGGGGACAGCCTCACCGTTACCGGCAAGGGCAACAAGCAGCGCCTGGTGCCGATCCTGCCGGTGGTGCGCGCGGCCATCGCCGCCTATGTGAAACTCTGTCCCTACGAGATCGGCGCGGGCACGCCGTTGTTTTATGGCGCGCGCGGCAAGCGGGTCGATCCGGCCATCGTGCAGAAAGCCATGCGCAATGCCCGCCGTATGCTGAGCCTGCCGGAAACCGCCACGCCACATGCCCTGCGGCATTCTTTCGCCACGCATCTGCTGGCCGCTGGTGGCGATCTGCGTACCATCCAGGAACTGCTGGGCCATGCCTCGCTGGCCACCACCCAGCGCTATACCGAAGTCGATGCCGAGGCCCTGCTGCGGGTCTATGACGCCGCCCATCCCAGAGCGAAATCCGGGGCGCGAGCCTGATTGAGACGGCGGTCACAGCCGGCTGTCTCCGCTTTGCCATAATCGCCGGACATTCTATGTTTGACCGTATAGGCAGACATGACATTCCGATCCCGACCGCTGATCCGCAATCTCCTGCTGGCGCTGGCCGCCCTGATCGCCCTGCCTCTGGTGGCCAGCGGCGCCTCCATCGCCACGGCCGAACGCAAGCACTGGTCGACCGCGCGCTGGGACAGCGCCGGGCTGGCGCCCAATCCGCTCACCCTGAAAGACGCCGTGGTCCAAGTCTATGCCGCCCGGGTCTGGGGCTGGCGCGGGGCTTTTGCCGTGCATACCTGGGTGGTGGTCAAGCCGGCCGGCGCACCGGGTTATACCCGGTACGAAGTGGTCGGCTGGGGCGGCGCACCGGTGCGGATCAGTCAGCGCACCCCCGACGGCTACTGGGCCGGCAACGCGCCGGAGCTGCTGCATGACCTGCGCGGCCCGGAAGCCGCCGCCGCCATCCCGCTGCTGATCTCTGCCGCCGAGCGCTATCCCGGCCGCGACGGCTATGTGATGTGGCCGGGGCCGAATTCGAACAGCTTCGTCGCCTATCTGGCCCGCGAAGTCCCGGAGCTTGGCCTGGAACTGCCGCCCACCGCGGTGGGCAAGGACTGGCTCGGCAGCACCACCGTCTTCGCCCCTGCACCCAGCGGCACCGGCTGGCAGGTCAACCTGTTCGGCCTGGCCGGCGTGACGGCCGCAGCCCGCGAGGGGCTGGAGCTCAACCTGCTCGGCCTCACCATCGGCGTGGATATCCTGCGACCGGCCCTGAAACTGCCCGGCATCGGCCGCATCGGCCTGCCGGCGCACAGTGCCACGGCAGCGGTAAATCCTTCATGAGTAACCAGTAGTTGAGCTTCACCGCCGGCTGATCTCGGCAGGTATTTTTCCACAGGCAGTGCTAGAGTACGGAAATATGCGCGGGGCTGGCAGGCCTGCGCATCGACGCAGCAGCCTGAAGAGTGTGCATCCGGTCGCCATGACGGATCAGAAGCCCATTGCCGCCGCCCTTCCGAGGGACAACCCGGCACCCGGCACCCCGGCCATCGCCTCGGCGATCATGCCCGGGCTGGCGCCGGACCGCGTCGGCATTGGCCTGCACCCGCAACATCATGAGGACCTGCTGGATACCCGCCCGGCCATCGGCTGGCTGGAAATCCATGCCGAGACCTATATGGGCGGTGGCGCGGCGCGGCACTATCTGGAGCAGGCGCGCGCCCTCTGGCCGATGGCGGTGCAGGCCACCGGGCTGGGTCTGGGCGGTGAGGAACTGCCCGATCCCGAGCATCTCGACCGCCTGGCGCGCCTAGCCGCCTGGCTGGAGCCGGAGCTGGTCTCGGAACATCTGGCCTGGGTCGGTGTCGAAGGGCGCTATTACAACGACCTGCTGCCCCTGCCCTACACGCCCGAGAGCCTGGAAAGCTGCTGCCGCAATGTCGATATCGTACAGACGCGGCTGAAACGCCCGATCCTGATGGCCAATCCGGCCAGTTACCTGCGATTCCGCGAAAGCCAGATCGCCGAAGCCGAATTCCTCAGTCGCCTGAGCCGGCAAAGCGGCTGCGGCATCCTGTGTGACGTCAACAACCTGTATGTCTCCAGCGTCAACCATGTCGGCCGCGAGGCGGCGCCGGCGGTGGCGGAAGCCTATCTCGACAGCCTGCCCGGCCCGGCGGTGCACCAGATCCGCATCGCCGGCCACAGCGAATGCACGGCCGACGGCAAGCTGATGCTGATCGACGACCATGGCGCGCTGGTGGCCGAACCGGTCTGGCGCCTCTATGCCAGCGCGGTGCAACGCTTCCCGCATGCCGCCACATCGCTGGAATGGGACAGCAACCTGCCGCCGCTGGCGCATCTGGTCGCCGAGGCCCAGCATGCCGAACGCCAGCGTGCCGCAGCCCTGCGGCCGAGCGCACTGCCCGGAGACGACATGAACCCGACGGATGGCGATGAGCGCGCTGCTTGAACGCCAGCACGAATTTGCCGATGCGCTGACCGGCTCGCTCTACGGCATCGCCGAGAAGGTGATCGGCGATGCGATTCCGGCCGAAGGCCGACTGCAGATTTATGCCGACCGTTTCCGCGCCAGCCTGCTCGAAGTGCTGGCCAACACCTTTCCGGTCACCCGCGCCCTGGTCGGCGAAGCCTTTTTCGCCCAGACCGCGCGCGCTTTCCTGATCTTCGATCCGCCGCGTTCGCCGATCCTGTATCAGTATGGCGGCGGCTTTCCGACATTCCTTGCAGCATTGCCCGATCTCGGTGGGCATCATTATCTGCCCGATATCGCCGCCTTCGAATGGGCGCTGAACGTGGCCGAGCATGCCGAGGATGTGGACCTGTTGCGGCCGGAGGACCTGCCCGATGCCATCGAGGAGATGACCTTCACACTGCACCCATCGGCACAGCGGCTGTCGACGCCGTTTCCCGTCAGCGAAATATGGCAGGTGCACCAGCCGGAATCACCGGCGGTGGAGCGCATCCAGTTGGCTGGCAGCAGCGAACGCCTGCTGGTCTGGCGCCGCGGCATCACGGTCTGCTGGCACAAGCTCAACCACGGCGAAGACCGCCTGCTGGCCGAACTGGCCAACGGCGTCCCGCTGGATGCCGCCATGCAGGCAGCCACCAGCCATGAAGCATTCGATTTCCCTGCCAGCTTCAGCTGGATGCTGGATGGCGGCGTGTTTGAACGGCCGCCAGCAGCACAGCCGGATCAGTCCAGCCAGCTGTAGGCCGCGGCCAGCATCGCCTCGACGCCGGTGCGCAGGGTCGGATGCAGCACCGGTGCATAGAAGGGCGAATGATTGACCGGCAGGATGGTCGGATCGTCACCGGTCTGCGCCTTCGCATACAAATCCGGATCGCTGCCGCCGATCACCCAGAAGACCGATGGCACATTCCAGGCGGTGCCGAACAGGCCGAAATCCTCGCTGCCCGAGGCCGGCTCGACCGTCATCACGCGCTCAGGTCCGAAATAAGCCGACATGCCTTCGACAGTGCGCGCCGTGGCCGCTTCGTCGTTGATGGTGAGCGGGAACTGGCTGATCACCGAATATTCCGGCGGCTTCGGCGCTCCGGAGGCCTGCGCCTCGGCGTCGATAATGCGCTTGACCGAAGCCAGCACGCGGCTGCGCACGTTTTCCTTGAAGGTGCGTATGTTCAGTCGCAGCAGCGCCTCATCAGGAATGACATTTTCATTGAATCCGGACTGCAGCGTGCCGACGGTGACAACCGCGCTGTCGGCCATTGCCACCTCGCGCGACACGACGGTCTGCAGCCGCATCACCGTGGAGGCCGCCATCACCACGGGATCGATGCTGTTCTGCGGCTTGGAGCCATGCGCGCCACGGCCGAACAGCTTCACTTCCCAGCTGTCGGCCGCCGACATGGCGACGCCGGCCTTGTAGCCGATGCGGCCGGCCGGCAGCGGGATCACGTGCTGGCCGAGCGAGACCGTCGGCTTGGGGAAACGTTTCACCATGCCGTCTGCCAGCATGGCACGGGCGCCGGCGCCGATTTCCTCGGCCGGTTGGAACACCGCCATCACGGTGCCCGTCCAGGTGTCGCGTGCTTCCGACAGCAGGCGGCCGACGGCCATCAGCCAGGTGACATGGAAATCGTGGCCGCAGGCATGCATGATCGAGACTGCCTGCCCGAAACGATCGACGCCGGTCTGCGTGCTGGCATAGTCGAGGCCGGTTTTCTCCTTGACCGGCAGCCCATCCATATCGGCGCGCAGCAGGATCACTGGCCCGTCGCCGTTCTTCAGAATGGCCACCACGCCGGTGGTGCCGACTTTTTCATGCACCTCGAAGCCATACTGCTTCATCCAGGCTGCGGCGATACCGGCCGTGCGCACCTCCTGCATCGAGAGTTCCGGGTGCCGGTGCAGATCGAGATAGATTTTTTCCAGCTCGGGCAGCATGGCGTCGATCTTGCTGAAGATCGCGGCCTTGTCAGGGGAAAGCGTACGATGACGGGGTGCGTGCATGATGATGTCTTTCAATAGTCCGGTGGATCAGGCGTAAGTCTGGAATTGCGGCGCAGTGCCGGCGCGCAGGCGCGGCAGGCCGCATCGCGGTGCTTCCGGGTCGGCTTCGATCTCGCCGAGCAGCACGAGGATTTCCTGGCCGATGCGCACGGCATCCTGTGGCGGCAAGGCTTCCGGGTTTTCTACAAGGGCGAGCAGGTCGAGAATACGCTGCTGGCGCTGGTAACGACGGCGGATCGCGGCGGCCTGATCGTCAGGCATGCCGATCAGCTCCACATCCGGCGGCAATTCGCAGCGGTCGCACATACACGAATTAGACCGGATACGCCCAAAAGCGTCAACGTGATTGCAGAGATCGACCAGTACGAACCAATGCCAGCGGACCAATCAACGCGCCCAGCCCCATGACGGCGAGGCCGATGCCCCAGGTCAGGACGCTCTGGCCGTCGGCCAGATATTGCGCCGCATCCAGGGCGAAGCCGACAAACAGCGGCCCGAGCACCGAAATGCCGAAGCCGAGCGAGGAATGCAGCGCCATTGTCGAGGCACGATGTTCGGGCTCGGCAGCCGCCATCATACCTGAGGTGAGCGAGCCGGAATCGCCGCAGATAAACACGAAATAAATCGCACTGAACAGCAGCACCGCCCAGACCGGCAGCCAGGCGGTGAAGCCGAAGGCGAGTCCCATCACGGCGGAAATGGTCATGATTCCGACCAGCGCGCGACGACGGCCGATTTTCAAGGCCAGTTCGTTGCCGAGCAGGCTGGCCGGCAGGCCGATCAGCGTGACCAGAGCGGCCAGCACGGTGGCGCTGGGCAGCGCAGCGGCCACCGCCGGGTCGCGGGCCAGCACGAAAACCAGGAAGGCGGTAATCCAGGCGCGCATGGCGGTAAGCTCAAAACCATGCGCGGCATAGCCGATGATGTAGCCCATGGCATCGCGGTTGCGCAGCACCGGGCGCAGTGCGAAACCACCGGCGGCCTTGTCCCGCACCGGCGGCGCATGCGGCGCCAGCAGCCACCAGGCCAGCAGACCGGCGATCAGGCTGAGCCCGCCCACCACGGCAAAACTCCAGCGCCAGCCGAAGGATTCGGCTACAAGGCCGGTGACCGTAAAGCTCGCCGCCACAGCAATGGAATAGCTAGCGGTATAGAAGGTGACGGCGCGGCTCTGCTCGCCGCCCTGCAGCCGGTCAGTCAGCGCCCGTAGCCCGGGCATGTAGATGGCGGCCTGACCGATGCCGCCGATGGCGCGCAGTAAAAAACCCGACCAGAAACCGTCGGCAAACAGCGCGAAGGCCACCGTGCTGAGTCCGGTGACCACGGCGCCGCCGGCGAAAATCAGCCTGGCATCGAAACGGTCGGTCAGCATCACCGCATGGGTGACCACCAGCATGTAGCCGAGATAGTAGACACCCGCGATCCAGCCGGCCTCGGTATTGCTCAGGCCCCAGGCGGCGATGAAATCCGGCATCAGGGCGGGAAAGCTGGCAATTGGCAGAATGGCCAGGACCTCGAGGGCCGCCAGCATGAAAATCAGGTTACGGGAGGACATGAACCGGGCTAGTGTTTGTGAAGATCGGGAGGATCACGCAGTATTCACCGATCTGGCGCCCGCTGCCAGAGTATCGTCACATTGTCAGGCGATAAGTCTGCAGAGTTGTCCAGCCAAACTGGCCTTCAGAACCAGGAACCGTCATGTCCCAGAATTCCCGCTTCCGCCCGTCCCGCCGCAATTTCCTGGCCGGCACCGCCGCCCTGGGCTTGACTCCCCTGCTCGCCTGCACGCCGCGGCCGCAGGACGCCGCCGTGGCCATCCCGCAGTTCGACACCTATCCGCCAGTGATCTTCGTGCATGGCAACGGCGATACGGCGGCCCTGTGGCATACCAGTATCTGGCGCTGGGAAAGCGCCGGCTTCCCCGACCGCCGGCTGTTCGCCATCGATTTCCCCTACCCGCTGGCCCGCAGCAATGATGCGGAATACCAGGCCGGCCGCTCCTCGACGCAGGACCAGCTCGACCAGCTGTCTGAAGCCGTGCAGGCCGCCTTGCGCCAGACCGGCGCCGGCCGCGTCGCCCTGGTCGGCTCCTCGCGTGGCGGCAATGCTATTCGCAACTACCTGAAGAACGGCCCCGGTCCCGCCTATGTCAGCCATGCCGTGCTGTGCGGTACGCCCAATCATGGCGTAATCGTCTCGAACGACAAACTGGTCGGCAGCGAGTTCAACGGGGCCAGCCCGTTCCTGCGCCGGCTCAACGAAGGGCTGGAGACCGTGCCGGGCGTGCAGTGGATGACGCTCCGCAGCGACGCGCTGGACAAATTCGCCCAACCCGATGGTGCCGGCATCGGCATGCCCGGTACGCCCACCGGTGTGACGGCCGAAGGCCCGGCCCTCACCGGCGCCAGGAATATCGTGCTGCCGGGCCTCGATCACCGCGAAGTGGCGTTCCACGAAAAGGCCTTTGCCGCGACCTGGGAGTTCATCATCGGCCGACCGCCGGCCACGACCCAGATTCTGCCAGAAACCGATCCGGTGCTGAACGGGAAGGTCAATGGCATGGCGCGTGGCGTACCGACCAACCTGCCGGTCGAGGGCGCCATGGTGGAGATTTACGAGACCAATGCCCAGACCGGTGCCCGCCTGCGCAGCGAACCGATGCATCGCAAGGTGACCGGCGCCGATGGCTACTGGGGTCCGTTCAAGGCGAGCCCAACCGCCACCTACGAATTCGTGCTGACGATTCCGCGCCAGACCACCACGCATATCTACCGTTCGCCCTTTCCGCGGTCATCAGCGCATATCCATCTACGCCAGGCCGTGGTGGCCGACCGCGACCGCCGGGCCGGGGCGATTGTGATCCTGAGCCGGCCGCGCGGCTATTTCGGCCAGGACCGAGACATCGTTACCTTCGACGGCCAGCCGGCGCCCGGCATTCCCGCCGGCGTGCCGACCGTGGCGACCTCGACGCTGGCTCTGCCGCGCGGCACGGCCCAGCGCACCGTCATCTGCCGCTGCAACGACGAGACCATCGCGGCGCAGAGCTGGGATGCCAGCGACGACCGCGCGGTGATCGCGGAGATGCACTACTAGGTCGATCTGCCCCGGTGCATCAGCAGCAGACCGCCGGCGACGATCAGCGCCGTGCCGAGCCAGGCCATCAGGCCGGGCAGCGTGCCGAACACGGTCCAGCCGATCAGGGCGGCAAATGCCACAGAGCTGTAGGTGAACGGCGCCAGCCAGGCCGCATCGGCCAGGCGATAGGCACGCACGTTGCACATCTGGCCGAGGATCGCCATCGGGCCGATCAGGCAAAGCGCGGCCAGCGTCAGCGGCTCGACCGGCACCCAGAGGAACAGCATCGCGCAACCAAGTATCAATGACGCAAAGCCGTTCACATGGAGCAGCATGGACAGCATGCTTTCATGCCGCGACAGCACCTTGATCAGGATCACCTCGCAGGCGGTGAGGAAGGCGCCGGCCAGCATGGCAAGCGGCGCCCAGGCATTGTTGAGCGGATCGGGATCGACCGTAACGGCAGCCCCGGTATTGCCACGCACGATCACCAGCGCACCGAGTACGCAGAGCGCGGCGGCCACACCCTGCATCAGCACGATGCGTTCGCGCAGCAGCAGCACTGCCAGTGCCATGGTGAAAACACCCTGCAGCAACGCCAGCGCCGAGGCATCGGCCAGCGGCATATGGGTGGCACCCCAGATCGAGCAGGCGCCGCCGCCGACGCCGCAGAGCGCGCGCAGCAGATGCAGATGACGCCGCCCGCCGGCCAGCAGGGTGTTCAGCGACTGGCGCCGCGCCGCCGCGATGCCGGCAACCGTGGCAAAGCCGCTGACATAGCGGATGAAAACGATCTGGATCGCCGGCACAAGGCCACCGGTCAGCTTGCCCGACGCGTAAAGCAGCGAGAAGGCGAAAGCGGCGCCCAGCACCCAGAGGGCGGCGACAGCTTTCGATTCGAGACGCGAGATCATCGGCATATCATGAACGAAAAGGGCGCCCCCGGAATTACCCCCTGGGCCGCCCTTGTCCCGCCGTCAAAGCGGCAATCAGATCGTGATCGTGTGGCCATCCACGGCCAGCGCGGCTTCCTTCACCGCCTCGGTCAGCGCCGGATGGGCATGCACGGTGCGATAGATGTCTTCCGCCGAAGCGCCAAACTCGATCGCCATCACCAGTTCCTGGATCAGATGGCCGGCATCGGCACCGATGATATGGGCACCCACGACCTTCCTGGTTTTCTCGTCTTCGAGAATCTTCACGAAACCATCAGTCATGGTCATGGCGCGCGCGCGCGCATTGGCGCTGAAGGGGAACTTGCCGGTCTTGTAGGCAATGCCCACGGCCTTCAGTTCCTCCTCGGTCTTGCCCACACTGGCCACTTCCGGCCAAGTGTAGACCACGCCCGGAATGGCGTCGTAGTTGATATGCGGCTTCTGGCCGGCCAGCATCTCGGCCAGCACCATGCCCTCTTCATCGGCCTTATGCGCCAGCATCGGGCCGACGATGGCGTCACCGATGGCATAAACGCCCGACGCCGTGGTGTTGAAATGGCCATCGGTCTTCACCCGGCCGCGCTCGTCCAGTTGCACGCCGGCGGCTTCCAGGCCAAGGCCGGTCGTGTAGGGCCGGCGACCAATGGAAACCAGCACGATATCGGCTGTCATCTCTTCAGCCGCGCCACCGGCAGCCGGTTCCATGGTCAGCGTCACGCCGCCCTTGGCAGCCTTGGCCGCGCTAACCTTGGTACTGAGCTTGAACTTCATGCCCTGCTTGCCCAGGATGCGCTGCATCTGCTTCGACACTTCGCCGTCATTGGTCGGCAGAATGCGGTCGAGGAATTCCACCACGGTGACTTCGGCGCCAAGACGCATCCAGACCGAACCGAGCTCCAGGCCGATCACACCGCCGCCAATCACCACCAGATTCTTCGGCACGGCCGGAAGTTTCAGCGCACCGGTGGAGGACACCACCTGCTTCTCGTCGATCTCGATGCCCCGGAGCGGTGTCACTTCCGAACCGGTGGCGATCACAATGTGCTTGGCCGAATAGGTGCCCTTGCTCTCACCGGTCACTTCCACCTTGCCGCCGCCCAGCAGTTTTCCGGTGCCCTTCAGCCAGGCGATCTTGTTCTTCTTGAACAGGAATTCGATGCCCTTGTTCGAGGCGGTCACCACGCTCTGCTTCTGCGCCATCATCGCCGGCAAGTCGATGTCGATCTTGCCGACCTTGATGCCGTGCTGAGTAAAGCCGTGGGTCGCCTCATGATACAGCTCGGAGGAATGCAGCAGCGCCTTGGAGGGGATGCAGCCGACATTCGTGCAGGTGCCGCCGAGACCGGGGTCCTTTTCGACGACAGCCGTATTCATGCCGAGCTGGGCGCAGCGGATCGCCATGGTATAACCACCGGGACCAGCGCCGATGATGATGACGTCGAAAGCCTGTTCACTCATGCAATCCTCCGGATACTAAAGCGGCAGCTGGCCATATAGGCCGCCACCGGCGAATTTCAGCTTCTTGACCTGCTGGGCACCGAGCAGCAGTCCGCTGTCGACCAGGTCGGCCAGCATGGCGCGGTAGATGGTGGAGTCCTTCACGGCCTCCACCGCCGCCGTGTCACGCCAAAATGTGATGGTGCGCCATTCCTGCTCGTCATGGGTGAAGAAACAGGCGAGGCAGCCGTCCTGGCCACGGAAGAACGGCTGCAGGCGCTGTTCGGCAAAGGCGATGAACTCCCCGATCCGTCCGGGCGTGTAACCCGTACTCCAGATACGGACGATCATCGCCACACCCCTGTTTCTGACCCTTACATCTCGAACAGCAGGCGCTGCGGATCCTCGAGGCATTCCTTGACACGCACGAGGAAGCTGACCGCCTCGCGGCCGTCGACGATGCGGTGATCGTAGGTCAGGGCGATATACATCATCGGGCGGATCACCACCTGGCCGTTGATGGCCATCGGGCGATCCTGGATCTTGTGCATGCCCAGAATGGCCGACTGCGGGGGATTGATGATCGGAGTCGACATCAGCGAACCGAACACACCGCCATTGGTGATGCTGAAGCTGCCACCCTGCAGCTCGTCGATGCCGAGCTTGCCATCGCGGGCACGCTTGCCCAGATCGGAGATGGTCTTTTCGATGCCGGCAAACGACATCTGGTCGGCATCGCGGATCACCGGCACGACCAGACCGGTCGGCGTGGAAACGGCACAACCGATGTTGAAATAGTTCTTGAAGACGATCTCATCGCCCTCGATCTCGGCATTAACTGCCGGGAATTCCTTCAGCGCCTGCACGCAGGCCTTGACGAAGAAGGACATGAAGCCGAGGCGCACGCCGTGCTTCTTCTCGAAGCCATCGACATACTGCTTGCGCGCGGCCATCAGCGCCGTCATGTCCACCTCGTTGAAGGTGGTGAGCAGGGCTGCGGTATTCTGGGCCTCCTTCAGGCGACGGGCGATCACCTGACGCAGTTTGGACATGCGCTGGCGTTCCTCGCGGTCGCCATTGGCGCGCGGGCCGGCCGGCACGGAAGGACGCGCCGCCGGAGCGGCACCACCACCGGCCAGCAGGTCCATCACATCGCCCTTGGTGACACGGCCATCCCTGCCCGAACCGGCAACCTTGGACACATCGACATTCTTCTCGGCGGCCAGCTTGGCGGCGGCCGGCAGGGCCTGACCGGCAGCGGGCGCTGCGGCAGGTGCGGCGGCGGGCTTCGGCGCCGGAGCAGCCGCCGGCGCGGCCGCAGCAGCCGGTTTGGCGGCGGGCTTGGCACCGGCCCCAGAACCCGCTCCGGCGGCCAGCGTGGCCAGCAGATCGCCCACCTGCACGGTGGCGCCCTCGGCGGCAAGCACTTCGCTCAGCGTGCCGGCTTCCGGCGCGTTGACCTCGACAGTCACCTTGTCGGTTTCCAACTCGACCAACAGCTGGTCGCGGGCAACGGTATCGCCGGCCTTGGCCGACCACTTGCCGACAGTGGCTTCGGAGATCGATTCCGCCAGCTGCGGAACGCGGATTTCAACTGCCATGATGTACTTCCCTTGTCCTGAAAAACGCCCCTCGGTTTCCCGTGCGTCTTAAACTCGTGGTGTTAAGCGGTTAAAGCATCATCGACCAGCTTGGCCTGCTGCTGGTTATGCTTGCTCATCAGACCGGTCGCCGGCGACGCGGCCTCCATGCGGCCGGCATAGATCGGACGCTTCATCTTGGTGCCCAGCTCGGTCAGCACGGCTTCGATGTAGGGTTCGACGAAACACCAGGCGCCCATGTTTTTCGGCTCCTCCTGGCACCACACCACCGTCTTGGCATTCTTGTAGCGGCTGAGTTCAGTCATCAGCGCCTTGTGCGGGAACGGGTAGAGCTGCTCGACGCGCAGGATCACCGTATCCTTCATCTCGCGTTTCTGGCGCTCCTCGAACAGGTCGTAATAGACCTTGCCGCTGCACAGGATGACACGCTTGATCTTGGCGTCATCATGCGGCGCGTCGTCCCACAGCACGCGATGGAAGGTCGAACCCGAACCCATTTCGGTCAGCTTCGACACCGCCAGCTTGTGCCGCAGCAGCGACTTCGGCGTCATCAGGATCAGCGGCTTGCGGAACTTGCGGTGCACCTGCCGGCGCAGGATGTGGAAGTAATTGGCCGGCGTGCTGCAGTTCGCCACCTGCATATTGTCTTCGGCGCAGAGCTGCAGATAACGCTCCAGGCGGGCCGAGCTGTGCTCGGGGCCCTGCCCCTCGTAGCCGTGCGGCAGCAGCACCGTGAGACCCGACATGCGCATCCACTTGGCTTCGCCCGAGGAGATGAACTGGTCGAACACCACCTGGGCGCCATTGGCGAAGTCGCCGAACTGGCCTTCCCACATCACCAGCGCATTCGGTTCGGCCAGGCTGTAGCCGTATTCGTAGCCAAGCACGGCGACTTCCGACAGCAAACTGTCGATCACCTCGTAATTGGCCTGGCCCTCGGCGATATGATTGAGCGGGACATAACGCTCTTCGGTCTGCTGGTCATGCCAGACGCTGTGCCGCTGGCTGAAGGTGCCGCGACCGCAATCCTGGCCGGACAGCCGCACCCCATGGCCCTCGAGCTGCAACGAGCCGAAAGCGAGCGCTTCCGCCGTCGCCCAGTCGATGCCCTCGCCCGCCTCGATGGCGGCACGCCGGTTCTGGGTGTTGCGCACCAGCGTCTTGTGGATGTTGAAGCCCTCCGGCACGGCGGTGATCGCCATACCGACCTTCTTCAGAGTCTCGAGCTCGACACCGGTGGTGCCGCGACGCTCGTCGCCCGAAGCCTGCTCCAGACCGGCCCACTTGCCTTCCAGCCAGTCGGCCTTGTTCGGCTTGAACGACTTGGAGGCTTCCAGCTCGCCTTCCAGCTTGTTCTGGAATTCGGTCACCATCGCTTCGGCATCAGCCTCGGTGAGCGTACCTTCGTCGACCAGGCGCTTGGCATAAATCTGCCGCGTGGTCGGATGCGTTGCGATGTTGCGATACATGATCGGCTGGGTGAATGACGGATCGTCGGTCTCGTTATGGCCGTGGCGGCGATAACAGAACAGATCGATCACCACGTCCTTCTTGAACTGCTGACGGAATTCGATGGCGATCTTGGCCACGTGGGTCACCGCTTCGGGATCGTCGCCGTTGACGTGGAAGATCGGCGCCTGCACCACCTTGGCGCCATCCGACGGATAGGGCGAAGAGCGCGAATAGGATGGGTTGGTGGTGAACCCGATCTGGTTATTGACGATGATATGGATCGTGCCGCCGGTGCGATAGCCGCGCAGCTCGCTGAGCGCGAAACATTCCGCCACCACGCCCTGGCCGGCAAAAGCGGCATCGCCGTGCAGCAGCACGGTCAGTACCGAGCCACGCTCGGTGTCGCCCCACTGGGTCTGCTTGGCGCGCGATTTGCCGAGGCAGACCGGATTGATGATTTCCAGATGCGACGGATTGGCGGCGAGCGAGAGATGCACCTTGTTGCCGTCGAACTCGCGGTCCGACGAGACGCCGAGATGGTATTTCACATCGCCCGACCCCTGGAAATCATCCGGGTGGTAGGCCATGCCCTTGAATTCGGAGAAGACGGCGCGATAGGGCTTGGCCATCACATTGGCCAGCAGGTTGAGGCGGCCGCGATGCGGCATGCCAAGCTCGATATCGCGCACGCCGAGCTGGCCGCCGCGCTTGATGATCGCTTCCATTGCCGGAATCAGCGCTTCGCCGCCTTCCAGGCCGAAGCGCTTGGTGCCGGTGAATTTCATGTGGCAAAAGCGTTCGAAAATCTCGCCTTCCACCAGCTTGTTCAGGATCGCCTTCTTGCCCTGCGGCGTGAACTGCACTTCCTTGTCGCGACCTTCGATGCGCGACTGGATCCAGGCCTTCTGTTCCGGATGGTAGATGTGCATGAACTCGACGCCGATGGTCGAGCAGTAGGTGCGGCGCAGAATCTGCAGGATCTCGCGCAGGGTGGCGCTTTCCAGACCCAGCATGTTGTCGATGAAGATCGACCGGTCCATATCGGCATCGGTGAAGCCGTAGGATTGCGGCTCCAGCTCCGGATGCGCGCCCGGCGCCTGGATGCCGAGCGGATCCAGATTGGCCATCAGATGGCCGCGGATGCGGTAGTTGCGGATCAGCATCGCCGCGCGGATGGTATCCAGTGCAGCGGAACGGGCATCGGCTGCCGTGGCACCGCCCTTGGCCGCGCGGTCGGCGGCTTTCGCCGCCTTGCCCTGCGGACCGAGCAGCCCCTCGTCTTCCATCGGCACCAGCACGGTGGCCGGCGCCCAGGACGGACGACTCAGCGCCTGCTTGGGCTGGCTGAAGTCGTCGCCCAGTGCCTCGAAGAACTGCTTCCAGGAAGCATCGACACTGTCGGGGTTGGCTACGTACTTGGCATACAGCTCCTCGACAAAGGTGCTGTTGCCACCGTAGAGGAATTGCGTGCGTTCAAGCTGCGCCGTCATCGATGTCGTGGCGCCGCTTGTTGGCCGGCGCCGCCCTCTGTTTTCCTGTTACTTGCCGTTCAACAGTTCAACCAGGGTGGTGCCGAGCGCTGCCGGGCTTTCCGAGACTCGGATGCCGGCCGATCGCATGGCCTCCAGCTTGGTATTCGCATCGCCCTTGCCGCCCGAGATGATCGCGCCGGCATGACCCATGCGGCGCCCCGGAGGCGCAGTGCGGCCGGCGATGAAACCCACCGTCGGCTTCTTGATCTTGGACTTCATCAGGAATTCGGCGGCTTCTTCCTCGGCGCTGCCGCCGATTTCGCCGATCATGATGATGCACTCGGTTTCCTTGTCGCCAAGGAAGAGTTCGAGCGCGTCGATGAAGTTGGTACCGTTGACCGGATCGCCGCCGATGCCGATGCAGGTGGTCTGGCCGAGGCCGGCCGCAGTGGTCTGCGCCACCGCTTCATAGGTCAGGGTGCCGGAGCGCGACACGATGCCGACCTTGCCGCGACGATGGATATGGCCCGGCATGATGCCGATCTTGCATTCGCCCGGCGTGATGACACCGGGGCAGTTCGGGCCGATCAGACGGGTTCTGGAGCCGGTGAGCGCGCGCTTGACCTTGACCATGTCGAGCACCGGGATGCCTTCGGTGATGCAGACCACCAGCGGAATCTCGGCTTCGATGGCTTCCATGATCGAGTCGGCCGCGAACGGCGGCGGCACGTAGATCACGGAGGCATTGGCGCCGGTCTTTTCCACGGCATCGACAACGGTGTTGAACACCGGCAGACCGATATGCTGCGTGCCGCCCTTGCCCGGGGTGACACCGCCGACCATCTTGGTGCCGTAGGCAATCGCCTGTTCACTGTGGAAGGTGCCCTGGCTGCCAGTGATGCCCTGACAGATGACCTTGGTGTCCTTGTTGACGAGAACAGCCATTTACTTGGCTCCCTTCACGGCCTTCACCACCTTTTCGGCAGCGTCGGCAAGATTGTCGGCGGAGATGATCGGCAGGCCGCTCTCGGCCATGATCTTCTTGCCCAGATCGACATTGGTGCCTTCCAGTCGAACGACCAGCGGCACCGCCAGCTTCACCTCGCGGGCCGCGGCCACCACGCCCTCGGCGATGATGTCGCAGCGCATGATGCCGCCGAAGATGTTGACCAGAATGCCCTTCACGTTCTTGTCGCCAAGAATGATCTTGAAGGCAGCCGTGACGCGTTCCTTGGTGGCGCCGCCACCGACATCAAGGAAGTTGGCCGGCTCGGAGCCGTACAGCTTGATGATGTCCATGGTGGCCATGGCCAGGCCGGCGCCATTGACCATGCAGCCGATCTCACCATCGAGCTTGACGTAGTTCAGCGACCACTTGGCGGCTTCCAGTTCGGAGGCATCCTCCTCGTCCGGATCGCGCATGTCCTCGACATCCTTGTGCCGGTACAGCGCGTTGTCGTCGAAGTTCATCTTGGCATCCAGTGCGATCATCTCGCCGGTGCCGGTGACGACCAGCGGGTTGATTTCAACAATGGAGGCGTCGAGACCGGTGAAGGCCTCGTACATCGCCAGCATGAACTTGGTCGCCGACTGCACCTGCTTGCCCTCAAGGCCGAGGCCGAAGGCGATCTGGCGCGCGTGATGCGGCTGCATGCCGGTCGCCGGATCGATGGCGACCTTGAGAATCTTTTCCGGATGCTTGGCAGCAACCTCTTCGATCTCCATGCCGCCCTCGGTGGAAGCCATCACGGTGATGCGCGAGGTGGCGCGATCAACCAGGAAGCTCAGGTAAAGCTCGCGCTTGATGTCGCAGCCTTCCTCGACATAGAGGCGCTTGACCAGCTTGCCCTCGGGACCGGTCTGGTGCGTCACCAGGGTCATGCCGAGGATCGACTTGGACTGCGCGGCAACGTCGTCGATCGACTTGACCACCTTGACGCCGCCGCCCTTGCCGCGACCGCCGGCGTGAATCTGGGCCTTCACAACCCAGACTGGGCCACCGAGCTGCTTGGCGACGGTGACGGCCTCATCGGGCGAGAAAGCGACGCCGCCGCGCGGCACGGCGACACCGTATTTCGCGAGCAGGCTTTTCGCCTGGTATTCATGGATGTTCATGCTGACCTACGGGTTTTAAAACCAGGACGAAAAGCCCCGGTTTCTCTGATTGCCGTTCGGGGCCGAGGTTATAGCAGCCTTCGGAAAGGCCGCAACCGCCGCGCCGGCGGAAATTCAGGTTTTACGACGAAAGTTCACGGACTTGCGCCCCCTGTCACCTGTCGTGACAAGTGTGAAATTCAGGCAGGTCGCCGGATGGATGCCCCTGCGGTATGGGGCTGTGCCGGCCAGGTCCGTTAACGAACGGCTGACCAGGTAACCGGGTTACCGGCGCTGCTGCAGCGCACGCTCCACCGCCGGCCGGTCGCCATAGGTGTAAAGGCGGGGGTTGATCTGCGGGTTGACGTCGACCTGCGACAGCGTGATCGCGGTATCCTTGCCCTGGGCGTCGGTGACGGTCCAGCCGGCGAATTCGAGCGGCCTGTCGCCAAAGACGACGGTCAGCGCGCCTTCCTTGGGCCGCTCGGGAGCAAACAGGGTCACCCGCAGGATGGCCGCGCCGCGCTCCACCCTGGCGATGCCGACACTGTCGTCGAACACCACTTTCTCGCGCAGCAGCAGGTCGAGCGGCGTGGCGCCGAGCGGGATACGCTCCACCGACTTCAGCTCGCGATCTTCCATGATGATGTAGGCACCATCCGACACAATCAGCATCGGCACCGGCGGATCGAATTCGAAGCGGAACCGTCCCGGCCGCGTCATGTAGATCTTGCCTTCGGCGGCGCTGCCGTCCGGCGCGACCTGCAGGAAGCGGCCCTGCATGCTGCGCACGGTGTTGAAATAATCGGCGATACGCTTGAGATCGGCCCTGTCGGTCTCGGTCAGCCTGGCTGAGCCGGCCGGAGCGGCGGCATAGGCAGCGGCGAGCGGCAGTTTCGCCGCAGTTGCGGCGACGGCCATGGCGAGCAGGAAGCGGCGGCGGTCGGTCATGGCACCGAGGGGTAGCCCCGGCAGATGGCGAAATCAAGGCGGCATGCTTAAACTGCGGTGAAATCAACCCGGGGGACGCGCGATGATCCTGACAACGACCGATAGCGTAGATGGCCGCAAAATCACGGCCTATCTCGGCATTGTGGCCGGCGAAGCCGTGATGGGCACCAATATTTTCCGCGACTTCTTTGCCGGCATCACCGACATTCTGGGCGGCCGTTCGGGGTCTTATGAAAAGGAACTGCGCAAGGCCAAGGCCCTGGCACTCGAATCGATGACCGAGGAAGCCCAGACGCTGGGCGCCGATGCGGTGGTGGGCATGGACCTCGATTACCAGCAGATCGGCGGCACGGATCGCCAAATGTTGATGGTCGCCGCCAGCGGAACTGCGGTAAAGTTGGCCTGAGGCTGGGTCTTGCGCCCCGGTCCACCGGGGGAATCAGACAATGGAATCGCGCTTTACCAGCTTCGTCGGCGGGCCGACGGGGCCGTGGAAGATTGTTTCGATGCGGGCCGTCAGTGGCAACGGCATGGCGCTGGCCAGCCATCTGGATCTGCGCGACGGCTTGACCGAGGTCGAAGACGTGACCTGGCAGCTGCGCGGTGTGGCCAGCCATCTGCGCTACACCAATGAAGACGAGCGCAAAGTGCTGGCCGCCATACAGCCGGCCCTGAACCGTCCGGAAGCGCGGTGCGCCGTACTGATTCCGATCCGCAAAACGGCGGCCTGGTGGCTGCTGGCCCAGGATGAACGCCGCGCCATCATCGAAGAGCGTTCGCGCCATATCGCCATCGGCATGACGTATCTGCCAGCCGTGGCGCGCAAACTGTTCCATGCCCGGGATTTGGGCGAGCCGTTCGATTTCCTCACCTGGTTCGAATTCGCGCCCCAGCATGCAGTCGCATTCGACGCTCTGCTGGTTGCCCTGCGCTCGAGCCCGGAATGGGATTACGTCGACCGCGAGGTGGAAATCCGGCTGGAGCGCAAGTGCTGACGGCGGGAGGGCTTCTGCCATTTCCGACTTGAAATAGTACGGCCGTTCTATATCCTGACTTCGACTCCTCCCCGGCGACTTCATGTCGCTGCCCTATTGGAACAGGCCCGTAATGATCACTTCAGTCCGCGTTTCTCACGTCAATAAAAGTACGAATGTTCGTTCTATTATAGAATTGCTGCTGCAACGCAGCCTGATCCGCGCTGGCTTCCGGCTGGCCCCTGGATGGGCGGCCGACCGGGCGGCAGGACTGTTTCTCCGGCCGTGGCGTCGCCCCGGCCCAGGTCGTTCCCGGTATGTTTCACGTGAAACTCCCTTCGCGGCCGAAAGCGCCCTAGGCCCGGTCGCGGCCTGGAGCTTCGGGCCGACCGCACGGACCGCCCCGGCCATCCTGCTGGTGCATGGCTGGGAAGACGATCACCTGAGCTGGGCGCCGCTGATCGACAGGCTGGTACAGCGTGGCTATCGCGTGCTGGCGCTCGACCTGCCCGGCCATGGCCGCTCACCGGCCGACATCACTGGCATCCCGATCCTGGCGGCGGGCGTAGCGGCTGTCGGCCGCGAGGCCGAAACCATCGGCGCGGTTTCCGCTGACCGTCCGTTCAAGGCGGTGATCGCCCATTCGCTCGGCGGCACGGCGACGCTGATCGCCGCCACCGAACTTGGCCTGCGCGCTGAACGCTATGCCATCCTGGCGGCGCCGAATCACCCGCGCCTGTTTGCCGGCGCGATGATGCAGATGCTGGGGCTGAGTCGGCAGCAGACAGCCACCGTGTTCACCGCCATCGAACGGCTGATCGGCCGCACGATGGACTCGCTCTATCTGCCGCCCAAGCTGCGTCAGTTGGCGGTGCCGGGCCTGATCCTGCACAGCCGCGAGGATCGCACCGTGCCGCTGCAGCACAGCCAGGAAAATGCCGCTGCCTGGAGACGCGCAGAATTCCGCATCCTTGACGGGCTGGGCCATCGCCGCCTGATGACCGACGAGGCTGTGCACAGCATGTTGCTGCATTTCATCGACAGCACGGCTCCCGTCGATGCCTATGGCCCGAAAAGCGACGCGGCAGACTAGCGCCGCAGCTGCTGGGCGTGATGGGCGATATGTTCGCCGATGAAACTGGCGATGAAATAGTAGCTGTGGTCGTAGCCGGCCTGCAGGCGGAGTGTCAGCGGGATGCCGGCCCCCGCCGCGGCATTGGCCAGCAGTTGCGGCTTGAGCTGGCTTTCGAGGAACTCATCCGCCATGCCCTGGTCGATCAGCACCGGCTTGCGCCAATCGGTGTTCGACGCCAGCGCCGTGGCGTCCCAGGCAGCCCATGCCGCACGGTCAGCACCGAGATAACCGGTGAAGGCCTTTTCGCCCCAGGGCACGCGGCTCGGCGCCACGATCGGCGCGAAAGCCGAGACCGACCTGTAAAGCTGCGGATTGCGGAAGGCACAAATCAGTGCGCCATGCCCGCCCATCGAATGGCCGAAGATGCCGCTGCGCGCCATCTCCGCCATGGGGAAATGCTCACCGATCAGCGCCGGCAATTCCTGCGTCACGTAGGAATACATCCGGTAATGCCGCGCCCACGGCGCCTGCGTGGCATCGACATAGAAGCCGGCGCCGGAGCCGAAATCATATGACTCGTCCTCGCCCGGAATATTCACGCCGCGCGGACTGGTATCCGGCACCACCAGAATGAGGCCATGCTCGGCGGCATAGCGCTGCGCACCGGCCTTAGCCACCATGTTTTCCCAGGTGCAGGTGAGACCCGACAGATAATACAGCACCGGCAGTTTTGCGTTCTTCTCCGACGCCTGCGGCGGCAGATAGACGGCAAATTCCATCGTGCAGCCAAGCGACGTCGACGTGTGCCGCCAGACCTCTTGCTGGCCGCCGAAACAGGCCCAGTTCCTGATGCGCTCCATCAGAAGGTCACGACCGAACGGATCGACGTACCTTCATGCATCAGGTCGAAAGCGTGGTTGATCTGCTCCAGCGGCATCACATGGGTGATCAGGTCGTCGATGTTGATCTTGCCGTCCATGTACCAGTCGACGATCTGCGGCACATCCGAACGGCCGCGCGCGCCGCCGAAGGCCGAACCCTTCCAGACCCGGCCGGTGACCAGCTGGAACGGCCGCGTCGAAATCTCCGCGCCAGAGGGCGCCACGCCGATGATGACCGATTCGCCCCAGCCCTTGTGACAGCATTCCAGCGCCTGTCGCATGGTCTTGGTATTGCCGATGCATTCGAAACTGTAATCGGCACCGCCCTTGGTCAGCTCGACCAGATGCGGTACCAGTTCGTCGTCTTTCATGTCTTTCGGGTTGACGAAATGCGTCATGCCGAATTTTTCCGCCATCGCCTTGCGGCCCGGATTGATGTCGACGCCGATGATGCGGTCGGCACCCACCATACGCGCGCCCTGGATCACGTTCAGCCCGATGCCGCCGAGGCCGAACACCACAACATTGGCGCCGGCCTGCACCTTGGCGGTATAAACCACCGCGCCGATGCCGGTGGTGACGCCGCAGCCGATGTAGCAAACCTTCTCGAACGGGGCGTCCGGACGGATCTTGGCCACCGCGATCTCGGGCAGCACGGTGTAATTGGCAAAGGTGGAGGTACCCATGTAATGCCACACGGTTTCGCCGCGGCAGGAAAAGCGGCTGGTACCGTCGGGCATCAGGCCCTGCCCTTGCGTGATGCGGATCGACTGGCAGAGATTGGTCTTGCGGCTGAGGCAGTAATCGCACTGGCGACATTCCGGCGTGTAGAGCGGAATGACGTGATCGCCCTTTTTCACGCTGGTGACGCCGGGGCCGATATCGACCACCACGCCGGCGCCTTCATGGCCGAGGATGCAGGGGAACTTGCCCTCAGAGTCGAGGCCCGACAGCGTATAGGCGTCGGTGTGGCAGATGCCGGTGGCCCTGATCTCGACCAGTACTTCGCCGGCGCGCGGCCCGTCCAGCTTCACGGTTTCGATGCTGAGCGGTTTCTTCGCCTCGAAGGCGACAGCGGCGCGCACGTCCATGGCGTATCCTCTCCGGTGTGATGGCCGGGAGGATAAAGCGCGAGAGGACCGTTTGGAACCCCTGGTCCGTGACCGTTTATGTCAGGCCGGTTGTGTCGCCGGCTGCGTGCGCGGCAGCGTACTGAGCAGACCACACAAAGCGAGCAGCAGCATCGCCGCCGGCATCGGCTGCAGACCCGGCAGCGGCAGCAGGTTGACCAGGGCGGCACCGAGCGTGGCGCCGGCCATCTGCAGGGCACCGATCAGTGCGGCAGCCGCGCCGGCGCGCTGCGGGAACGGCTGCAGGGCCGCCGCTACGGTGAGCGGATTGACGATGCCGATGCCATAGAGAAAGACCAGCGTGGCGCCGATCGCCGGCCACAGGCCCGGCGCAGCGGCCAGATGGCCAAGCAGCAATGCGCCACCGATGCTCAGGACCAGGAAACCGAATCGTGTCGCCATGGAGGCACCGAAGCGGCGCATCAGCCCAGGCGCACTGTAGCCGCCGGCGAAGACGGCAAAGACCGTGAAGCTGGAGGTCAGACCGAATTCGGTCGGGCTCTGGCCATAGGCGGCGATAAACAGTCCCGGTGCGCCGGCAAAGAAGGCAAACAATGCGCCGAGCGCACAGGTGGTGGCAAAGGCCGGCCGCAGGAATTGCGCCTGCGACAGCAGGCTGTCATAGGCGGTGAAGGCGCCGGCGATGCCCGGGCGATGCGTCGTCTCTGGCCGCGTCTCGCCCAGACGCCAGAGTACGATGGCAAGAATGACGATGCCAAAGCCAGCCACGGCATAGAATGGCGCCCGCCAGCCGAAGCCTTCCTGCAGCAGGCCGCCGAGCAGCGGTCCAAAGCCCGGCGCCACGGCCACGCCGGTCATGATCAGGCCAAGCGCCCTGCTCAGGGCAGCACCGTCGAACAGGTCGCGCGCCATGGCACGGCCGACAGTGGAGGCGGCACAGGCCCCGACCGCCTGCAGGGCGCGACCGATGATCAGCATCTCGACAGTCTGCGCCATCGCACAGATCAGCGTGGCACCGAAGAACAGCGCCAGGCCGAAGACCAGCACCGGTCGCCGGCCGTACCGGTCGCTCAATGGCCCGGCCACCAGCTGGCAGACGGCAAAGACCGCCAGATAGACGGTCAGTGTCAGCCGCACCGTATCGGCATCGGCATGCAGCGCCGCACCGATCACCGGCAGGGCCGGCAGGTAGATGTTGGTCGACAGCATGCCCAGCGCGGCCAGCGCCGTCAGCAGCACGATCAGCGGGCCGTAGGAGATTGCAGCCTTGCTCACGCGGCGCGTTCCAGCGCGATCGCGGTGGCTTCACCGCCGCCGATGCACAGCGAGGCGATGCCGCGCCTGCCGCCACTGCGTTCAAGCGCATTGAGCAGCGTGACGATGATGCGCGCGCCGGTGGCACCGATCGGATGGCCCAGCGCGCAGGCGCCGCCCAGGATATTGACGCGATCATGCCCGATATTGAGGTCGCGCATCGCCGCCATCGGCACGGCGGCGAAAGCCTCGTTGATCTCGAACAGGTCGACCTGATCGATACTCCAGTCCACTTTCTGCAGCAGCTTGCGGATCGCCGGGATCGGTGCGGTGGTGAACCAGTCGGGTGCCTGGGCATGCACGGCATGACCCATGATACGCGCGATTACCGGCAGGCCTTTCTCCTTCGCGGTCGACTCCCGCGCCAGCACCAGCGCGGCGGCGCCATCGGCATTGGCTGACGAACTCGCCGGCGTGATCGTGCCATTGGCCTTGAAGGCGGCTTTCAGCGTCGGTATCTTTTCCGGATTCACCTTCAGCGGATTCTCGTCGCGGCTGACCGTCTCGGTGCCCTTTGCGGTTGGCGTGACGGCGACAATCTCCGCATCGAACCAGCCGTTCTCCACCGCCCTGCGCGCGCGGGTCAGCGTCTCGATGGCATAGGCATCCTGTTCTGCGCGGGTGAAACCGTATTTCTCGGCGCATTGTTCGCCGAAGGTGCCCATGGCGCGGTCACGCTCATAGGCATCCTCCAGCCCGTCCAGCATCATGTGATCGAGCACTTTCGTATGGCCGGCCTTGTGGCCGAAGCGCATCTGCGGCAGCAGATATGGCGCACCCGACATGCTCTCCATGCCGCCGGCCACCATGATATTTGCCGAGCCGGCGCGCAGCATGTCATGTGCCAGCATGGTGGCGCGCATGCCCGAACCGCAAACCTTGTTAACGGTAACGGCACCGACATGGTCGGGCAGGCCGGCCTTGCGCGCCGCCTGTCGCGCCGGCGCCTGGCCCTGCCCGGCCGGCAGCACGCAGCCCATCAGCACTTCGTCGATCTCTTCGCCCTTCACCCCGGCACGCTCCAGCGCCGCCTTGATGGCGACCGCACCGAGTTCGTTTCCGGCAATGCTACTCAGTGCCCCGCCGAAGCGGCCGAGCGGAGTGCGGATGGCGGATGCAATGACGATGGGATCGGTAGACATGACGGCTCTCCGTAATTTCTCTTGCTCTCCTATTTAGATGATTGCTATCATCTATTCGTCAAGCGCTATTTTTGCATCTGGGAAAGGCTGCCATGCGCCGTTCGGCCGAAGAAAAGGCGGAAACCCGCCGCCAGATCGTCAGGACGGCCGGCCGCATGATCCGCGGCAGGGGCCTGGCCGAAACCGGCGTGGCCGAGGTGATGGCCGAAGCCGGCCTGACCCATGGCGGTTTCTACCGGCATTTCGCGTCGAAGGACGAACTGGCGGCGGCGGCGGTCGAAGCGGCTTTCGCCCATATGCGCGCAAGGTTGGAGGCGATCACCGCCAAAGCACCGCCGGGCAAGGGGCTGGAGGCCCTGATCGAGACCTATCTGACGGAGGCGCATCGCGACCAGCCGCAGCATGGCTGCGTGATGGCGAGCGTCGGCATGGAGGCCCAGCGTGCCGGTGGAGTGATTCAGGCTGCTTACGAGGATGGAATCGCGAGGCTGCTGGCGCTGTTCGCCGAACAGATCGTGGCGCCAACCCGCAAGCAACAACAAGACCGCGCGCAGGCCGTGCTGTCGGTACTGGTCGGCGGCCTTTTGCTGGCACGCGCACTGCAACATGATCCGGTTGAATCGAAACGTGCATTAAAGACCGCACGTGCGGCAGCGCTGACGCTCGCACAATAAAAAAGCCCGGCATGGAAGCCGGGCTTTTCGATCCCCAATCCGGAAGCGCCTACTCCGCCGCCTCGATGTTGCGGGCGAGCACTTCGCGCTTGCCTACATGGTTGGCACCACCGACCACGCCTTCCTTTTCCATGCGCTCCATGATGCGGGCGGCGCGATTGTAGCCAATCTGCAGATGACGCTGGATGAAGGACGTGCTGGCCTTGCGCTCGCGGCAGACCAGCGCCACGGCCTGGTCGTACAGCGTGTCTTCCTCGCTGCCGCCCTCGCCGCCCCCGCCCGGCGCACCGTATTTGCCGCCATCGGCATCGGCGGTCACCGCCTCGACATATATCGGCTCGGCCTGGTCCTTCAGCGTCTTGACCACGCGTTCGACCTCTTCGTCCGAAACGAACGGGCCGTGCACGCGGCTGATGCGGCCGGCGCCCGGCATGAACAGCATGTCACCCATGCCCAGCAGCTGCTCGGCGCCCTGCTCGCCCAGGATGGTGCGGCTGTCGATCTTCGATGTTACCTGGAAAGAGATACGGGTCGGGAAATTGGCCTTGATCGTGCCGGTGATGACATCGACCGACGGGCGCTGGGTAGCCATGATCAGATGGATGCCGGCAGCACGCGCCATCTGCGCCAGGCGCTGGATGGCGGCCTCGATATCCTTGCCGGCGACCAGCATGAGGTCGGCCAGCTCATCGACGATGACGACGATGAAGGGCAGCGGATTGAGATCGATCGGACGCTCTTCGTAGATCGGCTTGCCGGCCTCGTCAAAGCCGGTCTGCACAGTCCGGCCAAGCTTTTCTTCCTTGGCGCGCGCCTGGGCCAGACGCTCGTTGTAGCTGGCGATATTGCGCACGCCGAGTTCCGACATCTTGCGATAGCGGTCCTCCATCTCGCGCACGGTCCATTTCAGCGCCACCACCGCCTTGCCCGGCTCGGTGACCACCGGGGCCAGCAGATGCGGGATGCCGTCATAGACGGAGAGTTCAAGCATCTTCGGATCGACCATGATGAAACGGCACTGATCCGGCGTCAGCTTATAGAGCAGCGACAGGATCATGGTGTTGATCGCCACCGACTTGCCCGAGCCGGTGGTGCCGGCAACGAGCAGATGCGGCATCTTGGTCAGGTCGGCGATGATGGCCGAGCCGCCGATATCCTTGCCCAGCGCCAGGCCCAGCTTGGTGGACGGGCTCTCGAATTCGGCCGAGCCCAGCAGCTCGCGCAGATAGACCGTCTCGCGCCTGGCATTGGGCAGTTCGATGCCGATGGCATTGCGACCGGGAATGACGGCGACGCGGGCGGACAGCGCACTCATCGAGCGGGCGATATCGTCGCTGAGGCCGATCACGCGGCTGGACTTGGTACCGGGTGCTGGTTCGAGTTCGTAGAGCGTGACGACCGGGCCGGGGCGCACCTTGGTGATCTCGCCCTGCACGCCGAATTCGTTCAACACTGACTCGAGCATGCGGGCATTCTGCTCCAGCGCATCCTCGTTGATCTTTTCGCGCGCGGTATCGGCCGGCGGCGGCTTCAGCAGCGAGAGTTCCGGCAGTTCGAAATCGCCGGCATCGCCCAGATTGAGCGTGGTCTGCGCTTCGCGGGCAGCGCGTACCCCTGTCCTGGGCTTTTCGATACGGCGGGTGACACGGCCCTCGTCGGCCCGCTTGGCCGTGGGCAGGCGCGGCAGATCATTCTCGTCGTCTTCCGCCTCATCAAGATCATCGGGATCGACATAGTCATCCTCGACGGCCGCTTTCCTAGCCTTACCGAAACTCGGCTCGGCCTTGCGGATCACCGGCTTGTCGTCCTCGTCGTCACGGCTGAAGGCGGCCTTCAGCCGGCCGAAAAAGCCCTGGGTTTCCTGGCCGGCGCGCATGGCCGCTTTACCGGAATGATAGATACCCTGCGCCGCCAGACCAGCGGTAGCCGCCGCACCAAAGCCCAGGCCGGCCCCCATGCTGCGCCATTCTCCCATGCTGAGGCCGGAAGCGAAGTAGAAGCACAGCACCGCGAAGCCGAAACAGAGTACCGCCGGCAGCACCGCGGAAATCGGCAGGCCGAACATGACGCCGAATGGCACCAGCTGGTGATAGAGAATGAAATCGCCGACCACGCCGCCCAGGCCCGCGCGCAGCGCCCAGACCGTGGGCACCGGCAGCGCGGCGGCAAAGGCCGCAAACAGGATCAGGGTGAGCGGCACCAGCGCCACATTCAACCACCAGCGCGGCAGGCCGCGATGCGACACGATGCGGAAGCCCCAACTGGCCAGCAGCAGCACGAAGAGCCAGGCCGAGAGGCCGAGCGTCTGCAGCAGCACGTCGGAGATATAGGCGCCCGGCAGGCCGAGCCAGTTCCTGGGCGCCAGCGGCGTGGCGTGATTGAAATTCGGATCGGCCGGATCGAAGCTCGCCAGCGCCAGCGCCAGCAGGAAGCCCAGACCGAGGATCAGGATGCCGCCGCCCTCGCGGGCCCGCATGCTCAGAAAATCGTCGAATCCCTCGGGGAAGAAAGACCGCTTCTTCTTGGACCTGGCAGCCATGCCGTTCCTCACAGATTAACCATACCGGCGCGCAGACACGGCCGCCGACCCGGGCCGATTCGCCCTAGCCTGATCAGTTAACCCCCCAGAACGTTACCAATGCGTTGAAGCGCAACCTTTGTGGTCTCGATATCCGACACCAGGGCGAGCCGCAGATAGGTTTTTCCGGCCCGTTCTCCGCCGTTTTCCGGCCGGGTCAGGTAATTGCCCGGCAGGCTGCGGATGGCCGCCTCGCGCCACAGCCGCAGCGCCATGGCCTCGGGGTCGCCAACATCGAGCCAGAGGTAGAACCCGCCGGCCGGCCGGAAAAAGCCGAAGCGGTTGCCCAGGACATTCTGCGCCATGTCGAATTTCTGACGGTACATCGCCCGGTTCTGCTCGACATGGGCCTCGTCGCGCCACAGTGCGGCCGAGGCCGCCGCCACCGGCATCATCATGCCGGTGCAGCCGTAATTGCGCAGCTTGATGAAGGCCTTGGTGATCTCCAGGTCGCCGGTGCAGAAACCGGAACGCAGGCCCGGCGCGCTGGAGCGCTTGGACAGCGAATGGAACACCACGATATTCTTCAGCGCATCCTGGCCGACCTTGCTGCCAGCCAGATGCAGTGCCGCGTCCAGGCCGCCCGGCGGCGGCACCTGATCGTAAATCTCGGCATAGCATTCATCGAAGGCGACGACGAAATCATACTGTCGCGCCAGTTCGATCAGATGCGCAAGATAGTCCACGCTGGCCACCGCACCCTGCGGATTGGCCGGCGAGCAGATATAGACCAGCGCCGTGCGTTCCAGCGTCTCCCTGTCCAGCGATTTGAAATCGGGCAGGAAGCCGTTCTCTGCAGTTGCCGGCATGAAATACGGATCGGCGCCGGCCGCCACAGCGGCGCCGACATAGGTCTGGTAGAACGGATTGGGCATCAGCACCAGCGGGCGCTCGCCCTTCGGACCTTTTTTCTGCGGCACGATCACATTGGCGATCATGTACAGACCTTCGCGCGTGCCGGTCAGCGCGACGATCTGCGTTTCCGGCTCAATCAGGGCTTCCGGCAGCTTGTAGCGGCGCGTGATCCAGGCGGCGCAGGCGGCGCGAAATTCCGGCGTACCGTTGATGGTGGGATAGCGATTGAGAATGCTGAGGTCCGCCGTCATCTGCTCGATCACCATTGGCGGCAGCGGATGCGACGGCTCGCCGATCGAAAGATTGATCGGCGCCATGCCGGCCGGCAGTGGCTCGGAATCGAGCAGGGTGCGCAGGCGGGCGAAGGGGTAGTCGCTGAGTTCGTCGATACGGGGATTGAGCATTGCGGGTCACAGTAAGGGCCCGACACGCAGGGACCGGCGAATCAGGCAGACAGAACAGGATGCCGCAATCTACGGGGCGGCGACTCTGGCGGCAAGCATAGCGACCGGCTTGCTGCTGTCGGGGCAGGGCAGCATACTGGCCACCTGAAATCGGGGGAATCCATGCGTTTCGGCTGCCTGGCCACGCTTCTGGCCGCCTTTTTGACTTTCGCCGCCCTGCCGGGGCAGGCCCAGGAGCGCATCGGCGTGCTGGTGCTGCACGGCAAAAGCCCCGGCAGCCAGAACGACCCCTATTCGGGGCAGTTCAGATCCGCCCTAGCGAATGACGGTATGATCACCCTGATGCCGGACATGCCGTGGTCGGCGCGCCGCTATATCGACGGCGACTGGGATCAGGCCATGGCGGAAATCGACCGCCATGTGAAAAGCCTGCGCGACAAGGGGGCGACCAGGATCGTGATTGCCGGGCACAGCATGGGCTGCCCGGCAGCGATGGGCTATGCAGTCAAATACGGCACGGTGGATGCCCTGGTGCTGCTGGCACCCGGCCATGTCCCCGACAGTTACTATAATTTCCCGCCGCTGCGGGCCGTGCATGACAGCATCGACGAAGCCCGCCGCCTGGTGGCGGCCGGCCAGGGCGACACGCGCAGGGATTTCGAAGACAGCAACCAGGGCACATCGATCAAGGTGCGCACAACGGCGAGGAATTACCTGAGCTATTTCGACCCCAATTCGGACGCCGAGATGTCTCGCACCGCAGCGCGCATTCCGGCGCAGATCCCCGTGCTGTGGGTGATCGGCGACAAGGACCCCATGTTCCGCCGCGGTCGCGATTACGCCTTCAGCAAGCTGCCGGCCAATCCCAAAAGCCGGTACCTGGAAGTCGCAGCCACCCATCTGACCACGCCCGTTGTCGGCACCGCCGAAGCCCTGGCCTGGATCAAGGCCGCCATACAGCCGTAAAGACACCCGGCCGGCCGGTATCGAGAAAATTGGACCGGCCGGGTGCTTTTGGAAATCCTGCTTACTTCGCAGCCAGGAAATCCTTCACTTCCAGAAGGACGAACTCGTTGTCGTCGCTTTTACCGAGCTTGCGGCCCGAGGAGAAAGGCAGGTTGTTGTCGTTGCCGACGATGATATGCGTGGCATCGACAACATCGACATTCTCGATGGTGAAGAAGGGGAAGGTCAGGCGTTGGCCGCCCTCACCCGCTTCGCCGCCCTGCTTGGCCTTCCTGTTCGGGTCGGCCATATCCATCAGGTCGATATAGCCGACCTTCTTCACATAGCCATCGGCATCGGCCTGGCTGAGGTCGATCTTGTAGACGCGCTTGAATTTCGCGGGCTTGTTGAAGCAGTCGGGCTTGACTTCGCCCTTGCAGGCCTGCGCCTGGCTGCCCTCGGTATCGTCGCGCTCGATGATCATGCCGCTGTTGGCGTCGATCATGTTGAAGTCGCCGATGCTGTTGCCGTTGACTTCGAGGCGGTATTTCCAGCTGCGGCCGGTCCAGTCGGTCTTGGCCAGATCGAATTCGAGGATGCGCAGGTATTCCTTGCCATCGGCGCCCTTCTCGGTGCCGTTGGCCGCCGCATCCCACAAAGCGCCTTCCAGCAGCGGATAGAGGAACTTGCCGTCCTTGCTGGCGGCCATGCCTTCATAGCCCTTGCTGCGGCGCGATTCGAAAGCGACCGCACCCGGCGCGCCCGGTGTACGCACGGCATAATGATCGGGCGAGCGCACCGGCTTGCCGTTCACCTTGGTCTCGACGATCTGCTTCACCTTGCCCTGACGGTCGGTGGCGATCAGGTAGGGGCCGAATTCCTCGCCGAACCAGATTGTATCGCCGACCGGCTGCATCGATTCCAGGTCGAAATCGGCGCCGGTGAGATAACGCTTGTCGGTGCCTTCGTTGACGATCAGGAACGGCACTTTCTTGTCCGGGTCATGCAGGAACAGGGTTTCCTGCCGCTGAATCTGCCCGCCCACGAAGTCGATCTTCAGGCGATGGAACATCAGCATGGCATCGGGCGAATTGGCCTTGCTGCCAAAGCCGTTGTCCGTGACCACCATAAATTCGCCGTTGCCCAGCGACCTGATGCCGGAGAACCCCTGCACCGGCTGGCCCTCGAAGGGCAGACTGATGCCGATCTTGCGCGGCGCTGCCTTGTCGGACAGCGCCGAAACGCCTTCGACGCTGCGCAGCTTGTCGTTGCGGGCCGGGCCGGTGAATTTGCCTGAGGTCTTCAGCATGGCCGGCGCATCGGCCGGTGCCGGCACGAAGCTTTCCGCCGGCAGGAATGCATGGCCGGTAACAGTGGCGCGGAACGGTCTCGCGTCCTGCGCCCAGGCCGGGGCCATCGTGGCGGTGCCGGTAAAAAACGCGGCTGAAATCAAGGCAAGTGCGATCGGTTTCATGTCCGATTCCCCCTGTTTGGTGGTTGGGAGAAGAGTCGGTAGCGGCGATCCGTGACACCGCGATGCCGACGCAGTGACAGGTCGATGACGACAGCAGCCCGGTCCTGCGCTAAACTGCCGGCATGGATGAACCGCAACCGCCCGCTTCTGCCGTCTGCAGTCTGGACGAGGCGCCGGACGCCTGGCGCGGCTATCTGTCGCCGGCGGAAATCGCCACCGAACTGGACCGGCTGCTGCCGCGCATCCGCGACGATGCGCTGCATGCCAGGCTGAAGGCGATCCGCGACAGCCTGCCACCTGATGACGCCAAGGACAAAGCCGGCTGATGCGGGTTCTGGTTCTCTATGCCCATCCGGTGGAAACCAGTTTCCATGCCGCGCTGCATCACCGTGTGATTGAGGCGCTGCGCGCCGCCGGCCATGATGTCGACGATTGCGACCTCTATGCCGAAGGCTTCAATCCGGTGCTGAGCCGCGAGGAGCGGCTGAATTACCACAACACCGCGGTGAACCAAGCGCCGGTACAACCCTATGTCGATCGCCTGCTGGCAGCCGAGGCACTGGTCCTGTGCTTTCCGGTCTGGTGCTTCGGGTTGCCGGCGATCCTGAAAGGCTGGTTCGACCGCGTGCTGATGCCCGGCGTCGCTTTCGACATCAGCGACCCGGCCGATGTGAAGCCGGCCCTGACGCATCTGAAAAAGATTGCTGCCGTGACCACATACGGACGACCGCGCTGGATGGCGTTTTTCATGGGCGATCCGCCGCGCAAAGTGATCACGCGCTATCTGCGGGCATTGGCCGGCGGGCGACGGGTCGACTATCTCGCCTGTTACCACATGAACGTGGCGACGCCGGATATGCGGCGGCGGCATCTGGACCGCATCGGAGCGGCGATGCGGCGGTTTTAGGCCAGGGCAAATGCGGGTGGGGAGAAAATGGTGCCCAGGGACGGAGTTGAACCGCCGACACGAGGATTTTCAGTCCTCTGCTCTACCAACTGAGCTACCTGGGCACGGGTATCTTCCGGATACCGGCGTTACGGGCTTTATTCCGCAACGGCGCGCGGTTATAGACAAAATCGTCCGCCCTGTCCATATCAGGGCAGAACAAATTTATCGCGCCGTGGAAATACCTTAGCTCATGCCGCCTGCTCCCGGAACCAGTGCCGCAATTGCTGTGGCCGGCCTCGCCAAGACCTATGGCGCGGCCGACAAGCCGGTGCATGCCGTGGCCGGCATCGACTTCACGGTGACGCCGGGCAGCGTAACGGCCCTGCTGGGCGGTAACGGCGCCGGCAAGACCACCACGATCGCCATGCTGCTCGGCCTGCTGAAACCCACCTCCGGCAGCATCAGCATTCTCGGCACCGACATGCTGCGCGACCGGCACCACATCCTGCCACGGCTGAATTTCTCCTCGCCCTATGTCGATCTGCCGCACCGCCTGACCGTGCGACAGAACCTGAAGGTCTTTGCCGGACTGTATGCCGTGCCGCAGGCCAGCGCACGCATCGAACAGCTGGCCGAGGAACTGAATTTCGCCGCCCTGCTCGACCGGCCGGCCGGCGCGCTGTCAGCCGGGCAGAAGACCCGCGTGGCGCTTGCCAAGGCGCTGATCAACCAGCCCGACCTGCTGCTGCTGGACGAACCGACCGCCTCGCTCGATCCCGATACGGCCGACTGGGTGCGCAGCCTGCTGGAAAAGTATCGACGGGAGTTCGGTGTCACCATCTTGCTCGCCTCGCATAACATGAGCGAAGTGGAGCGACTGTGCGATCAGGTGCTGATGATGAAGGAAGGGCGCATCGTTGACCGTGGCACCGCACCTGAGCTGATCGAACGTTATGGCCGGCGCAATCTGGAGGAAGTGTTCCTCGATATCGCCCGCGGCCAGGGCAAGGCAGCGCTGGAGGCCGCCCCCGCATGAGCATAGGCCCGGCATGAGCATAGGCACGAACAGCGACAGCATCAGCTGCAGTCTGCAGCGCATGGCCGCCATGCTGCTGCGGCACTGGTATCTGCTGTCCGGATCATGGACCCGACTCGTCGAGCTGATCTACTGGCCGGCGGTGCAGATGATCATGTGGGGCTTCCTGACCCAGTTCCTCGCCGGCAAGACCTCCTATGTGGCACAGGCCTTCGGCGTGTTCATCGCCGGCATGATGCTGTGGGATTCGATGTTCCGCGTGCAGCTCGGCGTGGCGATCTCCTTCCTGGAAGAAATGTGGTCGCGCAATCTGGGCAACCTGTTCGTCAGCCCGCTGCGGCCGGGCGAATTCGCCGCCTCGATCCTGATCATGGGCCTGATCCGGACATTGTTCGGCATGGTCCCGGTCAGCTTCATGGCCTGGATCTTTTTCGATTTCTCGGTCTACGGCATGGGATTGGCACTGGCCGCGTTCTTCTTCAGCCTGATCATGTTCGGCTGGGCCATCGGCATCGCCGTCTGCGGCCTGATCATGCGCCATGGCCTGGGCGCCGAAAGTGCTGCCTGGGGCGCCATGTTCCTGATCCTGCCGGTGGCGGCCGTCTATTACCCGGTCAGCGTGCTGCCCGGCTGGCTGCAGGCTGTCGCCTGGGCCCTGCCGCCGGCCTATGTCTTCGAGGGCATGCGTGCGCTGCTGGTGGATGGCGTGCTGCGCGGCGATCTGCTGTTTGGCGCCTTCGCCCTGAACGCCCTGTATCTGGCGCTCGGCTTCTGGGCCTTCATGGCCCTGTTCGAGGCGGCGCGCCGCCGCGGCCTGCTACTGGGCCAGGGTGAGTAAGGCCACGCCGTCACCCAGAAGCCGTCCGAGCAGACGCATGGGCAGCAGGGTGAACAGGCCCGGGATCACCAGGGCGCCGAAGAACAGGCCGGTCATCGCCATCCGATGCCGGGTGATCTTGCCGCGCCGGATCGCCAGCACAGCCAGCGGCACCAGAATCAGCACCAGCACGCTCAAGGCATGAATCGGGCTGTAGCCGCCGCGGATGCCGGTGATCCAGAACGAGCTGACCGCCGCGGTCAGCATCAGACCGACCCAGATCCAGCCCAGAGCCCGGTGCGAACCGGTACCCTTGCGACGGACCAGCATCATGATTCCGAGCAGCAGCGCCAAAATCGTCGCCGCCAGATGGATATGAACGGCGGGTCCAGCCGTTAGGAGGGGCGTGAAATTCATGCTCCCACCCTGCCCCGCCCCCTGCAAACCGGCCAGCGACTTGCTATATAGGTGTGACAACGATCACCGGTTTTCCGGGACTTTCACACGGCCTGGCCGATACCATCCAAGGATTTCCCAGAAGGACTCTCTCCTGTGAGCGCCACGATTGCCCTGGTCGATGACGACCGCAACATTCTGACCTCGGTATCCATCGCCCTGGAAGCCGAAGGTTATAAGGTTCGAACCTATAACGACGGCGCCGAAGCGCTGCGCCATCTGACCCAGCAGATGCCCGATCTCGTCATCCTCGATATCAAGATGCCGCGGCTGGACGGCATGGAGACACTGAGCCGGCTGCGTCGCGTCAGTCAGGTGCCGGTGATTTTCCTCACCTCCAAGGACGAGGAAATCGACGAAGTGCTCGGCCTCAAGATGGGCGCCGACGACTATATCACCAAGCCTTTCAGCCAGCGCCTGCTGATCGAGCGGATCAAGGCGGTGCTGCGCCGCGCCGAAGCCAACCGCCCGGGCGCCGAGGAAACCGCAAGCGACAAGATGGTGGTGCGCGGTCCGCTCAGCCTGGATCCGGCGCGGCATCGCTGCACCTGGAAAGGCGAGGAAGTGGTGCTCACAGTCACCGAGTTCCTGCTGCTGGACGCCCTGGCGCAACGGCCGGGCCATGTGAAAAACCGCGACCAGTTGATGGATGCGGCCTACGACGACAATGTCTATGTCGATGACCGCACGATCGACAGCCACATCAAGCGACTGCGCAAGAAGTTCAAGATGGTCGATGACAGCTTCGACTCGATCGAGACTCTGTATGGCGTCGGCTATCGCTTCAAGGAACAGCCGGCATAAGCCTGTCATAACGGCCGGAGGGAAGCCCAGCATGGAGAGCAGGCGGTGACCGATCAGTCTCCGCGACGGCGGCTGATGTCGCCGCTGACGCGTCGCATCCTGCTGATCAATCTGGCAGCGCCGATTGCGCTTGTGCTGGCGTTTTTCTATCTCGACCAGTTTCGCCTCAGCCTGATCGACACACGGCTGACGGCCCTGCGCTACGAGGCAGACCTGATCGCCGGCGCCCTGGGCGAGTCGGCGATCAGCCCGTCGGAATTCGCCCCCACGCTTGAGCCCGAGCTGGCGCGCCAGTTGCTGCGTCGCCTGTCGGCACAGTCAAGCGCACGGGCCCGGCTCTTCGATACGGAAGGCGAACTGCTCGCCGACAGCCGCCTGCTGCTGGCCGCCGGCCGCGGCGTGGTCACCCGTCAGCTGCCGCCGCCCAATATCGACACGCCCTGGGAGCAGGCGCTGGTCGGCCTGTACGACAAGATCAACGCCCTGTTCATGACCACGCTGAACCTGCCGAAATATGTCGAACTGCCATTCACCCATGCCAACGATTACCCGGAAGCGCGCCGTGCGCTGACCGGCGACCGCGGCGAGCAGCTGCGCGACCTGCCTGATGGCCGAATCATGCTGTCGGTGGCAGTGCCGGTGCAGGGCCTGCGCAAGGTGGTCGGCGCATTGCTCCTGAATGTCGACAGCGCCGAACTGGATGCCCGCGTTCGTGAGGAACGACTGGGAGTGCTGAAGGTCTTCGCCGCGGTCCTCGGCTTCACCGTGCTGGCCTCGCTCTATCTCGCCGGCGCCATCGTGCGCCCGATTCACCGGCTGGCGGAAGCGGCAGAACGAATCCGCGCCGCCAAGGGTCGTATTGCACACCTGTCACTGCCGGACTATTCGGGACGCGAAGATGAGATCGGCGACCTGTCGAGCGTTCTGCGCGCGATGACGGCAGCCCTGTCGCAGCGACTGGACGCCATCGAGCGCTTCGCCGCCGACGTGTCGCATGAAATCAAGAATCCGCTCACTTCGCTGCGCAGCGCCATGGAAACTTTCCAGCGTACGGAGAAACCGGAATTGCGCGACCGGCTGCTGGCCGTCATGCAGGACGATGTCCGCCGCATGGACCGCCTGATCACCGATATTTCCGGCGCGTCCCGGCTGGATGCCGAACTCGCGCGCAGCGAAGCGCAGCCGCTGGATATTGCTGAAATGCTGCGCTCGGTGGTGGAAACCTATTCTGCTCGGCTGTCCGAAACCGGACCGAAAATCGTGCTGACGCTGATCGAACCCGGCCCGTATCTGGCGCCGGGTTTTGAAAGCCGGATCGGGCAGGTGGCGCGGAACCTGATCGACAACGCGATTTCCTTCTGCCCGCAGGGGGGCACCATCACCGTGACGGTGAAGCGCGAGCCGCGCCATGTCATGTTCAGTGTGGCCGATGAAGGCCCGGGCATCCCTGTCGACAACCTGGAATCGATCTTCGAACGCTTCTACAGCGAACGTCCGGCCTCGGAGGCCTTCGGTCTGCATTCGGGCCTCGGACTGTCGATTGCCCGCCAGGTGGTGCAATCGCTCGGCGGCGACATTCATGCCGAAAATCGCGGCGATGGACAAACTGGCGCCTGTTTCACGGTCCGGTTGCCATTGTAGCCGTTAACCAAAGCAACTCTGCATAAGGATGTATTGACTCTGTCAGGGCACCCCGGCAGGCTGCGCGCCCATGCTGACCCTTCATGCTAGCTGCGTGGCGATTACCGGCGCAGCGGTGCTGCTCCGCGGCCCCTCCGGTGCTGGCAAATCCGATCTGACGCTTCGTCTGCTCGACGCCGGCGCCGGCCTTGTCGCCGACGACCGGACATGCCTGCTGCGCGACGGCGACCGATTGATCGCCAGTGCGCCGCCGGCTTTGCGTGGCCTGCTGGAAATTCGCGGCCTGGGGCCGGTTTCGCATCCGGCCGCGCCGCCGACACCGCTGGCACTGCTGATCGACCTCGTGTCGCCGGACAATGTGCCGCGCCTGCCCGAGCCGCGCTTTGAAAACGTTCTCGATGTCGAGCTGCCCTGCCTGTCGCTGCATGCCTTTGAGGGCAGTGTCGCTGTGAAGGTAAGATGGGCGCTGGCGCGTGCCGTCGCCGGCACGCTGTTCCGGCCTGACGAAATCCGCCCGGAAGATATCCGTCTTGGGGAAAACCCCATCGCCACACGGCTCAAGCGTCAAGCCTGACCATGGATGCCGCTGCTGATCCGATCCGTCTCGTCGTCGTCAGTGGCCTCTCCGGCGCCGGCAAAACCACCGCGCTCAAGCTGCTTGAGGATTACGGCTACGAGGCGGTCGATAACCTGCCGCTGCCATTGCTGCGCCGGCTGGCCGTATCGGATGACGGCGGCGATGCGGAACCAGGCCTGCGGCCGCGCCGCGCCATCGCTGTGGGCGTGGACAGTCGCACCCGCGATTTTCAGCCCGACCGCCTGATTGCCCTGCTGGGCGAGTTGAAGCAGCGTTCCGACCTGGCCGTGCAGCTGCTGTATTTCGACTGCGAAGACGAAGTCCTGCTCAAGCGTTTCACCGCGACCCGCCGGCGGCATCCGCTTGCGGGAGATCGCCCGATCACTGACGGCATCGTCGCCGAACGACGGCTGATGCTGCCGTTACGGGCTGAGGCCGACCTGGTGATCGATACCTCGACAGTCACTTTGCCCGAATTCCGGCAGGTTCTGGCCGCGCAATTCGCGCTGGACGCCCTGCCCGGCCTTAGTATCATGGTACTCTCGTTTTCCTACAAACTCGGCCTGCCGCGCGAGGCGGATTTGGTGTTCGATGTGCGCTTCCTGCGCAACCCCCATTACGATGAAATCCTGCGCCCGCAGACCGGCACCGATCCCGGCGTGGCGAATTACGTCTCCGCCGATCCGGCCTATGCCGGCTTTTTTGGACAGCTGCGCGACATGATCGATAATCTGGTGCCGCGTTATGCCGCTGAGGGCAAACGCTATCTGACCATTGCAATCGGTTGCACAGGCGGCCGCCACCGTTCCGTTGTGGTTGCCGAGGCACTTGGCAAACACTTGCGCGACACTGGCCAACGTGTCGATATCCGTCACCGCGACCGCGATCTGGCCCCAGTCTGACCTTGGCCTGAGCCGCAGCCGACGAGGAACCCCAGCCCCATGACCAGCCACAAGATCGACAGCGTCCCATGATCGGTATTGTCGTCGTCACTCACGGCCGTCTTGCCGAAGAATTCATTCACGCTACCGAGCATGTGGTTGGACCGCAGAAGAACATGCGCGCCGTCTGCATCGGCCCTGATGACGATATGGAACAGCGCCGGCAGGACATCCTCGCCGCCGTTGCCGCCGTTGAAAACGGCAAGGGCGTGATCGTGCTGACCGACATGTTCGGCGGCACGCCATCCAACCTGGCCATCTCGATCATGGATCAGGCCAAGGTTGAGGTGATCGCCGGCGTTAACCTGCCGATGCTGATCAAGCTGGCCAGCGTACGCGCCAAGTCGGACCTGGCGGCCGCGGTCAGTGCCGGCCAGGAAGCCGGCCGCAAATACATCAATGTCGCCTCCAAGCTCCTGGCGGGGGAATCCGCCTGATGGATGCTGCGACATCGAATGGCGCGCCGCTCAAGCGCAGCGTCACAATTCCCAACCAGCGCGGGCTGCATGCCCGTGCGGCGGCGAAGTTTGTCCAGGTGGTCGCGCGTTTCCCGCAGGCCAAGATCCAAGTTTCCAAGGACGGCCAGACCGTTAATGGGGAATCGATCATGGGCCTGATGATGCTGGCCGGAACCCAGGGCAGCAGCATCGAGATCACGGCGGCCGGGGCCGAGGCTGTGGCCGCCATGGAGGCCCTGATCACCCTGGTGGAGGGCAAATTTGGGGAATCCGAATAAGCAGACCTTAAAATCTATATACCTATATAAAGATTTCTTTATATAGAACTGGACAGGCCAGCCTGCCCCCTGCTATATCCGCGCCCAGTGTGAAATCTCACCAACTGGAGCTGCCGAAATGAGCGCGGATTATATCGTTAAAGACATCGGTCTGGCCGACTGGGGCCGCAAGGAGCTGGACATGGCCGAGACCGAGATGCCCGGTCTGATGGCCACCCGTGCCGAATTCGGCAAGTCGCAGCCGCTCAAGGGCGCCCGCATCGCCGGCTCGCTGCACATGACAATCCAGACCGGCGTGCTGATCGAGACTCTGAAAGCGCTCGGCGCCGATATCCGCTGGGCCTCATGCAACATCTACTCGACCCAGGACCATGCCGCCGCCGCCATTGCCGCAGCCGGCATCCCGGTCTTCGCCGTGAAGGGCGAGACGCTGGAAGAATACTGGGATTACACCCACAAGATCTTCGAATGGGCCGATGGCGGCACCCCGAACATGATCCTGGACGATGGCGGCGACGCCACGCTGCTGATCCACCTGGGCATGCAGGCCGAGAAGGACGCTTCGGTGATCTCGAAGCCGACCAATGAGGAAGAGACCGTCCTCTATGCCGCGATCGCCAAGAAGCTGAAGACCTCGCCGGGCTGGTATTCCAAGATGGGCGCCGCGATCAAGGGCGTGACCGAGGAAACCACCACCGGCGTGCATCGCCTTTATGTCATGGCCAAGGAAGGCCGCCTGCTGTTCCCGGCGATCAACGTGAACGACAGCGTGACCAAGTCGAAGTTCGACAATCTCTATGGCTGCCGCGAAAGCCTGGTCGACGGCATCCGCCGCGGTACCGATGTGATGATGGCCGGCAAGATCGCCGTCATCGCCGGCTACGGCGACGTGGGCAAGGGTTCGGCTGCCAGCCTGCGCAATGCCGGCTGCCGCGTCATGGTCACCGAAATCGATCCGATCTGCGCGCTGCAGGCGGCGATGGAAGGCTATGAGGTCGTGACCATGGAAGATGCCGCGCCGAGGGGCGACATCTTCGTCACCGCCACCGGCAACCTGGATGTCATCACCATCGAACACATGCGCGCCATGAAACATCGCGCCATCGTGTGCAACATCGGTCACTTCGACTCCGAGATTCAGATCGGTGCCCTGAAGAACCTGAAGTGGCACAATGTGAAGCCGCAGGTGGACGAGGTCGAATTCCCTGACAAGAAGCGCATCATCGTTCTGTCGGAAGGCCGCCTGGTCAACCTGGGCAATGCCACCGGCCATCCGAGCTTCGTGATGAGCGCGTCTTTCACCAACCAGGTGCTGGCGCAGATGGAACTCTGGACAAACCCCGGCAAGTACGAAAAGCAGGTCTATACCCTGCCCAAGCATCTCGATGAGAAGGTCGCCAGCCTGCATCTGGAAAAGGTTGGCGCCAAGCTGACCAAGCTCACCCCGGTGCAGTCGAAGTATCTCGGCATCGGCGAGAAGGGCCCCTTCAAGCCGGACCATTACCGCTATTAATTGCCACTGAATCGGGGCGAATCGCCCCTGTCGCACAAAGGCCGGACCCGGGACTATTTCCGGGCCGGCCTTTGTTGTTTTTAACGCCTTGTCTTGAGCCTCCGGGCTGGCCGATAGTGGCCCCATGTCTGGGGCCATGAATGTCTAAAATACCGGAGAAAAACGCGTGAACGAGGTCTGGTGGCTGACGGCGCTGGCCGCTGCAGCAGCCGGCCTCGCCGGATGGCAGGCCTGGCGCGCCCGCGGCCTGCGCGAGACGCTGCGCCGCGCCGAGGCCGAGGTGGCAGCGACCGTCATTGCGCGCGATGGCGAACGCAAGGCTGCTGCCGCTCTGCAGCAGCGCCTCGATAGCCTGACCGCGGAAGTAGATCATCTGCGGCGGGCTGAGGCGCAAGCCAGTGCCCTGCTCGATGCGGCGCCGTTTCCGATCTGGCGCCGCGATGGCGAAGGCCGCCTGCTCTGGGTCAATGCACGCTATGCGCTGATGGCCGAAACCACGACGCAGGATGCTATCGAACGCGGCCTCGAGCTGGCCTCGGCACATGATCTGGACCAGCCGCGCGATCTGGCGCTGGCCGCCCGGGCCGCCGCCACTCTGAAGTCGCAGGAGCGCCGCTTCGTGGCCGAGGGCGACCGCCGCAACTACCGCATCTTCGAACTGCCGATTGGTGAAGGTACGCTCGGCTTCGGCCAGGACATCACGCCGGAAGCCGATGCGCGCGGCCAGCTTCGCCGCCACATGGAAGCCCATATGGAGGTGCTGCGCACCATCTCCACGGCCACGGCGATCTACGGGCCTGACAAGAAACTGCTGATCTGGAACCGCGCCTATGCCCGGCTCTGGCAACTGGACGAAGCCTGGCTGGAAACCCGGCCGACCTTCGGCGAGGTGCTCGAACAGTTGCGGGCCGAGCGCCGCCTGCCAGAGCAGATCGACTGGCAATCCTACAAACGCAGCCAGCTTTCGCTATTCACCACGGTGATCGAACGGCAGGAGGAGCTGATCCACCTGCCCGATGGTTCGACGCTCCGTCTGGTGATCAGCGCCTATCCTTCCGGCGGCCTGCTGTTTGCCTATGACGATGTGACGCGGCAACTGACCCTGGAACGCGCCACCAACACCATGATCGCCGTGCAACGTGCCACGCTGGACAACCTTTACGAGGCTGTCGTCGTCTATGGCTCCGATGGCCGGCTGTCGCTGTATAACCGCGCTTTCGCCCAGCTCTGGCAGATCGATGCCGATATGCTGAACCGCCAACCGCATATCACCGAGGTGATGGAGGCGGCACGCCCGCTGATGCAGCGCGGGCCGGACTGGGCCCAGCTGCGTGAACGTCTGATCGACAGCTTCGCCAGCCGCAAGGGCACACGTGGCCGGCTGGAACGCGGCGACGGCACGGTGATCGACTATGCATCCGTGCCGCTGCCCGATGGCGCCGTGCTCTATACTTATCTGGATGTCAGCGCCAATATTCGCATCGAGCGCGCGCTGCGCGAACGCAACGAGGCACTGGAACGTACCGACCGCATGAATGCGGCCTTTATCAGCAACATTACGCATGACCTGCGCTCGCCGCTGGGGACGCTGATCAGCATGACCGAGGTGTTGGCACAGGGCATCCTCGGCCCGATGAATGCCCGGCAGGAGGAATACTGCGCCGATATCATGATCACCTCGCGGGATCTGCTGCGCCTGCTGGATGACATCATCGCCATCGCCACCATCGAGGTCGGCCAGATGGCCCTGGAGCCCGCCGAACTGTCGCTCGATACGCTATGGCGCGAAGATGCAGCTCTGTGGCGCGAACTGGCCGATCACCGCGCCATCCTGCTCGACCTGCCGACCCGCAACGGCAGCGGCGCCATCATCGGCGACAGCCAGCGCCTGCGCCAGGCACTCGACAGCGTGATGGCGGTGGCGCTGGACGGCACGCCGCAGGGTGGCCGGGTGGCCCTGTCGCTGTCGGCGGATGACGAGTCGCATCTCGGCCTGCGCATCGAATGCCACAGCGGAGGATTAAGCCCGGTACAGCCGCGCCAGCTGTTTGCCGATCTGGTCGATGCGCCCGAGCAACGGCGGATCAATGCCGATCTTTCGCTGGTGGTGGCGCGCGGCCTGTTCGACCTGCATGGCGCCCGGCTCAAACTGGACAGCGCCAATGGCGCGCAGGCCGTCGATATCCTGCTGCCACGCTATCCGCTGCCCGAGCCGGGCCCGATTGCAGCACTGCTGACCCGTCAGTAAAGTCGACCGATGCCGACGATTCGCCGCTACCAGTTGCCCGACGAGACGGCGACCGCCGCTTTGGCCATGCTGCTGGCCGACCGGCTGCAGTCCGGCGATGCGATATTGCTTGATGGGCCGCTCGGCGCCGGCAAAACCTGTTTCGCCCGCGCCCTGATTCGGCATCTGAGCAACGAAGCCGGCACCGAAGTGCCGAGCCCGAGCTTCAACTTGGTGCTGACCTATGAAACCGCAAAAGCCATGCTGTGGCATTTCGATCTTTATCGGGTGAACGATCCCCGCGAACTGGATGAACTCGGCCTCGACGAGGCCTTGCATGACGGCATCGCCCTGATCGAATGGCCAGACCGGCTGGGACCATACACGCCGGCTTCGGCGCTGACCGTGGCTCTGTCGCTGATGACCGACGCGGATGGCCCGCGAATGGCCGAATTGCGGGGCAACGCCACCTGGGCGGAACGCCTCGCCGACTTGCCTGCTAAGTTCAGCCATGCTGCCGATGCCTGATCGCCTCGCCCATTCTAACGCCTTTCTGCAGCGCGCTGGCTGGGGCGATGCCGCGCGTTCCAAACTTGCCGGCGATGCATCTTTCCGCAAATACGAGCGGCTCAGCCGCGACGGTAAACCTGCCGTATTGATGGATGCGCCGCCGCCGCAGGAGGATGTGCGGCCTTTCCTGCGTATCGCCCGTCACCTGCAGTCGCTCGGCTACAGTGCGCCGCACATTCTGGCCGAGGATGCCGACCGCGGCTTCCTGCTGCTGGAAGACCTCGGCGACGATCTGTTTGCCCGCCTGCTCGAACAGGGCAGCGATGAAACCCAGCTGTATGAAGCCGCCATCGACTTCCTCCTCGACCTGCACCGTCATCCGGCACCGGCCGACCTTGTGCTCTATGACGAAGACCGGCTGATTGCAGAAACCGAACTGTTCATCGACTGGTATCTGCCGGCCCTGACCGGGCGTGATACGCCATCGTCATTGCGCCAGGCCTTTCGCTTTCTCTGGAGCATTCTCGCTCCGGAGGTTGGACTGGAAACGACACCCGGCCGGCGCATTCTGGTGCTGCGCGATTTCCATGCCGAGAATCTGATCTGGCTGCCAGAACGCCAGGGCGCCGCGCGTCTCGGCCTGCTCGATTTCCAGGATGCCGTTGCCGGCCATCCGGCCTACGACCTGGTGTCGCTGCTGGAAGATGCGCGCCGCGACGTCTCGCCAGACCTGGCCGAAGCCATGCTGCAACGCTATATCGCCGGCAGTGGCGTGGACGATGCCGCATTCCGCCGCGCCTATGCCATTCTCGGCGCGCAACGCAACATCCGCATTCTCGGCGTCTTCACCCGGCTCTGGAAGCGCGACGGCAAACAGCAATATCAGACCTTCATGTCGCGCATGTGGGGCTTGGTGGAGCGCGACCTCGCCCATCCGGCCCTGACCGACCTGCGCGGCTGGCTCAATGCGACGGTGTCGCCCGAGCAGCGTCACAGCCCGTTGCCGGGGCTGGGCTGACATGACCCCGATGCCGCAGATCGCCCCAAGAACAGCGATGGTGCTGGCCGCTGGCTTGGGCACCCGGCTGCGGCCAATCACCGACCATACGCCAAAACCGCTGATCGCGGTGGCCGGCCGCACGCTGCTGGACCGTTGCCTGGATCGGCTGGTCGAAGCCGGGGTCCAGCGCGCTATTGTCAACATCCACTGGCTTGGCAGCAGGATTCGCGAGCATCTGCGCACCCGCCACGATATCGAAATCATCATCTCCGATGAAACCGGCATGTTGCTGGAAACCGGCGGTGGTATCGCCAAGGCCCTGCCGCTGCTGGGCGAAGCGCCATTTTTCGCCGTCAATGCCGACCTGATCTGGCGCGACGAAGGTAGCGAGGTGGCCCTGCAGCGGCTGGCAGCAGCTTTCGACGCCACGAAGATGGATGGCCTGCTGCTGCTGCAACCACGCGAACGCGCCGATGGTCATGGCGGGCCGGGCGATTTCTTCCTCGATGCGGACAACCGTCTGGTCCGGCGCGATGCCGATGCAATGGCCCCCTACGTCTATACCGGTGTACAGGTCCTGCAACCCACGTTGTTCCGCGATGCGCCGGCCGGCGCTTTTTCGCTGAACATCCTCTACGATCGCGCCATTGCCGCCAGCCGCCTGTATGGTCTGGTGCATCGCGGACCATGGATGGATGTCGGTACGCATGATGGTTTGAAGCAAGCCGAAACGGCCCTGCATGATCACGCCGGCTAGACCCACGGTCTACACCATCGCGCAGGGCCGGCCGTTTCTCGACCTGCTGGCGCGGGGCATTCTGCAACAATACGCCACCGATCCCCTGGTTGTATCTCGCATCACCGTGCTGCTGCCGACGCGGCGTGCCTGCCGTGCCCTGACCGAAGCCTTCCTGCGCCAGAGCGATGGCATGGCCCTGCTGCTGCCGGCCATCCGGCCGCTCGGCGATGTGGATGAGGATGAACTCGACCTGCGCGGTATCGGCGAAGCCGGCGACGAGGCCTTGCCCTTCGGCACACTGGAACGCAGCCTGCTGCTGGCCCGGCTGGTGCAGGCATCGACGCTGGCCGGCGGCGACAGCGCCAACGCGCTGCGGCTGGCACGTGAACTCGGCCATCTGCTCGATGCTGCCGCAACCGAGGAAGTCGGCCTCGACCGCCTGCCCGATCTGGTACCGGCGGAGCTTGCCGGCCACTGGCAACTGACACTGGATTTCCTGAGGGTGATCCGCGAGGCCTGGCCGGCGATCAAGGCCGAACAGGACCGCAGCGACAGTGCCGAACACCGTCAACGTGCCACGCAGCGCTGGATCGACCACTGGCAGACCTCGCCGCCCGCAGATCCGGTGATCGCGGCTGGCTCGACCGGCACCATTCCGGCCACGGCACGGCTGCTCAAACTGATTGCATCCCTGCCGCAGGGCAGCGTGGTGCTACCCGGACTCGACCAGACGCTGGACGACGCGAGCTGGACGGCCGTTCATACCGAACCCACCCATCCGCAGCATGCCCTGGCGCGCCTTCTGGATACACTGGGCGTCTTGCGCGGCGAGGTCATCGACTGGCCGGAAAGCGGCTCCGGCGATGGCGCGCCGACCAGTAATCGTGCGGCACTGCTGACCGCCGCTCTGCTGCCGCCTGCAGAAACCCATCGCTGGCGCGAACTGCGCGGCATGGTATCAGGCGATGCGCTCCATGGTTTGCAGCGCATCGAGGCGCCGGGACCGCGCGAAGAGGCGCTGGCCATCGCGGTGGCAATGCGCGAAACGCTGGAAACGCCTGGACGGACCGCCGCCCTGATCACGCCGGACCGCATGCTGGCCCGCCGCGTCGCCGCTGAACTGGCCCGCTACGGCATCACGGTTGATGATTCCGCCGGTCAACCTTTGCTGCAGACCGCACCGGCGGTATTTCTGCGCCTGCTGGCAGCCGCCGTGGCCGAGGATTTCGCAGCCGTCCCGCTGCTGGCCCTGCTGAAACACCCCTTCTGCCGGCTTGGCATGGACCGGGCCGACCTGCTGCGCTGGACGCGCCGCATAGAACGCAAACTGCTGCGCAAAAGCCGGCCATCCAGCGGACTCGCCGCACTGGCAGTCGATCTCGCCGGCGACGCCGATCTCCTGCCACCGCTGGCGCGGCTGAGCGCCATCGCGCAGCCACTGGTCGAAGACAGGCAGCCCACAGCCCTGAAGACTCTGCTGCAGGTACAGGTGATTGCCGCCGAGGCACTGACCGTTGCGCCGGACCAGCCTTCGCCGCTCTGGCAGCATGATTCCGGCGAGGCACTGCACGCGCTCACCGTCGACCTTCTGGCTGCCGCCGATCAGTTCGGCCCCGTCACGCCGGCAGAGTGGCCGCGCCTGCTCGATGCATTGCTGGAAGGCCAGGTGGTCCGCCCGCGCCGGCAGGCCCATGCGCGGCTGTCCATCTGGGGGTTGCTGGAAGCCCGCCTGCAGCAGGCCGACCGCATCATCCTCGGCGGCCTGAATGAGGGCACCTGGCCGCCGCAGGCGCGCGAAGACCCATGGCTGAGCCGGCCGATGCGTGCGGCACTGGGCCTCAGCTCACCGGAATTCCGCCTCGGCCAGACCGCGCATGATTTCGTCCAGGCTGCCAGCGGCGACGATGTGATCCTGACCCGTGCCGCCAAGGTGGATGGCACGCCGACCGTACCGGCGCGCTGGCTGCTGCGGCTGGAAGCCCTGCTGGAAAAGAATGCCGGCTGGCTGGCCAGCCTGGCGCCGCAGTATCTCGTCTGGGCCGAACAGCTCGATACGCCCGCGCAAAGCCTTCGTTTCGAGCCGCCGCGTCCGGCGCCGCCGGTCGCGGCGCGGCCGCGTGAACTCTATGTCACCGCCATCGAGACCTGGATCCGCGATCCCTATGCGCTCTATGCCCGGCGCATCCTCGATCTGCGCCGCCTCGATCCGCCCGACCAGCCACCCGATGCTCGTCTGCGCGGCAATGTGATTCACGCTGTCTTGGAAAAATTCCTGCAGCATTATCCTGCAACCTTGCCGGATGATGACATCGCGCTTGCTGAGTTGCTCAAGCTTGGCCGCACCGAGTTCGGTGTCTGGTTACAAAGACCGGAGATCGCCGCCCTGTGGTGGCCGCGCTTCGAACGCGCCATGCGCTGGTTTCTCGCTTACGAACGCCAGCGCCGCCACGACGGTTTTCGCCCCGTACTGCTCGAGAAGGATGGTGCGCTGGAAATCGCTGCGCCCGCCGGCGCTTTCACCCTGAAGGCCAAGGCTGACCGCATTGATGCCTCGCAGAATGACTGCAAGCTGGCCATCCTGGATTACAAGACCGGGCAGCCGCCTTCGGTCAAACAGGTCAACAGCGGCCTGGCGCCGCAGCTGGCACTCGAGGCCGCCATCGCGCGGGCCGGCGGCTTCGATGGCCTGGCCCCGGCCGAGATCGCCGAACTGGTCTATATCCGTCTCGGCGGCGGGGCCGAACCCGGCGAGGCGCGCCGCATCGAAGGCACCAGCCGTACGCCGATTCCGCCGGCCGACGATCTGGCGCGCGAGGCCCTGGCCCGGCTGAGTGGCTGGGTGGCGCGATTTGATGACGAGAAAATTCCATATCTGTCGCGACCGCGGCCACAATTCGTCGATTACCCGGGCGACTACGATCACCTTGCCCGCGTCGCCGAACGCGCCGAAGGCACCGGGGAGGACGGATGAGCGCCGCCCCCGACACCGAGATGCGCGCGCATCAGATGAACCAGCGCAGCGCCGCCGATCCCACGCTGTCGGCCTGGGTGGCGGCCAATGCCGGTTCGGGCAAGACGCGCGTGCTGGTCGACCGTGTCACGCGACTGCTTCTCCAGGGCACGCGGCCGAGCGGCATCCTCTGCCTCACCTTCACCAAGGCGGCGGCCGCCGAAATGCAGTTGCGCCTCACCGAGCGGCTCGGCAAGTGGACCACGCTGACCGATAAGATTCTGAAAGCCGACCTGTTCGAGCTGCTCGGCCGGCCGGTGGCAGACACCGACATGGCCGCGGCCCGCCGTCTGTTTGCACGCACATTGGAATCACCAGGCGGCCTGCGACTGCAGACCGTGCATGCCTTCTGCGAAGCGCTGTTGAAACGTTTCCCGGTCGAAGCGCAGGTACCGCCGGGCTTCAAGGTGGCTGATGACGCCGTGACCGCCGACCTGTTCGCCACCGCACAGGCCCAGGTGCTGGGCAGCAGCCTGACCGATCCCGGCTTCGCGCCGGTGATCGGCTTCTTCGCCGCCCGTATCGATGACAGTCGCTTCGCCGACCTGCTGAAAGCCCTGCTCACCCGTCGCCGCGATCTGGCGCTGCTGCTCGATGCCCATGGCGGTGCATCGGGCGCCATCGGCGCCCTGTATGCCCAGCTCGACCTGCCGCCGGATGCGACACGCGACCTGGCCATCCGCCAGCATATCGCCGACATGCCGCTGGCCGACCTGCGCCGCGCTGTTGCAGCCTTGTGCAACGGAGGCACGAACGACAGGAAACTCGGCCAGTCATTGGCCAACTGGTTGGCGGCGAATGCAACGGCTGAAACCTTCGAGGCTTCATGGCTGCCCGCCTTCTTCACCGACAAGGGCGAGCCCCGCGTCACGCTGGCGAGCAAGCCCACCGAAAAGGCTGCGCCGGGTTGCATCGAGATTCTGGCCAGAGAACAATCCCGCCTGATCGCGCTGCAGCAGCAACTCAACGCGCTGACGATTGCCGAAGCAACCGCCATGCTGCTGCGTCTGGGCGAGCAGCTGCTGGAGTCCTACACCGCACTGAAAACCGCTCAAGGACTGCTGGATTACGACGATCTGATCCTGCGCACGCGCGACCTGCTGGTCGAGCCGAGCCAGGTCCCCTGGGTGATGTTCAAGCTGGATCGCGGTATCGACCATATCCTGGTCGACGAGGCGCAGGATACCAGCCCGGACCAGTGGTCGGTGGTCGCCGCGCTGGCCGAGGAATTCTTCAGCGGCACGGGTGCGCGCGACGATCTGCACCGCACGATATTTGCCGTCGGCGACGTCAAGCAGTCGATCTACAGCTTCCAGGGCGCGCGGCCGCAGGCCTTCCTCGATACCTATGCCGAATTCCGCCGCCGCGCCGAGGCGGTGGGCGAGCGGCTGGCCCGCATCCCGCTGGAAATGTCGTTCCGTTCGGCACCGGCCGTCTTGCAGCTGGTGGATGCGGTATTTGCCGACGACGCCGCCAAACCCGGCGTGGTCGAATCCGGGCTGGTTCTGCAGCACAAGGCGAAGCGCCGCGAGGAGGCCGGCCGGATCGAACTCTGGCCGCCCTTCAAGCCCGATCCGAAGTCACAGAGCGAACCCTGGGAGGCACCGCTGGATTATGTCGGCGCCAGGGACCCGCGCCGCCGGCTGGCCGATGAAATCGCCCAGCAGATTCGGCGCTGGATGGACAGCGAGGATCTGCCCAGCCTCGGCCGCCGCGTGCAGCCGGGCGATGTGATGATCCTGGTGCGCCGCCGCAATGTATTCTTCGAGGCGATGGTCCAGGCACTGAAAACCGCCGGCGTGCCGGTGGCCGGTGCCGATCGCATGAAGCTGGCCGAACAGATCGCCGTGCTTGATCTGCTGGCGCTGGGCTCTTTCTGCCTGCTGCCCGACGATGACCTGACGCTTGCCGCAGTACTGAAGGGCCCGCTGTTCAATTTCAGTGAAGACGACCTCTTCGCCTTGTGCTGGCAGCGGCAGCAGCCGCGCCTGTGGCATGAGCTGCAGCGCCGCGCCGACGAAAATCCTGCCTGGCGCGCCGCCAACGATGAACTGCATCACTGGCTGTCGCGCGCCGATCTGGTGACGCCCTTCACACTCTATGCCGAGCTGCTTGGTGCGGGCGGCGGACGGCGCCGGCTGGTAGCACGGCTGGGACCACAGGCCAACGAGCCGATCGACGAGTTCATGGCTGCCACGCTGTCTTACGAACGCGAGGCAGCACCCAGCCTGCAGGGGTTCCTGAGCTGGTTCCCGCGTCATGCCGGCGAGGTGAAGCGCGATCTGGATCAGGGCCGCAACGAGGTGCGCGTGCTCACCGTGCATGGCGCCAAGGGTCTGGAGGCGCCCATCGTGATCCTGCCCGACAGCTGCGACCTGCCGCAGGATCAGAGCAGCAGCGGTCTGCTCTGGGGCGAGGCGCCTCTGTCGCCGACCAATCATCGTCATGGGCAGGCTGCCGGCCCGGCTGCGGCACGCGCCGTGCCGCAGCTTTACTGGCCCATGCGCAAGGAAAACGACACCGCGATCACGGCAAGCCTGCGCGGCCAGCGCCAGACCGAGCAGTTGGAGGAATATCGCCGCTTGCTCTATGTGGCCCTCACCCGCGCGCGCGACCGGCTCTATGTCTGCGGCTATCTCGGCAGCCGCAATGCCGAGAAAGGCCCGCCGCCGGGCAGCTGGTACGATCTGGTGACCGCCGGCTTCGACCGGCTGGCGCCGCAGCAGACCGTCCCCCTACCCTGTGGCGATGAGGGCCGGCGCTTCGAAACCAATCCGGACAGCCGGGCCGATGCCAAGCCCACTGCCGTGATGGTGCCTCTGGCCGCCACCCCCGGCTGGCTGCGACAGCCGGCCCCGCCGGAACCGGTTCCCCCTCGTCCGCTCAGCCCGTCGCAGCCGAGCCGCCCGGACCCGGCCCCCCTCAGTCCGACTGCTCCCGATCGCCTCGCCGGGCTGACGCGCGGGCGCCTGGTCCATCGTTTGCTGCAGACCCTGCCCGATGTACCGGACGAAACCCGCGAGATCGCCGCCAGGCGGTTTCTTGCCCATCCCGGGCATGGTCTCGATGCCGCCAGCCAGGCGGCACTGCACGCCGAGGTGATGGCGCTGCTGCGCGATCCGGCTTTTGCCGCCATCTTCCAGCCCGGCGCCCGCACCGAAGCCCCGCTGGCCGGCCGGATCGGTCAAAGGCTGGTGGTCGGCCAGGTCGACCGCCTGCTGGTGACCGACCAAAGCGTCCTCGTCATCGATTACAAGACGAACCGACCGCCGCCGCGGGCAGTGACGGATGTCGATCCGGCCTATCTGGACCAGATGGCGCTGTATCGCGGCCTGCTGCTACAGGTGTTTCCCGGCCGTAACGTTCAGGCGGCCCTGATCTGGACCCATGCAGCGCGTCTGATGCCGCTGCCCGATGGCTTGCTGGATCAACGTCTTGCAGCTTTCACCGCAACGTGAGTAGTCGTAGGCTGGCAGCATGCCTAGCTTGACCCCCATGACGTTTCTTGCCTCACACCGCGCACACCCCTTTCACAGGAGCATGCTGATTGCCCTGCTCACGATGCTGGGGTTTACGACACCCGCTTTCGCGCAGCAACCCGCCGCGCTGCAACCTGTGGTGCTAGAGCTGTTCACCAGCCAGGGCTGCAACTCTTGCCCGCCGGCCGATGCCCTGATGCAGGACTGGCTGAAGCAGCCCGGTGTGATCCCGATCTCGCTGCATGTCGATTACTGGGATTATCTCGGCTGGAAGGACACGCTGAGCCGCAAGGGCCATGGCGTACGCCAGCAGGATTACGCCCGCAATTCCGGCAAGCGTGATATCTATACCCCGCAGGTGGTGGTGGACGGGAAATTTGCCGTAGTCGGGTCTGACCGCGAAGCGGTGGCCGCTGCGCTGGCCAAGGCGCGCAAGCAGCAGCATGTTGCCATGCAGGCCAACCGCAACAAGACAACCGGCGCCTGGCAGGTGCATGTGGCGGCCCTGCCCGCCTGGCAGGGTGAAGCCAAACTGGTGCTGTGCCGCTATGACGCCATGCACGAAGTCTCGATCGAACGCGGTGAAAATACCGGCCGCACGCTGAACTATCTGAATGTGGCCCGCAGCTGGGGCGATCTCGGGCGCTGGAAGGGCCAGAGCGCCAGTTATGACGTGCCGGACCTGGGCGGCATAGACTGGAGTCGCCAGGGGGCCGTGGTCATGCTGCAGACGCTCAGCAACGACGGCGTCGGCCAGATCATCGGTGCCGTTGACATTAAGGGCGGCGGCCAATAGCTGCTGCCCCGCAGGTCCTGCAATGGTTACAACCCTGCAGTTGACAGGCTGAGCCTCACGGCCGAAGCTTTTGATATGATGCAACTCTCCTCTTCCAGAATCGCTTCATGCCGGTAAGCAGCAGGATCGAGCATCGCCTGCGCCCGGCGGATCGCAACGACCTGCCGCGGCTGGGCGAGATCGCCCGTCATGGGCTTGCCGATGCCGTCGCACTCGACCTTGCGGCGCTGCAGAAAGAAGAAAACCTTTTCGTGGCCGAATGGCGCACAGCCATCGATGGCTTCATCGTGTTGCTGCCACTGCAAAGCAGCCTGCTGATCAGCCGACTGGTGGTGGCGGAGGAAGCCCGTGGCCAGGGCCTCGGCGCCTGGCTGCTCGACTGCGCTACTTTCCATGCGCGCGGGCTCGACCTTGTCGCCGTCGAGATTCAGCGGCCGGAACAGGACGCGGCCGGCATCACCTGGCTTACCAAGCGTGGCTTCGTGCGCAATCCGCATGGCGGCAACAAGGTTTATCTCAGTCGCAACGTTTAAAAAAGAAAACCGGGGAAACACCGATGAGCGATAGAAAATCCGCCCACGACAAATCAGCGCTGCGGCCCTCCAGCACTGTGCTGATGGTACGCGACGGCGCCGACGGCCTCGAAGTCTTCATGGTCAAGCGCAATCACGCGATCGATTTCGCGTCCGGCGCCATGGTGTTCCCCGGCGGCAAGCTGGCCGAGGGCGACAGTGATCCGGTGCTGATGGGTCGCCATGCCCGGCCGGGCAGTTTCGATCCTGCGCTGACGCCCTTTGCCTTTGGCGCGATCCGCGAGGCCTTCGAGGAATCCGGTTTGCTGCTGGCCCGGGCCAAGGGCGATAGTGCCCTGCTGCCGGCATCCCGTGTCGAAGCACTCGGCCACTGGCGCGAGCCGCTCAACCGTGGCGACAAGACGTTGCGCGACATGGCGGAAGCCGAAGGCCTCGATTACGCGCTCGATACCCTGATCCCGTTCGCGCACTGGATCACCCCGGAAGTGATGCCCAAACGCTTCGATACCTGGTTCTTCCTCGCACCCGCGCCGGCGGACCAGATCGGTGTGCATGACGGCTCGGAATCGGTCGAATCCGAATGGGTCGGGGCGCAGGCCGCGCTGGACGACTGGGAAGCCAAAACCCGCACCATCGTGTTCGCCACCCGCATGCAGCTGGTGAAGCTGGCCCGCGCCAGCAGCATGGCCGAAGCAATTGCGATCACCCAGCAGGACACCATCGTCGACGTAATGCCGGTACTCGACAAAGAATCCTTCGCCGAGCCGCATCTGCGCATTCCAGCAGCGGCCGGCTATGGCGTCACCGAGGTGCCGCTCAGCCGGGTCGGGATGTAACAGCGCTACAGCGCCTTTTCCATCAACCGGGCCAGCCGCTGGGCAAACAGCAGCGGATCGGCAGGCGCCTCGCCTTCCACCAGGCGGGCTTGGTCCAGCAACAGCTGTGCCGCATCCGCCAGCGCATCGACTGCACCCGGCTGCTGGGCGCGGGCCGCCAGCGCCCTGATCAGCGGATGGGTCGTATTGATTTCCAGGATTCGCGCACTGACGGCGTCAAGCTTCTGGTGCTGGCGCAGCAAGCGTTCCAGATGCAGGTCGATATCCCCTTCGGCGGCACTCAGGCAGACCGCGCTGTCGGTCAGGCGCTTGGATTCCCGCACATCCTTCACCGCCTCGCCCAGAATCTGCTTCAGGGCGGCGATCAGCGTGCCGATGGCGGCTTCGCTGGGCTTATCTTCCGGTGCCTTTTCGTCGGCGGATGCGGCAATGGCGTCGAGATCAGCGCCGGCGCGGCTGGCCGATTTCACCGGCTTGCCGGCATAGTCGCGCACCACCGACAGCCAGAAATCATCGACCGGATCGGTCAGCAACAGCACCTCGACGCCCTTGGCACGGAAGCCCTCAAGCTGCGGGCTGCGCTTGAGCTGCTCCAGCTGGTCGCCATTGATCACGTAGATGGCGCTCTGGCCGTCCTTCATGGCCGCGATGTAATCATCCAGCGAGACCCAGCCATCGCGCTGCGACGAACGAAAGCGCGCCAGTTTGAGGATGACTTCACGATGCTCGGGGTCTTCGTAGAGGCCTTCCTTCAGTACCGCGCCGAAGCTTTCCCAGAATGCGTTATAGGCTTCGGCGTCCTTGCCGGCCTTCTTTTCCAGTTCGCCCAGCACGCGACGAATGATGGCCTGTTTGATCCGCGCCAGAACCGGATTGTGCTGCAGCATCTCGCGGCTGACATTCAGCGGCAGATCTGCAGAATCGACCACGCCGCGCAGGAAACGCAGCCAGGCCGGCACCAGTTCGTCGCAACGGTCGGTGATGAAGACGCGGCGCACATAGAGCCTGAGCATGGCCTTGCGCGCCGGATCGAACAGGTCATGCGGTCGTGAGGAGGGAATGAAGAGCAGCAGGGTATAATCCAGCTTGCCTTCGGCCCGGGTATGCAGTGTCAGCCAGGGATCATCGAAGGCATGCGACACATGATGGTAGAAATTCTGGTACTGGTCTTTGGTGATTTCGCTTTTCTGGCGCGCCCAGAGCGCACTGGCACTGTTGAGCGTCTCACTTTTGCCCTCGGCCTCCAGCACGACCGGCAGGGCAATATGGTCGGAGTAGGTCTTGACGATATGGCTCAGCCGCGCCGGTTCGAAGAACTCATCCTCGCCCTCGCGCAGGTGCAGCACGATCGCAGTACCGCGGCCGGACTTCTCGGCCTCGCCGATGGTGAACTGACCCGAGCCGTCGGAGGTCCAGCGCCAGGCCTGGGTTTCGCCGGCCTTGCGCGAGATGACCTCGACGTTAGATGCCACCATGAAAGCGGAATAGAAACCGACACCGAACTGGCCGATCAGCGCCATATCCTTGGCGGCATCGCCAGACAGTTTTGCGGCGAATTCGCCGGTGCCCGAGCGTGCGATGGTGCCTAGATTCGATACCAGCTCGTCGCGACTCATGCCGATACCGTTATCGGCGATGGTGAGCGTGCGCGCGGCCTTGTCAGGGGTGAGCGTGACCTTGAGTTCAGTGTCGCCAGCCCACAAATCGGCCTCGGTCTGCGCAGCAAAGCGCAGTTTGTCGCAGGCATCCGAAGCATTCGAGATCAGCTCGCGAAGGAAAATCTCCTTCTGGCTGTATAGAGCATGGGTAACGATATGCAGCAGCCGGGTCACGTCCGACTGAAATTGCATGGTCTGGTCAGTCATGGCGGCACCTCCAAACGTGAGGTCAATCAGCCCTTCCTGGGCTCGTCTTTCTTTTCCGGCTCGATCAGGTCTTTCAGCCGGCGGGTCAGGTCGCGTGCGGCATAATCGTTGACCAGATAGGCCCAGCCATCGATGCGGGCCATCGCTTCCTTCACCTGCTTTTCAGCCTCTTCCGGCTTCAGCAGGTCCCTGGCAGCATCCGGTTTGACCAGCGCCGGGTCGAAGCTGGCCGAAATGGTGAGCCAGAATTTCTTGTCGTGATCGGCGGCCGGAATCGTGCGCACCACCGCCTTCACGCCATCCAGAGTGACGATCTCGGTCACCGTCGCCCGGGCAAAGTCATGCTCGGCCGCCTTGGCGACATCCTCGAAACCCAGATAGGCCAGACCACCAGCCACGGCATTCACATCGAAGGGCGAACCGATCTTCATGCCTTTGGGCATCTCGGACGGCACGAAATCGACCGGCGCCCCATCGGCCTTCTCAGGTCCGCGCACGACCCGCAGCACTTCGCCATCCGGATGTTTTACCGTGGCATGGGCGACGCGGGTCTTGTCGATCTTGATCAGGTCCTTGACCAGCCACTGCACCGGATCGGCCGGCAGTTCGAGCGTGCCCTGAGCCAGCCAGGCGCGCGCCTCGTCGGGTTTGCGCACCTGCAGCTGACCGGGCTTGCCACCCGCGGGATAGCTGCGGGTCTTGCCGATAATGACGGCGGCAATCGCCTTGGCATCCTTGTCGGCCAGACGGACCAAGATCGGGCCAGGGTCGGATTTAGCCGCATCGTCGACCGGCTGGTACTGATCCGGCTCGGACACCTGCAGCAGATTGTAATGCGCGGGTTTGTCGCTGCGCGGCTCGATGGTCTCCAGGCCGGCAATGCCCAGCACATTCTTGCGCACCAGATCGGCGCGCACCGGATAATCCTGCCGGCTCGGCATGGTCCAGTGATCGGCCGTGGCGCCGCGCTCGATGCGGAACATCGTTTTGGCAGTGGAAATCTCCAGTCCCATAACGTCGTTCACCTTGGCGGTCAGGCCCGGGAACAGCGGCTTCGGCGTGAAATCGGCCTGCGCGGCCTGGTCGCGGGACACCGCGACCCACCAGCCGGCACCGCCGAGGATCACGGCAGCCGCCACGAGGACTGCCCAGCTCTTGTTACGCATCTTCATGGCCATACTCCGACGATAAGCTTCAGCCTTCGATGGCGCGGCGGATGCGGCGGCGGCGCCACACGATCGCCAGTCCCACCGCCACCAGGGCGGCGAGCAGCGGCATCAGGCCGATATTGATGAACTTGACGAAAAATTGCAGGCTTTCGATATCGCGATTCAGCTCGCGCTGCACGCCGCGCAGTTCACGCCGGGTCGACAGCAGGTCGTCGCGGAAGGTGGTGATCGCCGCCTCCTGTTCCGCGCTGAGCAGGGCGTTCGACTGATCCTGTGCTTTGCTCTGCAGGTCGGCGAGCTGCTTCTGCGTGGTCTCCAGCTTCTGCTCCAGCGCACGCTGGCGGGCCAGGAACTGCTGCTCGGCCACGCGGCGCATATTGTCGATCATTTCGAAGGGCCGCTGCGACCGGCCACGGCTGCGCAGGCCGATCAGGTCACCCGAGCCCGACATATTGTCGATGGCATTGACCAGCAGGTCGGCATTGGCTGCAATCGGCACATACATGCTCTGGCCCATCATCTGCTGCGTGCGGACCCAGAAACGGTCGTCCAGCAGATCGGCATCGGCCACCAGCAGCACGTTGATCGGCTTGGCGCTCTCGGTCACCTGCGCTGCAGCCGGCCTGGCATCGGCCGGCTTGTCGCCGTCCTTCTTTTCCACAGCCGGCGCACCGCCAGGGAAGGCTGTCTTGGCCGGGCCGCTGATCCGGGCGGCCAGCACATAGGTCTCGCCGGTGGCCTTGAACTTCTCGGCCAGCACCTGCGGGTTGGGATCGCCCTGCAGATCGGCAACATCCATCAGCATCGCCTGCTTCGACGAGGTGATCAGCGGGGTCAATGTAGTGGTGCCGCCCTCTAACTTGCGAATCGAGCCCATCGAAGCCGTGTTGATCTGCGTCAGCTCCGCGGTCACCACGTCGTCCTGGCTGAGCCGCTCGCCCGGAATCGCCAGCCACGGGATATAATCGGCCACCGCGGCGGCGCCGGAACGACCGGTCTGCACGCGCTGCGCCATGCTGAGGTCGGCGACGAACTTGCCCGGCGCGATCTCGATGCCCCAGGCCTTGAACAACTCGGGCAGCAGCGAGGACTGGTCGCCGCCAGGCATCGGCTGGCCGGTCATCGGATTGGGCATCGCCGCCATGGTTTCCGAATAGGGATCGGCAAAGACGATCAGCCGGCCACCCTTCAGCACATACTGGTCGATGGCATACTGCAGCTGCGGGCTGAGGTCCTTGGGATGCGCCAGGATCAGCGTCGAGATCTTGTCGTCGATCTCTTCCGGCTTGGAGGCATCCAGCATCTTGACCTGGAAGAACTGCTTGATCTGGTCGAGGATCAGATAGGGCTGGGCCTGGCCGCGCATCGCCGCCATCATACCGCCCGGACCGTATTCCAGCGGCAGGGCGCCAAGGATGCCGACCGTCGGTTTGGCCGGATTGCTCAGCGCGTAGACCAGCTTGGTCAGATCGTATTCGAGGAACTGTTCCTTCTCGGCCTGGAAGAAGGGGATCGTCTGCTGCTGGTCCAGCGCATTGCTGCCGACCAGGCCGAAATAGAGCGACCCGCCGGGCAGCTGGGCGCCCTGCAGGCCGGCCTGCACGGCACGATCCTCGGCTTCGGTGAACGGCTCGGGATCGATCACTTCCAGGCGGATTTTGCCGCCGGCCAGCGCGGCATAGCGCTCCAGCAGCTCGCGCACGCGCGTGCCATATTGTTTCAGCTGCGGCGCGTTGCTCGCCAGCTTGTCGGAGAAGAAGAAGCGCAGCGTGATCGGCTCGGGGATCGCCTTCAGCACATTGCGGGTGCCCTCGGACAGCGTATAGAGCCGCGCCTCGGTCAGATCGATGCGGGTATCGCGCAGGCCGTTATTGACCAGGACATTGAGGCCGAGGAAGACGGCGAAGGCGGCGATCAGGCCGGTGCCGGTGAGAAGGGCTTTGCTGCCGGTTTTCATGTGACTTAGCCCGCCTTCTTGAAATCGACGACGACGGCATTGGCATAAAGCCAGACCGCGATAAGCGAGAGGAAGAACACAAGGTCGCGCAGGTCGATCACGCCTTCGGTAATCGCATTGAAATGCGACAGGAAGCTGAACGAAGCGATGGTGTCGACGATCAGCGGCGGCGCCCAGCCCTGGAAGAAGCCCAGCACCATTGGCGCGCCGGAAACCGTGAAGATGAAGCAGACCAGCACGCCGACCACGAAGGCGATCACCTGGTTCTTGGTCACGGCTGACAGGCAACTGCCGATCGCCAGGTATCCGCCGGCCATCAGCAGGCTGCCGATATAGCCGGCGAGAATTACGCCGTTATCGGGGTTGCCGAGCCAGTTGACGGTGAGCCAGAGCGGGAAGGTCAGCGCCAGGGCAATGCCGGTGAAAGCCCAGGCGGCGAGGAACTTGCCCAGCACGGCAGCCCAGAGCGGGATCGGCAGGGTAAGCAGCAGCTCGATGGTGCCGGACTTGCGCTCCTCTGCCCACAGCCGCATGGCGATGGCGGGCAGGAAAAAGAGATAGAGCCAGGGATGGAACAGGAAGAAGGCCTTCAGGTCGGCCTGACCACGTTCGAAGAACTGACCGAGATAGAAGGTGAAAATCCCCGCGGTAAACAGGAATACCACGATGAAGACATAGGCAACCGGGGTGGAGAAATAACCGCTGAGTTCACGGCGGAGAACGGCAAGCATCGATTTCATGGTCGTCAATCCTGATCAGGCGGCGCGCGCTTGCGTAATCTGGCGGAAGGCGGCATCGAGTTTGCCGGGGCCGGCGAGAACTTCGCCGATGCGCCAGCCAGCTGCGCCCTCGGGGCGGCCTTCGGCGAGGATGCGCCCGCGGGCGATGATGATGGCGCGGCTGCACACCGCCTCCACCTCTTCAAGAATATGGGTCGAGATGATGATGGCCTTGTCGCGCGACATCGCCTGGATCAGGCCGCGCACTTCATGCTTCTGGTTCGGATCGAGGCCATCGGTCGGCTCGTCGAGCACCAGCACCGGCGGATCGTGCAGAATCGCCTGGGCGAGGCCGACACGGCGCTTGTAGCCCTTGGACAGCGTGTCGATCGGCTGGTCCAGGACATCCTTGATGTTGACCTGGTCGATCACCTTGTCCAGCCGCCACTCGCGATCCTTGCCTGCCAGTTCGCGCACATCGGCGACGAAATCGAGGAAGCCGCGCGCCGTCATGTCGGCATAGGTCGGCGCCCCTTCCGGCAGGTAGCCGATGGCACGGCGTGCCGCCAGCGGTTCGGCCTCGACGTCATGGCCACAGACCGAAATGCTGCCCGAGGTCGGGTTGAGGAACCCGCAGAGCATTTTCATGGTGGTGGATTTTCCGGCACCGTTGGGACCGAGGAAGCCGAGCACTTCGCCCCTGGCAACAGTGAAACTGATGTTGTCGACGGCTGTGAAGGGTCCGAACTGCTTGACCAGATTTTTGATGTCGATCATCGTTTTTTTGCGTCCCCTGCCTGGCGCGCGGGCGGCTCCGCCGCTCGGCGACCGCTAGATAAGGGTGTCCCCGGTCATGGTTCAAGTCCCCGGCCAAGATTTGCGGCAACCGGCCGCGCTTTCGGCCGCCCTGCCGGTTGCGCTGACCGCAGGCAACCCGCCATATTTTCGCCATGATTGACGCTCCGAGCCTTGGTCTTTCCGACCTCGATACTGCCGATCCGGCCTCGCCCTGCACCAAGGTCTGCAGCATCGACCGGCAGACCGGCTGGTGCCGCGGCTGCTATCGCACCGGCGAGGAGATCGGCGCCTGGCCCGCCATGAGTCCGGAAGCCAGGCACGCCCTGCTGGCCCGGCTGCCGGAGCGACGGCGGGCCGTTGCGGGGGCGTCGCGGGAATGACCACCTTTCTGCTCAAACGTCTGGCCACCCTGATCGCCACCCTGCTGGCGACGTCGGTGATCGTGTTCCTGGTGCTGGAGATTCTGCCCGGCGATCCGGCCCTGCTGGTGCTCGGCATCGATGCCACCGACGAGCAGCTTGCCGTCTTTCGCCATGAATATGGCCTCGACCGACCGATCCTCGACCGGTACCTGCTATGGATCGGCAATCTGCTGACGGGCGATTTCGGCATCTCCTATGCTTATAAAACGCCGGTCTGGCCGCTGATCGCCGAGCGTCTGCTGCTGACCTATCCGCTGGCCGCCAGCGCCATGCTGCTGACCGTGGTGCTGGCGCTCGGGCTCGGCGTCTATGCCGCTGCCCAGCACAACAAGCCGGGCGACCTCATCATCATGGCCATCAGCCAGCTCGGGATTTCACTGCCGAATTTCTGGTTCGGCCTGCTGCTCATCCTGTTTTTCGCCGTCAATCTCGGCTGGTTCACCGCTGGCGGCTTCCCCGGCTGGGGTGACGGCGCGCTGGCCGCCGCGAAAAGCTTAATCCTGCCCAGTCTCTCGCTGGCCGCCGTGCAGGCCGCGATCCTCACCCGCATCACCCGCTCATCCGTACTGGAGGTGCTGCGCGAGGATTTCGTGCGCACCGCCCGGGCCAAGGGATTGAGTCGCCAGTCCGTGTTGTGGCGCCATGTGCTGCGCAACGCGTTCATTCCGGTAATAACCGTGATCGGGCTGCAGTTTGGCAACCTGCTGACCGGTACCATCGTGGTGGAGCAGGTCTTCGCCCTGCCCGGCCTCGGGCGCCTGATCTTCCAGGCGATCAGCAACCGCGACATCGAGGTGGTCAAGGCTGCCGTCGTGCTCCTGGCCTTCACGGTGGTGGTGGTGAACTTCATCGTCGATGTGCTCTACGCGGTGATCGATCCGCGACTGAAGGCGCATGATGTCTAGTTTTCTGAGACGTGCGCTCCGCCACCGCAGTTTCGTGGTCGGCGCGGCCCTGACTGCCTTCGTGCTGGGCATGGCATTGCTGTCGCTGGTCTGGACGCCGTATTCGCCGACCGCCATCAATATCCGCCGCCGTATGGCCATGCCCTCGGCCGATTACTGGCTCGGCACCGATTCCTTTGGCCGCGACGTGCTGTCGCTGATTCTGGCCGGCGCGCAGAATTCGCTGACCGTCGGGGTTCTGGCGGTCGGTGGCGGTCTGGTGCTGGGCAGCGCGCTCGGCCTGCTGGCGGCCGCCAGGCGCGGCTGGATCGAGGAACTGGTGATGCGCTTTGCCGACTTTACCTTCGCCTTTCCCGCGATCCTCTCGGCTATCATGCTGGCTGCCATTTTCGGCCCCAGCACAATGAATTCCATCGTCGCCATCGCGATCTTCAATATCCCGGTCTTCGCCCGCGTGGTGCGCGGCTCGGCCAACGCGATCTGGGCACGCGACTACATCCTGGCGGCCCGCAGTGCCGGCAAGGGCAGCTTCCGGATCACCATCGAGCATGTGCTGCCCAATATCCTGGCGGTGATCGTGGTGCAGGCGACCATCCAGTTTGCCCTGGCGATCCTGGCCGAAGCGGCGCTGTCCTATCTCGGCCTTGGCACGCAGCCGCCGACGCCGAGCTGGGGCCGCATGCTGAACGAGGCCCAGGCCATGGTCTTCCGCGCCCCCTTCCTCGCCGTCTTCCCCGGCTTCGCCATCGCGATCTCGGTACTCGGCCTCAATCTGCTGGGTGACGGCCTGCGCGATCTGACCGATCCGCGCCTGTCGCGGCAGCGCTGAGCAACCCCGATGACCACGCCCCTGCTCTCCGTTACCGATCTTCGCATTGCGCTGCAGACCGCGCGCGGCCCGGCCGAGGCGGTACGCGGCATCAGCTTCGAGCTGAACAAGGGCGAAACGCTTGGCATCGTCGGTGAATCGGGTAGCGGAAAATCGCTGACCGCGCTGGCCCTGATGGGACTGCTGCCGGACGGCGCCGCCACGGCGGGCCAGGTGCGCTATGCCGGCCGCAATCTGCTGGCCGCAGACGAACAGGAGCTCTGCACCCTGCGCGGCAACCGGTTGGCGATGATCTTCCAGGAACCGATGACCTCGCTGAATCCCCTGCATCGTATCGGAGACCAGATCGCCGAGCCGCTGCAGCTGCATCTGGGTATGAGCCGCCAGCAGGCGCGCGAGCGCGTTATCGACCTGCTCGACCGCGTCGGCATCCCTAACCCGCGCAGCCGATTGGATGCCTATCCGCACCAGATGTCGGGCGGCCAGCGCCAGCGCGTCATGATCGCCATGGCGCTGGCCTGCGACCCGGACATCCTGATCGCCGATGAACCGACCACGGCACTCGATGTCACCATTCAGGGCCAGATCCTCGACCTGATCCGCCGGCTGGTGGATGACAGCGGCATGGCATTGGTGCTGATCAGCCACGATCTCGGCGTGATCGCCGAAACGGTTGACCGCGTGCTGGTGATGTATGCCGGGCGGGCCGTTGAAACCGGGCCGGTGCGCGAGGTTTTCGCCCGCATGGCGCATCCCTATGCGCGCGGGCTGTTCTCGGCCATGCCGCGCATCGCAGCGGGCCAGCCGCATCCCCGGCCGCAGCTTCCCACCATTCCCGGCATCGTGCCCGATCTGCATGATCTGCCGAAGGCCTGCGCCTTCGCCGACCGTTGCGACCTGGTCGAGCCGCGCTGCCGCGCCGAATTTCCGCCCGCCGCCGTCATCGGCCCGGCCCATCGCGCCGAATGCTGGCGCACCGATGTTACCCTGAACCAGGCCATGGCCATCCCATGACCGCCCTGGTCGATATCAGCGATATCCACAAAATCTATACGTTGCGGCGGGCGACGCCCTTTTCGGCGGCACAGCAGGTGTTTGCCGTGAACGGGGTATCGCTGACCATCGAGGCCGGCGAAAGCCTGGGCATCGTTGGTGAATCCGGCTGCGGCAAGTCCACGCTGGCACGGCTGGTGATGGCGCTGGAAAAGCCCGATCGCGGCCGGATGCAGTTTGCCGGGCGCGATCTCCATGCCCTGTCAACGGAGCAGCTGCGGGCCGCACGGCGCGATTTCCAGATGGTGTTCCAGGATCCCTACGGTTCGCTCGATCCGCGCCTTACGGTCGAGCGTATCGTGGCCGAGCCGCTGGATGTGCTGGAACGGCTGCCGCGTACCGAACGGCACCAGCGTATCGCCGAGGCCCTGACGACCGTCGGACTGCGTGCGGGCGACATGGAGAAATATCCGCATGAATTCTCCGGCGGCCAGCGCCAGCGCATCGCGATTGCCCGCGCCCTGATCACACGGCCGAAACTGATCGTTGCCGACGAGGCCGTATCCGCCCTCGATGTCTCGGTACAGGCCCAGGTGCTGAACCTGATGGCCGAACTGCAGCAGCGCCAGGGCATCACGTATCTGTTCATCAGCCATAACCTGGCGGTGATCGATCATCTGTGCAGCCGGGTCGCCGTGATGTATCTCGGCCGCATCGTCGAGCAGGGCAGCACCGCCGCCATCTTCGCCAGGCCGGCACATCCCTATACGCGGGCGCTGCTGGCCGCCTTGCCGAAACCGGCACCGCCGCCGCTCGGCCAGGCCCGCCGCCGCAGCCTGCTGCAGGGCAATCCGCCGAGCCAGACGGCGTTGCTGCCCGGCTGCACGCTTGCCGAGCGCTGCCAGTATGCCGATGCTCATTGCCGTGCCGCGATGCCTGCCTTGCGCGCGCTGGCAGACGGCCGCTATGTCGCCTGCCACAAGGCTGAAGCCGTGATGGCCGAGGCCTTACCGCGGTGACACGAGGATCTGCAGGCGATAGCCGCGCCCGCGCATGCAGTAATCGGTGAACTCCGCCTCGCGCGGGCCGCGCGAGAAATACGACGGCGATTGCGGTTCGCGCCAGGGCGCGCCGAACGTATTGAAACCCGTACCGGTCCACGGCGGGTAGAGCGGTCGCGACGACGAACTTTCATCCAGTGCCTGCTTCCAGGCGATGTCGCGGCACTCCTGGTAATCGCGGTCGCGCTGCGGAGCGCCGGTATCGGCACGCACCCACTCGGTCGGCGTCGTGGCGCAGGCGGCCAGCAGGGCCAGAAGCAGGGGAGCGAGGCGCCGCATCATTGTTTCGCGATCGGCACGAGGTGATAGCCGCGCTGCTGCATGCAGTATTCCGCCAGCTCATAGGCGCGGGCGCCGCGACGGCTGTAGGAAGAGGTCAGGCCGCCGCCGCCCTCCTCGCCGCCGATGATGAACTGCGTATCCCGGTAGGGCGGATAGATCGGCCTGGATTTGTCGCTTTCGTCCAGCGCCTGCCAGTTGGCGAGATCGAGGCAGGCCTTCTCATCGCTCTGGCGCTGCACCACAGACGTGCCTGCCCGCTCCCATTCGGTCGTCGGCGCGCAGGCCGCAACAGCGAACAGCGAGAGAATGGCAAGGCTGCGCAACATGGAACCTCCCGGTTATTGCTGCGCGATCGGCGCCAGATGGTAGCCCCGGGCGCGCAGGCAGAAATTCTGCAGATCACTCTCGCGCTGGCTGCGCCACATGAAGGAATCGTAGCCGTGGTAGCCGTAGGGGCCTGGATACGGCCCGAAGCGCGACGGCCATGTGCCATAGCCGCCGTAAAAATACGGCGAACCGAAAAAGCTTTCGCGGAAGGCCTGGTCTCGTGCCAGGTTGGCACAGTCCCGGCTGTCGGTCTGCGCCTCGGCCAGGGTGACTCCGGGCTTCTGCCAGCCGAGCGGCGGACCGCAGGCTGACAGCAGGCCAGCCAGAACCAACGCGCAGACGGGAGACAGGACTGTTCTGTCCATGGCAAACGACCTCAGGGGGCGAGCCCAATCTAGCATCGTAGCCTGCAGCCGAGTTGCGGCGGAAATACGGCCGCCCCTTCACCTTTTCGTGCGGATTGCCCGGCATCCCTGCCGGGCCGGCCTCAGTCACCCGGGTTAGTCACCCCGATTAGTCACCCTGGCAGGGAAAGGCATCGACCAGCGCCAGACGAACCGCCAGGATCGCCTCCTGCCCCAGCTGGTCGGGATTCTCTTTTGCCCATTCGGTGAACTGCTGGCGCAGCAGCGCCGGCGGTGCTTCACGCGGTGCGCAGAACCAGGTCAGGTCCCTGGCTTCGGTCACCGCGAGTTCATACATCGCGACCGCCGCCTGCATGTAGCGCAGGCAGCCCGCCAGCCGCGCACTGCCCTCTGCGCCGTCGCACATGGTCTGCAAATCCCGGGCAAGGAATTTCGGCGGCGGCGCCAGGCTGCCGGTCGGATTCGCGGGTGTCTGGGCAATGGCCGCGGGAGCAAGGCATGCGGCGGCCAGGACCGCCGTGAGCAGGAACAGGCGCATCAGACGATCTCGTTCTCGAAAGGCTCGCCGCCCATGCGGCGGAAAATCGCATACATCGCAGCCGCGGCGGCATCCAGCCGTGCCTTGTCGGTCGATCGCAGCACGATGGCGGTCGAGGCCTTGCCGGAGCGGAAAGCCGGATAGGACCCCATATCGACATCGGGATAGTCAGCCTGCAGTTTGCCGAGATCCTCCGCCACCGCGCCCTCCGGTACCAGCGCCAGCACGGTGCGCGACAACAGCCGGTCGCCGCCAGTCAGGGTCGGTGCCACGCTGGCCACCATGGCCTGGAAGATCATCGGCACGCCGGCCATCACCATCACATTGCCGATGCGGAAACCCGGCGCTGCCGAAACCGGATTGTCGATCAGCGTGGCGGTATCGGGAATACGGGCCATGCGCAGGCGAGCCGCATTCAGCATGCCGGCCTCATAATGCGCTTCCAGCCGGCGTCGAGCCTCCGGATGGATGTCGATGGCGACATTGAATGCCCTGGCGATGCAGTCGGCGGTAATGTCGTCATGGGTCGGACCGATACCGCCCGAGGTGAAGACATAGTCATAACGCGCACGCAGCTCGTTCACCGCCGCGATGATGGTCGCCTCGATATCGGGCACCACACGGGCCTCGCGCAGGCGGATGCCCAGCTCGGTCAGCTTGCCGGCAAGAAAATACATATTGGCGTCGCGCGTCCGGCCCGAGAGAATCTCGTTGCCGATCACCAGCATGGCAGCGGTCACGATTTTGGGCGTTTCCGTCATGGCGAGAGGACATAGCACGCGCTGGACGGGTAGGCCAGTCGCCGCTATAGGCGAGAGATGCAGTTCCCCCAGCCCCTGACCCCGGCAACCCTGATCCGCCGCTACAAGCGCTTCCTGGCCGACATGCGCCTTGCCGATGGCCGCCTGGAAACCGTGCACTGCCCCAATCCCGGCGCCATGCTGGGGCTGGACCGGCCGGGCAGCCGCGCCTGGCTCAAACCCGGCAGGGGCAGACTGAACTGGGGCTGGGTGATCGCCGAAGCTGATAACGGCAGCCTGGTCGGCATCGACACCGGCCTGCCCAACAAACTGGTGGCCGAAGCATTGGCGCAGCAGCGCATTCCGGAACTGGCCGGCTACAGCCTGCATCGTCCCGAAGTGCGTTACGGCGCCAACAGCCGGGTCGACTTTCTGCTCACCGCAGATGGCCGCCCGCCCTGCTATCTGGAAATCAAGACTGTGCATCTGAGCCGCCGGCCACCGCTGGCGGAATTCCCCGACTGCGTCACCGAACGTGGCGCCAGGCATTTGCGCGAACTCTCGGCCATGGTGGCGGCCGGCCACCGTGCCGTGATGCTGTACGTGGTCCAGCGCGGCGATTGCCGCCATTTCAGCATCGCCGCCGACTGCGACCCGGGCTATGCCGCCGCTTTCATCGAGGCTAGGAATGCCGGCATCGAGGCGCTATGTTATGCTTGCATTGTTACGGAGGCCGGCATCGCCATTGCCGACCGGCTCGAGATTTTCCCGTAACGTATTGAAACACAACAGTGAATTGAACATCGTGAACCAGAACCAGGCCCGCATTCTCGATACCGATGAGGACGATGATTTCCGCCCCGGCGCCATTCGGCTGCACCGGCCGGAGGATTTCGCCGGCATGCGAGCGGCTGGCAAGCTGGCCGCCGAGACGCTGGATTTCATCACACCCCATGTGGTGCCCGGCGTCACCACCGGCCGCCTGGACGACCTGTGCCACAACTTCATCGTCGGGCATGGCGCCGTACCGGCGCCGCTCGGCTATCGCGGCTTCCCAAAATCGATCTGCACTTCGGTCAATCATGTAGTCTGCCACGGCATCCCCGGCGACAAGGTCATGGAAGACGGTGACATTTTGAATATCGACGTGACCGTGATCGTCGACGGCTGGCATGGCGATACCAGCCGCATGTTCCTGCTCGGCGATGTCGGCGTGAAGGGCCGCCGCATCTGCGACGTCACCTATGAAGCCATGATGCGCGGCATCGAAGTGGTGAAGCCCGGCGCCACCACCGGCGACATCGGCTATGCCATCCAGCAGTTCGTCGAGAAGGAGCGCTTCTCGGTGGTGCGCGACTTCTGCGGCCATGGACTGGGCCGGATTTTCCACGAGCCGCCGAATATCCTGCATTACGGCGAGCCGGGCACCGGCGTGCCGCTGCAGGCTGGCATGTTCTTCACCATCGAGCCGATGGTGAATGCCGGCAAGTGGCAGGTAAAGCTGCTGTCCGATGGCTGGACCGCGGTGACCAAGGACCGCTCGCTGTCAGCGCAATTCGAGCATTCGATCGGCGTCACCGAAACCGGCTACGAGATTTTCACGCAGTCGCCCAAGGGCTGGCACAAGCCGCCATACGCATAGACGGAACGTTTGGCAGAAGCGGGCGACAGCGAGAAACCCCACTTCCACGGCCATCGCGCAAGATTGCGGGCCCGCTTCCTTGAAAGCGGCGGTGCCGGCATACCGGATTATGAAATCCTCGAGCTGATCCTGTTCGGCATCTTCCGCAACGGCGATACCAAGCCGCTGGCGAAAGCGCTGATCGCGGCATGCGGCGGTTCGCTGGCCGGTGTGCTGGCTGCGCCGCCGGAACGGCTGAAAAACGTGCCGGGCTGCGGCGAGGCGGTGATTGCCGCCTTGAAGGTCACCCGCGAAGCCGGCCTGCGCATGCTGAAGGCCGATGCCACGCAGCGGCCGGCGCTCTCCAACTGGCAGGCCCTGCTGGATTACTGCCGCGCCGTGCTGCAGCATGAAGGCATCGAGCAGTTCCGGATTCTTTTTCTGGACCGGAAAAATCAGGTGATCGCCGACGAGCAGCAGCAGCGCGGTACGGTCGACCACACGCCGGTCTATCCGCGCGAGGTGGTGAAGCGGGCGCTGGAACTGAATGCCGCCGCCCTCATTCTGGTGCACAACCACCCTTCAGGCGACCCGACGCCCTCGCGTGCCGATATCGAAGTCACGCGCCAGGTCTGCGATGCGGCGGCAACACTGGGCATCGCCGTGCACGATCATCTGATCATCGGCCGCAAGGGTCATGTCAGCTTCCGCGAGAAGGGGCTGCTGGGATGACGCACGACCTGAAACTCTCGGCCTGGATCGGCCTTGGCGTCACCGCGCTGCTGATGTTGGCCAGTTTGCCCATGGCGTTGCGGCTGGTGCCGCTCAACCGCCATTACGGTCTGCGTGTCCCCGCCGCCTATGTTTCGGAGGAGCAATGGCTGCTGATGAATCAGGTCGCCGGCATCAGCATGCTGATAGGCGGCTTGCTGATACTCACCGCCGGGACGATCCTGCTGAAACGTCGCCGACAGAGTCGGCTGGGCTGGGACGACAAACGGCTTGCCCTGGTCTTCGGTCTCCTGCCATTGCCCGTCACCCTGCTCTCGATCACCCTGCCCTACGCCTTCATCTCCTGACAGCGCTCAATCCCGCTGACAGGACGGAATCGTCAGTGATGCGATGACCGGGTCAATCGTGGCAACAGGATCCCGCAGGCGCGGGCACGCCCTCGTAGCGGTCATGCCGCCGGACCCAGTCCATGATCTGGTCTTCGTTGCGGCCCTTCGGCGTCATGTCGAGGTAATTATGAGCGCCGATCAGGATGTCGCCGCCGCGGCCATAGGAAGAATAGGTATGGAAGATGCCGCCCTTCTTATCCCTGTAAAAGACACTGATGCCCGGCAGCTCGTCATTGCCTTCCGGTGTCTCTTCGAAATTGTAGAAGACCCTGCCATCGGCCAGATCTTCGGGCGTGAAGGAGACATGATAGTCGTAATTGAAGTCGCTGGGCGCCGACGACACCCAGTCGAATTTCCAGTCCATGCGCCTGCGATAGGCCTGCAGCCTGTCGAGCGGCCCGCGCGACACCACCACCACCGATACATCGTGATGCCTGAGATGCAGGTTGGCACCATCGATATGGTCGGCCAGGAAGGAACAGCCGGGGCAGCCTTCCTCCCAGTCCGGGCCGAACATGAAGTGATAGACGATCAGCTGGCTGTTGCGGCCGAACAGGTCGGACAGGCTCTTGCCGCCCTCCGTCGTATCGAAGCTGTAGCCCTTGTCGACTTTCACCCAGGGCAGCGCACGGCGCTCTTCATGCAGCCTGTCCATGGCATGGGTGACGTCCTTCTCGCGGGCAAGATGCTGCCGGCGGGCGGCGAGCCAGTCTTCGCGCGAAACAATTTTGTGCTGCGTCATGATCGGTCCCTTTCCTTGCATGTCAGGCAAACAGGGTTTCGAGCTTGTCGAGCGAGGCGGTCCAGCCGCGGGTATGGCCGGTTTTCGAGGCTTCGTCGAACAGCTGCTCGTGGAACAGCGTCAGAATTGTGCCATCCCCGTCGGGCTTGAACGTGACAGTCACCTGCGACACGCGCTCGGGCGTGGTGATCCAGTTCCAGCTGAACACCAGCCGCTGGTCCGGCACGATCTCCCTGTAGGTACCGCCGACTTCGTGCTCCTCATGGCCGCGGCCATCGACATCGGTGCGAAAGGCGACCCGAAACCGGCCGCCGACACGCAGGTCGATGTCGGCAGCGAGATACTCGCAATTGCCCGGACCCCACCAGCGGACTATCTGCGCCGGGTCCGTCCAGGCCCGGTAGACTTTGGCGGGCGGGGCTTTGATGCGTCTTTTGAGGGTGAGACTGGGTTTTCCGGATGCACCAGCTTGAGCTTCGGCGAGCATGACTCCTCCTCTACAAAGGCCGCGAGACGGTCGAGCTGGGTCGACCAGAATCGTTCATAGCGCTGCAGCCATTCCATGGCCCGCTCCATCGGACCTGCATTCAGCCGGCAGATCACTGTGCGGCCGGTCTTGCTGCGGGTGACCAGCCCGGCATCCGACAGCACGTCGAGATGCTTCATGATGGCCGGCAGCGAAACCGGAAACGGCCGGGCCAGATCGCTGACCGAAATGCTGTCGCGTTCCTCCAGCTGTGCCAGCAAAGCCCGTCGCGTCGGATCGGCGAGGGCTGCAAACATGCGGTCGAGCGCGGCATCCATATACTTAACCATATGGTTTAGTATTGACGTGAATCGCCATCCTGTCAACCCGGCATTTGCAGAGGATGCTAAACGCGGTTTTCCACGCGATCGGCACCAAAGCGCACCGTGACCGTGGTGCCCTCGCCCGGCTGCGACGTGAGCCCCACCTGCCCGCCATGCAGCAGCGCCAGTTCCTGCACCAGCGGCAGGCCGAGGCCTGAGCCCTGATGCTCGCGCGTCAATACATTGTCGACCTGCCCGAAGCGCTGCAGCGCCTTGGCGATATCGGACTCATTCATGCCGATCCCGGTGTCTCGCACGCCGAAGGCAATACCGCCGGCAGGTTCGCGCAAGGCGAAGATCGCCACCGCGCCGCCTGACGGCGTGAACTTGATGCCGTTGCTGAGCAGATTGAGCATGATCTGGAACACTGCGCGCTGGTCTGCCCAGAGCGGCGGCAGGTCGGCCGGCATGTCCAGGGTCAGCATCACGCCGCCCTCCCGTGCCGCCCCTTCCACCTGACGCAGGGCCCGCGCTGCGATCGCCGGCAGATCGACGTGGCTTTCATGCAGCTCGTAGGCGCCGGCTTCGATTTTCGACAGGTCGAGAACATCGTTGATCAGACTGAGCAGGTGCTGGGCGCTTTCGTGGATATGGCCGGCATAGCCGCGATAACGGTCATCCAGCGGGCCGACCACCTGATCCCTCATCACCTCGGCAAAGCCGAGAATGGCATTCATCGGCGTACGCAGCTCGTGGCTCATATGCGCCAGGAACGACGATTTGCTCTTCGAGGCGCGCAAGGCCTGGTCCCGCGCCTCGGCCAGGGCATGGTTCATTTCATCCCGGCGCCGGCGCTGCTGCTGCTCCTCGGTGATATCGCGGCCGATACCGACATAGCCGGTGAAATCGCCCGTCTCGTTGAATCGCGGCCGGCCACTGACGCTGATACAGACCAGCCCGCGCGGACGATTCAGCCACTGCACCTGATGCGCAAAGGGTCGATGCGCCTTCATGTCCTCGATATGCAGTTTCAGGAACGGATCGGCCGAGTTGTCGTCGCCGAACAGGGAAATACGGGACTGGCCGATATATCCCGCGGCAGGAACACCGGTGACCAGTTCCACCTGATCGGACATGTAGGTGTAGATCAGATTCGCATCGGTCTCCCAGATCCAGTCCGCGCTCAGGGCGGTGACATCATGAAACCGCTGCTCGGCGATGCGGCGCCGCTCGATTTCGGTTTGCAGGACGGCCTCGTCGGCGGTCAGCCTGCTTTCAAGCTCGCGGATCCGCGCTCCGGCCATCTGCCGGTTAAAAAACGCTGCGATCCAGCCCATCCCCATCGTCCCTCCCCATGCCGGCGCGTCCACCGGCTGCCGCACGACAGTGGCGCAGCAGAAATCTTCCTGTAAACGGCGAATTATATCGCCGTCATTAGATACCGGGGAATGTTGACGATCGGTAACCCCTGCGCCACCATCACGATTACCGAGGGGGGCGCCGCTAGGGCGCTGAGATTCGGCCGGCGGGAGAGTCCACCCGCAACGCCGTGACCCTGAGAGCCGGTTACCCATGAATGCCATGGCAGCCGGCCTGTGAACCTGATCCGGGTCATGCCGGCGGAGGGAACGGTCGTTCAGGTATGGGGATTCCGAATCCGTGCCATACCTGCATTCCGCGAACATCCACCACATCCCGGATCTCCTGTCGTCCAGCACACGGAGATCCCGATGGATAAGCTTTCAGACGCTCCCAACTTCAAGATCACCACCGGCGCGTTGCCGGCGTCGCGGAAAATATATCAGGCCGGCAGCCTGCATCCCGCCATTCGCGTGCCGCATCGCGAAATCGCCACGCATCCCTCCGCCCATGAGCCGCCACTGCCGGTCTACGATACATCCGGGCCTTATACCGATCCCGATGCCGAAATCGACATCAACCAGGGCCTGCCGCGCTGGCGCACCCGCCTGATCGAGGCACGCGGCGATGTGGAGACTTACGATGGCCGGCTGGTGCAGCCGGAAGACAATGGCGGCGCCAGTTCGGTGCCGGCTTTTCCGCGTCATCCGCGCCCGTTACGCGCCAAAGGCGCTGCCGCCGTGACGCAATACGAATATGCCCGGCGCGGCATCATCACGGCCGAAATGGAATACGTCGCCATCCGCGAGAACGAGGCGCGCAGGGACCTGGCCAAACGCGACGGCGAAGACTTCGGTGCCAGCATCCCCGATTTCGTGACGCCGGACTTCGTGCGCGACGAGATCGCCCGCGGCCGCGCCATCATTCCCTGCAACATCAATCACCCGGAACTGGAGCCGATGATCATCGGCCGCAATTTCCTGGTGAAGGTGAATGCCAATATCGGCAATTCGGCCGTCACCTCTTCGGTGGCCGAGGAAGTCGACAAGATGGTCTGGGCGATCCGCTGGGGCGCCGACACGGTGATGGACCTTTCGACCGGCCGCAATATCCACAATATCCGCGACTGGATCATCCGCAACTCGCCGGTGCCGATCGGCACGGTGCCGATCTACCAGGCGCTGGAGAAGGTGAACGGCAAGGCCGAGGACCTGACCTGGGAGGTCTATCGCGACACCCTGATCGAACAGGCCGAACAGGGCGTCGACTACTTCACCATCCATGCCGGCGTGCGGCTGGCCTATATTCCACTGACTGCCAACCGCGTCACCGGCATCGTGTCGCGCGGCGGTTCGATCATGGCGAAATGGTGCCTGGCGCATCACCAGGAGAGTTTCCTCTACACGCATTTCGCCGAGATCTGCGACATTATGCGGGCCTATGACATCAGTTTCTCGCTGGGCGACGGGTTGCGGCCGGGTTCGACGGCCGATGCCAACGATGCCGCGCAGTTCGCCGAACTTGACACCCTGGGCGAGCTGACCAAGATCGCCTGGGCCAGGGGCGTGCAGGTGATGATCGAGGGGCCGGGCCATGTCGCCATGCACAAGATCAAGGCCAACATGGACAAGCAGCTGAAAACCTGCGGCGAGGCGCCCTTCTACACGCTGGGGCCACTCACCACCGATATCGCGCCGGGTTACGACCACATCACCAGCGGCATCGGGGCGGCAATGATCGGCTGGTACGGCTGCGCCATGCTCTGCTACGTCACGCCGAAGGAGCATCTGGGGCTGCCCGACCGCAACGACGTCAAGGTGGGCGTGATCACCTACCGGATCGCGGCGCACGCGGCCGATCTGGCCAAGGGCCATCCCGGCGCCGCGCGCCGCGACGATGCCCTGAGCCGGGCCCGCTTCGAGTTCCGCTGGGAAGACCAGTTCAACCTCGGCCTCGATCCGGAGACGGCGGCGCAGTTCCATGACCAGACCCTGCCGAAGGAGGCGCATAAGACGGCGCATTTCTGCTCGATGTGCGGGCCGAAATTCTGCTCGATGAAAATCAGCCAAGAGGTGCGCGACGCCGCCCGCATGCAGAATGACGTCGCACAGCAGGGCATGAGCGAGATGGCGGAACGCTTCCGCCGGGAGGGCGGCGAGATATATCATCCGGAACGATGACCACACCGCCCGTCTTCGATCATGCCTTCCAGGACAAGCTGGCCGAACTGATGGCCTGGCGGCGCGATGTGCGCCGCTTCAGGGGCGATCAGCCGGTGCCGGCTGAGCTGGTGGGCAAGCTGCTGGAGACGGCGGCCCTCGCGCCGTCTGTCGGCAACAGCCAGCCCTGGCGCTTCGTGCTGGTGGAAGATGCCGGACGACGCGCTAGGGTAATCGCCAATTTCGAACGCGCCAACAAGGACGCGCTCGGCGATTACAGCGGCGAACAGGCGAAGCTTTACGCCTCGCTGAAGCTGGCCGGGCTGAAAGAGGCGCCGGTGCATCTGGCGGTGTTCTGCGACGAGTCGACCTTGCAGGGCCATGGCCTGGGCCGCCGCACCATGCCCGAGATGCTGGACTATTCCGCCGTGATGGCAGTCTACGGCTTCTGGCTCGCCGCCCGTGCGGCTGGCCTTGGCGCCGGCTGGGTCTCGATCTTCGAGCCGGAAGCGCTCACGCGCGATCTCGACGTGCCGGACGACTGGAAGCTGGTCGCCTATCTCTGCGTCGGCTGGCCCGAGGACGAGCAGGCCGAACCGGAACTGCAGCGGCTCGGCTGGGAGCATCGCCGCGAGGTCGCTGAGCAGATCATCAAGCGGTGAAAAGCAAACGGCGCGGATTTGACGCCGCGCCGTTGCAGAAATTCATAAACCGGAAGCCTTACGCCGCCGCCTCGAGCATGGCGGTGTATTTCTCGACCCGGGCCGCGGCGCGTGCCCTGGCATGGTCGTCCTTGGCGTCTTCGGCATCCTCGCGGGCATCGTTCAGCGCCGCTTCGAGCTTGGCGCGGTCGAGCTGCTTCACCGGCACGGCCTCTTCGGCCAGCACGGTGAGCTTGTCGTTCGCCACCTCGGCGAAACCGCCGGCGACGAAGATGCGCTCGGTCACCGCGCCGTTCACCGTCACCTCAATGATGCCGTTGCGGATGGTCGAGATCAGCGGGCTGTGACCCGGCAGCACGCCGAAATCGCCAGCCTCACCGGGCACCACCACCATCTCGGCATCGAGCGCGAGAAGCAGCTTCTCGGGCGATACCAGTTCGAACCTGACGGTCTCCGCCATGGCTTAACTCCTCAACCCTGAGATCAGGCGGCCTCGGCAGCGAGCTTCTTCGCCTTGGCGATCGCCTCGTCGATGGTACCGACCATGTAGAAGGCCGATTCCGGCAGATGGTCGTGCTTGCCGTCGACGATTTCCTTGAAACCGCGGATCGTCTCGGCCAGCGGCACCTGCACGCCCGGCGAACCGGTGAAGACCTGCGCCACGTCGAAGGGCTGCGACAGGAAGCGCTGAATCTTGCGGGCGCGGGCAACGGTCAGCTTGTCTTCTTCCGACAGTTCGTCCATGCCCAGGATGGCGATGATGTCCTGCAGCGACTTGTAGCTCTGCAGGATGCTCTGCACCTTGCGGGCGATCTCGTAATGCTCTTCGCCGACGATGCGCGGATCGAGAATGCGCGAGGTCGAGTCGAGCGGATCCACCGCCGGATAGATGCCGAGCTCGGCGATCTGGCGCGACAGCACGGTGGTGGCGTCAAGGTGAGCAAACGAGGTGGCCGGCGCCGGATCGGTCAAATCGTCGGCGGGCACGTAAATCGCCTGCACCGAGGTGATCGAGCCCTTATGGGTCGAGGTGATGCGCTCCTGCAGCATGCCCATGTCGGTGGCCAGCGTCGGCTGGTAACCCACCGCCGAAGGAATACGGCCGAGCAGCGCCGACATTTCCGAACCCGCCTGGGTGAAGCGGAAGATGTTGTCGACGAAGAACAGCACGTCCTGGCCTTCCTGGTCGCGGAAGTATTCCGCCAGCGTCAGGCCGGTCAGCGCCACGCGGGCACGCGCGCCCGGCGGCTCGTTCATCTGGCCATACACCAGGGCGACCTTCGAGCCCGGGCCGTCGGTCTTGATAACGCCCGATTCCATCATTTCGTGATAGAGATCGTTGCCCTCGCGGGTGCGCTCGCCGACACCGGCGAACACCGAGTAGCCGCCGTGGGTCTTCGCGATGTTGTTGATCAGCTCCATGATCAGCACGGTCTTGCCGACGCCGGCGCCGCCGAACAGGCCGATCTTGCCGCCCTTCGAATAGGGCGCGAGCAGGTCGACGACCTTGATGCCGGTGACCAGCACCTTCTGCTCGGTCGACTGGTCGACATAGGCAGGGGCCGGCGCATGGATCGGCGCTGCATGCTTGGCATTGACCGGGCCGCGCTCGTCGATCGGCTGGCCGATCACGTTGATGATGCGGCCGAGCGTTTCCTGGCCGACCGGCACCGAGATCGGGCTGCCGGTGTCGGTGACTTCCATGCCGCGAACCAGACCGTCGGTCGAGTCCATCGCGATGGTGCGGACGGTGTTTTCGCCCAGATGCTGCGCCACTTCGAGCACCAGATGGTTGCCCTGGTTGGTGCAATGCAGGGCGTTCAGGATCGCCGGCAGGTGTTCGTCGAACTGCACGTCGACAACCGCGCCGATGACCTGGGTAATGCGACCCGTCTTGTTCGTAGCCATGATGCTGCTCCGCTCTCTCTTTTCCGTCTCGTCCAGCGCGCGGTCTTAGACCGCCTCGGCGCCGGAGATGATTTCGATAAGTTCCTTGGTGATCTGGGCCTGACGCGACCGGTTGTAGACGGTCGTGAGCTTCTTGATCATCTCGCCGGCATTGCGCGTCGCATTGTCCATCGCGGACATGCGGGCGCCCTGCTCGGAAGCCGCATTCTCCAGCAGTGCACGATAGACCTGCATCGACAGGTTGCGCGGCAGCAGCTGGTTCAGAATGGTTTCCTCGTCCGGCTCGAATTCGTAGATCCCGCCCTGCAGATCCGGAGCCCCGGCAGCAGCGTTTGTGCCGGCAATCATGGCCGGGATCAGCTGCTGGGCGGTCGGGATCTGGCTGATCACCGACTTGAAGTTGTTGTAGAAGACATGGGCAACGTCGAATTCGCCCGCCTCGAACATCGCCAGCACGCGGTCAGCGATTTCCTGGGCATCGGCGAAGCCGATCTTCTTGGACTTCGACAGGTCAACGGTATCGGCGATCTTGGAAGCATGGTCGCGACGCAGCTGGTCGCGGCCCTTCTTGCCGACGCAGAGAATCTTGACCGTCTTACCCTGAGCGGTCAGCTCCTCGATCTTGCGGCGGGCCAGCTTGACAATTGACGAGTTGAAGGCACCGCACAGGCCGCGCTCGGCGGTGGCGACGATCAGGAGATGCACCTGATCACTGCCGGTGCCGATCATCAGCCGGGGCGCGGTGTCGGAGCCGATCTGGGCAGCCGACAACGAGGCCATGATGCTGGCCATGCGCTCAGCGTAAGGACGCGCCGCTTCGGCGGCCTCCTGGGCGCGGCGCAGCTTGCTGGCTGCCACCATTTTCATCGCCTTCGTGATCTTCTGGGTCGATTTGACCGAGTTGATCCGAACGCGCAGGGACTTGAGGCTAGGCATGAAGCTCTACCCTTGGTTCAGGCGTTCAGGCGAAAGTCTTGGCGAGCTCTTCGAGCACGGCCTTCAGTTTGGCTTCCAGGTCCGGCGTCAGAGCCTGGCTCTCGCGGATACCCGACAGGATATCCGGATGCTTGGACTTGATCGTGCTCAGCAGGGCCTGTTCGAAACGGCCGACATTGCTGACCGGCAGCTTGTCGAGATGGCCCTTCACGCCGGCATAGATCGAGACGACCTGCTCTTCGACCGGCAATGGCTGGTACTGGGCCTGCTTCAGCAGTTCGGTCAGGCGGGCGCCGCGGTTCAGCAGGCGCTGGGTCGCCGGATCGAGATCCGAACCGAACTGGGCGAAGGCCGCCATTTCGCGATACTGCGCCAGTTCCAGCTTGATCGAGCCGGCAACCTGCTTCATCGCCTTGATCTGCGCGGCCGAGCCGACGCGGCTGACCGACAGACCGACGTTGATCGCCGGACGGATGCCCTTATAGAACAGCTCGGTCTCGAGGAAGATCTGGCCGTCGGTGATCGAGATGACGTTGGTCGGGATGTAAGCCGACACGTCGCCCGCCTGGGTCTCGATGACCGGCAGCGCGGTGAGCGAACCGGCGCCGTTCTTGTCCGACATCTTGGCGGCACGCTCGAGCAGGCGCGAATGGATGTAGAAAACGTCGCCCGGATAGGCTTCGCGGCCCGGCGGACGGCGCAGCAGCAGCGACATCTGGCGGTAGGCGACGG
>NZ_JAOZVR010000118.1 GCF_025869515.1 Ferrovibrio sp.
CCGGCAACCAGAGCGTCATCGGCTTCTATGTCATCAATGCCGACGGCAGCTTCGGTCCGGCCCAGCTGGTCTTCCCCAATGCCTCGCAGACCCCGCCGGTGCTCGACCCGGACGATCCGAACAACCCGTCGGACAGCTACACCTCGGTCAGTCTGGGCAACCTGCCGGCCGGCTCAAGCTTCGGCCTGTTCATGATCAGCAACGGGGCAGGCAACAGCACCACGGCTGCGCTGCTGGCGGACGTGTTCAGCAACGATGCCGCCTTCAGCTTCGTCAATGGAGCTAACAGCAGCCAGACCGCTTCCCTCTTTGATACAGTTCCGCCGCAGTTGATGGTGCATGGCCTGTCCTCGGCGCCCTCGACAGGGACGGCGATCAACCAGTCGCTGACGCCGATCTTCCATACCGCCGCCAGCGCTACGGCGCATTTCAACGGCCAGACCATCGATACCCTGGCCCTCAACAGCGACGGCATGCAGCATGTGGCGGCCGGCCAGGGCGAGATCAACGACGGCGCCAATACGCCGGCGCCGGACCGTATCGCTATCGGCTGGGAGGATCTGGCGGCCAGCCAGTCTGCCGATTTCGACTTCAATGATGTGATCCTGCAGGTCGAGGTGGCGGCCGCCACGCTGACCCAGATCAACCCGGCCAATATCGGCGCCGGCGCCAATCTCAGCGTATCCGATGTCGACCAGGGCGATCTCAACGGCGCGGTGTTCCGCATTTCCGGCGGTTATGTCTCGGGCGATACGCTGCAGCTGAGCGGGACTTTCAGCATCGACAGCAATGGGGACATGCTCAACCAGGGCGTCGCCACCGGCATCTCGGTGGTCGGCGGCGGCTTCGGCGGTGATACCAACAACCCGAACGGCCTCAGCTTCACCGGCGCGGCCGATCAGCTGCTCTATGCGCAGCTACTGCAGTCCATCACGTTCGCCAGCAGCAGCGGCATGATCGGGGTCCGCAGCTGCGAGGTCTCGGTCCTAGATGACGGCAATGTCACCAGCAATGTCGCCATCCAGCATGTGGCGGTCGGCGCCAGCAGCGGCCAGAATGCCGTCACCGGCACTGCAGCCAACGACACGCTGAATGGTACCAGCGGCAGCGACTTCCTGTTCGGTGCGGCCGGCAACGACATGCTGAGCGGTGGTGACAGCGACGACATCCTGGCCGGCGGCACCGGGGACGACACCTACATCGTCGCCCGTGGCGACGGCACCGACAGCATCAGCCAGGCCGACATCGCCGATGCCTCGACCAGCACCGATATCCTGCGCTTCTCCACCGGCGTGGCCTTCGACCAGCTGTGGTTCCGGCAGGCCGGCAACGACCTGCGCATCGACGTGATCGGCGAGGCCAGCAGCAGCGTCTACCTGAAGGACTGGTATGGGGACGCAAGCCGCCGCGTCGACAGCATCGAGACGGTGGACGGCAGCCATAGCCTCTCGGCCGCCAATGTCGCCAACCTGGTTTCGGCGATGGCCAGCTTCAGCCCGCCGACGGCCGGCCAGATGACGCTCGTCGCCGCCGGACTGGATGACGATCTGAACGGCGTGCTGGCGGCGAACTGGGCATAGCGATGGCAGTCGAAAGAAATGGCTTAAACTTTCTGTTCCTTGCTATTCGGCAATCTGGTCCGTCCGACTAAGGATGTTAGTGACGCACCCGATATTTCAATCGCTTATGAGACAGTGGCCAGACACCAATGATAATCCCATCCGGCTAAGACCGTTAGTCGGAGAGTCGAATCCGATTTGAAATGTTAGTCGCACTAACATCACCTCAGTACGCTTAAATTTGGCGCCTTCTGCCCGAAATACTTCAGCTATATTGGATGCGGAAATGCTCGGCGATATCTCTTCGCCGCGCGACCCAGATGCGGTCGCCGAGCGCCCGTAGGTCACGCAGGATGGTCTGCACAGCAGCAAATCGTGCCGGCCGGCCGCAGATGCGCAGGTGAAACCCGACCGACAGCATGGATGATTTTTCGGTGCTGGCCTCACCCAGCAGGACATCCAGCGCCGCGCCGACATAGTTGGAAAACTGCTCGGGCTGCACGAAGCCATTGGGATGGAAGAACTTCATGTCGTTGGTATCGAAACCATAAGGCAGCACCAGCATGCGTTGCCCCGATGATAGGGTGTCCCAATAGGGCAGATCGTCGTTCAGCGCATTGGAATCATAGCCGAAGTCCAGCTCGGCCAGCAGCCCCCGGGTCCATGGGCTCTGCCCCCCGCGCGACATGAAACCGACTGGTTGCACACCGGTTGTCGCCGCGATGACGTCACGCGTCCGCACGATATCCAGTCGTTCGCTGTCACTGTCGCGGTAGCGTGAATGCGGCAGCCAGCGCCAGCCATGCACGGCCGGTTCATGGCCGGCCTCCACCACGGCGCGCGCCAGATCGGGCACGCGCTCCACCGTGCGGCCGCACATCATGAAAGTGGCATTGATGCCATGGAACTCGAAGGCATCGAGGAAACGCCAGAGGCCGGCCCGCATGCCGTAATCGAAGACCTGTTCCTGAACCAGGTCTCGCACGCCGGGCGGCTGCACCGACTGCACCTCCCCGAACTGTTCGGTCTCGGTATCGCCCTGCTCGATGGACAGCTCGCCGCCTTCCTCGAAATTGACGACGAGGGAAACGGCGACCCGGGCGCCATTGGGCCAGACGATGGCGGGGCGGTTGCGGCCATAGCCGCGCAGATCACGTTGGATGGTCATGTCAGCGATTCTGGATTTGTCGGCCGAGACCGCCGAACCGCTCGGCAACAATCAGGCCGATCAGCGTGGCGATGACGATGACGCCGGAAACGGCGGCAACACGGACATCGAGACTGCCTTCCAGGATGGCCCAGAGCTTGATTGGCAGCACTTCGGTGCGGGCATCGGCGAGGAACAGGGAAATCGGCACATTGTCAAAAGACGACAGGAACGCGACGAAGCAGCCGGCGACGATGCCGCGCCGGATCAACGGCAGGGTGACGCGGCGGAAAGTATACCAGCGGCTTGCGCCAAGGCTGAGCGAGGCGATGATCAGCGCCGGATTGAGCTGCTGCACGGAAGCGCCGACCATGCGGATCACGAAGGGCACGCAAATGATGGTATGCCCCAGCACGAGGGTCGTCAGCGAGAGGCGTACCGCCAGCATGTTGAACACCAGCAGCAGCGACAGGCCGAAGGCCATGGCCGGCAGCACCATCGGCGACATGAACAGGGCATCGAGCAGGCGGGCCAGCCGGCTTTTGCTGCGCGCGATGCCGAGCGCACCGGCCGTGCCCAAGGTTGCCGAACCGATCGTGGCCATGATGGCGACCTTCAGGCTGGTGATGGCCGGCTGGAGTATCTCGTCGGATTTCAGCAGTTCGAGATACCAGCGTACCGACCAGCTCGGTGGCGGGAATTTCAGCGTGATGCCGCCGGTGAAGGAAATGATCAGCACCACGGCGGTCGGCGCCAGAAGTAGCAGCATGGTGAAGCCGGCCAGCGCACCGATGGCACCGAAATAAAGAGTGTCGCCCGGGCTACGCTGCATCGACGCCTCGCATATAACGGCGCGACAGGGCACCGACGATGCCGACGATGCCGATCACGGCGCCGGTGAAGATCAGCGACAGCGCAGCCGCGAAAGGCCATTCCTGCACGCCCATGGCCTGCTGATAGATATAGACCGGCATCAGGATCATGCGGCCGCCGCCCACCAGGGTCTGCGTGATGAAGGCAGTGGTGGCGGCGGCAAAGACCAGCAACCAGCCGGCCAGCGCGCCCGGCCGGGTCAACGGCAGTATCACGGTGAAGAAGATGCGGAGCTGGCTGGCGCCGAGGCCTTCGGCGGCCCTGGTCAGGTTGCGGTCGACACGCAGCAGGCTGTTGATCACTGGCAGGGCCATCAGCGGCAGTTGTATCTGCGCCAGCGCGATCACGAGACCGTTCCAAGAGTAGAGCAGCCGCGCCGGCTGGTCCCACAGGCCAAGCGCAAGCATGGCCGAGTTGACGATGCCCTCGCGACCGAGAATGACGATCCAGGCAAAGGTGCGCACAACCGTGCTGGTCAGCAGCGGCAGCAGGATCAGGAAGGTGATGACTGTACGCCCGGTCTGCCCGGCCGCTACATAGGCGAGGCCGAGCGGATAGGCTAGCAGCAGGGTCAGCAAGGCAACTTCGGCGCCCAGCAGCAGGGTGTCATACAGCACCCGGAGGTTGAAGCCTTCGGAGAAGAAGCGGACATACTGGTCCGGCCCCATCTCGAGGAACTGCGGCGTGCGGAACAGGCTGAGAAACACCAGGACGACCAACGGCACCACGAAGGTGACGAGAAACAGCATCGCCAGCGGCATCGCCGGCAGCATCTGTTTCATTTCAGGTGAACGCAGCAGCATGATCCGCACGCCGTCGATCAGACTTTCACGTCTTTATTGAAGCGGGTGATCCATTCGCCGCGCAGCTTCTGGAACTTGGTCCAGTCGAGCAGCACGTTGCTGGCCACCAGGTCGTCCACGCTCCTGGCCACCGTGAGGTTGGCGCCGGTCAACGACACTTTCTTGTTGGTCGGCATCATCACCCAGGGTGTGGCTTCCAGCCCCTTCTGCACCTCGGTCGACATCACGGTATCGAGATAGTCGAGGACCAGCTTGGGATTCTGGTTGTTCTTGACGATCTGGGCGCTGGCGCGGATCACCACGGCGCCGGTTTTCGGCTTGGCGAAGGCGATATCCACGCCTTTGGCCGCCAGCAGGGCCACGTTGTTGAAGTAGTTGAAGGCGATGTCGATCTCGCCTTGCTGAAACAGGGCCGCCAGCGCGCCGGGCGACGGCGCGATGGCGCCGACATTGGGCAGCAGCTTTTTCATCGCCTCGAAGGCCGGCTCGATATTGGTTTCGGAACCGCCATGCATCTTGGCGATTTCGACCATGAAGGCGGTGCCGAGGCTGGAGCCCATGCCGGTGATGCCGACGCGGCCCTTGTATTCCGGCTTCCACAGGTCTTCCCAGGAGGTCGGCGGCGTCTTGATCTTCTTCGGGTTGTAGGCGATGCCGATCAGCTGCACCGTCAGTACGGGGGCATAGCCACGCGGATCGCGGAAGGCTTCCGGGATATCGGCATAGCTCTTCGACTTGTCGGCCGGGAATTTCTCCAGGATGTCAGCCTCGATGGCGGGGATCAGCGGGCCTTCATCGAACAGCACCACATCGAAGGGCGGCGCATTGCGCGAAGCCTGGATCTTGCCGATCTGATCGACATTGAGGAGCGGCGAGAAGGTGACGCCACCGCCGCCGCTGGCTTTGGCCAGGGCCGGGCCGACCACGGCCTTGAAGGCTTCATCGAAGCTGCCGGGATAAGTGGTGGCGACGATGGAACCCGCCGCGCGGGCCAGATGCGGGAAGCCGCCCATGGCACCCATTGCCATCGCAGCGGAGCCCATGGTGAGAATCGATCGACGGGTAAATTGCATGGTCCTTTTCCTTCTATCCTGAAGAATTCAAGCGGGGGGACTGGCAGGCAGGGCAAACAGGCCGATGCCGGTGGGATCGGTGATGACAAGGCCGAAGGACGTGCCGGCAGCGACAGGTCTGGAGGCCGGTGAGCGCGTGCGGTGGATCTTCACCGTCTCGCCGCCGGGAAGCGCTGCCTCGATCACATCGGCGGCGCCAAGCGGCAGGGTCAACCGCACGCTTCCCGCCAGCGCCCCGGGCGTCGCCGGGTCGGCCAGCGCGATGTTTTCCGGCCGGATCGAGACCAGCACCGGCGCGCCGACGGGAAGCGACGCGGGTTCGGCCAGTGCAATGGCGATGCCGGCCTGCAGCATCACGCGATCCGGTGCCGTCAGTGTGCCGTTGAGGAAGTTGGCATGGCCGATGAACTGGTTGACGAACAGCGTCGCCGGACGGTCGTAGAGCGCATCGGGCGTGCCGACCTGTTCGATGCGACCGCGGTTCATCACCACGATGCGGTCGGCCATCGACAGCGCCTCCTCCTGGTCATGGGTCACCATGATGGAGGTGACGCCATAGCCTTTCAGCAGGCTCTTGATCTCGATTTGCATGTCGAGGCGCAGGTTCTTGTCCAGCGCCGAGAAGGGTTCGTCCAGCAGCACCAGGCCGGGTTCGATGGCCAGTGCACGGGCAAGCGCGACGCGCTGCTGCTGACCGCCCGACAGTTGGCCGGGCAGGCGGTCGGCGAGATGGCCCATCTTCACCAGGGCCAGCATTTCGGCCACCTTGGCCTTCACGGCGGGTGCCGGCTTTTTGCGTGCCTTCAGGCCATAGGCGACATTCTCGAACACGTTCAGATGCGGGAACAGCGCGTAATTCTGGAACACCATGCCGATGCGGCGACGATTGGCCGGGATATGCTCGACGCGATAGCCATCCAGCAGCACCTCGCCGGTGCTGGGCTGCAGGAAGCCGGCAATGATCTGCAGCAGCGTGGTCTTGCCGCAGCCGGATGGGCCAAGCAGCGCGATCAGTTCGCCCGGTTCGACGCGCAGGGTGATGGCATCCAGCGCCTGGGTGGCGCCGAACCAGTGATGGATGCCGCTGAGCGCCAGGCCATTGCCGCGCATCGCCATCACCAGACCTCCGCTGCAGAAGGCAGGTTTTCAATCTGGCCCTTGATGAAACGGTTGCAGGCGTGCAGGTCTCCATAGATCAGGATGTCGACCGGCTCCGGGACGAAGGTCTTTCCGCCGTCCCATCCGATCAAAGCGCCGCTTGATGCCAGTTTTGCCATGAGCCCCTCGTTAGGGAGCCTGTAGCAATGCATGTGCCACAATATCCGTGTCTCTAAGATGCTGTATTATATATCGTTTTTTATTTAATCAAAGATTGGCGCCAATTTTATGATATTATTGTAATCAATTTTTACAACATATGATGAATAATTAAGCAAGAAGATTGCTTTCAAAAATTGGGCGAATTCAGTAAACAGGCAGCATGAAGCCTGCCAGGAAAGATCGCGATTCTGATGCCACCGGCACCGAGCCGAGGACCATGGATGATGACCCCGTGGTGCAAGGCATCCTCAAGGCGATCAGCCAGAAGCGTCTGAAGCCCGGCACCAAACTGGGCGAAGATGCGCTCGCGCAGGTGTTTGCCACCACACGCATTCATATCCGCCAGGTGCTGGCGCATCTGGCCTCACGCCATATCGTCACGCATTTCCCCAACCGGGGCGCCTTCCTCTATCGGCCCACTGTACAGGAAGCGCGCGATATCTTCGCTGCACGCCGCGTGCTGGAAACCGCCACCGTCAGCACGGTGATCGACAGGCTGGACGACGCGGCGCGCGCCAGACTGCGCCAGCATATCGGGCGCGAGACCGCTGACGACCGCAACGACCGCTGGGCTTCCCTGGCTCTCACTGCCGATTTCCACATCATGATCGCCGAGTTGGCCGGCAATACGGTGCTATTCGATTTTGCCAAGGAACTGATGTTGCGCACCTCGATAGCCATCGCCACTTTTGAAGTGCCCGGCTCGCCGGATTGCTCGCCCGATGCGCATCCCGTCATCGCCGACCTGATCCTGGCCGGCGACAAGGCCGGCGCGCTGGCCGCCATGGAGCGGCATCTTGATGAAATCGAACAGCGCCTGAATCTCGGCGTCACCGCGCCGGACCCGGACGACATCGTCGCCATCTTCCAGGATATCGGCATCGCGCCGGCGAAGCGCGGCGCCGTCTGACGTGACGGACAGGGCGCGCAGGAGCTCAGCCGCTCTTGGAATGGACGACTAGCAGTTTAAGTCAGACCGTCCAAATCATGGTCAGTCCGAATAAGAATGATAGGGGACACTTATATATTTCTGCATCTTACGGCAATGCGGCCGATAGCGAATGTTAGTCCAGTGCGATCCGGAATGTGAGTCGCGCAGCCGAATCCGATTCCCAATGTGAGCCGAACTAACACCAGATGCCGCTGCGCGAATTTTCCGATTTCAGGCGGATCGCATGCGCATGTCCCGCCACTTCTGCCACCCGTCAGATGATCTTGCCGGTGCAGAGCGTTTTGTCCGCTTACATCTTTGCGACATCCAGGATCGCGCGAGCGAAGGCCTGCGGCGCTTCCTGCGGCAGGTTATGACCGATGCCGCCGCGCACCAGGCGATGCTCATATTTTCCGACGAACTTGTTTGCATAGGCCGCCGGATCCGGGTGCGGCGCGCCGTTGGCATCGCCCTCCATGGAGATGGACGGCACCCTGATCACCGGCGCTGCCGCCAGCTGACGTTCCAGCGCGTCATACTGGCGTTCGCCATCGACCAAAGCGAGCCGCCAACGATAATTGTGGATGACGACAGCGACGTGATCCAGGTTATCGAAGGCGGCAGCCGACCGCGCATAGGTCGCTTCATCGAAGTTCCACTGCGGAGACGCCAGCTGCCAGATGAGCTTGTTGAATTCGTAGCGGTTCTGAGCGTAGCCGGCGCGGCCACGCTCGGTGGTGAAGTAGAACTGGTACCACCATTGCAGCTCGGCCCGGGGCGGCAGCGGCATCCGGCTACCCTCCTGGCTGCCGATCAGATAGCCGCTGACCGCGACGAGGCCCTTACAGCGTTCAGGCCACATCACCGCGATGATATCCGCAGTCCGGCCGCCCCAGTCGTATCCGCCGATGAGCGCGGTCGGAATCCTGAGCGCATCCATCAGCGCGATGATGTCGAGCGCCAGCGCCGCCGGCTGACCGTTACGCTGTGTCGAGTCGGACAGGAACTTTGTGCCGCCGTATCCACGCAGGTAAGGGATGATGACCCGGTAGCCCGCCCGCACCAGTTCCGGCGCCACGTCGATATAGCTGTAGATATCGTAAGGCCAGCCATGGAGCAGGATGACCGGATACCCGTTCTCCGGACCGACATCCACATAGCTCGTGCTCAGCACGCCCGTGTTGATCCGCTTCAGTTCGCCGAAGACATTCATGGCGCCGGAGCCGGCACTGGACTGCGCGCGAGCCGGTATGAATGGCACCTGGCTCGCCCCGGCAACCGCGAGGGTTCCGGCTGCGGCACCGAGGAATTGACGGCGATTCTGATGGGACTGGTTTGACATGACGGTCTCCACTGGATGCCTGGAAAGGACGGGCGATGCGTCCCGACTGCAACAGCCTGCCTTGATCCGGGGGATCAGCCCTGGCGCAGACTGTCCTTGCGCCGGCGCCGTGGCCGCGGACGACCAAGCGGGTTTCCTGCCAGCGTGACGGGCTTGTGTTGCTTGTAGTTCATCAGCAGGGCAACGAGTTTGCGTAGCATGACGCCTCCTGGGCGGAAGAATTCCAACCTGGCCACTCAGCCAACATCGGTGACGCGTGACGGCTCTGCTGAGGCCAGCGCCGCCGTGCGTTCGGCCTTGGGCGGGTAGATCCAGACCGTGTTGATCTCGCGCTTGGTCGCCTTGGCGACCTCGCCGATCATCTCGACCTTGCGGTCCCAGCCGCGCGTGAAGAGGGCGCCGGCACTGCCCAGATCCAGGCAGGTGACATAACCCTTCTGGTGATACGGGGTGGCGGAAACGCCGAGTAGTTCTGCGGCGGCATTGTTGCCGGCGAAAGCGCCCATCCGCGTGGCGTGCTGGCAGGACATCAGCGCGAAGTTGCCGTCGTCGTCGCAGACCGCTTTGGCGGAATCGCCGGTGGCGAACACGCCTGCCAGGCCGGGGACGCGAAGCTCGCGGTCCACGATCAGGCGACCGAAATTGTCGCGTTCGGCGGCAAACTTCTGGGTCAGCGGATTGGCACGGATGCCGGCCGCCCAGATCACGGTGGCGGCGGCGATCTCGCTGCCATCGGACAGCTTCACGCCAGTTCTGGTCAGCTCGGCGACGCCAAGCTTCATGTGCATTTCAATACCCAGATCCTTCAGCGCCTTTTCGATGATGGGTCGGGGACCGGCGCCCATGTCCGGCGCGATGGCGTCGGAACGGTCGACGATGAGGACGCGCATTTTCGCCTTCGGTCCGAAGATTTCCTTCAGACGCGTCGGCAGCTCGGTGGCGGCCTCAATGCCGGTGAAACCGCCGCCGGCGACCACCACGGTGCTGCGGGCCTCTGACTCCGGCTGCTTCGCCAGCTTGTGAAGATGCTTGTCCAGCGCGACGGCGTCTTCGAGGCTGTCGACGCTGAAGCCGAATTCGGCCAGACCCGGCACCGGCGGACGGAACAGCTGGCTGCCCGTCGCCAGCACCACCCGGTCGTAGTGGATGGTGAAGCGGTCTTCCGGATGGCCGGCCGCCTCGACAATATGCCTGTCGGTATCCACGTCCGTCACATAGCCCTGGATATAGGCGACATCGACGGCCTTGAGCACATCGAGCAGCGGGGCAGACATGGCCTCAGGCTTCGCCTCATACAGGCGCGGCCGGATCACCAGCGCGGGCCGCGGTGCGATCAGCGCGATCTCCAGCTGGTCGGGCGTCACGCCCTTCAGGTCACGCAGGCGGGCGGCCGACAGTGCCGCATACATGCCGGCAAAGCCAGCTCCGATGATCAGAAGTCGCTTTTGCATTCCAAATCTCCGCTCATGTGTGGTCGGGGCGCTTCGCTCCGATGATCGCCCCGGACATGCACGGCCTCTGAGGCCGGCTCGGTGGAGCCAGGCGAGAGTGCCCTGCAGCGGCTTTGTCGTGTATTATGCGCGAAGGTCACGGACTGCCGCTGATCGTTAGGTCAGGCTATGCTTTGGCATAAGTCCGTGCGGCGCGATCAGATCCTGTCACCGAGGTGACTGCCTGCCGGTGCAACGCACAGCGGCGGATCGCATCGCTCTGGAGCCGCAGCCACCTGCCGGTCTTATCCGGCTTTCGGCTGAGTTAGTTCACTCCGCGATCGCGAGTGGTCTGCGGGATCGCTTCCCAGGCCCGAACCGCATCGCCGATGGATGTCACCCGCATCTTTCTCATTGTGTTGGCGCGGTGCAGTTTAACGGTGATCTCGCTGATCCCGAGGTCATAGGCGATCTGCTTGCTGACCTGCCCGTTCGCCACACCACGGAAGACCTGGCGTTCGCGTGGCGTCAGGCTATTGAACCGGTCGACGTGGATTTTTGTCACCTGCGCCGCGCTGCGATTTTCCACATCGCGCGCAATGCCGATCATCACGGCATCGAGCAGCGTCTGGTCGCGAACCGGTTTGGTCAGGAAATCGATGGCGCCGGCCTTCATGGCCTGCACTGACATCGAGATGTCGCCATGTCCCGTCAGAAAGACCACAGGCTTATCGATGCCGGTAGAGGCCAACTGGCAGTGGAAATCCAGACCACTGATCCCCGGAAGGCGAACATCCAGCACGATACAGCCAGGACGTTCGCACAGAGGCATCTTTGCCAGTTCTTGCGCTGAACTGAAGCACGCCGCCTCCAGCCCGACCGATTCCATCAGCTCCTTCAGTGCCATACGAACATCGTCGTCGTCATCGACAATAATGACGAGCGGCCGCTCGAGCATTCCCGCAGTCTTTTGCGAGGTTGTCAGAATCTGATTCATAACCATCCCCGATCGTCAGCCACGCCGCCCCGGCAGCTCAATTTTTGGGTGGGGCCGTAGCCCCGCTGGCGGTGATTTCACAGTATCGGAGCTCTGCTGTCGCCGAAATCTTGTTTCACTTCGTGGCTTTATGAGCGGTTTAGATATCGAACGATCATTTTATACAATTCTTGCCAGGCTGGCCGGGGTATGGCGAACCATAGGTTGTCGCGGCGACTCGGAGCGTAATAGTTTCGCTGCATACAGGCAAATGGCGGGACTACACCGCTGATTCTGGAATTCCGGCCGGAAAGGAGCGCGGCCCTTATGATGCAGCCCGGCGTATATGGGGAAGCTTTGGGGAAAGTGCTCCGTTCGGACATTGCACCTGTCCTGGTGAATCGCTCGCTGCGCAAGTCCGAGATCGCGATCACCGAGGTCCGTTCGGATATGCCCGAGACCGGCTTGTCCGGCTCCATGCCCGCCGATGATGCCTACATGATCAGCCTGAAGCTGAAAGACTATCCCGACTGCGAGGGATGGGCCGAACGGAAGGTAAAGAAATTCGATGTCTTCGCCGGCGCAACGTATATCTACGATCTGAAGACTGACCCGCGCTACGTCATCAACAAGGCCTATCATTCGATCTTCTTCTATGTGCCGCTCAGCGCACTGAATGCCGTGGCCGAGCAATCGAACGCCATGCGGATACATCACCTATACTGCCCGCTCGGCGAGGCCTTCGACGACCCGGTGATACGGCATCTCGGCATGTCGCTGCTGGACGCGGTTCGCCGGCCGGATCAGGCCAACCAGCTGTTCGTCGACCATGTGACCATGGCGATTGCCCTGCATGCGGCAACCGCTTACGGCGGGCTGCAACCCATCGGAAATCTCGCCAAGGGTGGCCTGACCCAACGCCAGCTCAAGCGGGTTTGCGACTACATCGACGCAAATCTGGACGGCGCCACAACCCTGCAAACACTGGCTACGGAATGCGGCCTGTCGTCCAGCCATTTCGCGCGCGCTTTCCGTCACTCGACCGGAATGTCGCCGCATCAGTGGCTGTTGCGGCGGCGCGTCGAAACGGCGAAAGCCCTGATGCAGGTACACACCCTGACGCTTGCCGAGGTGGCGGTAACCTCCGGCTTTACCGATGCGAGCCATCTCAGCCGGGTCTTTAAGGCTGTCACAGGTGTAAACCCGGGCGCATGGCGCCGCACTCTGCCGATCTAGACACGACTGAAACTCTCCGTCCGCGGCAGCATGGATAGGGCGCACCATACCTGAGCCCTAGTGCTCCTTACGAAAGGCGACGGCAGGCTAGACCGGCGTGCAATTCCGGAAACCTGCCTGCACTGACACACTCCGACCGAGCAGTTCATTCAACTGACGGGAAGTGTCGATGCAAACTCTGGCGGGAAAAATTGCGGTCATCACTGGCGGCAATAGCGGGATCGGCAAGGCCACGGCGCGTCTGTTTGTCCAGCAGGGCGCCAAAGTCGTCATCACCGGCCGCCGACAGAGCGTGCTCGATGCAGCGGTCACGGAAATTGGCCCAGGCGTTGTCGGCATCCCCGGCGACTCCTCGGATATCGCGCATCATACACACCTGGCCTATGAGGTTCGCCGCCGCTTCGGCGGACTCGACATCTTCGTCGCCAACGCCGGCGTCATCAATCTTGTCCCATCGGACAAGGTCACAGTAGAGGACTATGATCACCAGTTCGGCGTCAATGCACGCGGGGTGTTCTTCGGCGTTCAGGCAATGCTGCCCATAATGCGCGACGGCGGCAGCATCATCCTGGTCAGCTCCATCGCCGCGCGGAAATCACTCGACAATCATGCCGTTTATGCCGGCAGCAAGGCGGCCATCGGTGCCTTCGCCCGCGCCTGGGCCCTGGAGCTGAAAGCCCGGAAGATCCGCGTCAACGTGCTGAGCCCCGGCCCCGTCGAAACACCGATCCTCGACAAGCTTGGCGTGACTGAAAAGGAACGGCCTGACTTCGTGAAGGCGATGGGCAGCATGATCCCGCTGGGCCGCATGGGCCTGCCGGAAGATCTGGCCAGCGCCGCGCTGTTCCTCGCCTGCGATGCAGGCAGCTTCATTACCGGAATCGAGCTTACCGTAGACGGTGGCATGTCGCTGACCTGACGTCAGACCATCAAGCACACCCACTCCTCACCCGGCCCAAAAGAAAGAAGGAACCTGCAATGACTCAATCCATCAATACCGACGCTCCGCAGCGACGCAGCCTGCTCAAAGCTGGTCTCGGCCTTGCAGCCACGGCATCGCTTCCCGGCATTGCGCGGGCGCAGGCCACACCGATCACGCTGACGTCCAATGCCCAGGAAGGCCCCTTCCTGGATACGATCACCCTGCGCGATGGAACCCGTCTTTTCTTCAAGGATTTGGGTCCGCGTGATGCGCAGCCTATCGTGTTCCACCATGGCTGGCCGCTCAGCGGTGACGAGTGGGACAATCAGATGCTGTATTTCTATGCCAAGGGCTATCGCGTCATCGCGCATGACCGTCGTGGCCATGGCCGGTCGAGCCAGACCGATAACGGCAACGACATGGACACCTATGCCGCCGACCTGATCGAGCTGGCCAAGGTGCTGGACCTGAAGAACGCGATCCACGTCGGCCATTCCACCGGCGGCGGCGAGGCGGCGCATTACGTCGCCCGCGCCGAACCCGGCCGTGTCGCCAAGCTGGCGCTGATTGCCGCTGTGACTCCGGTAATGGTGAAGTCAGCCACCAATCCCGAGGGCCTGCCGCTGGAGGTGTTCGACGGCTTCCGCGCAGCCCACCTCAAGAACCGGGCACAATTCTTCCTCGAACTCGCCTCTGGCCCATTCTACGGCTTCAACCGCAAGGGCAGCGAGATTTCCATGGGTCTGATCCACAACTGGTTCCGCCAGGGGATGATGGGCGGCACCAAGGCACAATACGACTGCATCAAGGCCTTTTCCGAGACCGACTTCACTGCGGATCTGAAGAAGATCGACCTTCCGGTGCTGATCATGCACGGCGACGACGACCAGGTCGTACCGGTGCATGACGCGGCCCAGAAGGCCATCAAGCTGGTCAGGAACGGCAAGCTCAAGCTCTACAAGGGCCTGCCACACGGCATGGCCGCAACGCATGCCGACATGATCAACGCAGATCTGCTCGCTTTCTTCACGGCCTGAGCCCCAACCGGCAGGTCGTCTTCGCAGCGACGCACCTGACTCCTCGCCGGTGGCCTCGCCCCCTTGGCCACCGGTCTGCCGCCACGCGCAGTCCCCGGCGACGTGGCGTACCCGGTAGCCTCCCCTGGGCTGACCGGACTTGGCCGCCACTCATCCCTACCCGATGAGTGGCGGTCTTTTTTCCTCTGCGCGGCAATGCATGGATTTCCATAGTTGCGGCGCTGATATCGCACAATTAGTGTCAAGCGTTGGACGACGTGCCTAAGCCCTGGACCGCTCCGGTCCGGAGGGGAACAGCAGATGACCGGCCTCTGGACACAGCGCCCGAAATTCATCCATCTCGGCTTATTTATCGTTGCCTATGTGCTGGGCTGCGCCTTTGCCCAGATTCTGGCCTTCATGCCGGGAACCGGCATTTCGATCTGGCTGCCGGGCGGGTTGTTCATCGCTACGCTCCTGCTCGCATCCCGCTCGACATGGGCCTGGTGGCTACTGGCCGGGTGCTTCGCCGAGTTATTCGCCAATGCTTTATGGTTCCGCAGTCCGCTGCCCGCAGCGATCCTGATCTATTTCGGTAATGCACTGGAAGCCGTGATCGGTGCATGGCTCATCCGCCGGGTGCTGGGTGATCCGGTGCGCCTGGATACACTGCAACAGATGCTGATCTTCGTCGCACTGGGCGCAGGGGTCGCGCCGATCATCGCTGCGACGATCGGCGCCGCGACCGTCGACGGGTTCGACATTCTGTCGCAAAGCTTTTGGACCGCGTGGCCCCTGTTCTGGATCGGCGACGCCACGGGTGTCCTGATCGTCGCGCCGCTGGCGCTGGCCGTGCTGCAGAACTGGGGTGACAGGACCCAGCTATCAGCCGCCCAATGGATGGAGATCTCCATCCTGGGCCTGATCTTCGCCGGGGTTGCCGCGCTGTCCCTGAACCACTACCTGTCCTTTACCTACATTGTCGCTCCGCCGCTGCTATGGGCAGCCGTACGCTTCGAGTTTAAAGGTGCTGCCATCGCGCTGATGTTCCTCGGTCTGATCACCGCCGCATACTCTATGTCGAGTGGCGGCGAATTTCCGGGCGTGTCTGAATCCCCGAAAGAAAGGCATATCCTGCTGCAACTCTTCCTCTCCATCACTGCCTTGTCGGCGATGATCGTGGCGGCGATCTCGCGTCAACACCGCCTGGGACTGCTTACGCTTCGCAAAAGCATGGACACCCTGCGCCACCGGGAATGGGAGCTCACGCAGCTTGTGGACGTGGTGCCCAGCCATCTATGGCGACTGACGCCAGATGGCGAACCAATCTTCTTCAACAGGCGCATGGCCGACTTCCTTGGTATGAGTGTCGCCGATATAGACCGGCCGAACGCGACGCGGCTGGATGCACTTATCGAAGCCATCCATCCGGTCGATGCGCCCGGATTCAGGACTGCGCTCAGGTATTCATTGGCAACTGGCGAGCCATTTGCCCTGCGCTATCGCCTGCGTCGTGCCGATGGCGTCTACCACTGGATGTCCAGCCGTGCCGATCCGCTGCGCGGCGAGGATGGCGGTATCGTACAATGGTATGGCCTTTGCCACGACATCGACGATCAGGTGCATGCGGAGGAAGCGCTGCGTGAACGGGAGCGCGGATTGCGGGAACTTCTCGATGCGCTGCCGATCAATATTCTCAGCTTCGCACCCACGCGTAAAATGACCTATGCCAGCAAACGCTACATCGATAAAGTCGGTGCGCCATTGGTGCATATCGATGACTTCGATGCTCTGGCCAGGGACGTCGCTCATCCTGAAGATTTCCCCAGGATGTTTGCCGTAGCATCGCACGGTTTTGCGACTGGGCAGCCGTTCGTGAACCGTTTTCGACGGCGCGACAAACAGGGCATCTATCGCTGGATCGAGGCACGCACGCAACCGCAGCGAGACGCCTCTGGCGCCATCCTGCAGTGGCACATTGTCTCAATCGACATTGAAGACGAGATGCATGCCCAGCAGGCATTACGCGCGGCGCAGGATAGCCTTGCGCGCCAAAGTCAGGCGGCGAGCCTGGCCGAACTTTCCGCCTCCATTGCCCATGAGGTGAACCAGCCGCTGGCCGCGGTGATTGCCAACTCCCATGCCTGCCACCGCTGGCTGACGGCTGATCCGCCGAATATCGAGCGGGCCAACAAGACGGTCGACCGTATCATCCGTGATGCCAACTCGGCGGCGGATGTCGTGAGCCGCATCCGCGCCCTGTTCAAACAGTCAGCCGACACCAGGGCCAATGGCGCGATCGAAGACATCGTGGCGGAAGCACACAATCTGATCGCCGAGGAAGCCGCACGCCATCGTGTACTGCTGGATGTCGAGGTCGACCGTGGCCTTCCGGCCATTTTCATGGATGCCGTACAGATCAAGCAGGTTCTGGTCAATTTGATCCGCAACGGCATGGAAGCCATGACCGGCCTTGCCGAGGGAAAACGCCTATCGGTGCGCGTCAGTCGCATCGACAGCACTCTCCGGATCGATATCCGGGATCATGGCACGGGGATTGAGACTCCGGACCGGATATTCGAGCCATTCTTCACCACCAAGGAACACGGTATGGGCATGGGCCTGGCGATCTGCCGGTCCATTGTCGAATCGCATGGCGGCCGGCTTTGGGCCGAAAAGAACGAACCGAAGGGCGCGGTTCTCGCCTTCACCTTACCGATAGAGTCGAAAGTTTTGTCATGAGTACCGATGACCAGATCATCTTCATTGTTGACGACGACGCGCGGATCCGCGAGGCGCTGACAGACCTTCTCGCGTCGCACGGGCTGCGCACAGTCGCCTTCGGATCGGCTCGTGACTATATCGCGGCGGACAAGCCCGATGTCCCTGCTTGCCTGGTCCTCGATGTCGAACTGCCGGATATCAACGGCCTGGACCTGCAGGGACAGATCGCCGCGAGCCATCATCCGCCGATTGTGTTCATCACCGGGCATGGCGACATTCCCTCCTCCGTGCGCGCGATCAAGCGCGGCGCCGTCGACTTCCTGACCAAGCCGTTCAGCGATACAGACCTGATGATCGCGATTGGTGCCGCAATCGCCCAGGACCGGGAGAACAGGGCTGCACGGGCAGAACTGGAAAGCCTGCAAACTCGCTACCTCGCCCTGACGCCACGCGAACGCGAAGTCCTGCCGCTCGTGGTGAGCGGCCTCCTCAACAAGCAGGCTGCCGCCGAACTGGGGATCAGCGAAGTGATGCTGCAGGTCCACAGAAGGAATGTGACACAGAAAATGGGTGCCGATTCCTTCGCGGACCTCGTGCGGGTCGCCGAGCGACTGGGAATACAGGTCACCCACTCCCGTCGGGCGGGAGGACCGAGAAAATGAGCAATGTGAAGTCAGTTGTCGCAGTGGTGGATGACGATCCGAGAGTCCTCGAATCCCTGGAGGAGCTGCTGGAATCAGCCGGCTATATCGCGCGCAGCTTCTCGTCGGCAGGAGCGCTGCTGGCCAGTGACACATCGAGTATCGATCTGCTCATTACCGACATTGGTATGGCGGGAATGAATGGCTTTGAACTCCGCGATCAGGTGAAGAAGGCGCGCCCCAAGCTGCCGGTATTCCTGATTACCGGTCGCCACGAAATTGTGGACCAGGAGCGCGCACAGGACATCGGCGGGCTGTTCCGGAAGCCGTTCGATGGCCAGGTTCTACTCGCGGCTATCGGGGATGCCTTGCAACACAAGCGAATGGGGAGTGATCATGGGAGTTGACCAGCCGCTCCAGCGGGGATCGAAGCAGCCCTCTTCGCAGACCGATCAGGGTCCGCAGCAACCGACCGTCATTATTGTCGATGACGATGCTGCGATCCGGGAGGCACTGGCGGATCTGCTGCAATCTGCAGGATTCAGTTCTACCTGCTTTGCATCGACAGCCGCCTTGTTCGAAGCCGATGCCCTTGAGGCGCCTGGCTGCCTCGTGCTGGACGTGCGAATGCCTGGCGCAAGCGGTCTCGATCTACAACGACGCATGGTGCAAAGGGGCGACGTCAAGCCAATCATCTTCCTGACCGGCCATGGCGATATCCCGATGAGCGTACAGGCCATGAAGGCTGGCGCAGTCGATTTCCTGACCAAGCCCGTGCGCGACCAGGACCTTCTTGATGCCATCACCTCGGCAATTGCGCTGGACGCCGAACGACGGGCTCGTGGCATTGTGATCGAACGCAATATCCAGCGCCTCAAGGGGCTGACCCAGCGCGAGCGCGAGGTCCTTCAGGAAGTGGTGCGCGGCCGTCAGAACAAGCAGATTGCCTTCGACCTCGGCATCAGCGACGTGACGGTGAAACTCCATCGCAGCAATGCCATGCGCAAGATGGGGATCAGTTCGGTTGGAGAGCTGGTCCGCATCTGGGAGGCCTTGCCCGCAACTGCTCGGGATATCGCCAGGGAATAGCGGCTTTAGAAGACGGACGACACGCCCCACGCCGTCAGTTGGCAAGAAAAAGGCCGGCCGCCACAAAGTGTCGACCGGCCCATGGATACTGATGTACCGGCGCCTCAGCCGGCGCCGGCACAAGACAGGTGGTCAGTATTCCCAGTGGGCAGGCACCCAACGGAATACATCGCCGTCGACGGCTACCCGGCAGAACGGGAACGACAGGTGAGCCGCCACCAGCACCTCACCAGTTCCTGCCAGTTCCCGCAAAAGATCGACACGGACACGGGCCGACTCCTCGGGGTCGTGCTCGAACCCGTTGTACCAGTACGGATGCTCGAACCCGACCGGGAACAAGGCGTCCCCGGCGAAGGTCAGCCGATCATTGCCCGACGAAATGCGAACCACGCTGTGCCCGGGAGTATGGCCGCCGGTGCGACGAACGACGAAGCCCGGCGCCACCTCGTGCTCATCGTCGAACTGCCGCAGCTGGCTGCCGTATTCTTTCAGGAACCGGGTGGCGACCGACCGGAGTACGGGCGGAATCGGCTTTGGCATGGTGGTGTGAGAGAAATCGGGCTGGGCCCAGAAATCGATTTCAGTCGCGGACACGTGGATCGGCACATCCGGTCGCAGCCGACCCTTCAGCCCGTCACCAAGCAGCCCGCCAACGTGGTCCATGTGCAGGTGCGTGAGCACGATATCGGTCACGGATGCGAGGTCGATGCCGGCAGCCTCCAGTCGTTGCGCCAGGCGTCCGGCCTTGGGGAAACCCGGATACTCCAGTCCGATCCCGGCATCGATGAGGATCGTCCGGCCGCGGCCACGCACCACGACCACGTTCAGCGGCCATTCGAGCACGTCCGGCGGCATGAACATATCCTTCAGCCAGGCTGCCAAAGCGGCCGGATCGGCGTTGGTGGCCAGCACCGAGGTTGGAATCGTCAACACGCCGTCGCTGATCACCAGCACTTCATAGTCGCCGACCTGCAGTGCATAGCGCGACGGAACCATTTCGTCGGGCTTAGATTTTCCGGGCTGCGATACAATATTCACGTTCATGATTGCCTCCTGTTTTGGCGAGGCAATTGTCATCCATGCATCGGGCACTAGACATCGTGCCGGGTGCTAGATTTTGCGACCCAAAAAACAGAAAGACCTGTACTTTGAGATAGGCTCATCTGCGCTGCTGGCGTGGAGACCGGACCATCCGCTATCAGGCGGCCCTAAGGCCGCTTGAATGTGAAAGTCAAAAAACAAGGCCACCAATCAATATTGGCCGCCTTGCCTAGAGATCGCATGAAATAACTCACTCGGTGAGTGACAACTTTATTGGAACAACTAATAATATAATTTGGGCCTTTCCTTGTCGGCCGTCAAACTATGAGGCATTGAACTCAGATCCCTAAACTTGGGACAAACTCTCAATCATTGAGTTCGGTTTCTCAGCCCGCCAATGGGAAAGGCCGCTTCCGTACCGGCCTCGACACTGCTGATGCCGAAGGCATCCTCGGCGAAGGCATGGGCTTTCCGGCGGTCGGTGCGCGCCATAAGCCAGGCGAAATGCCAGTTGATACCCGCCAGCAGCTGCGCCAGGCGGATACAGCGCCTAGCCGTGAACGTGTTCCCGCGCATGTCTTCGCTTCGCCAGCCGCAGGAATACACGGCTGCGCAGTGGGCAATGTTATCCGCAATCGGCGCATTGACCCGCACCTGAACCTGGTCGGTCACCAGACCGGCATAGTCGCCGTAGAAGAATCGGCCGCTCTCATGCATTTCGCGCAAAGTGCCGTCGAGAAAGAGCCACCGCATTGCCGATATCTGGGCGATGCCATCCGAGATTTCGGCAATCAAGAGCAGGTTGCGCTCCGGCCATCGGCCATTGTTGGAAGTTCAATCAGAGGGCCGCACGGCACAGCCGAGCGAAGGCCGCCCACGTTCTCTTCGTTCGCCTAAGTTGCCAGCACATATTCGTTCACATAGAGGCAATCGACGCTTTCAACGAAGTGAGCGACATCGTGCTGGATTGCTTCGGCGCCACGGTCGCTATCGAAGAACCTTTCGACTAGGTCCTGCATAGTGGGAAAATGAAGCTGGACCACGCCGCTTGTATCTGGTGCGCCAATATCCAATGCCTCAATCACAATGTTCCTCGCGTACTTCACGGCGCCAACGTGCACCTTCAAAGCCCGCTTTGCATGCAGAGCCCAGGCTCTATGTGCTGCGGAATTTGGCAAGTCCGAACGGAACTTGAGCCGCCCTACGTATTTCACGCCAGGTGAACGTTGTCCAACGACGATGGCGACGCTGTCGCGCTCGATGATTTCTTCCACGCGGAAGGTGTGTGCCGCCGCAATACCGGGAACTAGGCTTGCCAGATTGACGACCTGTTCACTTGCCCAGGCCGAGCTGGCACTCGGAATATACTCCACGATGATGTCGTACTGTTTTGGGCCATCCGCGTTATCGGGTGTCGGCTTGTATGGCACGTCAAGTGGGGGATCGATGACGAGGTTTACGACAAGGCGTCCCGGCATCTCTCCGTTTCTAGTCAGGCTCTTGGCGGCGACGATATAGCGTTCCTGGAACTTCTCGCGTTCCAGAGCCACATCGCCTTTCAGGAACGTGATATACTTAACCACCAAGTTGGTGCCTTTGGCAGCCTCCCATTGGTTCCCTCAGTTTCTGACTTTTTTGTGCTTCGCGAGCACTGAGTACGAGTAATCAGTGCGATCTCGCTTCGGCAGTCCTTCGGGAACCTTGGAGACTGTAATTGCTGACCGGTCCGCGTGTTACCGCAGATATTTATTGATCTGATTTGAGCCGCCCATTCTCACGTTCCCCCGGTGTTCACAAGCCGTTACTTCCAGATGGAAGTGATCTTCTCGCCAATCGTCGACTTCACCTTCTCCAGCGCGATGACCGACTGCTCGATGGCTCCGAACAACGAGTCACCTGCGCCATTGAGCATCTCAATGCGAACTGTGTCTCCGTGCTTCATGAACTCAGTGGTCGTCGCGCCATTGGCGATTATCTCGAACATACGGACTTCCGCGATACAGCAGTAACCCACACCACCGTTCTCGACAGACGAGCCCCACAGGCCGCCCTGCTTATTTGACACAGTTCCAGATCCGATAATCGTTCCGGCTTCCATATCTCTCGTCTTCGCGACGTGCGCGATCAATTGCGGGAAGTTGAAGGTCATGCCGGTTCCCGCGTCTGGCCTACCGAAATCCTTGCCGTTCAGCTTCACCCGTAGCGGAAGGCATACCTTGCCGTCCCTCCATGCACCGTCAAGTTCATCCGGAGTAATAGCTACTGGCGAAAAGGCGCTTGCCGGTTTGCTCTGGAAGAACCCGAACCCCTTGGCAAGCTCATTCGGAATCATGTTCCGAAGTGAGACGTCATTGACGAGCATGAGCAAACGGATAGCATTTGCGCAGGCTTGGACGTCAGACCCCATGGCAACGTCACCGCAAATGACGGCGACCTCAGCTTCCATATCGATGCCCCAGGCCTCGGCCGCGACGATCGGATCACGTGGACCAATGAAGCTGTCCGATCCGCCCTGGTACATCAGGGGTTCCGAATAGAACGATTCTGGCACGGCGGCGCCTCGCGCCTTTCTGACCAATTCGACATGGTTCAGGTAGGCGGAACCATCGGCCCACTGATACGCCCGAGGCAGTGGAGAATGGCACTTTTCCGGTTCGAATTTGACAGCGTTCGGGACTTTTCCGGCGTTGAGTTCATTGTAGATGGATTGGAGCCGGGGTGCGGCGAAATCCCAGTTGTCCATCAGGTTCTGCATCGTCGCCGACACTTCCAGCGCCGGAACGCAAAGAGTCAAGTCTTGGCTAACAACCACCAGTTGGCCATCCCGGCCAGCTTTAAGGCTTGCGATTTTCACTGTGCCGCTCCAGCCGCTTTAAAGCTGCCATCATGCATCCAGCGGGCGTGCCGGGGGGCACGCTTGGTTTTCGCCCATTCGTCAAGCATGTCCCACTTCACTTCGTCGAGTTGCTCCAGCATCCCGGGAAGAGCAGTATCAGCCGCCAGTTCGATGCGATGGCCGTTCGGGTCGAAGAAATAGATGGACTTGAAGATGGTGTGATCTGTCGGACCGAGCACGGAGATGCCTGCGTCCTCCAGGTTCTTCTTCGCCGCAAGCAGCGTTTCAACTGAGCCGACCTTCAATGCCAAGTGCTGAACCCATTCCGGGGTATTGCGGTCACGGTCCATCTGCGGCTGCTCCGGCAGTTCAAAGAACGCCAGGACATTCCCGTTTCCGGCATCCAGAAACACATGCATGTATGGGTCATGTTCCCTGGTCGAGGGAACTTCATCCTCTGCAATCGCCAGGATGAACTTCATCTTCAAGTGCTTTTCGTACCATTCGACCGTCTGCTTAGCGTCGCGACAGCGGTAGGCCACATGATGCACTTTCTCGACCAGCATCTAGTCCTCCTCTGGCGTCACGGTGGACGCCTGTTCATGCAGTTGTCGGAGTATTATTCAGGCAAACGGCTTTGCGCCCTTTGCCTCCGCCGCCATATACTTGGAGGCCACGAAGCCGAAGATCATCGCCGGACCAATCAGGGAGCCGCCGCCCGGGTACCGACCACGGAAGACGCTCGCCATGTCGTTGCCGACAGCGAAGAGGCCCGGGACTGGCGACCCGTCTTTTGAGACGACACGCGCGTTGGCATCCGTTCTGATACCAGCGAAATTGCCGATGTCGCCTGCGTACATCCAAACGGCGTAGTAGGGGCCTTCGTCGAGCGGCGCCACGTTCGGATTGGTACCGCCGCTGCCGTCACCCAGATAGTGCCCGTAAGCGTTTTCGCCCTTGCCGAACTCCGGATCTTCACCATTGGCGGCGTGCCGGTTGTAGTCCGAGACGGTCTTCGACAGAGTAGCGCGGTCAATTCCAAGCTGGTCAGCAAGGTCTTCGATACTTTTTGCCCGATACAGGTAACCGCTCTCGACCAATTTGCCGATCGGAAGGAACGGCTTTGCGTAGCCTAGGCCGTATTTGCTGAATGCACGGTGGTCGCAGATAATGAAAGCGCCTGCCGGACGACCGGCATCCGGATGGGCAATCAGGTTCTCGATAAAGTCGTGGTATGAAATGCTCTCGTCAGAGAAGCGCTTACCAGTGCGAAGCACGGCGATCATGCCCGGCTTACCCTGGTTGACGGAGTGCAAAATGGCGCCCCAAGTGCCGTCTGGACGCGGAACTCGGGAAACCGGCATCCAGGCGCCGCCGTTCTTCACGTCGACATCGACATATCCGCCTGCGCTCTCCGCCATGCGCGCACCGTCGCCGACATTTCCCGGCGCGGTCAGGGAGATATGCTCATCTGCCAGTGCGGGATGGCGATACACCGCGGATCGGCGCTCCAAATTGTGAGCGAAGCCACCACTGGCGAGCACGACGCCTCGTGAAGCCCGAACCCGGATATTGCGGCCGTAGCTGTTCACAACCGCACCAACCACTCGACCGTTTTCAATGATGAGTTCGTTGGCGGGGGATGAGGTCCAAATCGGAGTACCGAGATCGAGGAGTGCTCGTGCCAGACGGGCGATTAGCGCATTGCCGTTCACCAAAGCCTGACCGCGCCCGTGGCGGACCATGTCGTAACCGTATTTGGTCAGAAGGGTCATCACACGGATGGTAGAAGTCACGGACCGGCCAAATTTGTAGAAATGGCTGAGATCCGAACCGGAGCTTACGCCCATGCCGAACAAGGAAAGTTCCCGCATCAAGGGTCGCAGGCGGCGCAGTTCCTTGCCAAGAATACTGCCGTTCACCGGTTTGACGTGCAGGGACCGGCCACCCTGAGAGGCGCCAGGCTGTGTCGGGTGGTAGTCGGGCATCTTGTACTGGACGTTGAAGGGGATGCCGATTTCGTTGACAAAGAAATCCACCATCTCCGGACCTTGGGTCAGGTAGGTTTCAATGAATTCCTTATTGTAGTCGTTTCCAAGCTCTGTCTTGAGATACGTCTCCATGTCCTTCCGATTGTCCCTATAACCGAATAGCGTGCGCCATCTGCCGGACTGCTATCGATTAGTGACTCTGGCTTTCGCAGGCGATTTTGGCGCCGCGGATTAACCCCATTTAGGGATTAATCCTCCTGGTCAGCCTCTGGTTCGTCGTCTTCATCTGGCTCGGCGCCATCGTCGTCGTCGTAGTCGCCCCATCCGAAGGACGGCTCTACACCACCGAAGTCGACTGACGTGTCGAAGTGGTCAACCTCGACCGTGAACTCCTCGATCTTGCCATGGACGTCCTTGGGGATGGTAACCACGACCTTGAACTCCAAGTCGGTTTCCACTCTGTGTTCGTCGGAACCAAGGGAGATCTCGTCCTTGTCGATGCCGTCTATAGTGGAAAAGCTGAAATCCACCTCGACTTTGACGTTGGCTGTCCCGGTTAGCTCGATTGATATGGTCTCTTCGTCGCCATCGACCAGGATGGCGGAGGTGTAATCGAGCTCGACACCGTTCAAAACCTGATTATTGACGTACTCTTCGTACATGTAGCTGGATGAGGCAGAAACATCGATTTCCGCACCTTCGAAATAGCTGCGCGCCTGGCTTTCGATTTCCTCAGCCAGTTCGGGCAGCTCGTTTTCCTCAAGCCGCTTTGCAAACTCGCCAGCGAGCCACTCGCCATTTTGCGGGAACAGGGAAAGCGCTGTTCCCAGATCCTTGATGCAGTAAATCGCTTTGGAATTCTCGGCGTAAGCGAACCAGCCGCCATCAGTGGTTACACACAGAATTTGGGTATCGTTCTTCTCGGCATAAGCCTCCAGGCTAAGCAAAGCCATGGCGTCCGGAAACTCGTGCTTCTTCTTGGCTGTTGGCTCGAAGGGTGGCTGAACGCCTATGTACATCTCGATCATCTTGGTCGGATCAAGGAATTCTTTCGAGCCAACCTGTACGAAGCCGGTATTGGCGGAATAGGCCTTCATTCGCGTGTCCACACCAGCCGCTGGTTCAGCGTCTCCAAGCACATCTGCCACGACTTCCTCCCGCTTTTGCCTCGGGAAATTCCAGGCGCTACAGATAGACTTCATTGCAGTATCAAGAGCTGCTTTACTCTCATTTGCTGCTTTCACCATATGGTGCCGCAGCTCTTGCTCGATGACCTCTGGCATTACGAAGCGGTAGTTGCCCGTTTTGAACTGGCTCATCAGTCGCAGGTGGCCGTGTTCGAGTGCGCGCCCGCGCTGATCAAAGATGCTGGTGTCCAAGGAGATGGCGGTGATTGCCTTATCGGCGATCAACTTCTTGAGTTTTCGGTCCGACGCTTTTGGCACGCCCATCCCCCTGGCAGGTTCCCGTGAAAGTCTGGCAAGGTCGAAGAGGGCCGTCGATACGGAGCCTGTGTTATCCCCAGATTTCAACATCATCTGGAAAGGATGCATACGGAAGTACTCAGCCGCCGCTGCTCTACCGTCTAGATGTACGGCACCTGCTTCGTTAACATTCGTTTCGGGTCGCAGGGGGCATTCAGTGGATTTCGATATCGTTCTGCGCAGCGGTCTGTATGGGTCGAGCACCAAGGTCGGTGTTATCTCGATCGGTAACGCGAACGTGGATGTCACGGCGAGCTTCGCCGGGTCGTTGCACATCCTGGAGATGGGTGACCATTTCGACGACTATCTCGTCACAGGCCACTTCCCGGCGTTGATGTCGGGTCCTGTCACGGCGCCCAAGCCCTTTGGGCGACTCATCTGGAAGCATCCATCTATGGATGTTATGGGCAATTTCGGCGAAGCCATTTTCGCGTCGGTTTACACCCGGCATTATGGTGCCGCGAACAGTGAAATCGTTCACATCCACCAACCTGTCGGCTCCGGCTTTCGGTTCCGGTGCCCTGACTTCCTTGTGGCACCTGTGTCGATATTTGCACAGGATGTGTCCAATTTTGGCAGCACTATTCCGACAACGCTCGATTTCATTCCAGCCGAGTGCAAGGCCACCCTGTCCAATTCCTATGAGCGGGCGTATGCGAAAAATGCCGCTGAGCAGCTTGCGGCATTTTGGAAGAAAAGCTTAGGTATGAACCCCTCATATCCTGTGGGTTATGGCATTGCATCAGTGATGTCACGGTACCCCAGTCCGACGGTGACGCTGACGTATTTTTGGCCGAAGGCCAACATGGCCACCAAGCTTCAGGCGGCGCTGTCGAAAAAGAAGCTTCGGATTCGGAAAGTGTTGGGATGCCTGCATGACTCAGCAATCTGACGCACTCATCGTAGCGAACTATGCGACTTGGGCCGGGGACCTGGCCTTCGCAGTCGAAGCGCTGGAGGTTGCGGCACAGCGCCTTCCCGATGACAGGTACCCATCCACCTACATGTTTTCCATGTTGGCCAATGAGCAGCTGCGTGCATTGGGTGGGCTGACTGACTCCCAGATGCACCTGTTCGCTGATGGCGACGAGCAGCGCCGGGCAGAGCGCACCTTCAGGGGAAAAATCGCGAATGCGGTGGTAACGCGTTTCGAAGAGTATCGGGCGAAAATGCGCCTTTACCCGAATAGCCCGGAGAATTCCAATCGAATCCGGAAGAACTGCCTGCAGAGGTACAGCGACCTGATGGTGGACGCGAGACTGGCTGCGGCCCTCGGGACTGATCTCGTGTCGGACCCGGATGGCGAGGTTCCAGAGTGGAGAGAGATTCTTGGCGGTTCACTGATTACGGTTCGGGTCAGCGACCTGGGATTGGTCGAAGCCTCGTCCGTTCTCCTACCAGGCGATATCAGAGTGCTAGTGGAGCTTTTCACCGGCTTGCAAGAGCTGTTCGCCCACCTGGACAACCCCAATAAACGTACCGACTAGCCAGCCGCAGGTCTCACTCCCGCCCCCCACCAAACGTGACGGGCAGCATCTTCAACTTCACACCCGCCTTTTCTTTGGCGCGGTCCACCAGTTTCACGAGCGGCGTGTTGTCATGCTCGTCATCCCACTTGATGCGCCGATACCAGTACAGGTCCATGGTGCCCTTGGGCCATCCGATCGCATCGAGATGCCGGAGCTCCGACACCAGGGCCTGCTCCAGCTTCTCCGGCACCAAGGCCAGCGCGACCGCGCCCAGGCTCATACGGCGGGCATTTTCCCGGGGCGGTAGTTGCTCGACGGGGGTGAAATGCTTCTTCAGGTCCCCGCCATAGGTCGCTTTCAGCCCGGGGTCGGTGGCGCCTGGCCAGATCTGTTTCCTTGTTTTCAGGGACAGGCAGGCGAAATCGCACAGGGCCAGCCACGCCCAATACGTATCGAAGCCCTTGAGCAGCGGCGGGATTGCCTTCTTGTCACTAAACGCGATGGCGAGCATGGCCTTTATGGCATGCAGGTCGGCGGCTTCCGCCTTTTCGACCTTCACTTTGGTCAGGTCGGTGCCGCATGTGCAGTGACGGATGGATTTGGTGCGCCAGTCGAGGTGCTTTCCGCAATCCAGGCATTGCGTCAGCAGGCGCAGTTTGTGCTCCTGGCAGTGCTGGACGAATTTCCAGTCCCAGACGGCCTTGTAGTAGCCATGCTCGCCCTTGATGCATTTCGGGCAGACACGGCGGGTCTTAATCAGGACGCCGAGGTTGTCGAGGTTACAGCCCAGCACAAAAGAGGCTTCGCTGTTCACTTCCGGTGCGAGCGGCCGCAATTTTTCGAAGGACTGCCGGGATATCGCCGCTATCCGTTTGACATCGGCGTCTGTGAAATTGCTCTTCTTCAGTTTGATGTCGGCACGGTCTGCGACTTCGCCTACGCGGGAGTCATTGGCTTCGGCGAGCCTCGCAAGATACCCAAAAATGCTTTCGTCGGCTTTGGGCGGGAATGTGGTGTTGAGTGGGCGTATATCTGCGATTGCCGAATGTTTGCTCAAGGATTTGACCGGAAAATGTGAAGGAATATCTAGGAATACTTTTTAGATATCCTTGCATTTCCAGTCAAATCCTCGATTTAGGCCACAAGCATATCTATTTGCTTGCTCGCTCCTCCTGCGCAATCTTCCTGAAATGTCCGAAGCGTTTGGAGATTTCGGTTTCGATAGCGTCCAGGCCGGGGTGCTTTGTCATCGAGTTCCGGTGTGCGAGGTATGTGGGCAGCGGTAGCTCCAACGATTTTTGCAACGCTGGGAAGAGCAGCAGGATTTGACCAAAAGTGAAGTGGTGTCGGTCAGCGTCGGTCAGTTTGTTGGCACTGCAGCAGGCGACGACGCCAGAAATCCCGTCTCCAACCATCAGCGTCATCACGACGTCATTGCCGACGATATTCACGAGCAGGCTGACTGCGTGGGGGTGAGCCGCAAACTGTTTGATGCCGTCGGCACCCGCACCAAGGCTTCCGCTCCCTCGAACCTCCGGGCGCGGCTCTGACGGTTTAAACCATACGCCTTTGCGAACTTCTTCCGCGTATGGTCCGTCGAGTGCTGCATCTCCGAACAGGCAGAATGCGACGCCGCGACCAAGTTTGGCCAGGAAGCGGAAGTCGTAGTCCATGTGATACCTGATACCAGATTTGATATCTCCGCCTGTTGCCAGCTTAGTCAGGATTGCCAGCCGTTCGTCATCCAATTGGTCGGCTGGCTGAAATCCTATCGTTGCAGGGTCTGCACCATCGACGACTGTCCCCATGACCTTTTTCACTTTCGGACGGTCAGAAAACGCGTCACGGAATGACTTCCACGTCGCATTGATGTCGAGATGTGAGCGTTCGGAGAATAAGAAGTAGGCGCGCGACTCCTTCGATTTTGTTGTCCTGGGATTTCCTCCGGAGTACCAGAACAACCGCTCATCGTGTGGTCGCACCCAATAGACCTGCTCGCCAAGCGGACCCATATACAACTCGCAGACATCGTCCTCGGTCATGCCCGGAAGATTCAATTCCATAACTGCCATACAGTATAAGGGGAGGCCACCTGGATCTGATGGAAGATACAAATCCATCGCGTTCATCTTCAGCCAATTAGCGACGAGGAAGCTTCGGGCGAAGCTCGCATCGACGAAGAGGCCGAGATTGCTGTTGCAGGTTTTGCAGACGCAATGCGTTTTGTATTTGTCTGGAGCTTGCGCGCCACCAAGGAACTGCGGAATGGCGTGTTCCAGGCTCATGTCCTTCTCTGCCTTGTCTTCAAGGCAGTAGATACACTTGACCATATTTCCCCCATATCTGGCTTTTCATTGAACCAGGTAATTCTGGCTTACGACTCAGGCATTCCCACAAGACGGATAGTCAGCCTTTCAAGTGCAGCAGGCAATGTTATCGCCACAGGCGCCCACAAATTCATACCGGTGCATGCAGCTTCAGCACGCGCTCCAGCTTCTCCGTTCTCCTGAACACAAACTGCCGCCCGCCATCCACGCCTGGCCCCGAAACTGGTTTGCAGCCTGTTGCCATCAGCTTCGTCGCCGCCCACCCTCGATGTCTGCCAGCATCCAGCCCGAGCTGGCTCGGAAACACGTAGGTTTCGCGGAACCGCTTCATCTCGGCGGACGACACCAGCTGGCCGTTCACTCCCAGCTCGCAATGCGTCTTGAGCAGGCCCTGGCGGCATAGGTGATACGCCACCTCCTGCTTGACCTTTAACACGATGGCGGCCTCAGGAATGGTCAGGGCTCCGCCGGACGGCTGCGGCCGCTGCACCAGGCGGTCGACATTCAGGACGATGCGGGCCAGGCCCTTGGATTTCTCGTCGACCCAGGCGGAGTTCAGGTGCCTGGGCAGCGACTTCGGTTCGAAGTCCACCTTCGCAAAGCGACCGGACGAGATGGCATCGGACAGCCGGACGCGTCGGTCGGGCGGCCGGTTCGCGCCGCAGGCCCGGCAAAACAGGTCGACCAGGGATTCCAGGCCGTCTGCCTTCCATGACGGCCTGCCGAACAGTTCGGCCGCCGGGCCGCTGCCTGCCGACTTCCATAGCCAGCCGACCATTTCGGCCTTGGCCAACCCCATCCGCGATACCCGCAGGATGCGGCGGGCGCCCTTCCGGTCAACCAGGCCTTCCAGCTCTCCTCGCAGGCGCTCGACGACTGCTGCCTGAACCAGGATGGCGGCGCCGCTACCACCACCGTCCCATGCCTCCACCAGCTTGTGCTTCTTCAGGACGGCGCCGACACGGACGACAGAGCGGTTCAGGCGTTTCTTGGCCTGCGTCAGGGTGACGAGCTTGCCGGTCCGGTTCCGCGACACCTTCCTGGTGCGGAAGCGAATGGTTTCATCGGCATCCAGGTAGTCCTCCAGGGCTTCCCGGACGACACGCTGGGTCTCCGGCGCCACCGTGCGGTCGACCATCCAGTCACTCAGGCGACCAAAGGACTTCACGATGCCATACCGGCCGTTGCGGCCACCGGCACCCTGCTGGAGTTGCTCGAACAGTGCGTGGATGCCGCGGGGCCAGTCCTGGCAGACCTGCCATCCGGCGTTGACCAGGAGATGCGTAACCATCCCACGCTCCAGCATACGGATGGGGCGTGGCCGCCGGGACATGCCGGTTGCCAGAGCACCAAGCTGCAGGCACAAGTCCATCAGCGTGGCCACCGAAACGTCAGGCACGCCTTTGGGAAGCCTGCCACCGGTCAGGATGGCCTGGAGCTGCCTCAGCCCTACCAGGTCTGATGCCAGTACCTTGTTGGCCTTCGCTCGCAAAAGATTACCGCCACAATGGCACCGCGTCGAACTTCCCCGTGTCCAGCCGAGCTTGCCCTCGCATTTCGGGCAGCGTGACTGCAACTGCCGCCCGTGCTCGACACAGGCTGTCGAAATGCTCAGGTCCCAGACGGCGCGATGGCGGCCATTCTCCTTCAGGCAGGCCGGGCAATATCGGCGGTGCTCGGTGGTGACGAACTGATGGCCAATCTGGTGACCTAGGAAGTTGACGGTCTTGCCGCCTTTGGCTGGCCAGTATGTCGCGCGGAGCAAGGCATCCGCTGGCTGGCCAAGCAAAGTGGGCAATGCGCGTAGTTTGGTAGGAACGGTTGCCAGTGATGGGAGCCAGCGAAGCTGGATACCGGCACGGGCCGCGACTTCGGTGGTGGTGCGGGCGTCGTTGGCGCCTGCTGCTTTGAGCAGGTAGCCGAGAATGGATTCATCGGCATAGAGGCGCGGACGGGAATTGAGCCGCACCGTGGGGTCAGATTTCACGGCGCGGCTCATGGTCAGGCAGCCTTCATGACGGCAGCCGGGGTAAGCTGACGCTTACCCTTGTAGGCATTCACCTGGTGGTCCGGCAGGTCGGTGATGGGTGTGGACGCCGGAACCTTGGTGTCATCGACCTCGAACACGTTGAACCAGCCCTTGTCGCGGGGCCGTTTGTGGCAGTTCACCATGTCCTTCAGGAGCTCGTCGGACATCACAGTGACGCCGTCTTCCAGGGCGATTTCGAGCGCCTCGACGAGCAGGTCTGTGGTGCGCGGAAACAGACCGCCGGACAGGTAGTTCAGCCGGTAGGCAATCCGGGGCTCCGCAATCATCCCTGCGTTTTCCAGCGGGATGTTCTTGGCGTACATCCTGAGCAGCACGATGAACTGGGCGCGTTCAGCAGGATTGTTCCAGTCGAAGCGGTCCATGGTGAATTCACCGATGGAGCGACGGACCAGCTCGCCGTTGTTATAAAAGATGGGCTCTGCCTCGATGGTGCCAGCCAGCATGACCGAGCAGGCATTCTTGTTGAGAATGGCCTTGAAGAAGTTCGACGTGACTTTGGTCGTCTTCTCGTCGGTGTAGTGACCCGCATGCTGTAGTTCGTCGAAGATGGCGAGTTCGACGCCATTCTTGATAAGCTGACGCACCATGCGGTCGATGAGCTCGGATGCGCTTTCCCGGCTTTTCTTGTCGCCCATGGCATTCATCAGGCGCAGGCACTTCTGGGCCAGTGCACCCGGCGTCGACGCCGGGTCGATGGGCACGTACAGAACCGGCCAGATGGTCTGCCTCACGTCACCAATGGTGTCTTCCTTGGGCTGCACAATCTCTGCGGCCGTGCGCAGCAGGCGCGTCTTGCCGCTGCCTGATGGGCCGGTCACCAGCACGCTGGCGGCCGATGCGCCGACCCTGGAGCCAGAATTGCCGTAGAGCCGCAGGCGGCGCATGGCCCTCAGCACATCTTTGATTTGACCGTACTCCAGGTAGGCACTGCGCAGGTCCACGACCTTCTGCACGCGCTGGGTTTCGGGCAGCAGGATGCGGGGAGCCTTCGCCCCCTCCGAAGAGGGGGCGGTCTTGGTGGCGGCGGTGGGGCGGGTGTTGTCGTTGGTAGCCATGATTGTGGTCTCCGTGGGTTAGGCGACAGATTTGTCGGTCTGGGTGATGCCGTACTTGGCGGCGAGTGCGTCGAGATCCTCCATGGTCAGGTCCTCGTTGTCCGCGCTGAGGTCGACCGCAGGCGTGGCGACAAAGGACTCCGTGCCGGTGATGGTGGTGTTGACGGCGGCACCCGGGTCGAGACGCTCGCCGCCCGCACGCTTGTTCTCAGTGCCAATGGCATTGATGATGCGCTTGGACAGGGCGAACCGTTTCTCGCGGATAAGCTGCTTGACCTGGTCGTGGAATTCGCGACGTGCGGCCATGAGCATGTGGAAGGTGACGCGTTCGCGTTCCTTCAGGCGCGCCTTGGCCCTGGCCAGGATGACGCCATGCTCGCGCAGAGACAGGCCCTGGGCGTACTCCTGGTCCACGCAGGGGAGCTCGAAGTACGTCCCGCTGCGCCAGTCCAGCACCCAGACCGAACCCAGGTTGTCCGGATTGTACTTGACCCGCACGACCTCGGGCTTATCTGCCCGGTTGATGAGTTTTTGCATGAACTCGCCCTGCTTGTTGTAGCGCATATTGAAGATTTCGATGCCCTTGCGGGTCAGCGAGCGAAGCTCAGTGCGCGTCAACAGGATGTCGAGATCCTTGATGTCGTCGGGAAGACGGACAGGGTAGTCAGCCACACCCGCCTTCCAGGCATCGAGCGGAATGTCGCCGATGCCACGGTGCTCGGAGACCGAGTAGACCATGACCAGCCACTTGACGAGCATGTGCCACAGTGCCTCCAGCGTGATGGCGGCATTCTTCACCGCGTCGTAGTCGCCACGCTGCTCCGGGTTGGACCGGGTGGTGCCGGGAAGCTGGTGAATCAGGTCTTCCTCGATACGCCGGAACAGGCGCTCGATTTTGCCCTTCTGCTGCGGACGACGAACGGCACAGAAGACGACCTCAATGCCGAGACCCTGGCAGGCGATTTTGAAGTCCTCGCCGTGGAATTCAGAGCCGTTGTCGACGAACAGGGTCACCGGCATGCCGTAGCAAGGCCACTCCCCGATGATGTCGGGGAACTTCGCCAACAGGTCATCCTTCCACCCGATGGCGTTCTTGAGCGCCAGCGCGACGGTGTGGAAGCTCGGCGGTTCGAAGCCGATATGCATGCCGACGACCATGCGGCTCTTGCGATCGAGCAGCAGAGTCAGCCAAGGCCTGCCGATTGGCAGCCTCGTCTCGTGGTCAACGACCACGATGTCGAGCAGGTGATGGTCGACTTCGACTTCGTTCAGCGGGAACTTGCCGTCCGAGCCCTTCAGGACTGGGATGCACAGGCGCCGCATCGCTTCCGAGCCTTTCTGGGCGCGCATGACCTCATCCAGCGGAAGCTGCCGGATGTACTTCCGCACGGTGGGAAGGCTCGGGAACCTCAGCTTCCCATTTTCCATGTAGATGGGGTTCTTGCCGTCCGGCGCCATCCGCAGGACGATGTCCTTGATGAATTTGAAGATCTTGGTCACCGGCTGCGGATTGCGCCGCATGTAGTGGACTTCGATCTGGTCATCGATAACGCCGACAACTTCGGGGTCGAAACGCGGTTCCGCATTGCCACGAAGGTAGTACCTCGGCGCCAGCCAGCGCAGGTCGGCGCCGTCCGTGCGACCGTGGCGCATCATCAGCCGTGCCCATTCGGACACGCGGCGGGCACTCGGCGGCTTCTTGCCCGAGTTATCGTTCGCTGCTGCCTCACAGATGATGGGACCCAGGGCCGCTTCGGAGTACGACCTCGGCGGCGGGTTTGCCACGCGAACCGCACTCAGATAGTGCCAACGGCGATTGATTTCGTTGAGGATGTGCTGCGGATACTCAGACAGAAGGCGGCTGAGTTCCTGCTTTTCCTTCTCCGTAATCAGGGACTGCGTGCTGTCCTTGACGCGGATAAGTTCGCCCTCCGTCCACAGCTTCATCAGCTGATTGTCGGTCTTGGAGATGATTTCGCCGGTATCCGGGTCTTCCAGCTGGACATAGCCGTTCTTCGTGCGACCGAAGAACTTGTAGACCTTGCCGGAAAGGCTCAGGCGTTCACCCTTGGTGAAGTTGATGACATTACTCATGGTTCGTCTCCTTGTAGGTTTCAGGGATGATGGGGTACTGGAAGGGCACGCTGACCCGGAACAGACGTCCCCGGGACCAGAGCTCCTTCATTTCGTCCTCGGACTTCTTGAGGTACGTGCCGGTGGCAGCGCTGCGGAGCAGGTAGTTGCCTTGCCGGTCATGCCCTTCGAAGTCGAAGAGTTCGGCGTCGAGGTCGAAGTACTCGCGCCAGTAGTTGGGCTTCTGCATGCATGTCTCCTTTCAGAAGCGGCGGTTGGCAGCCCAGATCCGGCTGTCGAGGGACAGCGGTGCTGAGTGCAAATCGATGTGGAAGTGGCGGCGCAGGGCCAGGTTCAGCAGGTAGCCGAAGGACGCCTTCGGCCAGTCAAGGCGAACCAGCAGGTCGCCAAGCGTCTGGGGCCGGTGGAGAACCACGGCTTCGGTGACCTGATAGCGGGTGCGCTCACTCGGCTTGTGCAGCCGCTCCAGCAGCAACCGCTCGGCATTCTGCAGGCGTGGCTGCTTGCGGATATCCACTTCGGTATAGACCTCGAAGTGGACGCCACGGCTGGCATAGAGCTGGGTGATGAAGTCCCACCACTCCTTGTCACGCCGGTAGATTTTCTCCGGCTTGACCTCGTAGATCTCCATCGTGCGGTCTTCGTATTGGATGAAGCCGTCCGGAGTGTAGGTGTGGGTCTTCTCCTCATAGGTGAAGCGGATGGGCTGCGGCTGGACGCCGTAGGCAATGATGCTTCCCTCGGTCTCGTTCAGCCGGATGCGGTCGCGCTCCAGGAAGGACTCGTAGTCCATTTCCACGCCCATCATTAGGCTGGGGAAGCGACCGACCATCCATGGCTTCCCACGGCGTTTCGGTCCGCTTTTCAGGACGTTCCGACTCGGCTTGTGAGCGGCGATGGTGTCGTCATGCTGTAAATTCGGCACAGCGATGCCCGTGGCGCCCGCAGGCGCGCTAAAAGTGCTCATGTAGATTCTCCTAGGGTTAGCGGGCGGCTCGGCGGCTCGTCAGCGGGATGCAGTCCTGACAGCGGTCAGGCAGGTACCGCAGCGGAACCCCGATATCGACGATGCCGTCCTTCGGTGCCACCTCAAGCAGTGACTGCGCCCTGACGTCGTTGTAGTCGGGATTAATCCCGTGGATCGACTCCATGTAGTCGTACGGACGCATCCACTTGATACCGTTGTGCACCCAGTAGCCGGTCTCGCAACTGAGGACGACGAGCCCCTCTTCGTATTCGCGCTCCTCAAGCGGCCAGCGCTTGAAGTTATCGTTCGCGACGTCCTGATAGCTCAGGCCCATACGTCGGCTCAGGAAATTGTCGGTCATGGCGGTGTCCTTTCTGTTAGGCAGCCATCGAGAGGGGAGAAGCAGCGTGAGCGGTGAGCTCACGCTGCCGACGAAATCGGCCCTGGAGTTTCAGGTCGAGCAGCTGGCAGTCGCTGGTCGTCACCTCCAGGCCGTCGGACAGACGCCTCAGGGTGACGATTGCGGAATGCACGGCGGGGACCCAGGACTTGACCCGGTAGACACGGCGGTCGATTTCGACGACCTCGTCGGTCTTGAGGTTCACGAGGTTCATCGCACGCGCTCCTTCTGAGTGTGGTCCAGGACGATGATGTCCAGCTGGCTGTGGTCGATCTCGATGGTCGGCAGAGGGCGGCCGTTGGTGACCGCATTCCTGCGCTCAAGCTCCCGCCGCGCCAACCGCGAGAGCCTGCGCTCGTTACGGCTCTTCACGTGCGGCACATACAGGACCGGCCCCGGGACGCTCGCGCTCACCTGGATGCCGAGCGCGCGGCAGCTGCGCTTGAAGTTCGCCTCAAAGTCCGCCGAGCTGAAGTCACCAGGAACTCCGCAGCGGGCATCAAGGTCGACAATCTTCGGCGCGGCGACAGGCCAACCCACCGTCAGTTTCGTGAGCGCTTCAGCCTTCCGCCAATAGCGGTCCGCGACAAAGGCATCACGGTCAGTTACCCAATTCATGGGAAGCGGCTTGCCAACTGGAAGGCAGACCTGCTCAGGCTGACTGCGCTTGCCGCGGATAGCCATTGCGAGCATCTGCCCGACGCGGGACGTGGGCCGGGCAATGGGCTGGCCGTCCGGCGAGAACCAGGTCGCGCCAGTGGTGGAGACGAGTGTGTCGCGGTCTACTGCAGACACACGGGGGGCGTTTGCGCCGAAGGGCGCAGTAATGACCTGCATAGAGGCCTCCATAGTTCGAAAAGCGGGATGCCAGCCTGCGGATGACGGCTGGGTACAGACCTGCGCTGACTGGTTGGGACAGAGTCCGGCCAGGGTTAGCTCAGGCATCTGGCGCGCCTTGAACCCCGGAGTGAGCCGACATCAAATCCGGCTGGTGGTGACCAGACAGATATATATGTCAGCGCTGGAGGGCGAGATCGCCACTCCAGTTACCCCGAGGTGGGGCGCGTCAGGATATGTGGGAGTAGGTACGGATCATCGCATCCGGCAGCTGCCAGATGGTCACGAAGTCAGAGGTGACGAGCGCGATGAAATCCATGGGTTGTGTAGATACGTGAGGTTCAAAAAAAATGCAACCATAAAACTGTGAGCACATTGAAAATGTGCAGATGAACCGCGGTGTTACACGAATGCCACACCAAATTTATCGACTCTGGAATTTATGTTATCAAATTTGTACATCTATTTTAGCAAGTCCGCCGTCACGGCACCTGTTCTGCCTCATTGAGCGGCATCCAGCGGTAGGGACATCTGCCACTCCGCCTTTGCATGCCACTTCATTTCGAACGGGTCATACAGGCCGGGCAGTTCGAAGTGGTCATTGATTCTCATGAAGTGACGGACGTTGTGGGTGGCTATGGCCGCCCCAGCCGCGATGCTGGTGGCAGCTATCATCAGGTCGGCGCCCGGGACTGACTTCTTACTACGGGGGTTCACAACGACCAGGTCATGGAGCGCGGGGGTCTCCCGCATGCGGGCCAGAACCAGAGCGGCCTCGCCGGTAAATGGGATGATGGGCAGACTGGGGAGCACGGCTTCATATAGCCACTTCATGGCCGGACCAGCCGACGGTGAGTTGCTGGCTTTCAGGCGATCGACCCCGATCTGGAGTTCGGCGACCGTAATGGCGGTGGTCACAAGAGTGTCAGCTGGCGTCGAGATGAGCCACTGCACCAAGTTGGGGTGGGGCTTCAGTTTATGGGTGTTGGATAGGACGTCGGTGTCGAGGATGATGCGCACACCTAGCCCCCGGCATCCGACCCTCGGGTGCCTGGAGACTTCGGTGTATCTCGGACGTCCTTCAACGCACGATCCAAATCGCTCTCTCCAGGCGCGGCGAACCCGCTCGATAGCAGGGGAGATTTAATCAGGTGCTCGGCTTTCTCGAAATAGGTTTTTGAGACCATCACGGCCTCGGCACCATCTTCTGTCACAATCGAGACGGGATTACCGGCAGCGACTTCCTCAATCAGGTCGCTCAGCTTCGATGCTGCGATGTCAACTTTGATGACCTTCAATGTCATCTCGCGCTCCGGTGTCGCCTACTCTGCCCTGCCCTACTCCTTACGCTTTTCTACTTGTCAACTTTGCGGTCGGGCAGTCAACAAATCATCGCGCAGTCGTCAAGCGAACGCCAGAAATTTATGGGCAAGCCACTGTGCCCGAAATTCCGTGTCTTGCAAGCACACCGGTTATGTTTGAACGCCGACAGATATGGCGACAACAAAAACCGGTGACGAGTAAATGGAAGACGCGCAGAAGCAGGCAGTGGGTGGGGATTTCGAAATCCGGCAGGTGCCACCTCGTTCTGGAGGGCCGTCAAGATGGAAGTCGACGCTGGCGCGGAATCCCGAAAGCCAGAAGTCGCGCCACTTCGAAACCATATTCCGCATCCTGAATGAGCGGCGCAGCCCGGTGCATGTCCGTGAGTTTGTTCACGCTGGCGTCGAGCCGAGTTCGTTGCGCAGCTTGGTTTATGACGGCGCCATCACCAATCCCATGCACGGGGTCTACTATCTTGCTGAGGCGTATGATCCGTTCTTGATGGCGATCGCCGGTCTTTCGACCTTGAGTAATGACTTCGTTGTGGGCTTGAAGAGTGCCGCTCAGTACCATGGCCTCATCACGAAGCCAGACGACAATCTCTGGATTGCCATCCCGTATGGCAAGTCCGCGGTGAAGGCAGCAGGGGACTATCGCACGGTGGCTGTCCGTTGGCAGAACATGATGCCACCGACGGAGCCGATGGTGGTGTCTGAGATTGGTGACGGAATGGTCGATCATTGGGTGACGGCGCCTCGCGATGACATGGAAGCGACGGAACGCTACTTTGGATTCAGCACTGAGGTGCTGTTCGGTCGAGAGTGCCTGATCACGACACCTTCAAAAACCGTATGTGATATGCTGAGAAACATGAACCGATTGGTCGGCAAGGACATGTCGTTCGCGCGTTATATCTCTGAGGGCGACGCGTTTGACGCGCTCAAGAGCTATTCGGAGCGATACGACCTGATGGACCTACGCCGCATGGCTGACCGGCACGGGTGCCTTCCGGATATCGAGCGGCATATCAGCCTTGCCGAAAGGTTTGCGGTCGGCCTGCGGCGTTAAGCGGCGCGCCGACCAGGAGGACGATTAGCCCTTCATCTCAGCGCCGCAGCAACTTGCTCCTTTGTCGGCTTCTTTGACATTAAGTTGGTCAAACCGCCAAAGACACCAATGGCCAGGAGAAGTGCTCCCAGGATTGCGCTGCCGAGAGACCAGAACCCTGCGGTCTTTGACCAATCATTGTTCGCAAAAAGGATGATTGGCACGATCATCAGAAGTCCAATCCAGAACGCATAGACAGAGCCCATGCGTTTGGCTTTCCATTCAGCCCAACCATCCGCGATATGACCATCCTCGTACCGCATGCCGATTAAAATCGGCCAGGCATCGTTCGTAAAAACATAAGTAGCATCAGTGCCCACCAGGGCGTGGGATCGCATAACTGGCAACGCCTGCACATTCTCTAACGAGACATCTTGACCGTCTGAACTCTCGATACGCCAAACGGGCCATCTGGCAAACTCACCCGATTTTGGAATCTCATATTCGCTTTGGTACTGAAGTCGGCCCGTAATGACCCTGAGCGGCGCCATCCAATCTACCCCGTGGTTTAATTTGACCCGATTCGCCAGCAAGACCCGACTCTCGCTCGCAAATAAGATGTAATACGTCTCTTTTATATTCTGCAATCAAAGAAATACAACGCTATACGTCGTGGTAGTTTTCGCCCTCTGGGACCATGGTCCCGGGCATGAAAGAGCGGGACATACTCGTCGGCCTGGGCGCCAGAATCCGGGTTTTCCGGAAGGCTGCCGGGCTATCTCAGGCCAAGCTGGCGGAGGAGGTCGGGGTCACCCTTGAGACAATCGGCCGTATAGAAAGAGGCATCCATTTCGCCTCAGCGTTGAACCTGGGTCGCATAGCCACCGCGGTCGGCCGCAATATCGATGAGCTGTTCGCGGCCACGCCCCGGGTCCGCAAGAAGGCTGAACTGGCCGCCATCGATCAGGCCGTTGATCAGTTCCGAGCCATGCTGGAGACCGGTCAGGCTATCGATGTCGAGGATTTGGCTGCCGTGTTCGACAAGGCCGCCAAGAAGCAGCCTAAGACGGTTAGGAAGCGCTGAGCTGGGCCTTCTTGGTGTTGGCGTAGTGCCGTACGCCCTGAACGGCCTGAGATAACTAGGAACAGTCAATTCGCAGCTGGCATTAGTTTCCGGCCGCGAATGTAGTCGCAGGATTTCTCGGCAATCATCATTGTTGGCGCACTGGTGTTGCCCGATGGCACCGTCGGCATGACCGAGACATTAGCGATTCGCAGCCCCCCTCAGACCACGCAAGCTGAGTTCGCCGTCAACGAAAGCCATCCGGTCTGTCCGCAGGCACCCATAGCCGGTCCGGTCATCCAGCGGCAAAGATGGCTACACCAGGTAGTAGGCTGTTACCCCTGCTCCCAATGTAGCCACCTTCATGTGCCCGGCTGAGGTAAAATCAGCTAACGATCTGATTCTCGATGTTGCGGGGATACTTCGTCAGAATTTCCGGCTTTTCCCCGACGACCACCGTGTCGTCGATGCGGAAACCGCCAAGGCCGTAGACGTAGATGCCCGGCTCGGCCGAGTACACTTCGTTCTTCAGAAGTGCGCGGTTGTTGAATGCCATGTCATCCGGATATTCGTGACCGAGGATGCCCATGCCGTGACCCGTACGGTGGCGGATATACTGGCTGCAGCCAGCCTTCTCAATGACGTCCTGGGCTGCAGCATCGATACCTGAGACCGCCTTGCCCGCTACAGCCGCGCCAGTGGCCGCCTCGTTGGCTGCCCGGGCAACTTCATAGTACTTGCGCTGATCTGCTGAAGCTTCGCCCGCGAACCAGGTGCGTTCATTCTCGATGACGATGCCGTTCAGGCGAGGGATGACGATGTTCACCAGCACATCGCCCTTGCTGATCTTGGCGCCACAGGAAGCGCCATCGCCGTGCGGTGAGGCCGATGCCGGGCCACTCAGGGTCCAGCAGCGCAGGACTTCAAGGTTCGCCCCCGGGAAACGCTTGGCGCCTTCCTCGACCATCAGAGTGGCCATCTGATAGTCGAGTTCCTGCACCAAGCGACCAGGCCGGATGTTCTCCCTGTAGCGCTCCTGAAGCCAGTCCGACAGAGAGCAGGCCTGCCGCATAACCTCGATTTCTTCCTCATGCTTCACCCAGCGGAGCGAGCGAAGGTCGGACAGGCTCGGAACCAGCTTCATGTCCGGAAGAGCCGCGGCGGCTCGGCCGAGGAAACCTGGGATGCCGTCGACGCCGATGCGCGAGGTCGTCAGGCCCATCTTCTTGAAAAGCTCGACTGCAATCTCGGGTAACTGCGGCAGCAGGTACTGACGCTGAGAAACCTTGGGATGTTCAGCATAGAATTCGATGTTTTCGAGCCAGACGTGGCCACGCTCGCGGGCCATCATCATATGATGGGTCGACAGCTCATTCATGATGGCGTGCGGCTCGCCGTTGCGCGGAATGACCACCATGATGGGGCGTTCCCAAGTCTGGACGTCGACGTGGAAGTTCGTCGCATACTGGAAGAAATCGGCGGCCGTGAAAATGATGGCGTCGAACCGAAGCCGCTCCATCAGCTTTCGCATTTCGGACAGACGCGAATCACGGACTTTGTGAGAGAGGAACGCCATTTTCTAGACCCTTTCAGTGCTGGTTTGCGTTGTGACTATGGTGATTGAGTGGATGGAGCGAGGCCTGAAACTCTCAGAAGACGCCGACGGCCATGCCATCGCGCTGTGGGTCCGCTCCGCCTTGCAGGCCCTGCTCGGGCCACATGGTGATGCCGTGAACGCCCGCGAAAGCGTAGGTGTAGTGGCTGCGGCGGGTTTCGTAGCCCATGTCGTTCAAGGCCCGCTCTGACTTAGTGGAGATGCGGTTCGAGATGTCGACCATGTTCGACGTTGCGACCACGCGGGCCGCCGATATCGCTTCCTGAATGTCCATTCCCCAGTCGAGCACGTTCAGTGTGACCTGCAGGACGGCAGGCCCAATCCAGGAGGCGCCGGGCGCACCGAGCGTCAGAACTGGCTTCTCATCCTCGAATACGATGGATGGGCACATCGTGCTGGAACGCCGCTTGCCCGGCGCAATGGACTGCGGGCTACCAGGACGCGGGTCGAAGGTGCTCATCGCACCGTTCATCATCATGCCAGTGTCCTGGACGACATAACCCGACGGATTGCCCAGGGTGTGGGTCAGCGAGACCACCAGCCCGTCCCTATCCACGCAGGAGACATGGGTCGTATGCTTGGAGTCCAGCCGCCCCGAGCGCTTTGTCAGAACCTTCTCGCCACTGCGGATAAGTGCTGCACATTGGTCGGCATAAGCGTCGGACAACAAATGCTCCGTGGGAACCTTTGTGAAGCGCGGGTCGGCAAAACTCGTGTCCTTATCGCGCGTTGCAATCTTCATTACCTCGGCCAGCAAGGCGATGTATTCCGGCGAGTTGTGCTTCATGGATGCGAGGTCAAAACGCTCCAGAACCTTGAGCGCCTGCGCCACATACAGGCCGCCGCCCGGCGCCGGGACGGACGAAAAGCGACGCCCGCGATACGTCACGTTGATAGGGTCGGCCAGTTCCGCAACGCTGTCCGCCAAGTCCGCCATCGAGACCAAACCGCCGTCTTTGCGGATTTCAGACGTGATATGCTCGCCCAGTGAGCCCTTGAAGAAAACGTCGGCGCCTTCGCGGCCGATTAAAGCCAGGGTTCGCGCCATATCCGGGTTCTGGACCAGGCTACCCGGCTTCTTCACCTCTCCCTGGGTATCCAGGTATAGCTTCCTGCCGCCCTCGGTGATTCCGAGCTTCTCGCCATAGTTCAAGCGCCCGTACTTGCGTTCATTCTGATTGATGACGGTGTAGACATGGGGCCGGATAATCCAGCCATCATTCGCGACGTCCACTGCGGGCTGGAACAGGTCATTCCAGCTCCATTTCCCAAAGGCCTCGTGTGCCCTCCTGAAGACATCCAGGATGATGGGAGTGGATACCGATGTGGCGCCACTCTCGTTGACAAAGTCCCGCACGATGTACCCGAAGCCGTCAACGGTATCGCCGACATAGCGGTCCTGCCACATGGTGTTCGAAGCTTCCTTCGGACATGCGCCGAGGCCCACATAGACTGTCTGCTTCTTGGTCCTCGGGTCATAGACATGCATGATGCCGAAGCCACCAACGCCGCACATCAACGGGTCGACCACACCCTGTACCAGCGCGCAGGCAAGGATGGCGTCCATGGCGTTGCCGCCATTTGCCAGCACCTCGGCACCTGCATTGGCTGCCTCGGGCTGCGGGGCGACAATCATTCCATTTGCGCGCGGCAAACGGCGATTTGGCTTCGGCATTGTTGTCTCCTCCCTTATTCGGCTTCCCGGGTCAGCCGATGCTCATCAGGCTGGCATTTCCACCCGCGGCGGCCGTGTTTGTGCTGATGCTCTGCTCGCTTACAAGCATTTCCAGCGGGAAGCTCTCGTATTGCCCAGCTGAAACGGCCAAGACCGGCACCACATGAGCAAAATCGTTGGCGAGCCTGGTCGCGAATGCCCCGAGGTTATCGCCATCACCTTCGAACAAGGCGACTGCCGGATGGCCATCGACAAACAACTTGGTCAGAGCGGGCGGCAGGCTGGCAAACAGCCCCTTATGCTGCCCGTCCACGATAACTCTGTTCCCGGTGGCAAAAGCAGCCGCCACCTGAATCAGAATCTCGGACTGCGAAGCTGCATTGCACAGCACGGTTCCGCGCGGCATGCACATATAGATGTTGCGCTCACCGACCGGGCCCGGCAGTTCCTGGCTGCACCCCAGCGGGCTTCTTGCGATGAAGCCTGCGCAGAGCTCGGCCTCCTTCTTATGGTCGTTCTGCTTCAGCCAGTCCTGGTAGGCCGCCGCCAGAATATTCTTCATGGCAGACTGAGTTCCCGGTTTCTTTGCCGGAGCCACGGACAGCAGGCGGCGGAGGTAGTTCGGACCGCCCGCCTTCGGGCCGGTACCTGACAGTCCGTGTCCACCGAAGGGCTGTACGCCGACCACCGCACCAATGATATTCCGGTTCACATACAAGTTTCCGGCATTCACCTGCTGGGTAACGCGAGCAATCGTCTCGTCAATGCGGCTATGCAGGCCGAAGGTCAGGCCATAGCCGGAGTCGTTGATTTGGCCGATCAGGGCATCCAGGTCATCGCGGCGGTAGCGCACGACATGGAGAACCGGGCCGAACACTTCCGCCGTTAGGTCGGAAAACTGCTTCAGCTCGATAATTGTGGGTGCCACGAATGTGCCGAGGCGGGCCGCCGGGGGCAGTTCGAGCTGCTCCACGCGGAATTTGCGCCCACGCATGGCTTCAATATGCTTGTTGATGCCATCCTTGGCCTCCGACGTGATGACCGGGCCGACATCGACCGACAGTCGGTCTGGCGAGCCGATGGAGAGTTCGGCCATGGCGCCCCGAAGCATGGTCAGCACATGGTCCGCGACATCCTCTTGGAGGCACAGCACCCGCAGAGCCGAGCAACGCTGACCGGCCGAGTCAAAGGCAGAGGCGATGACATCGGTCACCACCTGCTCCGGCAGAGCCGACGAATCGACAATCATGGTATTCAGGCCACCGGTTTCGGCAATCAGCGGAATGGGCTGGCCGTCTGGGCTGAGCCTGGGGGCCAGCTGCTTCTGGATGAGCTGGGCGACTTGGGTGGAGCCCGTGAACATCACGCCACGAATTCTGCTGTCGGCCACTAGCTCGGCGCCAACCCGACCATCACCTGGCAAGAGCTGCACGGCACCAGTCGGCACACCGGCTTCCAGCAGGATTTGTACCATCTGAGCCGCAATCAGTGGCGTTTCCTCAGCTGACTTGGCGAGGACGGCGTTTCCTGCGGCCAGGGCTGCCGCAACCTGGCCCGTGAAAATTGCCAGCGGAAAATTCCACGGGCTGATACAGACCACCGGCCCGAGCGGCCGGTGCGTGTCGTTGGAAAACTCTGCAATGCCGTCGGCATAGTACCGCAGGAAATCGACGGCCTCGCGTACTTCGCCAATGGCATTCTGAAGGGTCTTACCCGCCTCACGTACAATCAGCCCCAGCAGGTGCGACATCCGGTCTTCCAGAATATCGGCTGCTCGCTGCAAGCACTGGGCGCGCTCCGCGGGCGGCGTGGACTGCCATATCGGGAGAGACGCAATCGCGCCATCGACCGCTCTTGTCACCTCGCGCGAGGTGGCGGGGGTAACATAGCCGACCAGGTCATTATGGTTGGCCGGGTTCCGGACCTCCTCGGGCGGGCTTTCCGCTGCCACGCCATCTATCAGGATGGGAACGGCTTTCCAGTTCTGGTCGGTACTGGACAGCAGCGCGCAGGACAACGATGCCAGACGCTGCTCATTCGACAGGTCGATACCAGAAGAATTGAGCCGCTGCCCAAGGATGTCGCGCGGAAGCGAAATCTTGGGATGCTGGCCGCCGAGCGGCTGGATAGCCTTGGCCGTCTCGACTGGGTCTGCAATCAGGCGATCGACTGGGATTTCCTTGTCGGCAATCTGGTTTACGAATGAGGTATTCGCGCCATTTTCCAGCAGGCGCCGCACCAAGTAGGCCAGCAGCGTCTCGTGAGTACCGACCGGAGCGTAGATACGGCATGGGCGATTCAGTTTTTCCCGGCCAACGACTTCCTCATAAAGTGGCTCGCCCATGCCATGCAGGCACTGGAATTCGTACTGGCCTGAATAGTAGTTCTCGCCTGCCAGAGTATGGATGGTCGCCAGCGTCTGGGCATTGTGGGTGGCGAACTGCGGATAGACCGCGTCCGGGGCGCCGAGCAGCTTGCGGGCACAGGCCAGATACGAGACGTCGGTGTGGACCTTGCGGGTGTAGACCGGGAAACCTTCCAGCCCATCGACCTGGGCGCGCTTGATTTCGCTGTCCCAATAGGCACCTTTCACTAGGCGCACCATGACCCGATGGCTGCTGCGCCGTCCAAGGTCGATAATCCAGTCCAGCACGAACGGCGCACGCTTCTGGTAGGCCTGGACCACAAAGCCGATGCCATTCCAGCCCGCGAGATCTGGGTCGAAGCACAGGCTCTCCAGCAGGTCGAGTGAGATTTCGAGCCGATCGGCCTCTTCAGCATCGATATTTAACCCGATGTCGTAGCGGCGAGCCAGGACCGCCAGCGCTTTGACGCGGGGAAGGAGCTCATTCCTGACGCGCTCGAAATTAGCCCGGTTATATCGGGGATGAAGCGCCGACAGCTTGATGGAAATGCCCGGCCCTTCGTAGATGCCGCGCTTGTTCGAGGCCCGGCCGATGGCATGGATGGCCTGCTCGTAGTCGGCATAGTAGCGCTGGGCATCGGCGGCCGTGACGGCGGCCTCACCCAGCATGTCGTAGGAATAGCGGAAACCCTGGGCTTCATACTTGCGGCTGTTCGCCAGCGCCTCGGCAATGGTCTGGCCGGTGACGAACTGCTCGCCCATCATCCGCATGGCGATGTCCACACCCTTGCGGATGAGAGGTTCGCCACCCTTGGCAATCAGCTTGGTCAGCGCATTGGAGAGCGACTTACCACTGGTCGTGGCCGTCAGACGGCCGGTGATGAGCAGACCCCAGGTGGCGGCATTCACGAATACCGACGGGCTATGGCCCAGATGGGATTCCCAGTCGCCGAGACCGATTTTGTCCCGGATCAGGGCGTCACGAGTCGCGCGGTCGGGAATACGCAGCAATGCCTCGGCCAAGCACATCAGCGCCACGCCTTCCTGGCTCGACAGTGAGTATTCGTGAATGAGCCCTTCCACGCCGCCGGACTTATCCTTCCCGCGAAGCGTCTCAACCAGGGACCGGGCAAGCTTCTGGGCAGCGGCAGCCGTCGCCTTCGGCAGGGTGGCCTCTGCAACGAGCTGGGGGATGCATTCCGGTTCCGGGCGCCGGTAGGCAGCGGTAATCTTCGCGCGCAGCACACTCTGGGGCTGGATATTGTGGGCGAACTCCAGGAATGGCGGCTGGTGGATGTCAACAGTATTGGCGACGTCGGACAAATCGATGCCGCCGGGCCGCTCATTCATCAGACCGTTCAGGCCTTCGCCGCGCTCGGCTTTCTCCAGCATCGAGAAGATAGCCTGCTTGATAAGCCAATGTGGGGTCCGGCCGACGCCGTCTGCGGCGCGCTTCAGCCGATTCTTCAGGGTCTCATCGATTTTGACGCCGATCGTTGTGTTGGCCACTTGCCTGACTTCCTGAACGTTAAATAAGAGACCGACCGCTTAGCGCTTCGCGTCCTGATGAATCATGTCCGCCGCTTTTTCCGCGATCATCATAGTCGGCGCATTCGTGTTGCCCGACGAAATGGTCGGCATGATGGAAGCATCGGCGACACGAAGATTCCGAATGCCGTGGACCCGCAGGCGGGCATCGACCACTGCCATGCTGTCATTGCCCATACGGGCGGACCCTACCGGGTGATAGACGGTATCGGCGGTTGCCCGGACATAGTCCGACAACTCGGCGTCTGAGGTCACACCTTGTCCTGGCGCCAGCTCTTCGCGCCGGAAGGGCTCAAACGCCTTCTGCGCGAGGATGCGGCGAGCAATCTTGAGTCCTGCCACGGTCGCGTTCAGGTCTTCCGGGTCGCTCAGATATCCGGGGTCGATGATGGGTGCAGCACTGGGGTCTGGAGATGCCAGCGTGATGCGGCCCCGGCTCTGCGGACGGATGGGCCCGATGCGCAGCGAATAACCATGCTGTCCCGCCACGGTCTTGGCGCGCTTGGTATATGGAAGCCATACCGAGGCACCAGAAATGATGAGGGGGACGAAGAAAGCCTGGAGGTCCGGGTACTCCAGGCCCTCCCGGCTGCGGAAATACCCTCCCGCCGAAATAGGGCTTTCGCTGACCGGGCCAGTGCCCAGCGTAAAGGCGCGCGCGACGCTTGTGACGATACGGTCGACACGCAGCTCGCGCAGCAGCGATATCTCACCAATCGCCGCCATCTTGATAAATGCGTCGAGGTGGTCAATCAGGTTCTGGCCGACGCCATTGAGGTCATGGACCGGCGCGATACCTACGCTCTTGAGGTGCCCTGGATTTCCAATGCCAGACAGCATCAGGATATGCGGAGAACCCACTGCACCGGCAGACAGCACCACCTCGCGACGTGCTGAAAGCGTGACCTTCTCGCCACCCCGGACGTAGGCAACTCCGGTTGCCGCGCCATTCTCGATGACGATACCAGTGACCAGCGCATTGTCGATGAGCTGGAGATTCTTCCGGGTATTCAGGGATTTCAACAGGGCACCGGCCGAATTGCTGCGGCGGCCGCGCTTCATGTTGAAATCGTAATAGCCAACACCAGCTACATCTGGGCCGTTCAGGTCGTCGATGCTGCGGTAGCCCGCCTGGATACCGGCCTGCACGAAGGCTTGGGTCAGCGGATTCTTCGGACGGGCCGGAGTGACGTCGACCAACCCGTCGCCGCCATGCAGTTCGGACTCACCGTTGACATGGCGCTCGTTCTTCTTGAAGTACGGCAGAACATCTTCATAGGACCAGCCGGTATTTCCCAGCTGTGCCCACTGGTTGTAATCGCCCGCATTGCCGCGGGCGTAGACCATTCCATTGAAGATGCTGGAACCGCCGAGCCGTTTGCCTCGCGGCCAGAAGCTCGTCCGGTCGTTCAGGGCCTTCTGGGGAACCGTATTGAAGAACCAGTTGTCACTCTTACGGCGATAATAATACCCAGTCAGCATCGGAAAGGCATGAAGCGGATGGCGGTCGCCGCGACCCGCTTCAATCAGCGCCACCCGCACCGCCGGATTGGCGCTGAGGCGCTCGGCCAGTACGCATCCAGCAGCACCAGCACCGACAACGATGTAATCGAACTCTTCAGGCACCTGACTAATCCCTTACTGAAATCCGGTCTGCCGCTTAGTAGAAGAACGCGACGGAGTGGTTGCGCAGGTAGCTTTCCAGGCCGACCATCCCGCCTTCGGCGCCGATGCCGGAATCTCCGAAAGGCTCGCCAGTGCTGGCATGGCCAGACCCTTTGCCGGTCGTCGCGCCGCTGCGGACCGAAACCGTCGACTGAATGGCTTCGGCCATTCGCATTCCCACGCCCATATTTGCAGTCCACACATAGGCGTTCAGGCCATAGCGGGTGCCGTTCGCCAGCCAGATGGCTTCGTCTTCGGTATCGAAGGCCGTGACGGACAGTACCGGACCAAAGATTTCTTCCTGCGCTATGGCAGCTGACGGCTGCACATTCCGGAAAATCGTCGGTGCGACGAAGTTACCACCAGTATCGGATAGCAAGCGCTGACCACCCGTAACAAGCTCGGCTCCGGCCTGCGGCGCCTGCTCGATGTACTTCATGACCTTTTCTAGCTGCGGCTTGCTGACCAAAGGGCCAAAGGTCGTCGCCGGATCGGCTGCGTCTCCCGCGTGAACTTTGCCGAAGCGAGCGGTCAGCTTTTCCAGCAGTTTTGTCTCGATACTTCTCTGCACCAGCAGCCGGGTGCCCGAGCTGCACACCTGGCCCTGGTTGGTCAGGATGTACAGAGCGATGAAGTCGGCCGCCGCATCCAGATCGATGCCGTCGTCGAACACGACCTGAGGGCACTTCCCGCCGCATTCGGCGAGCACCTTCTTCATGTTCGACATGCCAGCATACTGCATCATCAGCTTGCCGACGGCGGTCGAACCCGTGAAGGTGACCATGTCGACATCGTTGTGCATGGCAAGCGCCTTGCCCACGACATGTCCGTGGCCCAGCACGATATTGATGACACCACCCGGAACGCCTGCCTCCAAGGCCAGCTCCACCAGCCGAAGCGCGGAGAAGGACGACATCTCGGACGGTTTCAGAACAATGCTGTTGCCAGCCGCGAGCGCCGGGCCGAGCTTCATGACCGCGTTGAAGGTGGGGAAATTCCAGGGCGTGATGGCGCCGACCACACCGCGGGGTACCTGCCGTAACGCATGATAGCTGCGGGCGTCCGTGGGCAGCACCTTGCCCACGACCTTATCGGTGGCTTCCGCATAGAAGCGGAAATGGTCGGCAGCAGCAGCGGCGTTGAACCTCCAGGTCGAGACGGGCTTCCCCATCTCAACGGCATCAATCCGGTCGAAGGTCTCGGCTTCACGCGCAATCAAGTCGGCCAGTCGCAGGAGCACCTTCTTGCGCTCGCCCGTGGGAATGCCACTCCAGATGCCCTTTTCGAAGGCTTCGCGGGCAATCTTCACGGCCTGATCGACATCCTCGACAGATCCGGCCGGGATTTCGGAGAGCTTCTTGCCGTTCGAGGGGTTCAGGACTGCGATGGAGCCAACGCCCCGCGACTGTTCCGGCTTGCCGCCGATGATGGGGGTTGGTGATTTCGCGAATACTGCTTCGGACGATTGCATAACTACGAGCCTCGATTTCTGCAATTGCGAATACTGAATTTCTTGTCGCACTGGCCCTTCAGCGGGCTGTTGAAAGTCAGCTCCCGCTAGACCAGATGGCAGGACACCATGTGGCCTGGGAGCACTTCCCGAAGGACAGGCTTCTCCGTCTTGCAAAGCTCCGTCGCCTTCGGGCAACGCGGATGGAAATGGCAGCCCGACGGCGGACTGATTGGGCTGGGCAGTTCGCCCCGGACAATTTGGCGCTGGCGCTTGGAGCGGCTGGGATTGGGGATGGGCGAAGCATCCAGCAAGGCTTGGGTGTATGGGTGCAGAGGATTGCGAATAATCTCGGCCTTGGTCGAGTATTCGACGAATTTCCCCAGATACATCACCGCGATGCGATGGCTGATGACGCCGACCACCGCCATATCGTGTGTGATAAAGATGTAGGACAGCCCCATGCGTGACTGGATGTCGCCCAGCAGGTTGATGACCTGCGCCTGGATGGATACATCGAGTGCCGAAACGGCTTCGTCGGCGATGATGATATCGGGGTTCAGCGAAATGGCGCGGGCGATGTTGACGCGCTGGCACTGGCCGCCTGACATCTCATGCGGATAACGGGTCATCATATCCGGGTTCAGACCGACACCCTTGAACAGCTCGGCGACCCGATCCTTAATCTCACTCTTGGGCACCAGGCGGTGGATACGCAGCGGCTCAGCGACCAGCTCACCAGCATTGGCTCGAGGATTGAGCGATGAGACCGCATCCTGGAATATCATCTGGCAATTCTGCCGGACCGGTATCATCTGCCGGTGGCTCAGATGAGTGATGTCTTGACCTTTAATGTGGATGGTGCCGCCAGTCGGCTCCTCCAGACGCGACAGGACTCGTGCAAGCGTGGACTTGCCGCAGCCGCTCTCGCCAATCAGACCCAGTGTTTCGCCGGGCATAAGCTCGAAGGACACACCATCGATAGCGCGAGCCACCCGGCCATCTTTGACCTTGAAGTGCTTGACGATATCCTTGGCCTCAAGAACCGGGCTGGAAATCTTCGGCGTGCTCATCATGCATACTCCCAGCACGAAACGATGTGTCCGGGCGCCAGCTCGACCGGCGTCGGACGCTGGGTATGGCACCGGTCCTTTACCCGGTCGCAGCGTGGTGCAAACGGACACCCCGGCACTGCCGGGCCTGCCGACGGCACGTTGCCGGGGATTTCCCGCAACCGACTGGGCATGTCGTCGCCGCTCAGGAGAGCATCGAGACGCGGAACGGCGCCCAGGAGACCCCGGGTATAGGGATGAGAGGGGTTGGAAAACAGGTCATTGGAGGTGGCCGTTTCCACAATCCGGCCCGCATACATCACGGCAACCCGGTTCGCAGTTTCGGCCACAACGCCCAGATCATGGGTTATCAGGATTGTCGAAATACCGAACTCATCCTGCAAACCAGACATCAGAGCCAAGATCTGGGCCTGGGTGGTGACGTCCAGGGCAGTCGTGGGCTCGTCTGCAATCAGGATGCTGGGCTTGCAGGACATCGCCATGGCAATCATGACGCGCTGTCGCATGCCGCCGGAGAGCTGGTGCGGGTATTGGTTCAGCCGCTCGTTAGCGGACGGAATTCCGACCAAGTCGAGATTCTCACGGGCGCGTTCTCGCGCCTGCTTGCGGGTCAGCCCCTCATGAAGCATCAGGCCTTCGGTAAGCTGACGCTCAATCGTCAGGACAGGGTTTAGCGATGTCATTGGCTGCTGGAAAATCATCGCCATTTCCTTGCCGCGGACTTTGCTGATTTCCTCTTTGCTCAGATTAAAGATTTCGCGGCCCTTGACGTAGACACTGCCTTCGATGATCGCGGGTGGACTGGCGAGCAGCTTCATTAGGGACAAAGCGACTGTGCTCTTACCGCAGCCGGATTCGCCTACCAGCGCCAGCATCTCCCCCGGCCGCACGTCGAATGAGATGTTGTCGACAGCTACGGCACGGCCCTTGGGGCCCTCGAAGGACACTTTCAGGTTCCGGACGCTCAGGACCGGCTGCACGGTTTCGGGACTGTTCTGCACCATTGCATCGCTCATGGCTCAGCGCCTCCATCTCTGGCGCGGGTCGAGATACTCACTCAGCGCATCGCCAACGAGGTTGAACGCGAGAACGACCAGAATGATTGCGAAGCCCGGATACAGCATCAGCCAAGGGGCAAGCCGCATATTGTCACGACCATCCGCTAGCAGCGCACCCCACTCCGGAGCCGGAGGCTGTGCGCCCAGGCCGATGAAGGACAGGCCAGCGGCGGCAAGGATGGCCGTCGAGAAGCCGAGCGAGGCCACGACAATGAGCGGCGGAATGATGTTGGGAAGCAGATACCGCAGCATCAGGCGCACCGGCCCGGCGCCAACGACGCGCCCAGAGTCGAAATACGGCTTGCTACGCTCCACCAGCACGACGCTGTAGATGACACGAGCGAAGAATGGGGTGCGGCTGATGCCGACCGCAATCATGGCATTGTCCAAGCTGGGGCCCAGGAATGCGACGAGTGCGAGCGCGACGAGAATTTCCGGGAAGGAATACAGGAGGTCGATGCAGCGCATCAGAAAGCCACGTACCCAACCGACCGCGTATCCGGCAATCATGCCGACAATCGTGCCGGAAACGACGCCGATGGTGACGGCAATGAAGCCTACATACAATGTCAGGCGGGCACCGTGGAGTACGCGGCTGAACATATCGCGGCCGAGGGTGTCGGTGCCGAACAGGTGCGCCCAGCTCGGAGGGCTCAGGCGCGGCCCGGTAAACATTCTTTCCGGGCTGAACGGCGCCAGCATGGGGGCAAAAATCGCGGCTCCGACGATAACAATCAGGATGACCAAGCCGATGATGGCGTTCAGGTAACGGAGGCGGAAGAATTTCACGGTTCGCCTCCGTTACGACTTGATGATACGCGGATCGATCCACATGTAGACCAGATCCAGCAGAAGGGAGACCGTCACGATGACGGCGGCGAACAGGATGATGAAGCCTTGAATGGTGGGATAGTCGCGCTGCAGCATGGCGTGGATGGCCACGCGGCCGATGCCATTCCAGCTGAAGACATTCTCGACGATGACCTGCCCACCCATCATGTATCCGAAAATCAGACCCGCGATGGTGACGACGGCAATCATCCCCGGCTTCAGCGCATGGCGCATCAGAACCAGACGTTCCGGCAGTCCCTTCGAACGGGCAGTCCGGATGAAGTCTTCGGTCAGCACCTCAATCATCGCCGACCGCGTCATGCGGGCGATAATTGCGGAATAGACCAGGCCCAGGGTGACCGCGGGCAGGATGACGCTGGCAGGGCCATCGCCCGCCACCGGAATGAACTGGAAGTGGACCGAGAAGGTCACGAGCAGGACCAGGCCGAGCCAGAAGGCTGGGACAGAGACACCCAGGACCGAGATGAACATCAGTAGGTTGTCCAGCCAGCTACCTCGGTGATAGGCCGCAAGGAAGCCGAGCGGCAGGCCGATCGCCAGCGCCAGCACGGTTCCGCAAATCGTGAGAAGAAAGGTATTGGGCAGGCGACTCAACAGGAATTCGAGAACCGGCTCTCGGCCAAAAATGGTCTTGCCGAAATCGCCATGCAGGACGCGCCAGACATAATTGGCCGACTGCTCCCACGGCGGGGCGTTCAGGCCGAGCTGTTCACGAATTGCATGGATCTGTTCCGGCGACACTGCATCCATCTTGGCGACCATGACTTCCACCGGGTCGCCAGGAACGAGATGGATGAGCAGTCCAACCAGGAAACAGGCGGCCAGCATGGTCAATGCCGCCGTCGCTATCCGTGTGAGAATGTACCTGAGCACGTCTGCCACCCACCCTTAACAAGCTACAAAAGACAGGGCGGCTGGTCCCTCCGACCAGCCGCCCTGGTAATCACATCGTAACGTCGTTGAAGTTCAGCATGCCGGAGTGGAAGTAGCCGAAGCCCTTCACCTTGCTGCTCGACACCGAGTAGAAGGCCCAACCCGGTGAGACGATCGGGAAGACCAGCGCCTCGGACAGCATGTACTTCATGAGTTCCTGCGAAGCCTTGGCACGGGCTTCACCGGTCAGCAGCTTGCTGGCATTGACCATCTCGTCGAACTTTTCGCCCAGACCGGCATTCAGGTAGCCAGGACCGGCAAAGCTGAACGCATAGTTGTTGATCGGGTCGAGATTGCTGACACCCCAGGTCCAGGCCATCGGAATGCCTTCGGTACGCTGGTTCTGTTTCTTGGTGTCTTCCATGAAGGACGCCACGTCGCGGGTCTCCAGGGTGGCGTCGATGCCCACATCCTTGAGGTTCTGCAGCATGATCTGGTGCATCAGATCCCAGCCGATGAGTTTATGGACCGTCAGGGTCATCTTCAGCGGCTTGGACTTGGTGAAGCCAGCGTCGGCCAGCAGCTTGCGGGCCTTTTCCGGATTGTAGGTCTGGCCCCAGGAGGCGCAGGCCTTCTGGTCCGCCACCGGCAGGTTCGGTGCCGACGGACAGTAGATCGGCTTGCCCAGGCCTTCGAAGGCGATATTGGCGTAGGAGTCGCGATCCAGGGCGTGAACAATGGCCTGACGGACACGAGCATCGTTGAACGGCGGCACGTTCCGGGTGAAGGCGCCGTAAGCCCACTGGCCCGACATGGTCGACAGCCAGACGGTGTACTTGGAGTCCTTCTTGAGCGTCGCCATTTCTTCGAGCGCGGGCTCGACAATGGTGACCTCACCGCTGCGGAAGGCGGCCATACGGGCAACCGACTCCGGAATGACCTTGAATTCAAGGAATTTCTCGTGCGGCGCGCCTGGATTCTCGATCATCGGGTTGACGTTCTTGTAATTGTCATTGCGCTCAAGGCGAACCTTGTCGTTGCGCACCCAGCTGACGAACTTCCAGGGGCCGGTGCCGACCGGCGAATAGGTACCATTCTTGTCGGACGACGGGCACATGATGCCGAAGCGATGAGCGCCGAAATTTGTCAGGAGCGCCACGTCCGCGGTCTTGAACTTGACCGTGATGGTGTTGCCCTCGATTGTCGAGCCATCATAGGTGCTGCGGAGCGACGCCACACCGGCCGTCTCCGGGCGAGCCATGCGCTCGAAGTTCCATTTGACCGCAGTCGCATCCATGGCGGTGCCGTCGTGGCACTTCAGCCCTTCACGAATCTTGAACTTGTAGGTCAGGAAGTCGGGGCTGACCTCCCAGCTCTCCGCGATGCCCGGGCGGACATTGGCGTCCTTGTCGAGCGTCACCAGCGAATCCAGGATCTGGCGGATGACCTGCGACGAGATATCGATTGGTGCGGAATGCGGGTCAAGCGTATTGATGTCCATGTTCCGGGCCATCATGATCGTGCCGTCCTTAGCCTGCGCCATGCTCAGGGGCAGCAGCACCGTAGCCGCGAACCCCAGGGCAGACAGGAAACGGGAAGCCTTACTTTGAAGGACTGATTTCTCACGCGATTTGAAGGTCAACATAGCCAATTCCTCGCTCCTTGTTTTATGCCAATGGCGGTGTCATCGCACTTGCAGCACCGAAAGCTGCAATGTGCTGTTCGATTTTCGACTCCGTCGCAGTTCTCTGCGGCAGCGCCTGCTCAAAACCCCGGCCCCCGCCGGAGATTAGGTCAGCAGCTTTCTCAGCAATCATGATCGTCGGCGCATTGGTGTTGCCGGACGGGATGCTGGGCATGATGGAAGCGTCAACCACGCGAATGTTTTCAAATCCGTGGACCCGCAGACGGGAGTCCACCACGCAGTTGGGACCAGTACCCATTTTTGCCGTCCCCACGGGATGGAAGGCCGTCGTGGCCGCTTCCCGGATATACGCTTCCCATTCCGCGTCGGACGTCTTGGCGGCGCCAGGCGCAATCTCTTCGGCGGCGTATTCCCGCATGGCGGGCTGGGCAAACACTTCGCGCATCATCTTCAGCGCTCGTATCTGAGTCTGCATGTCTTCGCTCGCAGTCAGGTAGCGAGGCTCCAGAATAGGCGCTTCAAGCGGATCAGCGGATCGCAGCTTGAGATAGCCGCGGCTTTGCGGCCGGATGGGCCCGACCCGGACAGAGAAAGTATGCTCCTGGTTGGACTTGTAGGGCGGGAACCAGATAGCGGTGTTGCTGGCGCCGACAGGCAAGAAGAACGCCTGGCAATCCGGAGCTTCCAGGCCCGGGCGGGTCGACAGGTAACCACCCGCTTCAATCGGGCTGCTGGCGGCTGGACCCTGACCGAACAGAAACGCTTTCGCGATATTCGCCGTCAGACGGTCAAGCCGGAGGTCGCGAATGAGGCTGACCGGCTGCTTGGTGCGATATGCAAGGCTGACGTCCAGGTGGTCATGCAGGTTCTGACCGACGCCGGGCAAGTCGATTTCCGGGTCGATGCCAAGCTTCCGCAGGTCATCGGCCGCACCGATGCCAGAGAGCATCAGGATCTGCGGCGAGTTGATGGCCCCGCCCGAGAGCAGGACCTCACCGTCACACCCGACCCGCTTTACCTGGCTGTCCTGCAGGTATTCGACTTCGGTGGCGCGCCCGCCGCTGGTGACAACCCGCAGCACGACGGCGCCGGTCTCGACCGAGAGGTTCGGGCGGCTGAGTGCAGGCTTCAGGAAGGCCGTCGCGGTGTTGTGGCGACGACCATCCTTGATGTTGAAGTCGTACCAGCCGAAGCCTTCCTGGGTATGGCCGTTGAAGTCTTCGTTGCGCGGATATCCTGCCTGGACACCGGACTCCACAAAGGCCCGGAACAGAGGATTGACGGACTTTGCGCGACTGACAGCCATCGGACCATCGGCGCCATGATAGGGAGTTTCACCGCCATGGTAGGATTCCGAACGGCGGAAATACGGCAGGACGTCCTCGTAGGACCAACCTTCGTTGCCTTCCTGCGCCCACTGGTCGTAGTCCATGCGCGCGCCACGAATGTAGACCATACCGTTGAAAATGAATGAGCCACCGACCATTTTTCCGCGCGGCCAGAAAATCCGGCGACCGTTGAGCTGTTCCTGCGGTTCAGTGAAGTAGAACCAGTTGTTGGCCAGGCGGCGGTACATGCGCCCGACCATCATTGGCAGGTTATAGAATGGATTGCGGGCCGGAGTGCCCGCTTCGAGCAGCAGCACGCTTGCATTGCCGTGAGCACTCAGGCGGTTGGCCAGCACGCAGCCAGCGGATCCCGCTCCCACGATAATGTAATCGAAACTGCGCTTCACAATTGCCTCCCCTAATCCCGTTCAGCAAGCCCCAAACCTGCCGTTCACCTGACGTCGCGTGCCCTCCGCGGATTACCGCTTGCCGTTTTCTCCATACGCAGGCGCAACCGGATCAATGACGGTGTCGCTCAATACGGCTTGGAGGGCGTGAGCCCAAAAGCGCTGCAGAAACGCGAAAAACGCTGGCATCGCTCACCCTCCCTTTGTCATGTTTCCGATTATCGGAAATCATTTCCGATATTTGGATGTTAAAAGGACCGTCACGGTGTTGTCAACATTGAAAGTTGCGCCACTGGTTGCGCCTTTCCCGGCATGCAAAAACCGCTCGGACGAAAACCTTCCAAGCTACGTGCAGCGTTATGATTTTTTGGAATCTCTAATGCCGATGTGACGATGAGCGATGCTCAATCATCGGTCAGTCGCACGACAACCATTGGCAGAGTGATTGCAGACTTTAGAATGCGCGAGATAGTCCCTGCACCGCATCGCGCAGGCGTTCGCCAAGCTTCTTGATTCGATTCTGGTCATACCGGGACTTGATTGCGCCCACGCTGATGGCGGCGATTGCCTCACCCGAAGGGGACAGAATCGCCGCACCAACTGCGACTACGTGGTCGAACAAATCACCGTCGCTGACAGCATACCCTTGAGTACGCACTTTGCGGATTTGCCGCATGATTACAGTGGGATCGGTCACCGTTTTAGGCGTCACTTGCGTCAGAGATCCCCTCAGATATCGCTCGATAAAAGCGTCATTTGAGTTGGCCAACATTGCGAATGGCCCGGCGCCGCAATGGAGTGGCCAGCGCGTACCGATTTGCGTTCCTGTCGTTGTGATGGGATAGACACCTTCGACCCGGTCAATGCACAGCGCGATATCGCCATCCCTTACATACAGAAGGGCAACGTCTTCGGTTTCGCGTGTGATTTCCGCCAGAAAATGGGCGGTGCGCTTCGATATAGGGTTCTGGTTCTGCGCCGACCGGGCCATCTGCACGACCGAGGAGCTCAGCCGGTAGCGGCCAGTGTCCGTGTCCTTGTCCAGCATCTGCTCATGCACCAGGGTGTGCAGGAGGCGGTGGCAAACCGTCGTGGATTCTTCGGCTGCGGCCGCGATTTGCTTGAGGTTCAGGCCACTATCCGCAGCGGAGATCAGCCGCAGGATTCGCATTGCTTTCCTGACGGAAAGATTGACCTCGCCGACCGGTTCCCCGGCCTTCGCTTCTGGTTTCTGACTGCTCTTTTTCAAAAGGCACCATCTTCTTGGGCCGCCGTCGTACGGTTATGGCCTCGTCAGAACGTTGAATGGACAGAATACAGTACAAAGGCGGACCGGTAAACAAACCGTCCCGCCAGTTTGACGCCCGGTCCCTGCATTCTCATGACCGCGTCCCTGCTGCTGAGCACTGGCTTTCCATGTCCAAATAGATGAGTTCCGATGCCCGCCCGACTAACGCTCCCCCTCATGTATTTGTGCTGGCATTCGTCTACCGGAGGCTACTGCAACTTTGCACGCGTTGCATGACAGAAAAGATTTTTGCTCTGGCGCACCTCCCCTGTTTAGGAGTAAGTGCGTGGCCCACTTGGTTGAGAAATCGTCAGACTCGTGAGTCGGAAAATCTGCGACCAGTACTCTTGGACCTTATGGGAATTGCGTGGACACAATGGCTCTCTCGACGCAGACACTGCCTGCCTGGCAGATTTCACCGGCAGACTATCTTGCAAAGCGCGACGTTCAGTACAGGCTTGAAGCGCCAGCTTCCTGCTATGTGCCGATGGCTGATGGTTGCAAGCTCGCCATAGACGTCTATGTGCCGCAGCGCGCGGATGGCGATGACAGGTCTGAACGTTTTCCCACTTTGGTATTCTTCACGCCCTACTATCGTCGCTTCAAGATGCACTCCGGCGCGAAGGGCGAGCCCAATCCGAACACGGGAAAATTCAGAGACTTCTTTGTCCCGCGCGGTTATGCCGTCGTCGTGGTCGACGTCCGGGGTACCGGCGCCAGCTTCGGCACCCGTGACAGCTTCCGCTCACCGCGCGAGCGCGCTGATAGCAAGCAGATTGTCGATTGGGTCGTGGCGCAAGCCTGGTCAGACGGCCAGGTTGGGTCGACCGGCGTTTCGTATCTGGGCGCCGCAGCCGACTTCCTTGCCAGCACCGGCCATCCGGCGGTCAAGGCAATCGCGCCGCTATTTTCCGTTTGGGATACGTATGCAGACAACTACTTCCCGGGTGGCATCCAGATTAAATCGCTGACCGCCATCTATGATGACCTGATGATTGGACTCGATCATGATCGGCGCGACCTGCTCAAGAACTTCTCCTACTTCGCCAATCCGGATTTCGAAGGTCCTCAGCCGGTCGACGAAGATCCTGATAGCAGCCTGCTCGCCAAGGCAATCTACGAGCATCTCGGAAACTTCCGACAGACCGACTTCATGGCGGAATTCCGTTTCCGTGAAGAAGCCCTGCCATATGACCCTTCGTTCAGTTCAGCGACTATCAGCCCGTATTCCGTGTCTGATGGCGTGTCCCCGAATGTTGCCATCCTTTCCGTGTCCGGCTGGTGCGATGGCGCGGGTTACATGAATGGTGCAGTGGCCCGCTTCCTCACCCTGAAGGACAATCCGCGCCATCTCCTGCTTGGTCCCTGGGACCATGGCGCCCGCATCGACATGTCACCCTGGCGCAAGGCGGTTGAGCCGAGCTTCCCTTTGCTCGCCGAGATCCTCAGGTTCTTCGATACTTACCTTCTGGGCAGGGACACTGGCCTGCGTAGTGAAGCGCCTATCCACTATTTCTCAATGCACGCCGAACATTGGCGGTCCGCCACCAACTGGCCGCCAGCTGAGGGCGACAAAACGCTGTTCCTCTCCCCCGGTGTGTTGAACGATGAGCCAGGTACTGACAAAGACATCGCTGAGTACAAGGTCGACTTCGCAATCGGCAGTGGCCACAACACCCGCTACGAACGCATCGCAGGCGTCGACAGCCGCGAGTACTACACGGATTGGCAGGGTCGAACCGACAAGATGCTGTCGTTCACCTCAGAAAATCTCCCGCAATCGTTGGAGATTGCCGGTCACGGCATCGTGGATTTCTGGCTCGCCTCAAGCGAAGCCGACGCGGCGATATATGCTTACCTGACGGAAATCGAGGCCGACGGAACCGAGCGCTACGTGACCGAAGGATTGCTCCGCGCTCTCCATCGGAAGGAAGCCGACCCGCCGAACACCTATCGGGCCGCCTGGCCTTTCCGCACCTACAGGCGTTCTGATGCTGCTCCGATGGTGCCTGAGCAGTTCGAGCATATGCGCATTCCGCTGCTGCCCGTCGGGTGGCGCTTCAGCGCTGGCAGCCGAATCCGACTGTCCTTTGCAGGCGCGGATGCCGATCATTGTGGCCAGGTGCCGCATGGTCGGCCGCCGAAGCTTCAGATTGCGTTGGGCAAGGATAGGTCGTCGAAGCTCATCCTTCCCGTCACCGCCGTGGGCGGCTCGGACTAGCACTCGCCAAGCGCAGGCAACGTTTGGTCGTCCGTGACGATGTTCTGGATGCCGCGAGCCGCAGGGCCAACGAGATTCGGGCCTACAGACATGTCCGTCCGGGCCACCAAGGATGCCGTCCCGCGACGGGCTACAATCCCCACTTGCCGCGACAATGTCTGAATGGTGGGAATACCCGGCCAAGAAAAAATGCTGACATCTGATGACGGCAAGGAGGGCCGTATATCTTCGCGGAGAAGCAGCAGCCGAACAGGAAGGCCGCTAAGCCGGTCAACTGGATTGCTCGTTACGTGCCGGTAAACTGCAGAAATCGGCATGGGCCTACGCCGGGGTAACATTGCGCTTTTGCGCGCGAGTGCGCTGCCGCGAAGTAAGCAATCAGTTAGTGATGCCCGCCTACAAATATACTCTCCTAATCCTTGTCGTAGTCATAGCTGTAGAATGGCAGGTCTTTGAACATGATTTCGGTCATGGCCAAATCTGACGGCGCCAGCTTGGCCAGAGCTCCAGCCAGCTTCCGGTTAATGGATTCTTTGGCCAGGCTGCCAATGATGTAGCCGACGGTGTATTTCGCCATGATGGTCCTCCCGGGTTGATAAACTAAACCCGGTGTAGACGGTCAAGTTCCCGGCCAGTTTCAGAGGGCTGTTTTAAATGTGCAATCTCTACAGCTTCACCAAAGGCCCAGGCGCCATCCATGAATTCCTGGATGTCGTGACAAATGTTGCAGGCAACATGCAGCCCCAGCCCGGCATCTTCCCTGATTGTTTGGTGCCTATCGTCAGGAACACGCCAGTTCGCGGACGGACGGCATGAGTTTGCTCTTCTAAGGGCGCACGCCTATACCCTTGTACCAAGCGTCTTCCAGGTCGCGCTTCGAACAGCGGAATCGTTCATATCCAACGCCGAACTTCTTGAGCAGCGAATGGACTTCTTGTTCGATTTCATGCGCCCTATTCAGGTTCTGCCATTTCTCCGTGTACTCCAGCTTCCAGTCCTCTCCAGTAACTTCGACCGGTACGTGTTTGTTGATTTCTGCGCATCGGGACTTCGGATCTATGGCTCGCCCAACCTTCCACAGGTCATGTTTCCCGTACTTCAATACGTAGGTATATGCCGGAACTGACGCATCATGCGTAACCTCACCCGACCAGCTTGATGGTGGCGGCCCCGGCCGGGTTTTTCGTCCAGCAAGAAGGTCGTCGAGTTTACCGAGTCGTCTGCGAATTTCGTTTTCCGGGAGTGGGTGCTCACGCCAGTTCAGCCCCAGCACAAGCTCCTTGTGCGGGCTGAGGACTTCTACTGCCGAGTAAGTGGCAGAGTACGTTAGCTGCGGCATCACGTCGGTCAACAATGGCCTGTCGACCGCCTCCCAGGCCTTGGTCATCAACAGGGCCTTTGGCCATTTAAATATGCCAGTGTGGTCGCCGTACGGCTCCCAGTTGCCAGGTTCCGTGTCTTCGCGGCGGACTACAGTGAGGGTGTCAACCGGTACTCGGCCTATCTCGGCCATTCCGAGAATACGCCCCTGGTCTGCCTCGTCGGCATTCTCGTTTTTGGTGGCGACAAAAATGATGCGATCGCCGACATCGCTGTCATCGAGCAAATTCTGGCGATACCCCTCTGCATTGAAGGTAATCACCGGCCAGGTCGTCGGGTCAAAGCCCCAGATACGAGTAGCGAAGAGCTTCATTGTCTGCCCTTCAGCCGGTAGACATCGCTCTCAGGACGCCGAAGGATTCCTTCGCAGGCGCGACGCCCCTCGATGACCTCGACGCCTTCGATAATCAGGCGGATTATCCAGAGACCGTCCATTTCATCTAGTTCGACCAGACCCTGCTCCTTCAGGAATATAAAATCCTGCCGAAGCTCTTCGTGAGCGCACCCGAAGCCCTTTTCCTGGACGATGTCTTGGATGATGGGGAGGTTGGCGAACCTCGAACTCAAGTCATACAGGACACACAAAACAGCCGTCCGACGATGTTTCGCCACGGTCTCGGCTAGAAAGTTTCTATTGTGCAATGTCATTCGATTCGGTCCTTCATCTGCGAAGGATGATACCACGGACATAGATTCACGATTCTTGACGCGGTTTTACCGGCGTTCGAAAGTTGAATGGGTGGGTTAAATTGTGAATACAATAGTGTGCAAGGCTACGGTAGATGCCCGAGACGGCCGATGATCAGTCAACAAATTATTTCGGCTACGTTCATCACGTATATTGGGGAAGTTTTCGATGTCCAACTTTGAGCCTTTGCTCACCGCACTTCGTAACAAGAAGGCTCAAAGCAGCTCTGGCTTCGAAGGCCTTTTGCGTGACCTGCTGAAAGCGATATCCGGCCGGGATTTCATGCTCTCGAAAGGTGGGGAGCAAGGCGGCACCGATGGTCGCACACCGTTCGACCTTTCGAAAACGTGCATTGCGTTCGAAGCCAAGCGATTTGGGGCCAATAGCAAACTTCAGTTCGACGAAGTAGAAGCAAAGTTGGTTGAGGCCATTCGGACAAAGCCCGAAATGGACGTCTGGATTCTCGTCATTTCAAAGGAGATGAAAGAGCAGGATTGGACGAGACTCCGAGCTTACGCCGAACAACATGGCGTGACAGCAATATGCCTCGACTGGAGAACAGGCCCTGGCAACCTGCCACTGCTGGCTGCCCTATGTGCCGCCGCCAACCACGTTTCGACTGCTCATCTACCAAAAAACGTCGGAGCCTCACTGAAACAAGCGGCAAAACACCCTGAATTCGCTGGCACAGTCGACAATCTTCGGCAGCTTCTGGTCTCACCCGAAGTTGGTTTTCCGATTGCCCGGGAAGCTACTTACAAGTGGATCAGAAAAGTGGTGTCGTCGCGCTCAGATGCGCGCTTCCATCTTCGCTCGGATGCCGACATCCGTGGACCCGGTGTCAACTATGTGGTTCGCAAAGGCCCTAATGAGGCCATGAACAACTGGCTCAATTCTAGCGACGTCGGACCCGCCGTGGTTATTGGAGATGGAGGGCGTGGCAAAACCTGGGCCACTCTTTCCTGGAGCCTGAATACGTTCTCCGCGGCCGATGGGCCGATGTTCGTCATCCTACCCGCCAGGGATGCAAACCCGAATTTAGACCCAGAACTCCTTATCGCTACTGCAATCAACCGCGCAACCACGGAGATATCAATCGATCGACTAGTCCAGCGGGTCCGACGCTGGGGAGCGTTGATTGACCGACCGAGGTTTGCCCTACTTATTGATGACCTGAATCAAGCCTGGAGCACTGATTGGGATGCACTCGTCCGGAAGTTTCAGCAAGAGCCTTGGCGTGACTCGGTACGGTTGCTTCTCACATCGAGAACTCAATACTGGCGCGACGATATCCAGTCTTTGAAAGGGGCTTCGCATAAGCCATTCTCGGAAATAACCGTATTGGATTTCGACAAGCCAGAATTGACAGAGTTCCTACGGTTGAATGGGACGACTCTGGAAGAAATTCCCCGCGGGCTTCATAAAATCGTTCACGTTCCACGTCTCGCGAAGCTCGCCCTAACCCTTCAATCACGATTCCGCGATTCTGAGGACATCACGGCCACTCATCTTGTACTGGAGGATTGGCGCTCCAGAATTGATGAACGCGGAAGTGCAATTCGACTGACTGACGAAAAGCTACTCGACGTTATCGCTGAACTCGGACGTGAGGCCCTTCCAGACACGAAATTCTCGATTACGCAATCGAGACTCGCCGCGATACTGGGCAAAGAAAGTGGGCGAGACTCCGATTACTATCAGAGCACCATCAGCGAAATTGTCGAAGGACACTGGCTTAAAGCGAGCGATCTACCGCATAGCTATAAAATCAATGAAGACTTGCTCCCCTATGCGATTGGCCTGGATCTAGCCAAGCAAGTTGAAAGCCTTACAGACCCGCTCGCTATCCAGGAAATTATCGCAGAATACAATGAGCACCTGCGTGGCGATGGCTTGGGGGTTGCCATTTTGCGTGCCGCAACGGCGATGACGTTTATTCAAAGGCGGGCAACACGCGAGGCTCGCAGCATTTTACTGAAGGCCTGGCTAGAATCTCAGAATTTTGGCACCGGAGACTTCTCGGAGTTCTGGCCACTTATTGCAATCGGCCCAGAGGTCGTCATCGACTACGCCGAAGGGCTATGGCTTTCCGACCCGTATCACTACCATGAGAAAGAAGTTCTATGTAAAGGACTAGCCAACGCTACCAAATGGCAGCCTGTCCTGCAGTTACTCGCCAAGCGCATGCCAAGGTGGTGCGGCACCTTTCAATTCGACCGATTTCACGAAAAACACAGCAGCATCCCATACAGCGAAGAACGCGCTTCATATACTCGGCAGCACCTGGATGCATGGAAGGCTGCCGAGACGCAGTACGGTCGCCCACTGGCTCAGAATCTTTGGGAATGCATGGCCACACAAGGCATCACCAGCGCTCTGACAATACTGTCCTATGTGCCGCGCCTTCCGTTTATAGATACCATTCTGACGATACTGCTTTCCCGTAGTGTGATGGGTGAAGACCAGTTTGTTAAGGAACTTGAATGGGTCCTCCGTATAAACGAGTTCGACCATGATGAGCTTGAAGCCGCTCTTATGGGTGAATTGAGAAATCTCGTTGGCCTTAAGAATGTCACCGGCAATACCATGGCTACATTCTTGGGTCGCGCCATCGGCACTCCACAGGCTGCCGCACTTGCGCCGGGCTTTCCACCGCTCAAATTCTCGTATCGGGCCCAGGACGAAAGACGAGGGTTTGTCCGCAACGGCACCACCATCGAGTGGCGCCATCGGGGGCCAGTTGACCAGAAATATGTGGCCGGGACCCAGTGGCTGAATGCGCTTTCATATTATGGCCCGCACCTGACGTTGCACCTGTCGCGTAAAGCGAGCTCCGCACTCAAAACACTGACAGAGATGCTGGCACCGGAAATGGTGGACAGTAAGCTTAACAGCGGTTCCCTGATGCTGTCTGGATTAGCTCGATGGGCACCTGAGAAGTGTGCGTCATTGATGAAGGAACTTTATCTTTCAGCCGCCCGCGACCCAATGGAAATGCCGAAATGGCTTATGGATGCACTACCGGGTTGTTTCCTGTTCTTCGATGACGGTTACAAAGCTAGCTTGCTTCGTATTGTGCGACGCAAGCTAAAGGAACCTCCTCTCGACGATGAAAAGCAGGAGAACCGTCGTCTTTGGCGTCTGCACACCCTCTCCATTGCGGCCATGAGAGGAAAGCCAGCCAGGGAGCAGATTGCAGAGCTGTTCTCCTATTTGCCGAGGCTGCTGCTCGATAAGAACATCGTCGATTCATTGAGCGACCCGACAACTGCAGATGTAGATTTTGTCTTCAACCAATGGATTGCCAATGGCGATGTCATCACACAACGGCTTGGGCTGAACTATCTGAATAATGTGAAGCTTCCGGAATTGCCGGAGTCTGCCAAGCTTGCCTTGGAACTTATTAAGAGTCCGGACAAGAACCTTCGTGGAGACGCCATGGAATTCATATGGCGTTCCGATGACCAGCGTCTTGGAGAAGCCGTTGCTCTGAGCGATTGGTCGTTCGAGGTCGGTCAGGAAAGCACCGAGGCCATTGGCGGCACGTTACTTATTTGCAAGTTCGGGAAAAAGCTACGTTTCGAAGATGCGGTCAAACGCATTCACCGCCCCGCCATTGGAAAGCTCGTAGAAAAACGCGGATTGTTGCCTAGCGAAGTTCAAGCCTTCCGTGACGAACTTTGGTCACTAATCGACCTGATGGGCAAAACCAGGACCTATACTGTCAACTACGGGAATGACTTTAAGGCCGAGAAAGCCATGAAGCTTGCCCTGTCTATGAATGAGTGTGAGTTGATTTATAAGCTAAGGGATGCTGCTCAGGCCGGGCTGGTATTTGGTCTATTTGATAGCTTCCCACTCGTCAGATTCATTCGCGCGGCTTTCGAGCTTGATGTTGTTGCTGCAGTGGATATCTGGAGGGCGGTACAGAAGACTCACCGCAGGCATTCCATGCGAGCAGGCGACCTTGACGCGGTCATATTTGACGCCCCCCTTAATGATGCCGTCGACGCCGTCTGGCGGGAAGTTGTCGGTGAGGCTAATACCGACAAGGATTTATTCACTCGGATTACGAATCTGTTGCTCAACGGTCAGGAAGCATGGATTGCATCATTTGCTTACGGGGAGCTTTTACAGAAAAACCCCGCGCACATTGCACGCGGCATTACCGTCGCGGGCTTCCTGCACAATACCCCCGTCGCCCAAGCACTATGGTCCATCATTGATGCAGTTCCGCTCGAAGGTTGGCTTGACCACATCAGAGAGAAAGCCAAGCGAACCTTCATTCGAAACTCCGACGGGTGCCATTGGCTGACCGAATTCCTCGCCACTGAAGATCCAGAGAAGGCATATGGATACTTCCAGCTTTTCCATGACCTCCTAGATGACAGGTTTATCGTTTGGGCTAGACCCCTCATAGCGGCGGCAAAGCCTGATCTCAGCGAAGACTGGCTCTTCCATATCGACGCCACTGAGGTGGTTCGAAGGGATAGGCGCAAGACCGTCTTATCGGAGCGAGACTCGGCGCTCTTCTACACTCCGGTGTCGCGGGAGTTGGCACCATGGTCTTGACTATGGTGGACGGATAAATTTGGCACTGACCATCTAGCGAAGCGGGGATACTGGGTATCAATACCGCTTCTCTTTGCCCTTCGCCTTCTTCAGCAGCAATAGACACCTGTCATATGCATACTGATTCACACAATACTCCATGGGCGACATTCCGAACTCGGTGTGCCTCGAATTAAGGAACCACGGCAGACGTTCAGGGCTGTAGACCACTCTCGCAGCTTTTTCGAGTAAATCCCGGAAGTGCCTTGCCGTCTGCTCGCGCTGATATTCCTCGTTTTCGCGGCGCTTCTGTTCATAGTAGAGCCACTCAATTTCGCGCTCGACCGTATGGCGTCCCTCGTAGCCCTCAGCCGCAAGCTCCAGAGCGGACTTGCCGCCGAACTTTTTCCGCTTCTCCTGCAGCCAGGTCGCGGCATCAGTGAGCCGCTTCGCGGCACAATCGGTCACATAGGCAACTCGCTCCTCCGCTGCCAACCGCGCTTTCTCAATCCGCTCCAGCTCTGTCTGCCGTTCGCGTTCCAGCCGCTCTTGCTCGGCCTTCTTTCGGCGGCCTTCGATTTCATCGCCGATGGCCTTGGCAGTCCGCTGCAATGGCAGCATCAACAGATTGTCAGCGACCTGGCTTCGTCGTTCGACCATACGGGCGACTTCCTGCAGTGCAGATAGCATGCTGTCCGCTTTGGTGCCGTTATGTAGGGCATCGTGGAAGGATACGCCGAAACCATCCTGCTTCCAGTGAACCCAGTCGTCGAAGTCGAAATAGCGCTTTTCCTTAAGCACGGCTGGCCGGATTTTCTCAATTTCCTGGTCGAAAAACTCCAGATTAAAGTCGCGACGCTTTCGGCCTTCTCTGGCTCTCTCCACCATTGAGGAAAGCTTATTCGTGGCAGCCCAGACCTTTTTATGGCCGCCAACCTCGGCGACGAGACCCGATTTGGCCAATGCCCGCAGATATTCGACAACCACCTCCATCGGCGGCCGGTAGTCCGGTCGCTCCGACCTGAGTATGGCCAGGTCGTCATCGCTGGGGGCAAACATCAATCCGGACTGGATGGCTCGCTGTTCAGTAAGCCAGCGGCAGGCCTGGAATAGGTCAATGTTGTAGTATTGGCGCATCCCAACAGCATTGGGAACAATCCATTCGCTCAGCAGCATGGACTGCCACAACTTCGTGGATGCCCGGAAGCAGTAGTCAGCTCTCATCCGAAGGCCGACGTAATTCTCCAGGCCGTCGTCAGCACACTTCCTGTAATAGGGACTGAGCTTCCAATCGTCCTGGTTTCGATTGGGCAGCTTGAGGATAGGCTGAATAATACGGCTCCGCCTCCTGGCTTCAGCGGCGGCCTTTTCGTCCTCAACCTTCTGCTTCAGTGCCTTGATTTCTTCGTCTTCCTTTCGGTGGAAGACCCAGCGGCGCTGAGCATGTTCCAGAATGACCTTGTCCAGATCAGTCGTATCTTCGGGGAGCGGATAATTCCCGAGATAGATTTCCAGAGTTGAGACGTTCCGCTTTCGAATTTCCTCAATCTTCGCGTCATCACAGGGATGCGTGACCGATATCTCGACGTACAACTGTCGACCCTGCTTGGTAAGCAGGACGTCGGGGACAATCTCTTTGAGGTTAGGCTCTAAATCGGAGGTGTCGAAGTCGACTACCTGGCCCTTGCTGACCAACTTTCTGACACCGTCGTATTCGACATCCAAAGCGGGAACGAAAAGCCGCTTCTTCCTGTGGACGAGCTGTTTGGCGTAGAAGTGCATGTTGGTCTCCGGACCAGTCTTGCACCCCTTCTTTTCTTCGGCAGCGTGTTTGAAATGCAGAGCCATCGGTGGCCGTTTATAGGCAACCAGTGGCCGATCGCAGGCAGCGCAAACGCAGTTGCACTTCTTGCCGCGTTCCACGTTTTGGACATGAACCATCGTTCCGTCGGGAAGCTTCCCGAAGACGATTTCGACACGGCCGTCGCCCAGACCTTCGTGAAGGTCACGCCGAGCTTCAGACGGCAGTGTGCCTGCCCATTCCCCCAGTTTTGCCATTCGACGTCAGATACCCTGCCTGCCGTCGAATGGTTCAACATCGGACCCCTCTGCGTCTAGTGCAGCGTAGGCCGCTCAGTCGAAGGGGCGATACCGCCATTCCAGGTACCGCCAGAGAACGAACATGCCGGTTGCGGCAAGCAGACCGACCTGAATAACCGTCCACCAAGAGGTGACGACGCCGAAGGGCATAAGAGTGTATGAGGTCAGGCCGGAACCGAACCCCATATAGGTGGGAAGGAAGACTCTAAACACCGTCGCGATTGCCATGTGGATCTCCTGTTTGTTTGGCCTTTCGTTAGACGGCTGGAATTCCAAACGGTTACAGACAAAATGACGGGCCGCTGAAATACCCATTGACGGGCGCCCTGATTTCTGTTTTTGTTCTCTTCATGGACACAGAGCGTACCCATATCTCCCGGTGCCGCCACCTCGGCCGAATAGCCGTCTGAGCCAGTCTCGGACCCGCGGCCCATACTCTGTCCGACCCTGAGACTGCGCATACCGGCATCGCCCCCTGGAATTTCGCCAGCGGGTACAGCGCAACCTCATCTCAGGGACATTCCCATGTACCGCTTCTCGAAGGACGGCCTGAACAGGCCAGTTGAAGACGACGTGCGCAAACTGCGCGCCCTTGCCGACGACCTCGAACGGCTTGCGCAGGACCAGCAGCCGACGCGCACAGATCTGCACCGTGCTCCCAGTCTCTCGAACTACTGGGTAGATCTCCGCCCAATGTACTGCCTGAAGGGGAGGATCGCAGGCCATCCCCGCATCGAGGGCCCTACGGCTACCACAAGCGACCTATGGGTGTTCGCGCCTGAGCTCGGCTGGGCACGCACATATAGCCGCTGGTACCAACTTCTCGGCAATCCCCACGCCGACAGGTCCCCACCAGGCTTCAGCATCGACACCGGGGGCCTGTAATGATTGCTGCACCCTCCAGCAAACGCCTCGGAGGTCGAATACGGCGCTGACCATCGCGCCGTCGTTCTGACCTAACCAGAGGTAACCGTCATGATTTCGCTCGATCGCCAGATGAATGGCGACCTTCAGCACGCTATTGCCCTAGTCGATGCGCTGGGGCGTGACCTGAAAGCCATCCAGGCAGGCCATCAGCCGCCCGGCCTGGCGACGGCGCCTGTGCTCGACCACGTCGTCCTGAGCAAACGCGTTCTACCGTGCCTGACCGGCCACCTGGTCGAAGCCGGACCGCACAGCTCAGTCGTGAAGACCAGCGAGTTGTGGGTCGCGAACTGGGACCGCGGCTGGGTAAGAGCTCTGAACGGCTTCTACCGCCTGAACCGCGCCCTCGACCTGAAGACAAGGTGAGCGCGATGCCGAACCGCAACATGAAGATTGCGCTTATGAGCGACCTCCATCTGGAATTCGAGGAAGTCTCGGACGGTATCCGACTGCTTCCTGAGCCGACCCACCCCGCCCACGCCGCGAAGGACTTCTATGGGCGCAAATACATGCTGGGACCTGACCTTCATTCCTTGAAGGCGGCTCGGCCCGATATGGTCATCTTGGCAGGCGACATCGCGCTGGGTACCGCGACACGGCGATATGCGAACGCCGTGGCCCGCTACCTTGAGGCGCCCGTCGTCTTTCTACCGGGCAACCATGAATTCTACGGCTCGACAATCGAGTGGGTGACACTGGCGTTATCAGAGCGCGCCGGTCGGGCTGTTTTCGCAGACAACACCGTTCTGAACGAGAACAGGTTTGGAATCCGTTTCCTGTTCACGACGCTGTGGACAGACTTCGACAACAATCCACCCATGCTGAATGACTTCCGCACCATTGGGTACCGCGGAAGGCATCTTCAACCGCGCGATACCAAGCAGCTCCACAAAGACTCAGTCGCATGGCTGGACAAGCAGCTCTCCACACCTTGGGGCGGCAAGACAGTCGTCGTGACCCACCACGCCCCCAGCATGCGCCAGGAACTGCTGAATCCCCAATATAAGGTCACCAACCTAACAAGAGCCTTCCATGCAGAGCTGGAGGACCTGATTGCGCACTACAGGCCAAATGCATGGCTGTTCGGCCATCACCACTGGTGCCTTGACGTCACCATTGATGGAACCCGTTTTGTCAGTAATCAGCGCGGATATCCCAAGGAAAACACGGGAGGCTTCGATGCGGCCAAAATCATCGAGGTCTAGCCAGTGCCTCCGGACCAGTGGACGAGGTAGCCATGCTCACCCCTGTTGATGCAAAGCGGGAAATCGAGCGCCTGCGCACGCGCCGCCGCAACATTGATGACGGCAAGTCTCTGCCAACTACCAAGGAATTGTTGCGAGCCAGCGGGTACATGGGCGGCGACCTGCATTGGGACCTGCGAATGTTTGCAGACATCGCGGCGCGCAGGGTCCGCAGCAACACGCGCGGCGCGAAAGATTTGAAAGCTGCCTTCCAGAACTTGGCGCTCGAAGGTGCCGGTCTGGAAGATCTGCTCGAAATGCGCGCTCTGTTGAAGAAGCACGGCAGCAACGTGCTCGGCCCCAAGACTTCCGCCGCCTACCTGACGCGCTTGGAGATTTATGCAGCGTCGCTGGAGCATCCGCCTGCGATGGAAACGGTCTTGAAGGAATGCCTGTGGCGGGCCATCGAGACGGCACGGCGGCTCGATACTTTTCAGTACCTGAAGGCTGCCATTGGCTGGCACCACATGGCGCACTACCGGCCTTTCCCGGCCGACAATCTGCCCGGCATCGAACAACTGGGCGAGAACGTATTGGAAGCGGCTTACTCGTTCTGGGACGGGCTGCGGGCTACACCGGTCAAGCCTGCGATTAGCGATACGACGAATGAGGAAAAAAAATCCGAGCCGAAACTCGATGAACCTGGCTTCCTGACGGTGCTGGCGGAAGTCGCCAATTCTGACATGACCGTCGGCAAGAAGATTTCTGATGAGTTCAAGGCCATCCTGAAGCGCCCGCTGCCGCTCGTACCGTGCGTCGACCTGCAGAAGGTGCGGGAAACCCTTGTCGCGCAGTTTCCGTGGGCAAGCTCGGTGACGAACACGCTAATCGGGGATATCGGCGCCAAGCCCTACATCCATCACCGGCCGACAATCCTGGTCGGCGAGCCCGGTTCCGGAAAATCGCGCTACTGCCATCGGCTCTATACATTGCTGAATGTGCCGTTTCGGACCTTCAACTGCGGTGGCGTTGCGGATTCCACGTTTTCCGGCACGGCCCGCCAATGGTCATCGGGTGGGCCATCGCTTCCCCTGACGCTGTTCCGCAGCTCCATGACGGCTAGTCCGGCCGTGGTCCTCGATGAAATCGAGAAGGCATCGACCAACCGGACAAACGGCTCGTTGTTCGATGCTTTGTTGGCGATGACGGAACCTGAGTCTGCCAGGTGTTGGTACGACCCGTATGTGCAGGCGCCGCTGAACCTTTCCGGCGTGCTGTGGATGGGCACCGCAAACGATGTAGGTGACATCCCCGAAGTGCTGCGCGACCGCTTCCGCATTCTGCGCTTTGGCGAACCTGCGGCCGACCACCTTGAGACACTCGCACGCACGCTGCTGGCCGAAATCGTTATCGAACGTGGCATGCGGTCCGAATGGGCGCGGCCACTGTCCTGGGCGGAGTTGGAAGCCCTGTGGGCAGTGTGGGATGGCGGCTCTGTACGAGCGCTGAAGCGGTTTCTGGAAGGCGTGCTGAATGCGCGGGAATCCGAGGCGACGCAGGTGGAGCCGAACTGATGAGTAAAGTCTGGCGGTCAGTCCTGCTGACGATGAGGGATCTGCATTCCATCGGCTGTATCTCCGACGAAAAGATGATGGAGTTCGAGAAGCTCTGTGCGCCCGCCCGAAAGAAGAGTCGGAAGCCAAGGCCATCCAAAAAGGCGGCGAGAAGCCGGAAGCCGCGGAGGACGCCCGAATGACCACCGACTCAGACCACAAAGGCGACGACAATGAAATCCCGATGGCGGAAGCAGCCGCAATCCTAGGGCTATCGATGGCGGTGCTCATCCAGAAGATGAAAAACGGCGAACTGCCGTTCCGGCTGGTTCCGGAAGAACGATCGGTAAAGATGCAGGATGTCCAGGAGTTGAAGAAGAGCATTGAACGAAATCGGGAGGCCCTGCGAGCGGTCGCAGAAGACGCCAACGGGCTCGATGACGTCCTTGAGAACACGCCGCCCGTTCTGGGTAGCGGCTCCTTTCTGAAAGACCATGGCTACCCCGACCCGGCCATATCGAAGGAACGCTTCGTGCTGGTGGGCCGCATTCGCTTTGCAGCCGAAGCGACAGGCCTTGACTACAAGGGCATTGCAACGGCGGTCACTAACTCTGGTATCGCGGGCTTTTTCAATGAAGAGCAGATTCTTCGAATTCTCCGCGGTCAGATCCGGAACACGCCGACATCGACCCTGTGGGCTCTGGTGAAGATCCTGGAGATGTATCCCGACCGGCCGACGAAATACTGGTGAGGTAGCGAAATGCTAATCTATGAATTCACACTGATTGTGAAGCTGCCACCCAGGGCACTGGAGGCCCAGGCCTATGTCGATGCCTGGATTCGTGCCGACTGCCAGGACGCGACGGTCGGCGCCGTCTCAGCCGGACAGATTGAGCTGATTTTCCGGCGTACGGCGGTGGACGAGAGATGGGCAATCCGCAGCGCCATTGATGACTTCACGAAGGTTGCAGAAATTGTTCGCCGTAAAGCCAGGAGGCGGAAGGAGACCTACGAGTTCGAGGTACTGATGGGCGGCGAGAAGATTGGCCACGCCACCTACGAGATTACAGAGAACAAGCAAGAGGAAGAATAGTCGAAATGCACGTTCGGACTATTGAGCTCGCCGCCGAACTGGATGCCTTCGTCGAAGAAGTGGTTCTGACTGGGCGACACGCCAATCCGGATGAGGTCGTGGTCACGGCCCTGGAACGCTATTCGCCTGCAATCGATGCAGAGCTGGACCTGGCAGCTCGGATTGACGCTGGCGACGCCGACATGGCCGCGCTGCAGGCTTTCCTGGAGCGATATCGGTCGGTGCATTCTGCGCTACTGGTGCCGATTACCCAGGAGTTCATGGAACGCATCGAGCTGTTGGTTGGACCAATTGAAGAGATTGATATCGACCTGGATGAGCCAATCGGGGATGGCGAAACGGAATGAGAATGGCGTGCACGGATGAATAGCGATGATTGCGCACATGCATAACACCGTAGGCGAATCGAAGGCAGGCTTGTCGGATCTCCGACACGCCAATAACCTGTCTTCACAGGCCGACGGCCCAGGGGTGGGTCGCAACACATATCAGTGCGCAACCACAGGACCGGCATTTGCTGGCCCGAGGGAGGACGTATGAAGCTGGTCTTTGGACTGGAAGCGGATAGCCGTGTGTATCCTGATTTTCCCGGGCCCGGCCCCGGTGTCCTGGATGAGGAAGTCGTCGGCCCTCGCGGGCTCGTAGGATTGCTGGAAATTCAACTGGGCCTCTCTGGTCCCACCAAATCCGAAGCTGTGCGTATCGCTGCTTATGCGGCGAAGCTGCATATGGCTCTAGCCGAACGGAAGACCGCGTTCTTTGCCGCCTCATTCAGCAGAGATCCATGGGCGACTGCGGAGCGCCTGCTTCATTGGCGTGATAACCTGGTATTGGCTGGCTGGGCTGGCACCGCCATTGGCACACCCCGGGCGGATGAACTCGCGGCCGCAGAGACAGCAGGCAATCCGTTGCCTTTGGGATTTGCCGACCGACTGGTCGCTGTTCAACACGCATTGGCTACCAAGCCCACCCTGCGGCTAACTGAAATCGAGGTTATTGAGCTACCTTCAAGCTTGCCGCCGCATATCAATGAGCTTTTCAAAGCCCTGACGGCCTGCGGTGTCACTCTGAACCAGCGGCCGGTGGGCCAGGTGGCGGCGACGGGCAACGACCTCGCCAGGGTCAGCAAGTTCCTGAAAGAAGCAACCATCGACCCAGTGGTTGGTGACGGCTCATTTATGGTCGTTCAAGCTGACACAGCTCTGATGGCGGCCGAAGCGGTCGCCGAGTGGCTGGCAGCAGGCTCCGAGGCAGACCTGAACGACACTGTCGTTCTCGCTCCCGACGGCGATACAGCGCTGTTGGATGGTGCATTGCTCGCACGCGGGCTGCCAGCTTTGGGCCAGTCAGCATCGTCACCATGGCGCGGCGCCTTGCAGGTCCTTCCCCTGGCTTTCGCTACCATCTGGAAGCCATTCAATCCCAAGCCGCTGCTCGACCTGCTATTGTTGCCGAAGCCGCCGATTGGGTTCGGCGCCGCACGGACATTGGCCTACGCTTTGTCCAAGGAGCCCGGCATCGGCGGCAAGGCCTGGAAGACCGCATGGGAAAGAATTGAGGCTCGGCAGGTTGAAAAGGAAGCAGCCAAAGGTCACGCCGACGCGGAAGCGCGGGCAGCCAAGAAGCTGAAGCGCTGGCAGCAGTGGACAACGGTGGGCCAATATGACCGCCACGAAGGCATCCCTGCGGAAGCTGCCAAGGCGATCGCCAGCCGGGTCTCTCAATGGGCATTCGCGACAAACAGCACGAAGAATGACCCTTTGCTGCTCTCCGTTGCGGCCGCCGCAACAGCTCTGGTCGATGCCATCACCGTCATCGGCCGAGAGAGCCTTCCCGCCCTGCTGCTTGAGCGAATGATTGAGCAGGTGCTGGCGGAAGGTGCCGAGAACCCCAACCACATCGCTCAATCCGGTGGCCTGCGGTGCATCAGGCACCCAGCAGCGCTGTGGGGGACGGCAAAACGCGTCATCTGGTGGAATTTCACAGGTCCTGGTGAGCGCGTTCGCCCGCCGTCCGAGCCCTGGAGCAAGGACGAGCTGGCAATGCTGGAAAAGGCTGGTTGCAGGCTGGCTTCGTCCGCCGACATCGCCCGTCAGGTGAGTGCTGCCTATGTAAACGCCGCCTTCCGGACCTCGGAATGCCTGCTCCTGATCCGGCCATCGCTGTCAGGAAGCGACGAAACCACCAGCCATCCGCTGGCACACCAGTTGATGCCCATTCTGAAAGCTTCAGAACACCGCGAAATCTGGCAGGCGGAGCAACTCCTGGCCAGCACGGCGACTAAACTCTCCAATCGGAATCTCGGGCGCCAACTGAGTCCTCCGGCCTCTCTGCCGAAATCGCGCAAAGCATGGACACTACCAGCCGCTGCTATTGCCAAGGTGAAGGAACGTGAGGAAAGCCCGACCGGCCTGGAGAACCTGGTGAATTGTCAGATGCGCTGGCTACTCGCCAATGTCCTTGGGCTGTCAGCGGGTCGCTTTGCCGAAATTCCGGACACCGACCAGCTTCTCGGCAATCTGGCTCATGAAATCGCATCTCACGTCTTCAAACCGGGTAACGTGCCTGACAAAGACAAGATGAGAGCCGATGTTGCCCGGATCTTCGATGAACTTGTGGACGCCATTGCTGCACCGCTTAATCAGCCTGAGCACGCCGGTGAACTCATCCGCGCGCGTGTCCATGTCCCGAGCTCCTTGGCCCATCTGGCCGACTACCTCAGGAGCAAAGGCCTTGAGGTCGTCGGAACCGAACTGCCCCGCGCTGCAGATCTTGGGGACCTGAAAATCGCCGGGCGTCTCGACATGCTGGTCAAGAATCCAGAGGGAGTGCTTGGGGTCATTGACCTCAAATGGAGCCATAGCGCCCGACGTCGCCTGACCGAAATTACGGATGGTCGGGCTATTCAGCTCGCCGCCTATGGCACGATTGCGGATGCCTCGACCGCAGGTACTGCCGACGGGGCCTACTATTTACTGAACCAGCGTCGCCTGATTGGTCAGGAAGGCGGCCTGGTATCCGAGGAAGAGGTCGAGGTCGACAAAGACCTGTCGCAGACCTGGCTCGACTTGATTGCTACCTGGAAGTCTTGGCGGGACGAGGCCATCGCCGGGAACGCAATTGCAGGCGGCATCGAAGGCGCCCCGGAGCCACCGGCTAGCATTGGCATCCCTGCGGACGAAAAGCCGTGCAAATACTGCGACTACACCAGCCTGTGCCGCGTCAGCACGAAGGGTAGCTGAGATGAGCAAACTCAACATCAATACCGTCACCGCCTCAGCTGGCGCAGGTAAGACCACGCGCATCGTGCGCCGTATCGCAGCAGAGGTGAAGGAAAGGCCGCCCGAAGAGATTATGGCGACCACTTTCACCGTGAAGGCCGCGGACGAACTTATCGAACGAGCCCGCGCAGAGCTTTACGAGACTTACCAGGAAGACAAGGCGGTTCGCCTGCTGGGCGCGCGCTTCGGTACTGTCAATTCAGTATGTGGGCAGATTGTCGCCGAGCACGCGTTCGAGTTAGGCCGGTCGCCGCGCGCCGAAGTTATCTCCGACGACAGCGTGAACCGGATTCTGGCAACGGCTGCCAGCGAAGCCATCTCCAAGCATGCCCCGGTACTGAACCATATTGCGGAACTATTCGGCTACTCGGACCCATATCCGCCGCACCTTACTCGCCCAGACTGGCGGACGACACTCAGGAGGATTATCGACCTGGCTCGCTCCAATGGCCTTGATGCCGGGGGATTGCAGTCCTCTGCGGAAAAGTCCGTGGCTGGCTTCCTGGACCTGTTGCCCAAACCCCAGCCTGGCGTGACGTCGGAAAAACTCACCGCCGACCTTACGGCTGCAGTGAATGAAGCCCTGAAGCACTCGGCCACGATTACCAGTGGAGACGGAACGAAGACCGTTAAGGAGCTGATTAAAATTCGCGGCAAACTGAAGCGCAAAGCCGCCCTCAGTTGGCCCGAATGGGCTCGCGCGTCCAAGCTGAAATACGCGAAGACCAAAGATGTGGAAGGCTTCAAGAAGGCCGTCGATGACATCAAAGGCATCGCAAGCGACCATTTCGGCCACCCTCAGCTCCGTGCGGATTGCGAGACGTTCATCCGAACACTATTCGCCTGCGCGGCAGACTCTCTCGCTGCTTACGACGAATACAAGGCGACCCGCGGCCTGATTGACTTCACCGACCAGGAAATGCTGGCGCTCCGCGTCCTGTCAGACACCGATATGCGCAAGCGCCTGGCCGAACGGGTCAACCGCGTCTTCGTCGATGAATTCCAGGACTCAAGCCCGCTTCAGATTGCAATCTTCACGTCCCTGGCCGAAATCGTTGAAGCCAGCACCTGGGTCGGCGACCCCATGCAGGCCATCTACGGTTTTCGCAACGCCGACAGCGCCCTGACGCAAGCCGCATTCCTCGGTGCCGGTCAAGGTACTAAGCCCGACGACCCATTGCGTACGTCTTATCGGAGCCGCAAGGGCATTGTGGATTTCGTCAACGAAGCATTCTCGCCTTCGCTCGCCGCGATGGGCTTGAAGCCGGAGGAGCATCGTTTCACCGGCACCGACCGCAAGGAGGATGGCTTCAAACGACCACCCCTGCATGTCTGGTGGGTATCCGGCAGCAACAACGATAAACAGGCCGCCGCGCTTGCTCATGCGGTCAAGTCCGTCATTGAGGCCCTCGAAAACTGGCCGGTGGACACCCGTAAGAGCGCTGTCCGCCCATTGCGGATTGGCGATATCGCTATCCTGTGTCACACCAACAAGGAAGTGGAGCGAGCCGCAGCCGCTCTCAGCGCGATTGGCATTCCAGTCGCAGTTGAACGCGACGAGTTGTCCAAGACTCCCCATGTGGAATTGGCCATGGCGGCTCTCCGATGGGTGGCTGACCAATCCGACCGGCTTGCTTTGGCGGAGATGGCCAGGTTCTTCTCCGACGACCCGGAATCAGACGGCTGGCTGCAGGCGGTTGGCGCGGACGACCCGGATGCAGCCCTGAAGGCTGAGAACCCGATTTCCGATGCGCTCGAAGTCCTGCGTCAGCAGATCCTGGAACTGACTCCGGCCGAGATGATCGACGCCATCATTACCCTGCCACCGCTGTTGAGCCGGATTGAGCGCTGGGGAAACCATGGTGCGCGCCTGGATGACCTGGAAGCCCTGCGAGGGTTCGCCAGGACCTATGAGACGGAGTGCGCAGGTTCAGGCGCCCCTGCGACACTGTCTGGCCTAATCCTGACATTTGAAGAAGCCGAAGCCAAACGGCCGAAGAGCCTGCGGCCCGACGCCGTCAACGTGATGACCTATCACAAGGCCAAGGGCCTTGAATGGCCATTGGTCATCCTGTCCAGCCTGCACAAGGACCCGGAGCCCCGGCTGTTCGAGCCGGTCGCGGAGGCCGACGGCACACTAGACTGGATGAACCCGCTGGCCGGACGCTGGATTCGCTACTGGCCCTGGCCGTACGGAACGCAGAAGGACAATGTCGGCCTGGATGAAGCGGCAGCCAATTCCGAGGCGGGCAAACTGGCATTGCTGCGTGCTCGGCAGGAAGCAACTCGCCTCCTGTATGTCGGTGTAACGCGAGCCAGGGATTACGCTGTATTCGCGCCCAGCACCAAGAATGGGGCTGACTGGCTGAAAGTTCTGGATACCGGCACCGGTACCGCTGACTACATCGTCCTGCCGAAGGCTCCTGAACCTATTTCCGCCGGGCCGCATAAATTCGAAGCCGAGGTGGCCACCCTTGCCGTGCCTGGAGACGAGGAGACCGCGCCACCAGTTGTAGTGCAGACGCATGTCCGACTAGGCCGCGACGTCGTCGTTCGCAAGCCACTGTTCAGGACGCCTAGCACCGAGATTGCAACCGCGCCCTACAAAATTGTCAGCCGCACCGAGATTGGCCACCGCATTCCCATCGTTGGCGATGCGGACATGGCCATCGTCGGCGAAGCCGTACATGCCATCCTGGCAGCGGACGACGTGTCGGCCCCAGCAGACGTCAGACTAAAGGTGGCCCAGAGCATCCTGGACCGCTGGAGTATGAAGCTGGTCAAGGCCGCTGACATCCTGAAGGCCAGCGATGCCCTGAATGCCCATCTGCTAAAAGCCATTCCTGGCGCGACCGTTCTCAAGGAGGCCCCAGTCTCCGCACATTTCGCCGACCAACTAGTTTCGGGTCGCATTGACCTGCTCATCGACCATCCGGGCGGCTATGCCATCGTCGACCACAAGTCATTCCCTGGAGCGGGCGAAAGCATCGACAACAAAGCCCTGAGCTTCGGCCCTCAGCTTGGTCTTTACAGAAATGCTGTCGAGACAGCCACCGGCAAGAAAGTCACAAACCTGTTGGTCCATATGCCTATCAGCGGGCAGCTCATCGAGATTTCCATGTAACGAGGCTACATAACTTTAGGGGGTATCATGGGACTGGATTTCAGAAATCTTGATGACCGTACCCGCGCGCTGATGGTCGAGGAAATCGACCTGGATGGCGGCAACCTTTATCTCAGCCGATACCTCAACGATGATGGCCAGGCGCAGTGGCCCGGCCTGCTGCGTGACGCCGCCCAGAATGGCACCGATGACACGTTAGCCGCAGCAGTCCGCGGTGGCCGCCTGCTGCGCCGCCAGTATCAGAAGCGGAAGCCCAAGGGTGGCTTCACCATGGCGGATGTCCCCGTCACGGCGCATCAGACGCTCGCTGAAGGTCAGTTCAATATGTACTACATGCGAGCATTGGCTCGCCGCGCCATCGAAGAGCACCGCGCGGTTATCGTGTATCGAGCGAAACGTGTGCAGGAGGCGCGCCCGGAATCCCAAAGACTAATTGGACAGGCCCTAGACCCCAATGTCGTCCTGCAAGGCTTGCGCGTCGACCATGGCGTCGAGCCTGCCTTGGGGATTCCTCTACCAAACTCCGGACTCACCATTGAGCTTCAGTAGGCGCTCGATGGTGCCGTTATCGGCACTCGGGGACGCTACTCCTGAGTTATGAAGGCAAAAGTCAGTTGTCGCGGTCGTGAACGGAAATGAGAGCAGACGCGTTCTAGGCGCCTGTTACGCGTCCGCTCATAAGCACGAACGAAAACATCCTTCGGCCTCGCCACGGATTTCTCCATGTCGATCTCCTCCATCATCGAAAGCTGGAAAGCCCAGCCGCTCCGGCTGCCAGATGCAGCCCGCGTAGCGTGGAGACTGACCGAAGTCATCGAATCGGGAGGCCGATAACGGCGAAACAGATTCGACCCAATCCTCGCTCACCGTGCAAGTTTCAAAAACACAACAAAATTGAATACGGGAATATGTCCTGAGCCATCGGCATACGGACGAGGCTTTGTCATCTGATTTTGCTCAGATAAATTGGCTTTGCCGATTCATCTGATGGGATGAATCGGCGTGGACAGCAGGCGATTTGGGGAAGCGAATGATTGACGTGAGTAAGATTGTAAACGGCGTCACTGCGCCGGAATGGGAAAAGAAGGGCAAGACCTGGGACCCGTCCCTGCATTTCACCGCCGCCCTTTCGGATAAGAAATACGTATCCGAGGTCAACCAGGTTCTCGCCGCTCATGGCGACAAGGTGGCCGCATTCTTCCTGTACGAACCGCTTCCAGGTGGCTTCTCACTGGAATTGCAGTTCGCCACCCCTGAGGCCGCCAAGGAAGCGCGCACCATGTGGTATGCGTTCGACCAGGACAATGACAACGAAGATGAGGAAGACGTCGATGAAGTTAGCGCCTTCCTTGACGAACAGGACGAGATTGAGTTCCTGATTCACTACAAAGAAGACCACATTCGGCTGATCACGACGCTGGATGATGTCGACAAGGCACTGACCCATTTCTCACCTAAGATTCAAGAGCTGGGCATTGGCACTGTCGAAGCGCGATTGCACGTCTGGCAAATGCTCAAAGGCCTTATCGAGAGTGGCGACGATTCTGAGGAGCTCCAAATCTCCCTAGTCATGTGCATGTGTTATCTGGCCTATGTCGACGCTGAACACCACATGGACCCGTCCGACAAGTATTTCATTTCCCACATCTATACTGACAACGCTCGTGAAGAAGCTGATGAGTGGGGTGATTTCATTGAGTATGACGAGGCTGAAGACGTGGCGTTTGTAATCGTATCTGTCGATAACCGCAGCGATTTGGACACCAATTAGGACCGCAACGTCAGGCCAATCTATATGGGTCCGAACGACCGGGCAGAGTGGCCATTATGCCTCGAAAGGTACACTGAGAGTCCTTTCGAGGCATAATGGAGCCCCATCGGCAGATGGCGTCGACGATTTTCAAATAACGATGGCCTCTAGGCGAGGATACCGGCGTTGAATCAGGTGGCGGCAAGGATTCCCTCGGCCCACTCCCCGATGGTGACGACCAGTGCGTGGGCTTCAGCTGCGTCGTTGAACTGGAAGCTTTTGACGCCGTACTGCACTTCTGACTTCTGGTTTAGAAGCTTGTTGAAGGCCTTGCCGACCTTGTCTTCAAGCTTGTTCCGCATCACATCGCGAAGCAGCTTGAGCGCGCTGGCATGCTCGCCAGTGGACCTCTTCAGCCCGACGACGGCCGTTACGGCATCCACGTAGGCTATCGCAGCACTGACACAGAGCGACATCGCCGGGTTGCCACTTCCCGTATCATTCAGGTCGATCAGCTGCTTGGCTTGGTCGCGATATTGGTGGGCGAGCTGCAGGCGGGCGCGTCCCCAGTCTGGAGATGCGTCGGCGACGGAGTCCAGGCGCGCCATTTTAGCGCGGCCCGCGGCTTTTGGTGCGTACCCGGAACTCAGAAAGCAGTTCGTTCGGTCGCGCACCGTAAACAGCGATGGCATCCTTGGATGCCGACAACCACCACGGGTCGCCGATTTCGATCAGCTTTTGCAGGTCGTCGGTGTCGATAAAGACGGGTTCCGCAGTGAAATAGAGCTCTTCAGAACCCTTTTCGAGGATATGCGTGAAATACTCCGTGACCATCTTCATGTCCGATGGCTCGGCGACAACCGCGATGTCCATATCGCTGTCCAGGTCGTCTTCCCGTCGGGCGACGCTTCCGTAAACCCAGACTGACTTGACGGCATCACCAAGTTCTTCTCCTGCCTCACGCAGTATCTGGAGGATGGAGCCCATCCGGTGCCCCTCAGCCGTGAATAGGTCGAGGATGAATTTCCCGAAGGGGTGCGCCTTGTTGAACCGGTACAACACCGCGCGACCATGGCCGATCGCTTCGACCAGCCGCAGCTTGGTCAGCACGCTTAGAGCTTCGCGGACCGTGCCGTTGGCCAGTTCAGTGACTTCCACCAATTTCGGCGCCGACAGGTTCTCGTACCGGATAAGCTCTCGGAGCACCCGGACATTGCCCTTCGTTGCCATCGCCCGATCAAGCGGATAGCGGAGGGCGCTGAGCTGACTATGTGCCGTACGCATCTGTGCTGTTTCCTATCAGTTTTCTGAAGTTATAGTTGTTTTTATGCAAGTAAAGCCATTTTTCTGACTGTAATGGCAGAAAATTTCCAAATATCAGCACTCGATTTTATGGGATTTATAATATTTTCAATGACTTATGGCTGAACAGGTGCGATTCTCCACGGACACATTCATCCGCCTGACGTGTCCCGGTAAGTTGAGCGGCAGGAAGATGAGGGAGCCCCATGGCCGACGGTGGCGGTTTCCAGGAGGACGGCCAGTTCACCCGGATCTCGGTGTCGATGCCGAAGCTGGTAAGGCGGCTCGCCAAGTTCAATCTGGTCGCCACGGCTGCGATGGTCGCTGGACTGATGACGCGCCAGGAAAACCACCCCGCCTGGCCGCGACTCGAAGCCATGCAGCACCTTGTTATCGCCCACTGCCGCGGCCATGAGATTCCGACCACCGCGCAGCTCCGCGAATTCATCAACGGTTTCATCTCCCATGCCGGTGTCACGATGTCGGAAGACCCGGCGTCGGACGTGTTCGTCACCAATGTGGGCTACTTCGACGGCAACGCTCGCCTTATCGGGGGCGACAATGCCGACAACGATTATTCACTGGAGTGCTGCCTTTATGCCCTGAATGCGCTGCCAGACGGCGACTGGAAAGCGCAGGTTCTGCGGTCCGTCAGCGCCCTTCTGAGATGCGCCGATGCTGTCGCCGAACTCTCGGGTTTGAAACGCAATGCCTGGAAAGAGGTCCTGCCCGACAAGCCCCTGCAAATCACCACCAAGCTCATGGACGAGCTGAAGTGGCACGTGATGGTCCCCCGGGGCGTCCTGTCCGAACACGCTATCAACAACGACCTTGCGCCATTTATTCTGGTTCAGGAGGACAACGACCTCGTCCTGGGCGGCAGTCTGGAGGCCTCTATCCTCGACCGGAAGCCCGTTCTGCTGACCGACGGGTTTATCTGTTTTGCCATGCCGAACGCGACAAGCGCCGCGGCCCGCCAGTTCATCTTGCACAGCGTCCAGGCAGCCGGGCACCTGGCGCAGTTCGCAGATGCCATTGCCCAGGTTCAATCGTTGCAAATGCGCTTCCATGCCAAGGATGGCTGGCGCATCAAGCCCATGTCCGCCGCCGAGCTCGGCTTTGAACCCGGCCCGAAAGAACTCATCGGACGCTTCGACGACGGCGGCTATGTACATGTCATCTATTCGCCAGGCGACTTGAATGCCGTGATTCAGGATGGGCTGGTGAATGCACGGAACGGCACTGCTGATGCCGAGGCTTTATCCGTCCAGCGTGCCGCACAGCTGAGCGCGCGTCCGGATTTCCGCCGTGGCCTGGTCATCGTCGGCTTTGGCGGTATCGGCGGGGGCCACATTTTCAATCCACAGGGTCTGCACGCGGACTGGTCGGTGATTGGCATAAGCCCCGGCGACTTCATCCGCCTGGCATCAGACCACGACACCAGCGCAGCACGCGCCTGGAAACTGCTCGAACAGGAGCGCCTTCTGCGCGAGCGTGGCTATACCATTGTAAACGTTGGTGGCTTCTTGCCGCTGTACTCGTATGCGCTCAAACGCGGCTTCAGCCTGCTTCCATCCAACATGGCAGAGGGATTTCTGGCGCTGGATGCCTCATTCGAAGCGCCCTTGCGGCATCGCCTGCGCTTGAAGATGGACGCCCATGTGATGCCGCTGCCGCGGGAACGGGCATACATCAACATCCACCGCTTCGAGCCCAGCGGCTACATGAGCAGCGTCGAACCGCTGCCGATGTATTACAGCCCCAGCCTGCGCGGTCGCGGCATCTATGCCGGTTGCCGGGTCATGGACAAGCGATGCTGGTGGGTCGAACTGCAGCCAGCCGCCGACGGCACATATACGTACTTCGGCTTCTCCGTCTGGGACATGGCCTTGTGCTGGATGACCCGCGTCGCAGCCGAGGTCGAAGCCGCGCTGCCCGACCTGCAAAGGGGCGCCCTGGCCATCGTCATCGCCATGCCGCCGATGACCGATGCCGAGCTTGGTGCCCATCCGATTGCCGACCCGATGGTCCCGCCGACTATCTCGCTCGACCGCAACATCGTCACTGTGACCTGCTCGCCGGACTATTTCACGTCATTCCAGAGCCCGGTAAACCACGGTGATCGCATGATGGTGGATACCCTGGTCCGGGCAGCCTATGCCCTGGCTAACACGCCGCCCGATGAAGCCCAGATTGCCGCCATCGTGACCCGCGTGATTCCTGACGACAAAGCCCGCTTCATCCACACCAGGCCAACCAACGCTGTCCGGGACCACATCTTCCGGGAATTCAAGATGCCCCCGGTGCGGTTCATCCCACCCGAGGACATCGCATGGGCTCATAGCGGCCTTACGGTCGCCGCCGGTTGGGCTAACGGACCAGGCCAGGTGCCTGCAGACCAAACACCGGCGCTCCTGAACCAAGCCGTCGACGCCCTGTGGGAGCGCATCAAGGGCCGTCTGGCCACCTTCAACCGGGCAAACGTCATCGCCACGGCGCTGGCCAACTTCGAAGCCATCGAACACGACCGGGCCAACTGGAAGCTCCTGGCTGCGGCAACCCTGTCGCTCTATGGAGACAGTCCAGAGGTCTTCGCCGAAGGCAATGAACGCGAAGGCCGCCGTTCGGCCGCAGGCCTGGCCAGCCGCGTCCTGGCCGAAATGGCAGTCTGCGAATGCCCGGCCGGGGGTGGATTGCAGATGACCGGCATCGACATGGACAGCCTTCTGGCCGACATCATCGTCCTGGTCGAGTGTGCGGGCTATTCCGACAACATCAAATACAAGCTTTCCAGCCAGCCGCTTGTGGTCCACCCCAACCAGACCTTCGGCTTCGACACGACGGTCATGCAGAAGCTGATGCGCCCATACATGGAGGTCCATGGGACCCGGACGTTCTTGTCTGCGGCAGCCGCCTATGCCAAGGCTTACGAAGTCCGCGATGCCGAGCCGGGCGGCGATGGCCCGCTCGACGAACTGGAAGCCGTCTTCGTCGCAGAATTCGGCATCGGCCTTGCCGGGTTGGGTCCATTTGCCGGTGAAATCCTGAACCGCGCCCGCGAAACCGGTAGCTCCCAGGTCTCATTGCCGCGCTCTGTCATCGTCCAGATGCTACGGGATGCTGGAGCAGCCGACGCCGAGAAAGCGTTGAAGGCGTTGACCCTGCTGCCCAGGCTGCAGTGGTACGAGGAGAATCCCGAAAACGCCGCCCCACGCGACTGGTATCCCTGGCGCTACAACCGCCGCCTGTCCGTCATCCGGCGCCCCATGGTCCAGGTCGACGCGACCGAAGACCCGACCATCCTCGTCATGCCGACGCTGCTCGAAATCACCGTCCGCTTCCTGATGGACGTGGCATCAGGCGGTATCCCGCACACCCTGTTTGATTCCGAACCGATGACCAAATACATCGGCGCGGCGGCCGACCGCGCGGGCCGGGAATTCTCCGAGCTGACCGCGGCCAAAATGGCCGAATTCGGCTACCAAACCCGCACCGAGGTCAAAATGACAGAGCTCGGGGGTACCCAGCCTATGGGCGATGTCGACGTCCTGGCCTGGCGGGCTGGCAGCAATGAGGTCCTGATCAAGGAATGCAAACGCCTGGCCTTCGCCCGCACTCCTGGCGAAATCGGCGAGCGCCTGCAGGAATACAGCACCATCGCACCCGCGGGCCAGAGGCGGACACCCATCCAGAAGCATATCGACCGCATGGCCTTTCTGAACGCAAACAGAGCTGAGCTGGCGCGCATTACCGGCATCCCGGCCGACCAGATGGTCCTGAAATCCATCCTGGTGACCGATATCCTGGTGCCGATGCAGTTCTCCCAGGAAGCGCTCGGCATGGTCGGTGTCGTGGTCGACTTCAGTCAGCTTGAGGAGAAATTTGGGGGGTAGGGTCTACGGCTTCTGGAGTGCCTGCAGCGGGTGCGTCATCTGCGAGAAGCGGCGCGAACAGGTTGCGCAAATCATTGTTGTCGAACTTGTCTATTCGATTCGATTGCAATTGCGCCACATCTCCGGTTTCGGTCTCTTCCGTGTTCGCCGCAACGCTGGCGATGGCCTCTCTTATAAGGCGCTCGGCCCGCTCGATATCTTCTTCCGGCACATTTGCCTTTTCTGCCAAGCCCTTCAGTGTCGTCAAATGGTCCTTCAATGTGGACTCTGAGAACTCAAGATCAATATCACTTTCAACATTCTGAACCTGGCGATGAATGACGACATTAATCGCTTCCTTCACCGATTCTCCAATCTGGGGCGCCTCATCACTGGAATAGGACAGCCGGGACAGCGTATCGATTGAATAGTTTTTCTGATCGATGAGGCTCACCAAAAATGCTTCCAGTCTCTCGATGAAATCCCCATCGCTGGGAAACCTGGGAAAAAATCCGCGACGAATGCGGCTCGCGAGCTGAATCATATCCGCGCCGTCGCGCCAGGCTTCGAAGTTGCCGAGGTCCTCTTCTTCGAAGAGCTGGCGTGCCAAATTTCCGAAATACTCGTCCGTCGAATTGTAGTCTAGCTCCAGCAGGAACTTCGTCCGCTCTGCATACCCCGCATCGCAGATAACCAGATCTTCCGAATCCTTCTCTTTCTTGTATAGCGGCAACGTCAAGCAGAGTGGCGCCACCCACCGGAACGCGTTGATGAAATCCTGATTGTCTCGACTGACCAGTTGCTTTCGGTCTGCGAAATTGAAAAGGCTTATCGCCCAATTCGCCTTGCAGGCCATTCTCGCGCAATCCGTCAGAATCCTGATATCTGCCAGGTACTTTGCCAGATAGTCCCGAAGCGAAGGGTTTACGAAGCGGACCTGGCCATTCGAGATGTTTACAAAACCGCCCTCAACAATCTTGAGAGCCTCCTCAAAATCCTTCGGTCCGCGCGGAATACTATATTTCTCGCACAAGGAAATATGCAGCGGCTCAAACGCTATCTGCAGCTCTTCGATGTCTTCTCCCGATTCCGGATAGAAAAAAAGAGCTATAATCAGGTGGCGGCATTTGTCGGGAATATGCTTGGTAAAGGGCTTCTCCCAAATGCCTTCCGGGTTATTCAGAACCTTGATGAACTCGCCAGGGTAATCCTCCGGCTTCATCTCACCGACCTTGTCCCTGTCGGTCATCCAGTCAATCACACGCGGACTGTAGTTCTTGTGGTCCACGATATCCTTAAAAGCATTTTTCTCAGCAAGGGCACGGATGAAAGCCTTAGGTGTTTGCCGAACCAGAAGGTGATTGTAGAGAATGCGCGCCTTGATGCGGCGCGTATAATGCCCGACATCAAGTACATACTTCACTATGTTGACCTTCTGACTGCCGATATGCTCTGAAACGCGTCCGGCTTCTTCCAGTATGTACGCCCTCGTCGTAAGAATGAACCGCGCGTTCTTGGCATTCTGCACCCGGTTGATGAACTTCATCAAAAGGGAGTCCTTCATGGCCAACGACCTGTGGTCTAGAGCAATTTGCCCGAGGAAATCGTCGAAGAAGATGATCTTGTTCTTCGCATCGTCGATCTCCGCAAAACCGTCATCCAGGTCCTTGATGGCAAGAAACTCCCAGTTGTCGGCGACGTAGTAGTAGGAGAGCATTTCGGCAAGCGTTGACTTCCCCACACCTGGCGGGCCGGAAATTATAAGGACATGTGTCTTTTCAAGCTTGTCCCGCGCTGCTTTGAAACTCGGGTTCTGCGCGTAGACCTCAACCTTCCTGCGGATTTCTTCCAGGGTGATTTTCGTGAACGCCCGCGACGACGCCCTGAGGATGTGCTCAAGAACAGCCGCGTTCGAAAGCCAAAGCTTGATATGGGCCTTCTGAATGTCCGGGTTTTCGCGCAGCAACTGCTCTAGCTGCTCAGCGCCGAAGAGATCAGCCTCACTCTGGAGCCACGGACCGATTTCGCCTGCGAGCGCCCGCTTGTTTGGCGGCGTCAAACTCTGCGAGGTCGTCAGGATGTAGCGGGACGGCTTCAGTGCGTCGATGGTCGGCCGCGACAGCTTCATTGTCCGTTTCAGCGACCGGAAGGGAGACCGAGAAAGGTGCTTTGCCTGCAGTACGGTCAGTTCACCGCCAACGCTGTGGCGACCGTCCATGCCCTGGTCCGGTCCTGGGCCGAATGCCTCGAACTCGATGTCCAGCTTGCGACCTATCAGATCGATGGACAAATCCTCGAAATCCGCATGAGACAGGTTGGGGAAATTGGCCGACAACGGGACATCCTGCTTTTTGGCGCTTAAACCTTCTGCGACAGCGACTTGTAGTACTTCCAGTTACCCGAGCCTGCCGGGTCATCGTACTGGAAGCAGCGGGCATAGGCATCAATCGAGGCAATTACCCCATGCAGCGCCGACGCCGAAAGGCTGGAGGTAGACGCTGTCGCCCAGTGCGACAGGTAGTTCCCGGCCAATGCCGCAACGTTGGCAGTCAAGCTGGTTTGCTGCGCGGCATCCAGCACCAGCCGATTCGCGGCCTTGTGCAGGTCAACCGCACTCTCAATGGCCGCCAGAGCATCATCTACCATCTTTTTGGTGTCGTTAATCGCAAAGGCCAACGGCACCGGAATCCGCACCTTGTCGATTATCTGGAGCAGTGTGAACTCCAACAGCTGCCGGATATACGGCTCTGCAGCATCCTCACGCCCCGCGTTGAGGTGAGCCAGCGCCTTGTCCCGTATCTGGTTGGCAGAAACCGTCTGCGTCACGATTTCTGTCTGGGCAGTGCCGTATAGCTTCTGGTGACTCCAGCCGCCACTGTGGACGTTTTTGTTGAATAGCTTCTCCAGCAAACCGTCATGGCTGAGCAGTATGACCTGCAGCCCATCTGCCTTCATCGGACGCGCGAACTCTTTCCGGATGAGCTCCATCATATGCCACTGGTGGCCCGCATCGAAACTGGAAGTGATATCATCCAGGACAATAAACTTCGGTGCCCCGCCATACAGCGATGCCGCCGCCAGATAGACCGAGACCGACAGCGCATTCCGGAAGCTTTCCGACAGCAGTGCCAGGGCTGAAAGCCCCTTGGGCGCAGCAAGGCCCCAGAAATCAGTCAGGCTGAGCGACAGCTCCTCGGTGCCATCGCGCTTGTCGAGCTTCGGCACAACCGGCGAAACCATGATTTTCTGGAACATGTCCTTGAAGGTCGGCTCGATTGCCACAAGCCGTCGCTTCGATGCCCTGGATTCCGCACCCGCAAACCGCTCGCTTGCCGTGGTCAAGAACGTCTTTACCTTATTGATTTTGGCCAGCTGAGCGGCAAATCCATCCCTCGCGGAATGCGCCTTCTTCGCAGCATCCCAGTGCGTCCGCAGACGACGTGCGATTTCAACCTTGGTCGTGACGTTGAGCAGCGATGCCGGGAGTCGCGCCCTGATGACTGCCTGAGCGTCGCGAACCGCGGTGAGGCGGTCGGTTAACCGCTGCCGCAATGTTGCCCGCCACGCCCAAAGGTCAGTAACGTTCTGCTCGGTTAGCGATTTCGTATCTATACTGGCCATGAAGGTGGCGGCATGGCGAACCTCATCCTGTAGCGCCGCCTGCGCCTCGACGTCCCTGAGCTTCGCCCATCCGCTGGCCGTCCATTCCGCCGAGATTTTTACGGCCAGGTTCTTTACCTCAGCATAGTAGCCGAGCTTCGTATCCATGTGGGCGGTCTGGGACGTGCCGGTATCGCCTTCGCAAGCCGCACACTTCGTATCGTCTTCCCAGGTACCGGATTTCAGCACCTTCTCATTGGCGGCATACAGCTCATAGAGCAGGTCACCGCTCGTCGCCGCCATAGCCGCATCGCGCACAACAGCCAGTGCCTTCAGCGCCTCGAAGCTCTCATCCGACAGGCCATCAGACAGCAAGTCGGCGAGTGCCGCATCTCGCTGCATCAGAGCGGCCAGTTCATCCCGGTCCGTGCCACCGTCTTCCTTGGTGATTGCAGCCTGGCAATCATCGAAGGACACCGTATCGAATGTCTTGCCGCCACAAACCGTCTTCAGGACCGGGAAGGCTGCCAGCGCATTCAAGGCCTGCGCCTTGACATCAGCCTCCGGCAGGCTGCCGTCCATGTCGATACCGGTCAGCGCTTTGAACTCATTGACTGTCGATGTTGCTTCCTTGGTGTATGTCGCAGCGTTCTGCGTCTTCTGCGCTTCAAGGTTCGTGACCTGGAAATGGTTGTTGAACGCCTTGGTGTTCGTAAGCTCCTTCAGCTCGCCGCGGACGTCCGAATACTGGGCCATACCAAGCAGGCCAGAAAACCATTGACCCCGCTTCGTTGACGACAACTGCAGGAAGGTTCGCAGCGTGTCGTGGTCCAACAGCACAAACTCGCGGTTCAGCTCCTTCAGCAGGGCTTCCGCATCGACACCTGCCGAACCCGATACCGTCCGGACGCCATTTGCATCACGCTTAACCGTCACCGTGACACTGCCGCCTCCAGCGACCGGCGCAACGGTCAAACTGATGGTACCCACACTGCCAGGATGGAACATATTCAGGTAATAGCCGCCGCCATTCTCGCGGGCTTCAAGGTCGCTGAGCTTAGGTACCGTGCCACGCAGCACATAGCTCAGGGCATCGAAAATGGAGCTCTTGCCGACACCGTTCCGCGCGAACACCGAATTGACCTTGTCCGTCGCAAACTTCAGGACCAGCGGGTCGGCCTCATTGTTGATGCCGCGAAAACCCTCGATTTCCAGTTTCTCCAGGAACCAGCCGCTCATGACTTCGGCGCCTCAGCCAGCATAGCCAGAAGCGCATCCCAGATCTCTTCCCGCCGGTCGTCGCCGTCCCGACGCGCATTGCCAAGCGTGACCCGCAGAGCAGCCGACAGATTCCCATCTTCAGCCTCCAGGCTGTCGAAGAAGGCGTGGAGATTGTCGTCGAACGATTTCGCGTCGTCGAAATCAAACTGGGCGGCCGGTGCCGCTGCTGCCGTTGCCATCGGATTACCCACGCCATTGTTACCGCGTCTGTCGTGATTGCCGCATGCGACCCCTCGCACCGGCCAACAGATCGCGAATTCCTGACTCGCAGGATAGGTTACGGGCGCATGTGCGGACTGGCAACTACGGCGGGTAAATTCCTCCGCCTACGGGCGAAATCCGAGCCCGGTGCGGCAGCCTGCGCGAGAGGAAGGCCGAGGCCCCAGGGTGGCGGGCGGTGCATCGAAAGGGACACTCACTATACCCTTCGATACACCGCAGCACCTGACGGTACCCGGCCATCGGGAAGCCCTAACGCCTGAAGATGACACCGCCCGTCATGGCATCTGCCCCCGGCTCCGGCACCCCCAGCTCCATAGCCGAGATCCGATCCACTATGGGGTGCAAGTCGGTGTGGGCGTCGTACCTGAAATCATGGATTGCCCGGTAACGGCCCTGACCGGCCAGCCAGGCAATGGATGCCACCAAGCTATTCGATGGCGGCCCGTCCGACACGACCGGGACAACCGCGCCGAAGATTCGGACGGCTTGCCCATATTCGGCAGCCGCCTTGTCCAAGGCGGCCTCCAGGGCCATCAGAAGCGAGTCCGGGTCCGTCGGAAGGGGGAGCACCTCTATGGGCTGCTCTGGGGCGTCCGGACTGCCGAGGGAGAGGTAGTGGCTGATTTCGTACATGGGCCGTCCTGGGGCTGGCGTGGTTACCCGAGGATGGACTGGCCGCTGGCAAGGAAGATAAGGAGGCTTCATCGGCCGAAATCACGGGGGCTTCCGCGGGTGACTGAGGCCTCGTTGAAATCAAAAGGAAAAAGCCGCTGCCAGAGTCACCAATTGGTTTCCCGGCAGCGGCTTTTCGGTCCCGTTCGGCGGTTATTTGGTTAACCGCACATTGAGACAAATCAGATATCGAGATTCACCACATTCAGAGCATTTCCCTGGATGAAATCGCGACGCGGTTCCACCACATCGCCCATCAGGGTCTCGAACACGTTGTCGGCATCCTCGGCATGGTCGACCTTCACCTGCAGCAGGCTGCGCGCCTCGGTATCCAGCGTGGTTTCCCATAGCTGCTCCGGATTCATCTCGCCCAGCCCCTTGTAGCGCTGCATGGTGATGCCGCGCTTGCCGGTGGCCTGCACGCGCTCGAGCAGGTCGATCGGCCCGCGCAGCGGATGTTTCTCATCCTTGCGGCGCAGTTCGGCCGTCTGCGTGTATATCGCCTGCAACTCGCCGGCCATTTCGTTGAGCTTGCGCGCCTCGGCCGAGCGGAACAGCTGGCCGTCCAGCACATAGCTTTCGGTATAGCCGCGCAGCGCGCGTTTCACCGTCAATGTGCCGTCGCCGCCGGCTTCGGCCACCCAGCCCCGCTCCAGGTCCGGCGTCATCTGGTTGAGACGATTGGCCAGGGCTTCGGCCTTGGCCGGATCGGTCACGATATCGGCCTGCAGCATGCCCAGGATGGCAGCCTGCTCGACGATCCACGGATTATAGCGCTTGCCGATCGCAGTCAGCAGGGAGCGGGCGACGCGGGCATGTTCGAGCAGCACCTTGAGATCCTCGCCGGCACGCTGGCTGCCGTCATGCAGCTGCAGCACGGCGCCTTCCATGCCTTCGCTGATCAGGAAGTCTTCCAGCGCCGCCTCGTCCTTGAGATAGCGCTCCGACTGACCACGCTTGATCTTGTAGAGCGGCGGCTGGGCGATATAGAGATGGCCGGCATCGATCAGCGGCTTCATCTGGCGGAAGAAGAAGGTGAGCAGCAGCGTACGGATATGGGCGCCGTCCACGTCGGCGTCAGTCATGATGATGATCTTGTGATAGCGCAGCTTGGCCAGGTCGAAATCATCATGGCCGATGCCGGTGCCGAGCGCAGTGATCAGCGTGCCGATTTCCTGCGATGACAGCATCTTGTCGAAACGCGCGCGCTCGACATTGAGAATCTTGCCGCGCAGCGGCAGCACCGCCTGGTTGGCGCGATTACGCCCCTGCTTGGCCGAGCCGCCCGCCGAGTCACCCTCGACGAGGAAGAGCTCGGCTTTGGCCGGATCACGTTCCTGGCAGTCCGCCAGCTTGCCGGGCAACGAGGAAATATCCAGCGCGCCCTTGCGGCGGGTCAGTTCGCGCGCCTTGCGGGCAGCCTCGCGGGCCGCAGCGGCCTCAACCACCTTGCCGATGATCTGACGGGCGTCGGCGGGGTGCTCCTCCAGCCAGTTGGCCAGGAGGTCGGTGACCATGCTTTCCACCACCGGGCGCACTTCCGACGACACCAGTTTATCTTTGGTCTGCGACGAGAATTTCGGGTCCGGCACCTTCACCGACAGCACGCAGGTCAGCCCTTCGCGCGAATCTTCGCCGGTGATGGTGACCTTTTCCTTCTTCAGCACGCCGGTTTCCGTGGCGTAGTTGTTGATGCAGCGGGTCAGCGCGCCGCGGAAACCCGCCAGATGCGTGCCGCCATCGCGCTGTGGAATATTGTTGGTGAAACACAGCATTGTCTCGTGATAGCCGTCGTTCCATTCAAGGGCGACTTCGATGCTGATGCCCTCGCGCTCGCCACGAATGGTGATCGGCGGCTTGTGCAGCGGTGTCTTGTTGCGATCCAGGTAGGCGACGAAAGCTTCGACGCCGCCCTCATACCGCAGTTCGACCCGCTTGGGTTCGACACCCCGCAGGTCTTCCAACACGATCTTCACACCGTTGTTGAGGAAGGCCAGTTCGCGCAGGCGATGCTCCAGCGTGGCAAAATCGAACTCGGTCTTGGTGAAGGTTTCCGACGACGGCAGAAAGGTGACTTCGGTGCCGCGCTTGCCATCGGCCGGGCCCACTTCGGCCAGAGGCGCCACCGGCTCGCCATGGGCGAACCGCATGTGATAGGCTTTGCCGCCGCGCCAGATGCGCAGGTCGAGCGTCACCGACAGTGCGTTCACCACCGAAACGCCGACGCCGTGCAGGCCGCCCGACACCTTGTAGGAATTCTGGTCGAACTTACCGCCGGCATGCAGCTGGGTCATGATGACCTCGGCTGCCGACACACCTTCTTCCGGATGGATGTCGACCGGAATGCCGCGGCCGTTGTCGCGCACCGTCACCGAACCGTCGGGATTGAGGCCGATATAGGCTTCGTCGCAATAGCCAGCCAGCGCCTCGTCGATGGCGTTGTCGACCACCTCATAGACCATGTGATGCAGGCCGGTGCCGTCATCGGTGTCGCCGATATACATGCCCGGGCGCTTGCGCACCGCATCCAGGCCCTTCAGCACCTTGATGGCGGAGGAATCGTAATTCTCGCCATTGCCTTCATTGCCCTGCGGATTCACTGCTTCGCTCATCGTCCTGTAACCTCAACTGCCAAATCAGCAAGAAACGGCGGCCCGCGGCGTCACCATGCCATCGGTCACCGTGAAAAACTCCGCACGGCCGGCCAGACCCGCGAACAGGTCTTCATCCGTACCGGTCAGCCAGACCTGCCCGCCGAGCGCGAGCAGTTCCTCGTACAATGCCGCCCGCCGCCGGGCATCGAGATGCGCCGACACCTCATCCAGCAGCATCAGCGGCGCCATGGCGCGGCGGGCGCGGATCAGCCGCGCATTCGCCAGTGTGATGGCGATCAGCAGTGCCTTCTGCTCGCCGGTCGAACATTGCGCGGCGGGCTGGTCCTTGTCGGCATGCCAGACCGCCATGTCGCTGCGATGCGGACCTTCTGTGGCCGCACCGGCTTCGCGGTCGATGCCGCGCCGTTCGGCCAGCAGCACCCGCAGTTTCTCTTCCGCCGCCAGCGCCGGCATGTCGGCCAGCCAGGTCTCGACCGGGCCCTGGGCCGCCAGCCGCGCCCGCGGAAACGGACCGGTGGCCAGCGCCATGCCGGCCTCGATGCGGGCCAGGCCGTCGCGCCGTGCGGCCGCCACGGCCACGCCATGCTCGGCCATCTGGCTTTCCAGCGCCGCCAGCCAGGCCGGATCGGCGCCGCCAAACTTCAGCAGGCGATTGCGTTCCCGCATCGCCTTCTCATAGGCCGCGACCTGGCGGGCATGCCCGCCATCCAGGCCATAGACCAGCCGGTCCATGAAGCGGCGCCGGGTGGACAGCCCTTCGACGAACAGACGGTCCATCTGCGGCGTCAGCCAGACCACATCGAGATACTCAACCAGTCCATTGGCGCTGGGCGCCGCCTCGCCGTTGATGCGCACGACGCGGCGCTCGCTGCCGTCTTCCTCGCCGCCTTCCGCCAGGCCGGTGCCAATGGCCACCAGACCCACCGTGCTGGCCAGTTCCGCCTGTGCCACCCAGCATGCATTGCCGGCTTCGCTGCGGCTGACATCCGACAGTCTGGCGCGACGCAGGCCGCGGCCGGGGCTGAGGAATGACAACGCCTCCAGAATATTGGTCTTGCCGGCCCCATTCGGCCCGGTCAGCACCACAGGCCCGCCATTCAGTCGCAGATGCAGATCGGCGTAATTGCGGAAGTCGCGCAGGTTAAGGGACAGAACCGCGGTGCCGCCTGCTGCCGTGCCTTCATACGACTGTTCCGCAACCCTTGCCGCGCTGCGTACCAAATCAGACTCGCATCGGCATCAGCACATAGAGCGCACCGTCATCGCTCGGGTCGCGTACAACGGTGGGCGCCAGCGCATCAGCCAACAGGAAGCGGGCATTCTCGCCTTCGATCTGCCCGGCAATGTCGAGCAGGTAGCGCGAATTGTAACCGACCTCAATTGGCGCCGAGCTGTAGGCGGCGGTCAGCTGTTCCGAGGCCGAGCCCTGATCGGGGCTGGTCGCCGACAGCTCGATACCCTCGGGCTTCAGCGACATCTTCACCGCGCGGCTCTTCTCGGTCGAGATGGTGGCGACGCGGTCGACGGCAGCGGCAAAGGCCTTGCTGTCGACTTCCATCACCTTGTCGTTGTCGCGCGGAATCACGCGCTCGTATTCGGGGAAGGCGCCATCAATCAGCTTCGACACCAGCACCAGATCGCCGATGGCGAAACGGATTTTGGTATCGCTCAGTTCGATGCGGGCTTCGTTCGAGCCGCCTTCCAGCAGCTTGCGCAGTTCGCCCACTGTCTTGCGCGGCACGATCACGCCCGGCATGCCGGCAGCACCGGCCGGCAACGGCGATTCCACACGGGCCAGGCGATGACCATCGGTCGCCACCGCGCGCAGCATCGGCACACCGGCGCTGGAGGCCGCGTGCAAATAGATGCCGTTCAGGTAATAGCGTGTTTCCTCGGTCGAAATGGCAAAGCGCGTCTTGTCGATCAGGCGGCGCAGCTGGTCGGCCGGCAGCGTGAAGCTGTGCGGCAGCTCGCCGGCGGCCATGACCGGGAAATCTTCCTTCGGCAGGCAGCTCAGCTTGAAGCTGGAGCGGCCGGCGCGCAGATCGAGCCGCTGCTCGGCCGGCGTGAAGGTGAGCTCCACCTCGGCGCCTTCGGGCAGCTTGCGCACGATGTCGTAAAAGGTATGCGCAGCCACCGTGGTGGCGCCGGGCTTGGAGACCTTGGCTGGCAGCTTCTCGACCACCGCGATATCGAGGTCGGTGGCGGTCAGTGCCAGCTTGTCGCCATCGGCTTCCAGCAGCACGTTCGACAGGATCGGGATCGTGTTGCGACGCTCGACCACGCTCTGGACATGGCTCAGGGCGGTCAGCAGAACGGCACGCTCGATGGTGAGTTTCATGATTGGAAACCGGTCATGTTTTTGTTGGTTTGCGGCAGGACCTGCCGAGTCCGGCAACTATATCAAACCCCCCTTTTGTACGCGAGGGATTTGGCCCCGCTCAGGGCCGTTTTTGCATGTGCGAAGGACCCGCGTTGCCGCGAGCCCTTCATCAAATCAAACCATTGAAAATGTTGAGTTTTTTTTAAAACTCAGCTTTCCAGTTTGCGGCGCAGCAAATCGATGTCTTCCGCGAAGGCGGCATCGATCTCGCGCAGCTCCTCGATCTTGCGCACGGCATGCATCACCGTGGTGTGGTCGCGACCACCGAATTTACGGCCGATTTCCGGCAGCGAGCGCGAAGTCAGTTGCTTGGCCAGGTACATCGCCACCTGGCGCGGTCGCGCCACGGCACGCGCCCGGCGGGGCGAATGCATGTCGGCGAAGCGGATCGAGTAATGCTCGGCGACACGCTTCTGGATTTCCTCGATCGTCACCTTGCGGTCGTTGGCGCGCAGCAGGTCCTGCAGCACTTCCTGGGCCGAGGTGACGGTCACCGGCTTGCCGACGAGGCTGGCATAGGCCGAGATGCGGTTCAGGGCGCCTTCCAGCTCGCGCACATTCGACGTGATGCGACGGGCGAGGAATTCCAGCACATCCTGCGGGATGTTGGTCAGGCCGTTCTTCTCGGCCTTGGCCTGCAGGATGGACAGGCGCAGCTCGAAATCGGTCGGATGGATGTCGGCGACCAGGCCCCAGCCCAGGCGCGAGCGCATGCGTTCCTCGATGCCTTCCAGATCCGACGGCGACCGGTCGCCCGAAACGATGATCTGGCGGTTCTGGTCGCACAGCGCGTTGAAGGTATGGAAGAACTCTTCCTGGGTGCTTTCCTTGCCGGCGATGAACTGGATGTCGTCGATCATCAGCACGTCGACCGAGCGGAACTGCTCCTTGAAGGCCATCGTGTCCTTGAAGCGCAGGGCACGGATGAACTGGTACATGAACTTTTCGGCCGAGAGATAGACCACGCGACGCTCGGGGAAGCGCTGGCGGATATGCCAGCCGATCGCATGCATCAGATGGGTTTTGCCCAGGCCCACGCCGCCATAGAGGAACAGCGGGTTGTAGGTCACCGTCGGGCTCTCGGCCACGCGCAGCGCGGCGGCCCGGGCCAGTTCGTTGGACTTGCCGGTAATGAAGCTGTCGAAGGTGAAACGCGGATCCAGCGGCGCGGAGAGTTCGCGCTCGACATCGTCCATGTCGCGCACCTGCAGGGCGGGGCGGACCGGCGTTGCATTGATCGAAACCGGGCGGCCGGTCAGCGGCGACGGTGCACCATGATCGGCCGACGAGGCGACCGCGGCCATCGCCTTGCTGGCCTGCGGCGGCTGGGTCGCGCCGGTCGGACGGACATGAATGATGACCCGGCGGACATCGGCATTTTCCAGCCGCCAGATTTCGCGCAGGCGCTCGCTGTAGTGATTGGCCACCCAGTCGCGCATGAAGCGGGTCGGCACGGCCAGGTGAACATCCCCATCCTTGGCCAGGCCCTCGTCGGCCAGCGCCAGCGGTTTGAGCCAGGAGTTGAAGGCGGCATCGCCGAAGGATACGCGCAGACGGGCGCGCACGCGCTGCCACTGCACATCCAGGGGCTCGCCCGGGATGCCGGGCGGTTGATTGTCCGACAATTCGGACATGGAGACAGAGTGCGGCTGCGGTTGCGACGACTTGACCATTTCCGACCTCAGCTCTGAATCCAGGCGAGACCGGCAGACTTCCAGCCGCTCAATCGTCCACGATGCTTTTCGGCATCGAGGTCGCCCTCGAAACCGCCGGCAACATTATAACAGGGTCCCAGACCCACGGCCGTCATCGCCTTGGCGGCGGCACGCGAACGGGCCCCCGAACGGCAGATGAAGTACAGCGCCTGGCCGGGCTTGATGCCCTGGCTGCGCAGTTCGTCGGCAAAACGCGGGTTCACACTCATCTCAGGATACACTTGCCACGATACGAATAGAGGACGCTTGCCGAGTTTGCCGAGATCCGGCGAACCGACGAAGCTCCATTCAGGTTGGGTACGAACGTCGATCAGCAACGCGTCGGGGTCGGTCGCCAGCTGGTTCCAGGCTTCGGTCGTCGAGATATCGCCAGCATAGTCTTCATCCCCCGCCATCACCGAAGCCAACATCCCCTAACCTCGCGCCACGTTTGTTGTTTCAAATCTATATTTTCGTCACGCGTGCGGCCGGGAGTGAAAGCGGCGCTTTGAAGCATCATCCCCTTGGTTATGAAGCACCCAGATGCTTCACGAGGCGGCCTCAAGAAAGCTCTTCAACAAGCGGCAGCCGGGGCATTAAAGGGAAATCACCCGGGTCACGCAAGCGGACAGATGAAGACTCTCCGAAAAAAATTTTACCTGTTGCAGAATTAGAACTTGCTGGCGCGACCCGCATGGTGGGCGTATAGCGCACGGACTAATCCCCTCACCGATAAAACGTCTGTGAACACGGCCAGCGTGCGATGCAGTCTTCGCAGTCGCATAAAAAAACATCGCCCGCTGCAAAAACAGACGGGCGATGTTTATCTCGTTGCGTTTGATCGGTCGCCGCAGCGACCGACAAAATCAAGCCATAGCTTTGACGCGGGCGTTCAGACGCGACAGCTTGCGCGAGGCAGTCCGCTTCTTGACGACAGTCTTGCTCACGCTCTTGTCGAGGGCAGGCTGTGCCTTCTTGAGGGCAGCCGTTGCGGCAGCCTTGTCGCCGCTCGCGATTGCGGCTTCGAGGGACTTCACCGCCGTGCGGACCTTGGTGCGACGGGCACGATTGACGGCCGTGCGCTTCTTGGTCTGGCGGGCGCGCTTCTCCGCGGACTTATGCTGAGCCATAGCTTGGGATTTCCGATAGTTTGTAAAATGCCTTGCGGCTAAATCGAGGCCGGGGTTATAGCCCCGCCCCCGGCAGGCGTCAACCCCGCCAAGAGATGCATTCCCAGCGGCTTTTGGGCCTTTTAGCGGCCCCGCCGCCGACTTGCGGCCGGTCAGTGCGGCCGGCATAGTGCGGCCATGCCCGACATCGCCTTGATCGCCCAAACGGTTTATGTGCTCGGCGGTGTCCTTTGCCTCATTCTGGTGGCCCGGAGTCCGATCCCGGCAGCACTTTTCTGGGGCATCGGCGCGGCCCTGCATGCCGCCATCGCCCTGGCCGAGTTCGTGGCCCTGATCGGCTGGTCGGGGCTGGCGGGGCTCGAATCCGACCTGCGCTATCTGGGCTTCAGCCTGGGATTTGTCTGTATCGCGCTGGGGGCCATCTTCAGCCTGGTGATTCCGCCGGGCTCCAGGCGCGTCACGCTGTATACCGGCATTGCCATTGCTGTGGTGATCGCGGTCGCGGCTGACCGCCTGCCCATCGGCGCGTTGCCGCTTCCCCTGATTCTGCTCGGCATTCTGCTTCTGGCTGTGCTGGTCGGTCTGCGTCACCGCCCGGTGCCGGCGCGCTGGCTGCTGCTGGGCGTGCTGGCGACCGCCGCTGCCGAGCTCGCCCGCTACCGCTATCTGGGTTTCGTGCCGCTATCACCTGCCAGCCTGTCGCGGATTTGTTTCGGCCTGGCGCTCGCCGCCTTCGGTTTCACCGCCGCCCGGGCTCGCTGAGGCCGGCTGATCTCTGCCTCTCGCGGCAGCGGAAAAGTGCCGCTTGCCGGAATTTATTTTAAATATAAAATATATTCCGGCCGGGCATTCGCGGCCAGCTGTGTCGAGATACAGGGGTAATCCATGCGTGTGACCATTGTCGGAGCCGGCCCGGCCGGCCTGTATCTGGCTCTGCTGATGAAAAAGGCCGATGCCGGACACCAGATCACCGTTTACGAACGTAACCAGCCCGACGACACCTTCGGCTTCGGTGTTGTCTTCTCGGACGAGACACTCAACCAGTTCCTGGCCGAGGATACCGAGACGGCGCAGGCAATCCGCGACAATTTCGCTTACTGGCATGAGATCGACGTGGTCGCCGGCGGTGAAACCGTTCGCTCCGGCGGCCATGGCTTCTGCGGTCTGGCGCGCAAGAAACTGCTTCAGATTCTCCAGGAGCGCTGCAACGCGGAAGGCGTCGTCCTGAAATTTCACAGCGAGCAGCAGGATTTTGAAGCCCTGCGTCGTGACTGCGATTTGCTGGTCGGTGCCGACGGCATCAACAGTCTGGTGCGGGAAACCTGGAAGACCACCTTCCAGCCAAGCCTGGACTGGCGTCGCAACAAATTCGTCTGGCTCGGCACCACGCTGCCGCTCGACACCTTCACCTTCGTCTTTGAAGCCAATCAGCACGGTCTGTTCCAGGTGCATGCCTATCGCTTCGAGGACGGGCTCTCGACCTTCATTGTCGAGACCACCGAGGAAACCTGGAAACGCGCCGGCCTCGATCAGGCCACCGAGGCCGACACCATCGCCTATTGCGAGATGCTGTTCGCCAGGCATCTCAAAGGCCACAAACTGCTCACCAACCGTTCGATCTGGCGCACCTTCCCCACGATCAAATGCGAACGCTGGGTGCATGAGAATGTCGTGCTGATCGGCGATGCGGTGCATACGGCACATTTCTCGATCGGCTCCGGCACCAAGCTGGCGATGGAAGATGCCATCGCCCTGAGCCGCGCCCTCAATGCCGGCCATGGCTCCGTGCCGGCGGCGCTGAAAGCTTTTGAAGACGCGCGGCAGACCGAGGTCTCGATCCTGCAGCATGCCGCCCAGGTGTCACTGGAATGGTTTGAACATACCGACCGCTACCGCGATTTCGAGCCGATCCAGTTGGCTTTCAGCCTGCTGTCGCGCTCCAAACGCATCACCTATGAGAATCTGCGCCTGCGCGATCCGGCCTTCACCGGACAGATCGACCGCTGGTTCGCCGAGAAGGCGGCGAGGCAGTTGGACACAGCGGTGCCGAAGACAGGCAATCCGCCGCCGATGTTCACGCCCTTCCGCCTGCGTAACATGACGGTGGAGAACCGCGTCGTGGTCTCACCGATGTGTCAGTATTCGGTCGAGGATGGCCTGCCGAATGACTGGACACTGGTGCATCTGGGCAGCCGCGCCATCGGTGGTGCCGGCCTGATTATCACCGAAATGACCGATATTGCCGCCGAGGCGCGCATCACTCCGGGCTGCACCGGCCTGTGGAATGCCGACCAGGCCAGAGCCTGGCGCCGGATCACCGATTTCGTGCATACCCACAGCAAGGCTAAGATCGCCGTGCAGCTTGGCCATGCCGGCCGCAAGGGCGCTACCTGCCTGCCGTGGGCGGGCGGCTATGACAAACCGCTGCCGCCGGCCGAGGCCTGGGAGATTCTCGCCCCGTCGCCCCTGCCCTACTTTCCCGAAAGCCAGACACCGCGCACGATGACGCGCGCCGACATGAACGCGGTACGCGACGATTTCGTCACCGCCACAATATTCGCCATCGAAGCCGGCTTCGACATGATCGAAGTGCATTTCGCCCACGGCTATCTGCTCTCGACCTTCATTTCGCCGCTGACCAACCAGCGCATCGATGAGTATGGCGGCAGTCTGGAAAATCGCCTGCGCTTCCCGCTTGAAGTTTTCGATGCCATGCGTGCGGTCTGGCCGGCCGATCGGCCGATGTCGGTGCGGCTCTCGGCCGTGGACTGGGTGCCCGAACGCGGCCTCATCATCGAGGATTCCATCGCCATCGCAAAAATGCTGAAGGCCCATGGCTGCGACCTGGTCGACGTCTCGGCCGGCCAGACCACCACCGAGGCCAGGCCGCAATACGGCCGCATGTTCCAGACCCCGTTCGCCGACGCGATCCGCCAGGAAGCCGGCATCGCCACGATGGCCGTCGGCGCCATTACCTCTGCCGACCAGGTCAACACCATCGTGGCTTCGGGCCGTGCCGATCTCTGTGCACTGGCCCGGCCGCATCTGGCCGATCCCTATTTCACCCTGCATGCTGCCGCTGACTACGACTGGCGCGGCGTATCTTGGCCGATGCAGTACGAGGCCGGGCGGGACCAATTGTACCAATTGCGCACCCGCGAACGCGAAGAAGCACGTGCGAACGACGCTTTCGCAAAACAGCGCGCCAGAAGAGACGAAATCTGATCTGGCGAGACGAAGTCTGACGCAGACCCTGTCGCAGCCGGAAGCCTTCGGTGTAGGCTTGCGCTCTCAAAAGCCTCTTCCGGAGTTCCGATCAGCATGCGTGATCTGCATTTGCCTGGCCGCTCGGTGGCGATGGGCCGCCACGGCGCCGCCGCCACCTCGCACAGCCTCGCCACCGTCACTGCCATCGATATCCTGAAGCGCGGCGGCAACGCCACGGACGCGGCGATTGCCGCCTGCGCCGTGCAGGGCGTGATCGAGCCCGGCTCGACCGGTATCGGCGGCGACAATTTCGTGCTCTATGCGCCGGCCGGCACCGACACGCGCAAGGGCGGCAAGGTCTATGGCCTGAATGGTTCGGGCCGTGCGCCCAAGGCCCTGACCGCCGACCTGCTGCTGAAACAGGGCATCAAGGAAATCCCGCTCACCTCGCCGCATGCCGTCACCATCCCTGGCGCGGTCGATGCCTGGAGCAAGCTGAACAAGCGCTTCGGCAAGCTGCCGCTGGGTGAACTGCTGCAGCCGGCGATCCGCTTCGCCGAAGACGGCTTCCCGATCACCGAGCGCGTCGCCACCGACTGGGGCCGCAATGAGGCCAAGCTGAAAGGCGATGCCAACACCGCCCGCATGTGGCTCAAGGACGGTCACCCGCCGAAATTCGGCGACGTGTTCCGCGAGCCCGAGCATGCCAGGGTGCTGCGCGAGATCGCCGACAAGGGCCGCGACGGCTTCTATACCGGCTGGGTCGCCGAAGACATCGTCAAATACCTCAACGGGATTGGCGGCACGCATTCGTTGGAAGACTTCGCCACCCAGGAAGCCTTCTGGGTCGATCCGATCGCCACGCGCTACAAGGATGTCGAGATTCTCGAAATCCCGCCGAACGGTGTTGGCATCATCACCCTGCTGATGCTGAACATCCTGAGCGGCTTCGACCTGGGCAAATACGATCCGGCCGGCGTCGAGCGGTTCCATATCGAGGCCGAAGCCACGCGGCTGGCCTTCCAGGCCCGGGACCTGTATGTGGCCGATCCGGCCTTTGCCGATGTGCCGGTCGAGAAACTGCTGTCGATGGGCTTTGCCGATGAACTGCGCAGCCGCATCGACCTGAAAAAGGCCATGCCCGCTCCGGGTCCCGTGGGCGGCCAGGCCTATCGCGATACGGTCTACATCAGCGTGGTGGATGCCGAGGGCAACGCCTGTTCCTTCATCAACTCGCTGTTCTGGCCCTATGGTTCGGCGCTGTGCAGTCCGAAGACCGGCGTGCTGCTGCAGAACCGCGGCTGCGGCTTCAAGGTGCAGCCCGGCCATCTGAACTGCGTCGAGCCGTGGAAGCGGCCGCTGCACACCATCATCCCGGCCATGGCGCTGAAGGATGGCCAGCCCTGGCTGTCGTTCGGCGTGATGGGTGGCGGCTTCCAGCCGGTCGGCCAGAGCCATGTGCTGACCAACATGGTCGACTTCGGCATGAATGTGCAGGAAGCCATCGACTGCGCGCGCGGCTTCCATGTCGCCGGCAAGTTCGAGGCCGAACGCGGCATCCGCGAGGATGTGCTGCAGGGCCTGGCCAATCTGGGCCATGAGATCAAGCGGGCCGAAATGCCGCATGGCGGCGGCCAGGCCATCCTGATCGACCGCGTCAATGGCCTGCTGCAGGCCGGCTCCGACCCGCGCAAGGACGGCTGCGCCCTCGCTTACTAAGATTGGCGCTTATTAAGCGGTTGGAAAGCGCGGCGCGCCGGGTTCGAGCGCCACGCCGGTGGCATTCACCGTGAATGACACCAGATGGTAAAAGCCGACCAGCGCGATGATCTCGATCAGCTGGTCGGCTTTGTAATATCCGGCTGCCCGGTGCCACAGCACGTCATCTACCGTGCCGCTGTCGATCAATGCATCGGCGATTTCGACCAGCACGGCTTCCTCCACTTTCCAGTCCGTCGCGGCGCCATGCACGGTGGCGCGAATCTCCCTTTCGCTGAATTTCGCTTTGGCGCCAAAGAAGCCGACATGCACGCCCCATTCGTATTCCGCCTTCAGCCGCGCCGTGGTGCGCAGGATCAGCAGTTCGCGCTGGCGTAGCGTGATCGAGCCCTTGTCCAGTAGTCCGCCGCCACGCCAGCGCGACAGTACGCGCGGGTTATGCGCCACCGTGCGGAACAGGCCGAGATCGGCCGGCATCTGCGCCAGTTCGGCGGCGGCCTCGGGCGGATAGGGTTTGGCAAGCGGTGCGAGGCGGGGCATGGCAGGGCGGCTCCTTGTGTGCTACTGAAATCGTAGCAAACGATACCGCTACTGAATTGATAGCGCAAGGAGCCTGCATGATGGCCAGCCTGAAGCCGCCGCCCCGTCGCCCGGTCCGCGGTTCGACCACCGGACGGCCGATCATGGCCATTCTGGACCTGCTGGGGCGGCGCTGGAGCCTGCGCATCCTGTGGGAGCTGCGGGGCGAAGCCCTGACCTTCCGGTCCCTGCAGGGCGCCTGCGATGCGGTTTCGCCCACGGTGCTGCAGCAGCGCCTGAAGGAGCTGCGCGCCGCCCGGCTGGTCAGCCATGACGCCGGCCAGGGCTATGGCTTAACCGCCACGGCCCGGCGCCTGCTGCCCACCCTGCTCACGCTGCAGGACTGGGCCGAGACCTGGGCCTCAGAGGAAGAACACTAGCCCGACCAGCACGAAACCGAGCAGGATCACGGTCTCGGCCAGGATCAGCAGCAGCGGTTTCCAGCCCAGCGCGAACAGTTCGGCAAACGAGGTCTTCACGCCGAGCGCGGCAATCGCCACCAGCAGGCACCAGCGCGAGATTTCCGACACCGTGCCCACCACCATGGCCGGCAGTTGCACCACGCTGCCCAGAATGACCAGCGCGATGAAGCCGAGCAGAAAATGCGGCAGCAGCGGCTGGGTCTGCGTGTTGGCGGCATTGTGCCGGGTGCGATAGACGAGGCCGATGCCGATCACCACCGGCAGCAAGCAGGCCACGCGCACCAGCTTGACGAAAGTGGCGACATCGCCGGCCTGCGGCGACACCGTGAGGCCGGCGCCCAGCACCTGGGCCACGTCATGGATGGTGGCGCCGAACAAAACCCCCGATGCGGTCTCATTCAGGCCCAGCGTCTTGGCCAGCAGCGGATAAACGATCATCGCCACGGTGGACAGCGCGGTGACGCCGATGACGGTGAGCAGGGTCAGCCGTTCGGCCTGCGGCGAGCGCGGCAGGGCCGCCGAGATCGCCATTGCCGCCGATGCGCCGCAGATGCCAACGGCGCCACCCGAGAGCAGGCCTTCATCCTGGCTGCGGCCGGCCAGCCGGGCCAGCAGCAGACCGCTGCCGATCGCCACCGCCACCCCGCAGACGGCCAGCAGCACCGGCACCGGGCCGAGATCGGCGATGCGGTCCACCGTGATACGGATGCCGAGCAAGGCCACGCCGACCCGCAAGATAGTGCGCGCCGACAGGTCGATGCCGGGCCGCACGCGGGCATCGGCGCTCAGGAAATTGAAGGCCATGCCCAGCAGCAGGGCGAGCAGAAAGGGCGGGCCGCCGTAATGCTCGGAGATGAAGCCGACCGCGAGCGCCACCGTGGCGGCGACGGTCAGGCCAGGCGCCAGACTGCGCAGCTTCTCCATATGGGATCAGAAACCGCGCTGCTGACGAATCTTGTTGAGCTGGTCGGGCGGCACTTCCAGGCCGATCAGAATCTCGAATTCGCTGGTGCGGCGGCCGCTGAGCGGCAGCACCTGCTCCAGTTCATCACCCACGACGACGCGGCGCTGGCCGTCCTTGAACGGGATGCGGGCGACAAAGCGGCTGCGCGAGAGCACATTCTGCTGCTTGTCGACCAGGGCGACGAAATACGGCACCTGCGCCTCCGTCTGCGTTGCCGCCGGGCCGCGGGTGGCGCCGACCTGCAGGATGAAGCTGATCACCACGGTGGCCTGCTTGTTCTCGAATTTGCAACCGCCGTTATAGTCGAGCAGCTCGGTCTCGAAGGTGACATCGGTGAGGTCCCGGCCGGGACCGTCGCGATACTGGGTCGCCTTCTGCGCATCGCCCAGGATACCGACGCGCGGACAGGGCTGCGTATTGCGCTGGCCGCCGCCGCAGGCGGACAGGATGCTGGCCGACACGGCGAAGGCCAGGGCGAGAAGAGGAAGACGGAGCGGAGGCAGGGTCATGGCGAAGCGCTTACCGGTGCGGCAGGTCGAGGGCAGCTGGCGAGCGGAGCGGCGCCGATGATCATGAACCGGGCGATCATGGACGGCCTTTCCTTCGCGGGACGAGTGTATTAGCTTGCCCGGCAGTTTTCCGGGCCCCATCCTGTATAAAAGAGGGGCTTGGCCGAGACAAGCGACAGGCCTGCAACCCGTTGATCCGAAATGGCTGATTCCGGCCTGAACCACCAGACTGAACGCATAGCCAGATCCTATAGCTGATGGCCACCGCCCGATGACCCCTGCCGACCGCCCTTCGATTGCCCTGGTGCTGGCCGCCCCGCGCGGCTTCTGCGCCGGCGTCGACCGCGCCATCCAGATCGTCGAACGCGCCCTGGAACGTTTCGGCGCGCCGGTCTATGTGCGCCATGAGATCGTGCATAACCGTTTCGTGGTCGACAGCCTGGCCGCCAAGGGTGCCGTCTTCGTCGACGAACTGGATGAGGTTCCGCCCGGCGCCCATGTGGTGTTTTCCGCCCATGGCGTGCCCAAATCGGTGCCGGCCGATGCCGAAGCGCGCAGGCTGTCCTATCTCGATGCCACCTGCCCGCTGGTCAGCAAGGTGCATCGCGAGGCCGAACGCCACCATCGCGAAGGCCGCCTGATCGTACTGATCGGCCATGCCGGCCATCCCGAGGTGATCGGCACCATGGGCCAGTTGCCGGCCGGCGCCGTGCTGCTGATCGAGACTGTGGCTGATGTCGCTGCCCTGCAGGTGCCGCACGGCGAGCCGCTCGCCTATATCACGCAGACCACCCTGTCGGTCGACGATACCGCCGGGATCATCGCGGCGCTGAAGCAGCGATTCCCGCAGATCGAGGGACCGAAGAAGGAAGACATCTGCTATGCCACCACCAACCGCCAGGTGGCGGTGAAGGCGATTGCCGCCCATAGCGATGCCGTGCTGGTGATCGGTGCGCCGAATTCGTCCAATTCGCTGCGCCTGGTGGAAGTGGCCAAGCGAGAAGGTTGCAGGATCGCCCTGCTGGTGCAGCGTGCCGTCGATATCGACTGGACCGCTCTGGAAGGGGTCAAGTCCGTCGGCATCACCGCCGGCGCCAGCGCACCGGAATTGCTGGTGGAGGAAGTGATCGCCGCCTTCCGCGAACGCTACAGCGTGACGGTGCGCGAGATCGAAACCGCCACTGAATCCGTGCAGTTCAAGCTGCCGGTTGCCCTCGACGCCTCGGCCGCCTGACCCTCCATGGCCGTCTATACCGAAATCGACGACGACCAGCTCGCCGGCCTGTTGGCCCGCTACGAGATCGGCACGGCCGTGTCCTGCAAGGGCATAGCCGAGGGCGTGGAGAATTCCAACTACCTGCTGGTCACCGATACGGGCAATTACATCCTGACGCTCTATGAGCGCCGGGTGAACCGTGGCGACCTGCCGTATTTCCTCGGCCTGATGAATCATCTGGCTGCCAAAGGGCTGGATTGCCCGACCGCGATCAGCGATCGCGACGGCAATACGCTGAACGAAGTGGCCGGCCGCCCCTGCGCCATCATCAGCTTCCTGAAGGGCGTGTGGCCGCGCAAACCCCATGCCCGGCATTGCCAGCAGCTCGGCGCCGCCACCGCGCGCCTGCATCTGGCCGGCCGCGATTTCCCGATGCAGCGCGTCAATGCCCTCAGTGTCGATGGCTGGGCCAAACTGGTGAGCGATTGCGAGGCCAGGGCGGATTCCGTGCACGACGGCCTGGCGCGCGAAATCGTGCGCGAATACGACGGGCTGAAAGCCGCCTGGCCGGATGCGCCCGGCCGCGCCGGCGACAAGCCGCTGCCGCATGGCGTGATCCATGCCGACCTGTTCCCCGACAATGTGTTTTTCCTCGGCGACACGTTCAGCGGCCTGATCGACTTCTACTTCGCCTGCAACGACTATTTTGCCTACGATCTGGCGATCTGTCTGAATGCCTGGTGCTTCGAGGCCGATGGTGCCTTCAATGTCACCAAGGCGAGAGCGCTGATCGGCGGCTACGAAAGCGTGCGTCCGCTGACCGATGGCGAGGTGCACAGCCTGCCGCTGTTTGCCCGCGGTGCGGCCCTGCGTTTCCTGCTGACGCGGCTGTATGACTGGCTCAACCAGGTGCCCGGCGCGCTGGTGAAGCCGAAGGATCCGCTGGAATACTGGAAGAAACTGAAATTCCATCGCCAGGTGCTGGGCGCCTCCGCCTATGGCATCGAACGCTGACATGCCGGACCTGCTGAAGGTTGAAGTCTTCACCGACGGCGCCTGCCTGGGCAATCCCGGCCCTGGCGGCTGGGCCGCGCTGCTGCGCTATGGGGAAACCGAAAAAGAGCTCACCGGCGGTGACGCCGACACCACGAACAACCGCATGGAGCTAACGGCGGCGATCATGGCGCTGGAAGCCCTGAAGAAACCCTGTGCCGTCTCGGTCTATTCCGACAGCCGCTACGTCATCGACGGCGCTACCGGCTGGCTGCGCTCCTGGAAGGCGCGCGGCTGGAAGACCGCCGACCGCAAACCGGTCAAGAATGTCGACCTGTGGCAGCGCTTCGAACTCGCTGTCGCCCCGCATACGGTGAGCTGGCACTGGGTGCGCGGTCACGACGGTCATGTCGAAAACGAGCGTGTCGACGTGCTGGCACGCGACGCCGCCATAGAAATCGCCGGCGACATTCCAAGATCAGCTAAGACTGGGCCGAAAAAGAAAAAGCCGGCCCGGTAGACCCGGACCGGCTGGTCACTGCAGTCTGAACGGTCAGATCTGGCCGAGCAGGGTATTGGCGTCCGAAATCTCGAAGGCGCCGGGCTTTTCCAGATTGAGCTGCTTGACCACCCCGTCATCGATCAGCATCGAGTAGCGCTGCGAGCGCACGCCGAGGCCGCGGGCGGTGAGATCGAACTCCATGCCGATCGCCTTGGTCAGTTCGCCCGAACCATCGGCCAGCATCACCACCTTGTCGCCGGTATTCTGGGCCTTGCCCCAGGCGCCCATCACGAAAGCGTCATTGACCGACAGGCAGGCGATGGTCTCGACGCCCTTCTGCTTGAGGTCGTCATATTTCTCGATGAAGCCGGGCAGGTGCTTGGCCGAGCAGGTCGGCGTGAAAGCGCCCGGCAGGGCGAACAGGGCCACCTTCTTGCCTTTGAAGAACTCTGCCGCCTTCACGGCCTGCGGGCCCTGATCGGACATCACAAACAGCGTGGCATCGGGGATGCGGTCGCCAACCTTGATGGTCATGGTTTCCTCGTCTTGGTTTGGGTCTTGGCCGGTACAACGCCGCGGATACGGCGGGGTTAAAATGGTCCGCCCCGCCGCGTGAAACAAGGGTCGGGCCTGCTATTCGCAAGGCGTCAGGGCGGCAACACCAGTTCCGCCTGCAGGGCGGGATCGACCAGGGTGAGCCGCAGCGGCTGTCCGGCTTTGCCGGGAGGATAGGTCGCTGCCAGATCGAACCGCACTTCGCGTCCATCCGCCGCCATGGTGATGCTGGGGCGCCCGAACCAGCTTTCGGCAGAGCCCTCCACGAACAGATCGGGGTTCTGCAGTGGCGTCTGGCTTCCCAGCACCACGATCAGGCGATCGGGTTTCAGGCGATGCGACACCAGTTGCAGCCCGGCCTGCGCTGCGGGCTGCGGCACACGCGCCCGCCACTTGGCCAGCAGGGCAAGATTCGCAATCGGCACCGTATCCTGGCTGCGCAGGATCAGGCGATCATTGCGCAGGATGCAGATATCCTTGCACACGCCATACTCGATCATCAGGTCGAGGCCGTACGCCTCATCTGCCTGCCGCCGTTCGACGCGCAGCGGCAGGACCACCTCGCCGCCATAGCCGTAGATTTCCGACTTGCCGAGCGGAATGCGCTTGGGTGCCGGCCAGGCGACATCGACACGCGTCACATTGCGCGAACCGGTCCAGTCGAACTGCGCCGGCACGCCGCCTTCACCCGGCGTCCGCCAGTAGAATTTCCACCCGGGCGACAGTTGGATATGCAGGCCGGCCTCGTCGGCGCTGCCCTGAATCAGGGCAATTTTCATCGGCACATGCGGCAGCTGCAGGCCTTGGGCCCGGACGGCAGCGGGCGGCCAAAATATCGGGAATACAACAATTAATGCGCCGGCCAGCGAGCCGAGGCGGCGGAGGGCTTTTATCATGGCCCGAGTCTGTCGCGTGGCCCGCCAATTGCAAGGCTTGTTACGGGCCGGCCGTATGGACAAGCCGACCCGGTGGGGTAACATTCGGGTGAAACCGGAGTGTGGCAATGACCGACACCAGCGACAAGGCGATATCCGGCTATCTTGAGCGGCAATTGCTGATTGCGATGCCGAGCATGGGCGACCCGCGATTTTCCCGCACCGTCATCTACATGTGCTCGCATAACGCCGAGGGCGCGATGGGGCTGGTGATCAACAAGCCCTATCCCGGGCTCACCTTCCCCAACCTGCTGACGCAGCTCGGTATCGAATCGACCGCCGAGAACGACATCATCGTGCGGCTGGGCGGCCCGGTCGAAACCGGCCGCGGCTTCGTGCTGCATTCGACCGACTACATGCGCCAGGGCAGCGTGAAGATCGATGAATCGATCGGCATCGGCCTCACCGCCACGCTCGACGTGCTGCGTGCGATAGCAACCGGCACCGGCCCGCAGCACAGCCTGTTTGCGCTCGGCTATGCCGGCTGGGGCGCCGGTCAGCTGGATATCGAGATTCAGGAGAATGCCTGGCTCGCCGTGCCGGCCGATTTCGAGCTTGTCTTCAAATCCGATCTCGACAGCCTGTGGGATCGCGCCGTGCGCAAAATCGGTATCGATGTCGCCAAGCTGTCCAGCGTATCCGGTCACGCCTGACCGCCGCAGGTATGGCAGCTAGGCATCCCTGGGCAGATCGTTTGCCAGCCGGGAATAGAGCTGGTGATCGCGCCAGACGCCGTCAATTTTCAGATATTCGCGCAACAGCCCTTCGGTGCGAAAACCGGCACGGTCGAGCAGCCGCCGGCTCGGCAGGTTTTCCGGCAGGCAGGCTGCCTCGATGCGATGCAGCTTCCGCATCTCGAAGCAATGCCGCACCATCACGGCCAGCGCCTCGGTCATATGGCCATGGCCGGCGAAAGGCTTGCCGATCCAGTAGCCCAGTTCGCCGCATTGCGACGCACCGCGCCGGATATTCGACAGCGTGATGCCGCCGATCAGTCCGTCATTGCGCCGCAGGTAGATGAAATAGGCTTCGCCATGCTCCTGCCGACGCAGCCGCTCGAACCAGGCGAGCCGACGGCGAAAGCCTTCGCGGGTCAGCGAATCCTCGGCCCAGCTCGGCTCCCAGGGTTGCAGATGCTCGCGACTGACCGCGCGCAGGGTGGCCCAGGCTTCATAGTCGCTGACATCCGGGGCGCGGAGATAAACGCGCTCGCCATGCAGGATCGGTGCAGCAGGGGGAAGGAAGCGGCCGAACAGCATGCTTTCCCCCCTCCCGTCTTATTCAGCCAAATCTTGCAGCGAAGCGGGTGTAGCTTTCCAGCCGTTCGACCGGACCTAACGCTGCCACCGTGGGCGGCGCCGACCGCATCACCCGCTCGGCAACCTTGCGCACCGCATCGGCATCGACCCGGTCGACCGCGGCCAGCACCTCATCGAGATCGAGCGGGCGGCCGAACAGCAGCATCTGGCGACCGAGCTGTTCGATGCGGGCACCCGAGCTTTCCAGCGACATCACCAGACCGACTTTAAGCTGGGCGCGGGCACGCCTCAGCTCATCGTCATCGACCCGGCCGCAGAGCTTGCCGAGCTCGTCGGCCAGCACCGGCATCAGCTCGGGCAGCTTTTCGCCGCCGGTGCCGGCATAGACGGTCATCAGGCCGCCATCGCGATAGGAGGACGGATAGGCGTAGACCGAATAGGCCAGGCCGCGCTTCTCGCGCACTTCCTGGAACAGACGCGAGGACATGCCGCCGCCCAGTACGGTGGCATAGACCTGCATGGCGTAATAATCGGGATCGTCGAAGGCCAGGCCCGGCAGCGCCACGGCGACATGGGCCTGTTCCAGCTCGCGCACCGCGCGTTTTTCGCCGCCGCCACCGTAGCGCGCAGTCTGCTGCGCCGGCCGCGGCGTGCGGCTCAAACCGCTGAACAGTTTCTCGGCCTCGGCCATCAGGTGGTCGTGATCGACCGCACCGGCGGCGACCAGCACCAGACTCGGACCATGGTAGAAGCGATCCAGGAAGCCCTGCAGATCGCCGCGCTGCATGCCCGACACGCGGTCGATGGTGCCGAGGATCGAACGGCCGAGCGACTGCGCGGGGAAAGCGGTTTCCTGAAGATGGTCGAAAATGATGTCGTCCGGCGTGTCTTCCGCCTGGCCGATCTCCTGGATGATAACTTCGCGCTCGCGCTCCATCTCACCCGCATCGAAAACGGAATGCTGCAGGATGTCGGACAGGATATCGAGGGCAAGGCCAGTATCCTCGGCCATGACGCGGGCGTAATAGGCTGTCTGCTCGCGCGAGGTGAAGGCATTCAGATGGCCGCCGACCGCCTCGATCTCCTCGGCGATCGCCAGCGCCGAGCGTCGCTCGGTGCCCTTGAATGCCATATGCTCCAGCATATGCGCCACGCCATTGATCTCCGGCGTCTCGTCGCGCGCCCCGGCATCGACCCAGACGCCGACGGAAACGGTCTTGACCTGCGGCATGGTCTCGGAGACCACCCGCATGCCGTTGGAAAGCGTGCCGATCCTGACTGTCATGCTTTTACTCTACGCGTTTCGATGAAGTTGCGCACCGTGCCGTAGTCATTGGCCAGCACGGTCTGGCGCTCCGGCCGCTCGAACAGATCGGCCAGGTGCGGCGGCAGCGCCGGATGGCGGCCGGTGGCGGCTTCGACCGCATCCGGGAATTTGGCCGCATCGGCGGTCGCCAGGGTGATCAGCGCCGTTTCGGGCGGAATGGCGCCGGTCTGGCGCTGCTGCGCCGCCACTGCCAGTCCTACGGCCGTATGCGGATCGACCAGCAGGCCATTGCCCGCCACAAAAGCCGTCTTCAGCATGGCCTTGGTTGTCGCCTCGTCGGCCTTGCCGGCAGCAAACAGCTGTTTCGTCTCGGCCAGCGCATTGGCCGACACGGTGAAGCCGCCATTCCTGTCGAGATCGGTCATCAGCTGGCGGATCTGGGCACCGTCACGGCCATGCATGTCGAACAGCAGGCGTTCGAAATTGCTCGCCACCTGGATATCCATGCTCGGGCTGATGGTCGACTCGACGCCGCTCTTGCGGTAGTCCCCGCTGGCGAAGAAGCGCGCCAGGATGTCGTTGCGGTTGGTGGCGACGACCAGCCTTGCGATCGGCAGACCCATCTTCGCGGCGGCATAGCCGGCGAAGATGTCGCCGAAATTGCCGCTCGGCACGCAGAAGGCCGGTGCCCGTTCCGGGCCGCCAAGGCTTAAGCTCGCCGTTACATAGTAGACGATCTGCGCCATCACGCGCGCCCAATTGATCGAATTCACTGCCGTCAGGCCAACCGTGTCGCGGAACGGCGCATCGTTGAACAGCGCCTTCACCATCGCCTGGGCATCGTCGAAGGTGCCCTCCAGCGCGATGGCGTGCACGTTAGCATCGGCCACCGTCGTCATCTGCCGGCGCTGCACATCGGAGACGCGGCCATGCGGAAACAGGATGAAAATATCGAGATTGGCGCGACCGCGGCAGCCCTCGATGGCGGCCGAACCGGTATCGCCCGAGGTGGCGCCGACGATGGTGGCGCGTTTGCCGGACCGTGCCAGTGCCCAGTCGAACAGCCGGCCGAGCAGTTGCAGCGCCACGTCCTTGAAGGCCAGCGTCGGGCCATGGAACAGTTCCAGCACCCAGTCATTGGCATCGCTCTGGCGCAGCGGCACGACCGCCTTGTGACCGAAGGTGCCGTAGGCTTCCGCAATCATCTGCTTCAGATCGGCATCGGGAATACCGCCGCCAATGAAGGGCTTGATCACCCGGAAGGCGACTTCGGCATAGGGCAGGCCGCGCATGGCGCGCCAGTCGGTGACTGAGAACTGCGGCCAGCTCTGCGGCACATAGAGGCCGCCATCGCTGGCGAGGCCGGCCAGCAGCACGCCTTCGAAATCGAGATCCGGCGCCTGGCCGCGGGTGGAGACGTAGCGCATGGGAATGCTCAGCTCAGGTAGCGGGCTTTGAGATGCGCCTTGAAGGCGGCAGTGCTCAGGGGTTTGCCAGTCGCTTCGCGCAGTAGTTCATCGGTGGTCAGCCGCGCCCCCTTGGCATGCACATTGGCGCGCAGCCAGCGCAGCAACGGCTTGAAATCGCCCTTGGCGATGCCGGGCAGAATGCCGCCGTCCTGCGTCTTGGCGGCGGCAAAAAGCTGCGCCGCCGACAGCGCACCCAGCGTATAGGTCGGGAAATAGCCGATCGAGCCGACCGCCCAGTGAATATCCTGCATGCAGCCCTGGGCATAACTCGGCACATCGACGCCGAGCAGGGTCTGCATGCCGTCATTCCAGGCATAGGGCAGGTCATCGAGCGGCAGATGGTCATGCAGCATTGCCTGCTCCAGGCGATAGCGCAGCATGACATGCGCCGGATAGGTCACCTCATCGGCATCGACGCGGATCAGGTCTGGCTTCACCCGCGCATAGATGCGCAGCAGATTGGCCTCCGACCAGGCCTCGCCGCCGCCCTTGAAGGCCTTGCGCAGCAGCGGCGCGGCGAATTTGAGGAATTCGGCGCCGCGGCAGACCTGCATTTCGACCAGCAGACTCTGACTCTCATGCAGCACCATGCCGCGCGCCTCGCCGACCGGCTGGTCACGCCAGACTTTCGGCAGGCCGAGTTCGTAAAGCGCATGGCCGGTTTCATGTAGCACCCCCATCAGCGCCTTGGTGAAATCGTCTTCCGAATAGCGCGTGGTGATGCGCACATCGTCAGGGATACCGCCGGTGAAGGGATGCAGGCTGACATCGAGACGGCCGCGATTGAAATCGAAGCCGAGCGCCTTCATCAGCTTCAGACCGACCTCGCGCTGGGCCTCGGTCGGAAACGGCCCCGGCAGCGGCAGCGGTGCCGGCCGCTTGCCCTGTTTGACCAGCGCGCGGTCGATGAAGTCCGGCAGGAAGCTGCCGAGATCGGCGAACAGCTTGTCGATACTGGCGGACCGGCCGCCCGGCTCGTATTCGTCCAGCAGGGCGTCATAGGCGCCGAGGCCGAAAGCGGCCGACTTGGCCGCTGCCACTTCGCGGGTCAGTTCCAGCACCGGCAGGAAAGCCCTGGCAAAGGCCTTGAAGTCGTCGTCACGGCGCGCCTTGCGCCACACCATCTCGCAGGCCATCGTCGCCTTCGAACGCGCCTCGACCAGCTTCGGCGTCAGCGCCGTGGCATGGCGCCACTGGCGCTGCATCTCGCGCAGATTGGCGCGCTGCCAGTCGTCCAGCTTGTCGGTCTGCGTCGCGGCCTCGTTCAGCTGGTCGCCCAGCCGGGCATCGGTGATCCATTCATGCCGCAGTACGCTGAGCGTGGCGATCTGTTCCGAGCGGGCGCGGGCACCGCCCTCGGGCATCATGGTCGACTGGTCCCAGCCGAGCATCGCCAGCGCGCCGTTGACGGCGCTGATGCGGCGAAACTGTTTTTCGAGGGCCTTATAGGTTTTCATCTCTTGCCCTGGGCCGGCCCTGCTCCCGGGCGTCGCGTGCCCGCCGCCGATGCCATAGCACATAAATGACCGCCAGCACCACGGCACCGCTGTACCAGGTAAAGGCATAAGCCAGATGGTTGTTGGTGAAGGTCACCCGGGTATGGCCGGCGCGCGGCCAACCGCCTGGTACCGTCACATCGGCATCGGCGTCGACGAAGAGGACGGGCGCATCCTTGATGCCGGCGGCGGCCAGCATCCCGGCGGCATCGCCGTAATACCAGAGGTTCCGCTGCAGGTCGTTGTCGGGCGTGAACCAGCCCTTGCCCCAGGGCGCATGCGCCAGGCCCGTGATGGTGACCTCGCCCTCGACCTGGCCCTGCGGCCGGCGCGACGGGTCCTTGTCCTCGGCCGGCACCCAGCCGCGGCTGACCAGCACCCAGCCGGGCGCGTCGCTGCGCTGCAGCGGCGTGATCACGTGATAGCCGAAATTGCCGCGCTCGGAATGCGCCAGCAGATGAAATTCATGGGCGTGGTCGAAACGACCCTTCACCACCACGCGGCGGAAATGCCAGGCGTCGGCATCGAGCGGCCCGCCAGTCTCGGCCTTGGCCGGCAATACCACCGGCGCGGCTTTCATGCCTTCTTCGACGCTGGCGATCAGGTCGAGCTTCCACAGCAGCCGCTGCACCTGCCAGGTGCCGAGCGCCAGCAGCAGGATGAGGGCCGGAACAGTAAACAGGGTCGGCCCCAATGCGGGCCGGAAACCAAGAATTTTCAATGGATTACTCGCGCATCAATTCGATATCGGACGAGGCCTTGTGGCGGAATTGTAGCGCGATGAGCACGGCTTTGAAGGGCCGGAGCATGCCAATCGACCCGCCGAGGATCAGCGGGGTCCACAGCACCATATGCAGCCAGAGCGGCGGCCCGAAGCGCAGCTCGACCCACAGCGCCAGGCCGACCACGATAAAACCGAGGATCAGGATGACGAATACCGCCGGTCCGTCGCCGGCATCGATCTTGGCATAATCCAGATCGCAGGACGGGCAGCGCGGCTTGACCGTGAGCAGCCCGTCAAACAACGGGGCTTCGCCGCAGCGGGGACACCTGCAGCGAAGCCCCGTCGAAACTGGCGACAGCGGCGGATAGAAGGAGGCCGCCATCGCTGGAGACCTTAATGGGCGGCCGGCGTGCCCGAGCCCCACCAGTAGATGG
>NZ_JAOZVR010000119.1 GCF_025869515.1 Ferrovibrio sp.
CCCGGGGCGGCCCTTTCGATTCCGGATACTGCCGGTCAGACGCGTTCGATTACCATGGCGATGCCCTGGCCGACGCCGATGCACATGGTGCAGAGGCCATAGCGGCCGCCAGTACGCTCCAGATGGTTCAGCGCCGTGGTGACCAGACGGGCGCCGCTCATGCCAAGCGGATGGCCGATGGCGATGGCGCCGCCATTCGGGTTCACATAGGTCGCATCGTCCGGCACGTTGAGCTGGCGCAGGACCGCCAGCGCCTGGGCGGCAAAGGCTTCGTTCAGCTCGATCACATCCATGTCGCGGATCGACAGACCGGCCTTGGCCAGCGCCTTCTCGGTCGCCGGCACCGGGCCGATCCCCATGATGCGCGGCGGTACGCCGGCCGCAGCGGTGGCAATGATGCGTCCGCGCGGGGTCAGGCCATGCTTCTTCGCAGCCGCCTCGGAAGCGAGGATCAGTGCTGCGGCGCCATCGTTGACGCCGGAGGCGTTACCCGCCGTGACGGTGCCGCCCTGGCGGAACGGCGTCGGCAGTTTGGCCAGTGCCTCCAGCGAGGTATCGCGCGGATGTTCGTCGCGATCCACCACCACCGGGTCGCCCTTGCGGCTCGGGATGGTGACCGGGGTGATCTCGGCTTCGAACAGGCCGAGTTTGATCGCGTTCAGGGCGCGCTGCTGGCTGCGGAGCGCAAAGGCGTCCTGGTCAGCGCGATTGATCTGATACTGCTCGGCCACGTTCTCGGCCGTTTCCGGCATCGAATCGACGCCAAATTTCTGCTTCATCAGTTTGTTGACGAAGCGCCAGCCGATCGTGGTGTCGTGGATTTCGGCGGTCCGCGAAAAAGCGCTTTCCGCCTTGGCCATCACGAAGGGCGCGCGGCTCATACTTTCGACGCCGCCGGTGATCACCAGGTCGAACTCGCCGGTTTTGATGCCGCGTGCGCCAGCACCGGTCGCTTCCAGGCCCGAGCCGCACAGACGGTTTACTGTCGCGCCCGGCACCTTATCTGGCAGGCCGGCCAGCAGCAGCGCCATGCGGGCAACGTTACGGTTGTCTTCACCCGCCTGGTTGGCGCAGCCGAAGATCACATCGTCGATGGCCTGCCAGTCGACGGCCGGATTGCGCTGCATCAGCGCCTTGATCGGCACCGCGCCCAGATCGTCGGCGCGCACGCCGGACAGCGCGCCGCCATAGCGGCCGACAGGCGTACGGATGGCGTCACAGATGAATGCCTCGGTCATATGTCTCTCCCTAAGGTCTCTCGGCCGAGTGGAACAAACGCCGCCAGGTTTCAGACCGGCGGCGTGCGGGCGATGATGGCGGAGTAGAGCGCGGAGTCAACATTTCCGCCGGAGCAGACGGCGACCACCGTGCGGTTAACGCACGACACCTTGCCATTCAGAACCGCAGCCAGTGCGGCCGCGCCACCAGGCTCGACCACCAGCTTGAAGTAGTTGAACGCAGTGGCCATCGCGGTCTCGACTTCGGCATCGGTGGCCGAAACAGCGCCAGTGAGGTTGGTGCTCATCACGCCGAAGGTGATGTCGCCAGGATGCGGTGCCATCAGTGCATCACAGAAAGTATTACCCTTGCCGGCATGACTGACGATCTTGCCAGCCTTGAGCGACAGATCGATGTCGTCGAACTGATCTGGCTCGGCACAGTAGACGGCGATGCCCGGCAGGCGATCCTTGACCGCCAGAGCGATACCCGAAATCAGGCCGCCGCCCGAGGCGGGGGCCAGCACCGCATCCGGTTTGATATCGCGCTCGGCGCATTGCGCGGCGATTTCAAGACCGATGGTGCCCTGGCCGCAGATGATGTAAGGGTCGTTGAAAGGCGGCACCAGGGTCATGCCGCGTTCGTCGGAATAGCGGCGGCCGATAGCTTCGCGATCTTCGTTATGGCGATCATACAGCACGACCTCGGCGCCATAAGCGCGCGTGTTGTTGATTTTGATCTTCGGTGCATCGCTCGGCATCACGATCACCGCAGGTGTGCCGCAGAGTTTCGCGGCCCAGGCGCAGGCCTGGGCATGATTGCCGGACGAGAAGGCGACGATACCGCGCTTGCGCTCATCGGCGGTCAGGCGGCTGATCCGGTTATAGGCGCCGCGGAACTTGAAAGAACCGCTGACCTGCAGCGGCTCGGCCTTGATCAGCAGCCGCCCGCCCAATCGCTCATTCAGATACTGGCTTTCCAGCAACGGTGTGCGAACGGCGATGCCGCGCAACTGGCGGGCGGCATCTTCAACGTCGCTGACGGTGGGCAGGACAGGCAGTTTGGCAGGCGCGTTCATCGGTGGCTCTCTATGGCTGAATCAACGGATGCAGCCGGGCCCCGATAACCCGGCAGCGAAGGGCCGGATTATAGCATGCAGGCTGCAGGGTTACAGGTCTGCGAGGAAGGCGTCTATGGCCGTTTCGGCGGCCGGCTCGTCCAGCATGGGTACATGACCGACATCGGGCACGGTAACGGCAATCATGCCGGCATGCTCGCGTTTCATGCGGATGAAAGTATCGGCAGTCAGGATATCGGACAGCGCACCGCGCAGGGCCAGCAGCGGCAGGGAGCGCAGGCTGCGGAACATCGGCCAGAGATCGGGCAACGGCCGTCTGGCCTGTTCCCGCAGCGCGGCGGCGATCCGCAGGTCATAGTCCAGGGTCACGCCGTCACGGGCCTTGTCCGCGGTAAAGGTGCCGCGTGCAATACGCTGCCAGCCGGCCGCATCCAGTTTCGGATAGGCGCCGGCATAGCCCTTGCGCATATAGTCCGTGGCGGCCTCCCAGGTGGGAAGTTGCACGGGCTGGCCGACATAGCCGGCGATGCGCTGGCGGCCGTCTTCCTTCACGTCGGGACCGATATCGTTCAGGATCGCGCCAACCAGCAATGTGGGGGCAGCTGCGGCCAGTGCCATGGTCATGATGCCGCCCAGCGATGTGCCCAGCGCGATCACCCGCCGGATATGCGTCACGGCAAGCAGATGCTGGATATCGTCAAGATAGACCGATGGATTGTAATGCATCGGATCTGGATCATAGGCCGAACGGCCGCGGCCGCGATAATCCAGGCAGATGACCCGGCGCGTCGCCGCATGACGGGACGCGAATTCATGGAAATCGTTCGAGTTGCGGGTCAGGCCGGTCAGGCAGAGCAGGGGCGTGCGAGCGGCATGACGGTCGCCATAAACCCGGTAATACAGCCGCAGGTCATCCTGGGCGTGAAAATAGCGCTCGCTGAATCCGGTTGTCATGGCACTGCGCCGAGGATCACCGGCACCTCGCCCAGGCTGCGCACCACGACATCGGGCGGGTTAGGCAGGCGTTCCGGCGGCTGGTCGCTGCGATTGATCCAGATGGCGAAAAATCCGGCTCGCTTGCCGGCATGGATGTCCCAGCCGTTGCTGCTGTGAAAGGCAATCGCCGCAGCCGGCAGCACCAGCCGCTCCATGGCCAGGCGATAGATGCGCGGATCGGGTTTGTAGATGCCGACCTCTTCGACCGAAATCAGGTGATCGATCAGATCGGCGATGCCCGATGAGCGGCAGGCGGCTTCCAGCATTTCCGGGGAGCCATTCGACAGGATGCCGGTCACCAGGCCGGCGGATTTCAGCTGGCGCAGCATGGCCGGCACTTCAGGGAAGCAGGCCAGATTGAAGTAGAGATCGAGCAGCCGCTGGCGGAGTCCGGGATTGCGGATGCCGCGTTCGTCGAGTGCGTAATCCAGCGCATCGGCCGTGACCTGCCAGAAATCGGCATGGGCCCCCATCAGGCTGCGCAGCCAGGAATAGTTCAGCTGCTTGGCGCGCCAGGTATCGGCGAGCGGCTGCCAATGCGGACCCAGCTCGTCGGACAGGGCACGCGCTGCTGCGCTGACATCGAACAATGTGCCATAGGCATCGAAAAGACAGGCCTTGATACCCGCTGTCCCTGCCATTGGATCAGCAGGGCGAGGTGCTGCAGGCCTGCCTCGGCAGGCCGCGCATATCGATATAGATGCGGTCGATGGCGCCGGGCTGGCTGTGCAGAAGGCTGCGATAAACCTGCACGCCTTCCAGCACGCGCTGCACATAATTGCGCGTTTCCGAGAAAGGTATCAGTTCGATCCAGTCGATCACGTCCACATTGGGCTGGCGCGGATCGCCCCAATCGCGAATCCAGCGGCGCACCCTCGCTTCGCCGGCATTGTAGCCGACCAGCGCCAGCACGTAGTTGTTGTCCCAGTTCTGCAGCAGGCTTTTGAGGTAATGCGCGCCAAGCTGCACGTTGTAGCCTGCATTCTGCGTCAGCTGTCCCTGGTCGAAGCCAAGCTTGAGATCCTTTGCCACGCCTTTGGCTGTGGCCGGCATCAGCTGCATCAGGCCGCGTGCACCGGCAGGCGATACGGCAGTCTGGTTGAATTCGCTTTCCTGCCGCGACAGGGCCAGCACCAGGGCTGTTTCCGGATTGTCGACACGCAGCATCGGCTCGACCAGCGGATAAGCTTCGTTCACCAGAATCACGCCCTGCCGTGCCGAACGCTTGCTGGAGGCGACGGCGAGATCGACGCGGCGCAGGTTGCGCGCCAGTTGCGCCACCAGCTTGTGGTCTTCCGGCGTATTGGCGGTGTTGACCAGGCGGATGATGAAGGGGCGCAGCCGTTCTTCCATATCCAGTTCGACCAGAATCTGCGCGGCGCGCACCACTTCGCGGCGCTGGAAATGCCGGGTCTGCTCGGCGGTCGGCCGGATTGGGTCGGGCAGGTCCAGAGGGGTTTTCGCATCCAGTTCATGGACCCCGAGCTGGCCGTAGAAGGTGGTGCCATGCTGGGCGGCCTGGCTGTACCAGTGCCGCGCCTGCTCGGCATCACCCAGTGCGGTATATGTGCGGCCAAGCCAGTAGGCAGCGCGCGACAGACTCACCGGATAGCGCACGGCATCCTGCAGGGCGACGAAATGCTTGAGCGCGGTCTTCGGCTCCTGCAAAAGACGCAGCGCGATCCAGCCAGCCAGCCATTCGGCTTCGGCCATCGCCGCACCGCCCTTCACGCCATGGCCGGCCGCCAGACGATAGGCTTCCGAAATGCGGCCTTCGGCCATCGCCTTGCGGGCGCGGAAATGCCGCTCGACCCACCATTTCTCGGCGCGGCCGAGATCCTCGGGGGCGTTGTAAAGCAGGGCCTCGACCACATCGTCCATGCCGCGTTTGCGCTGCCAGCGCAGACGGTCATAATTCAGGCCGCCATCATCGCGCAGATGCGCCGGCAGGGCCGCCACCAGTTTTTCGGCACCGGAGACATTGTTGGCGAGTGCGATACGGGCCTCGGCCAGTTGGCGGGCCTCGGCGTTCAGGCGCGGCAGCATGCGGCGCGCCGCCTCGATATTGCCATCCCATAACAGACGATCGGTGCGGGCCGCATTATCGGCTGCGCTGAAGCGGTCGCCGAATTCGGCCCAGAGCGTCTTCTCGTCGCGCAGGGCGAGATTACCATCGACCCAGGCGCGGCGCATCACCGGGAAAGCTTCCTTCTCACGGCCGAGCCGCAACAGGCTTTCGCCCAGCCGGAGCAGGCCAAGGCCGGTTTCCGGCGGGTGGGCATCGAACCATGCGATAATGCGGCCATCGCCGGTCGAGCCGTCCATGGCTTCCTCGGCGCGCCGCAGCAAAGCTTCGCGCGCCGGCCAGTCAGGCTTGGTCTCGATGAAGCTGGTGATCTCCTCGAACCCGGCACCGCTATTGGCGCTCTGCAGCCAGAGCCAGCGGGTCAACTGGGCGATCATCGGCTCGCGCGCCGTGGCGGCGATCCGCCGGGCGGCATCGAACCGGAGTGCGGCAGCTTCCTGCAGGGCCTTGCGGCCGATCTCGCGGTCGCTGGCGCTGAGGATTTCATGCTGGGCCGGCAGCTTGGTCTGCTCGGGTCTGGCCGGGGGCGTGCCGCGCCGCGGTTTGGCTGAAGGCAGCGGAGCGGCGGAGGTGGTGGAAGCCAGCTCGGGTGTGGGCTTGGTTTCGGGGGTGGGCTGCCGGGCCGCGGCGGTGAAACTCCAGCCGAGCGCGAGTCCGGTCGCCAGAACCAGTTTCAGGCCCCGGCGCCAGACGTCAGAGGGACAATCGATACAATCCTGAGGCACGGCGAATCTTTCGCAATTCCAGATAGATGATAGCAGCCTGCCGGCCCGGGCAAAAGCGCGGCTTGCCCTTGATGGGGGCTGCCGGCGCGAGTAAGGTCGCGGCACATCCATCTGGTAACGCGCAAAGGTAAAGGAACTACCATGTTCAAGGGCTCGTTCGTCGCACTGATCACCCCTTTCAGGAAGGGGAAGGTGGACGAGAAAGCGTTCGGCGATTTCGTCGAATGGCAGATTGCCCAGGGAACCCATGGCCTGGTGCCGGTCGGCACCACCGGCGAATCCCCGACGCTCAGCCATGACGAACACAAGCGCGTGGTCGAAATCTGCATCGAGGCCGCCCACGGCCGCGTTCCGGTGATGGCCGGCACCGGCTCGAACTCGACCGACGAGGCGATCGAGCTGACCCTGCATGCCCAGGAAGCCGGCGCCGATGCGGCCCTGATCGTGACGCCCTATTACAACAAGCCGACCCAGGCCGGCCTGTATGCCCATTACAAGGCGATCCACGACGCGACCAAGATTCCGATCTTCATCTACAACATCCCGCCGCGCTGCGTGATCGACATGTCGGTCGAGACCATGGCGGCGCTGTCCAAGCTGCCGCGCATCAAGGGCGTGAAGGATGCCACCGGCAATCTGGAGCGTCCGCTGCTGCAGCGCATCGCCTCGGGCGTGAAGTTCTGCCAGCTGGATGGCGACGACACCACTGCGCTGGCCTTCAACGCGCATGGTGGCACCGGCTGCATTTCGGTGACCGGCAATATCGCACCGAAGCTGGTGTCGCAGATGCAGGAAGCCAGCCTCGCCGGCGATCATGCCAAGGCGCTGGCGATCCAGGAAAAGCTGATGCCGCTGCATAAATCGCTGTTCGCCGAGACCAGCCCCGGCCCGGTGAAGTTCGCGGCCGAGATGCTGGGCATCTGCACGGCTGAACTGCGTCTGCCGATGGTGCCGCCGAGCAAGGCGACCACCGATCGCGTCAAGGCGCTGGTGAAGCAGCTCGGCCTGACCGGCCCCGGCAAGAAGTCTGGGGCCAAGGGCGGCAAGTCCGCCGCCAAGGCTAAGGGCGGCAAGAAAAAGAAGAAGTAGTTTTCATGGCTCAGCAACCGCGCACGGTGGCCGAAAACCGCCGGGCGCGCTATGACTATCATCTGGACGAAACCTTCGATGCCGGCGTCGCGCTGGTCGGCTCGGAGGTGAAGAGCCTGCGCGATGGCCGCGCCAGCATCCAGGATGCCTATGCGGCGGAGCAGGGCGGCGAAATCTGGCTGATCAACTCGCATATCCCGGAATATCACGGCGCCAACCGCTTCAATCACGAGCCGCGGCGTCAGCGCAAGCTGCTGCTCAAGCACCGCGAGATCGACAGGATGATCGGCGCGCTGAAGCGCGGCGGCGTGACTTTGGTGCCGCTCACCATATATTTCAACGAGCGCGGCCGGGCCAAGGTGAAGGTCGCGCTGGCACGCGGCAAGAAGCTGCATGACAAGCGCGAAACCGAGAAGGAACGCGACTGGAAACGCGAACAGCATCGGCTGCTGAAGACCAAGGACTAGCTGGCAAGATCCAGACGGAGGCGAGGCGATGAGCGACGAGTACAAACCCGGGTTGCTCGGCCAGATCAAGGACAAGCTGATCGCTTCCAAGCAACAATGGGCCAAGGACGGCCGCCTGCTGACCGGCGAGACTTCCTCGTCCGACAAACGCCGTCTGCCGCCGGGCCAGCGACTGACCCGCGACTGGCCGGTGCTCGATCTTGGCGTGCAGCCGAATATTTTGCTCGACCGCTGGCAGCTCACCGCCGGCGGCCTGGTCGAGAAGCCGGTCAAGCTGGACTGGAACGACTTTCTAGATCTGCCGCAGAGCGACAGCGTCTCCGACATCCATTGCGTCACCGCCTGGTCGCGTTACGACAATCGCTGGTCCGGTGTGCTGGCGCGCGATTTCCTCAAACTGGTGAAGCCCCGGCCGGAGGCGAAGCATGTCGTGTTTCAGTCCTATGACGGCTACGCCACCAATGTGACGATGGAGATGTTTGCCGCGTCCGATGTGTTGCTGGCGCATTCGTGGGAGGGCGCGCCGCTGACCCGCGAGCATGGCGGCCCGGTGCGCATCGTGATGCCGCAATTCTATTTCTGGAAATCGGCGAAGTGGGTTAAGCATATCGCGTTTCTGGATCGCGACGCGCCGGGCTACTGGGAAGTACGCGGCTATCACAATACCGGCGATCCGTGGAAGGAAGACCGTTACGGCTGAGCCTGCTCAGTGGACGGGCGTGCAGTCGGGGGGCGCATGGACCAGCAGCGCGGATTGATTTACGGCCAGCAGCCGGGCCTGCGGTTTGCCATCATTCTCGATGGCGCCGGCGGCGCGCGCGAGGTCGGCTGGGACGAAGTCCGGCACTGGCGGCCGGCCCAGGGCGTGATCTGGGTGCATCTCGAACGCGACGATCCGACAGCCGCGAAATGGCTGCGCGAGGAGAGCGGCCTCGATCCCGTGGTCTGCGACGCCTTGCTGGCCGATGAATCGCGACCGCGTATCCAGGAAATGACGAGCGGCCTGATCGGCGTGCTGCGCGGTGTCAATCGCGACCCGCATGAGAATACGCTTGATCTCGTGCCGATCCATCTCTGGGCCGACGAGACGCGCATGATCTCGCTGCGCGACAAGGACCATTACCTGCATGCGTTGCGCGATATCCGCGAGGAACTGCGCGAGGGGCAGGGGCCGCTGCATGTCGGCCATCTGCTGACCAAGATCGCACGTCGCATCTTTAAATATATCGAACCGATCCTCGAACAGCTCGAGGATGAAGTGGATGCCTTCGATCATCAGATCGAGGAATGCGATGCACGCGAAGCCCGCAGTGAATTGAGCGATATGCGGCGGCGCGTGATTTCTCTGCGCCGCTACATGGCACCGCAGCGCGAGGCGATGTTCCGGCTGCAGGGCGCCAATGTCGGCTGGATCATGCCGCGCGACCGCCAGCGTCTGCGTGAACTGACCGACAAGGTGCTGCGCAGCGTGGAAACGCTGGATGCGCTGCGCGACCGGCTCACCATTCTGCATGAAGACCTCACCGCCTTGATGAGCGAGGAGATCGCGCAGACCACCAACCGCCTGACCGCGCTGACCGCGATCCTGCTGCCGCCCAGCCTGCTGGCCGGTTTGCTCGGCGTGAATGTCGCCGGTATTCCCTTTGCCGATGAGCCATGGGCCTTCGGTGCCATTTGCGCCACCACCGTGACGCTGATCGTTCTGGAAGTCTGGCTGCTGCGCAAGATGAAGTGGTTCTGATCAGCGCTTGCTGCCGGCACGGATAAGCGGATGCGCCAGGCCTTCGGCGATCAGGTCATGCGGATGCACCTGCCCGAAATACGTATTCGGCGTCCAGGCATCGGCCTGCGGGTCGTAGTCGAACCACGGCGCCAACCCGACAACAAGATGGCAGCGTGACTGCGACGTCAGTCCGCCGGCAAACACCCGGTGCGGCATGTTGGTGTCCCAGGACCAGGCGAAACCATGTCGCAGGTGATGGCGCTGGATGGTCGCCGAACCAGCCTGGGGCTCCATCAATTCCGTTTCGATCTCCAGCAGATATTCCGGCGCGGTCCAGACCGGAATGTTGATGCGCAGGTTGTGGAAGACGCTTTCGTCGCGGTGCCAGCCGTAGCTGTCTTTCAGCGCCTCGGCATTGTTGCCGGGGATTACGCTCAGCCGCGAGCGGATCACCGGCAGGGTGAAGCTCTGCATCAGCTGCCCCAGCGCACCGTGCCGGGCTGCCGGCGTCAGCATACGGAAGCCGTAACTGTCGTAATAGTCGCCTTTCAGTTTCGGCATTTGTGCCCGGCTCTGGTCGGTGGCATAGAAATATTGCCCGTTGCGCAGATGCGCCGATCCCAGCGTGGCGCCATGCGGATCGCCGGGAACATCCGGGTTATAGGTCAGCGACAGTGAGCCATAGGTGGGTTCGGCCACGTCATCGGCGGTGTTGCGGAAGCCGCGCAGGCGATATTCGGCGATGACCGCCCGGCAGGCCTGCTCCAGCGCCGGCAGGTCGAAGGCGAGGTCGTAGCGCTGCAGCAGGGAGCGGCGGGCCATAAACGGTTGGATCGCCGCATCCAGATCGAATTTCCGGCTGAGGTGGCTGAAGACGGTTTCGGCGGCCGGTATGGCCATATTCGTTATATGTTCCATTATTATTCCGTAAGATATTGATTTCCTGTATGGGCTCTATTTTAGCACCTCTTTATATTGTTGCCAATATGTTCCAATGAGTGGGCGCCTCATGGCGCCCAGGTCATCTCCGGATCGAGCGGATAGATCGGTCGCGGCACCTGGCGCCAGGGCACGTTCTGCAGCACCGGCGTGGTCAGGCCGGGCACATCGACTTCGATGATGCGGTCATCGGGGAAGAAGATATCGAAGCCAGCGCGGAAGTGGCCGCGCGATTTCACCACCAGGCTGCGCAGGCTGGCGATGTCGATACCGAAGGTTTCGAAGAACATCGGGTCCAGTGCCTGGTGCCGGTTGGTGGTGACCACCACCTGAATGTCGCCAACCTGCACGACCGCGGCCGGCCCCATATTCAGCGTGCGCCCGGCTGCCATCCCGCGCCGGCCGACGAACAGCCCGTCGCTCAGCGCCACCACCTTGCCCGGGGCCGTGAAGGATTCGGAGAAAGTGGTGGTTTCATCGCGATTGAAGCGGGCCATGAAACCGGCGCCGACACCGAGCCGTTGCGCCTCGGCCGCCAGGGCCGGATCGTAGACCGGCCCGATGGCGCAGCCGCTGACGCCGGCCTTGTGGAACGCGGCAAGGATATAGCTGGTATTGCCACGTCCGCCGCCGCCTGGATTGTCGGCCACATCGGCGAAGAGCAGGGCGGGTTTGGACGGATCGCGGCCGCAGGCCAGTGCCATCTCTGTGCAGCGTTCCAGGCTGGTCAGGTTGGTGATGAACCGCTGGCGCTGGCTCCAGGCATGGGCAGCGACATTGCGCGCCACCGTTTCGGCCTGCGCCTTGTCCGTCGCGGTGACGATCACCGACATGCCGTTCTTTGGCGTATCGCCGAGCGAAAAGCCCGAGGATATCGAGACATCGAGCACACCATTACCGACCTGCTTCTGGCCGTAGGCGATCAGATCGGCATAGGGACCCGATTTGGTGTTCTGGCTGGTCGAAGGCGGAATGAAGGGCAGCTTTACGAAGGCAGTCTGCGGCTTCATGCCGCCGAGCATCGCCTTCAGATGCCGCGCGCAATCGGCACCGCGTTCGGGCATGTCGGTATGGGGATTCTCACGATAGGCGATCAGGATATCGGCCAGATCGACCATGGCCTGGCTGACATTGGCGTGCAGGTCGAGCGTGGCCACCACCGGCACATCCGGGCCGACAACCTCCCGCACGGCGCGGAACACTGTGCCATCGGGATCGATATCCACGGTTGCTGTGGCGGCACCATGCTGTGACAGGAAGACGGCATCCACCGGGCCGGCGGCGCGCAGCAGCTGCCGCATGCGCTCGACCACCTCTTCGAAGAAAGCCTGGTCTACCGGCCCCGAGGCGCCGACGGCAGCCATCACCAGCGGCACCCGTTCCCAGTCGGCCAGCCGATCCATTTCGGCGGTGAATCCGGTCAGCGTGGTCGGGCTGCGCGGATTGGCGCTGGCGAGATCGGCCAGCAGGGCATCGCCCTCCAGCAACACGCTGGCCTCGAACTCCTCGCGTGTCGAAACCGGCGCATGGCCGTTGCTTTCCAGCATGAAGCCACCAATGGCTATGCGATACCTGCGCGGCATGGTTCTATGTCACCCTGTCTGATTGACACTATAAGCGAAGGCGTTTGTTATAAGTCCGACACGACGTCAAAAACCAGAAGGATAAAACGGCATGCTCCCAGTTTCCCGCCGCCTGTTCATGGGTGGAACGCTTGCCACGCTGGCTGCCGCCGGTATCGGCTCTCGCAGCATGGCGCAGGGGGCGCCGTCGCTGGTGATCGGCACCAAGCTCGAACTCAATACGCTTGATCCGCATTTCTTCAACGGCTTCCCGCAGGCGTCGTCGCATTCGCTGATCTTCGATGCCCTGCTGGGTGTCGACAGCGGACTGCGCATTATTCCGGCTCTTGCCACGGCCTGGCGCAACATCGATCCGCTGACCTGGGAATTCGATCTGCGTCAGAACGTCAAATTCCATGATGGCTCGGCTTTCACCGCCGATGACGTGATCGCCACGCTGGAGCGCGTGCCGAAGGTGCCGAACAGCCCGAATCCCTTCACCCAGTTCACACGGTCGATTTCCGTTACCGAGAAACTGGGCGATCACAAGATTCGCTTCAAGACGGCAACGCCTGCGCCGACCCTGCCATCGGATCTGGCGCGCGTCTTCATCATTTCCAGGAAGCATGTTGCCGCCAGCACGGCCGATTTCAATGCCGGCGCCAGCGGCGCGGCCATCGGCACCGGCCCCTACAAGGTGGCGGAATGGACCAACGGCCAGGTGCTGGTTCTGAATCGCAACGATGCCTACTGGGACGGCAAGCAGCCCTGGGCCAAAGTAACCGAGCGCGTCATCAAGGGCGATGCCGGGCGCATTGCCGCGCTGCTGTCTGGCGATGTTGATGCCATCGACGAGGTGCCGACCATCGACATTCCGCGCATCAAGCAGGACAAGCGCTTCGCCGTCACCAGCGGCGCTTCGGCCACCGTGCAGTATATCGCCATGGATGCCGCGCGCGACGTCAGTCCCTTCATTTCGGCCAAGGACGGTCAGCCGGCCCTGCTGGGCAATCCGCTGAAGGACAAGCGGGTACGCAAGGCGCTGTCGCTCGCCATTAACCGCAAACTGATCGTCGACCGCATCCTGGATGGCTCCGCCACGCCGGCCTCGCAGTTCCTGCCGTCGCGGTTCGATGGCACCAGCACGAAGCTGAAGGTTGATCCTTACGACCTTGAAAAGGCCAAGGCGCTGCTGAAGGAAGCCGGTTATGCCAACGGCTTCAAGATCACGCTGCATGCCACCGGCGACCGTTATCCGAAAGACAAGGATATCGCCCAGGCGGTGGGACAGTTCTGGACCCGTCTCGGCCTGCAGGTGAATGTCGAGGCGATGCCCGGCACCGTCTTCTTCAGCCAGGCGACCAAGCAGGAATACTCGGCCTTCATGGCACAGTACGGCACCGACGAAGCCTCGATCGGCCCGCGTGCGCTGGTACATACACCGGGCGGTATCTACGGCACCGCCAACCGTACGAAGTTCTCGCATACCGACATCGATGCGGCGATCGAGAAGGCACAGGCGGAAATGGACCCGGTCAAGCGCAAGCCGCTGGTGCAGGCCGCCATCGAGATCACGATGGAGGAGCAGGCCATCATCCCGGTCTTCCATCCCAACGCGGAAATGGCCAGCAAGGCCGAGGTGGTCGTCACGCCCCGGCCGGAGCGGCGGTTCAACGCGCTGATGATGAGGCCGAAGGCCTGAACAGCGCGGTGGCCGGTCGTCGGCCGGCCACCCGCCTAGTGCGTCACGCGGGCGATCTTGTCGAACACCGCGTGGAACATCGGGGTGGTGAGGCGGCCGGTATTGGTGTTGTAGCGCGAGCAGTGATAGCTGGAAAACAGCGTCGCGCCGCTCGGCAGGCGATGCTCTGCGCCATGACCGAAGGGCGCTGCCGCACGCTTGATTTTCAGCACATCCAGCACCGCGACATGGGCGATCTGGCCCAGCACCAGGATGGCCTTCAGCCCGTCCATGGCGGCAATCTCGCCGGCCAGGAAACTCTTCATACAGGTCTTGGTCTCGGCCGGCGTCGGCTTGTTTTCCGGCGGCACGCATTTCACCGCATTGGTGATGCGGCAGCGCACCAGTTGCAGGCCGTCATTCGGATCGGCTTTGAATTCGCCCTTGGCGAAACCGTATTTGATCAGCGTGCTGTAGAGCAGGTCACCGGCATAGTCGCCGGTGAACGGCCGTCCGGTGCGGTTGGCGCCCTTCACGCCAGGCGCGAGACCGACGATCAGCAGTTGCGGCTGCGCCTCTCCCCAGGGCGGCACCGGGCCGTTGAAGAAATCGGGGAAAGTGGCGCGATTGGCCATGCGGTATTCGACCAGGCGCGGACAGAGCGGGCAATCGTGGCCCGGCAGCGCGGGAATGACGGCAGTCATGGGGCAGGGGCGGCCGGATCAGCGCAGGTGCTTGCGTGGATCGGCCGTGTCGATTTCATCGAAATCGTCCATCGCCTGGGCCGGGCTGGAATGCGCCACATTGCTGCGTTCATTCCCGCCGCTGCGCAGCGTCGCATGCACGCCGGCCGTGCGTGACTGATCGCGGGCGGCCTGGTCGCGCATGATCTTCGGCATCAGGTCCTGCAGCTCGATGAAGGTATCGGCCTGGCGGCGCAGTTCGTCGGCCACCATCGGCGGCTGGGTACGGGTGGAGCTGACTACGCTGACGCGCACGCCCTTGCGCTGTACGGCCTCGACCAGTCGGCGGAAATCGCCGTCGCCCGAGAACAGCACCACATGGTCGATATGCGGCGCCATCTCCATCACGTCGATGGCCAGCTCGATATCCATGTTGCCCTTCACCTTCCGGCGGCCCATGGCATCGGTGTATTCCTTGGCCGGCTTGGTCACCATGGTGAAGCCGTTATAGTCGAGCCAGTCGATCAGCGGGCGCAGCGGCGAGTATTCCTGATCCTCGACCAGCGCCGTGTAGTAGAAGGCGCGCACCAGATGCGATTCCTTGCGGAAAGAGTCGAGCAGGCGGCGGTAGTCGATTTCGAAGCCGAGGCTGCGGGCGGCGGAGTAGAGATTGGCACCGTCGATGAAAAGCGCCACGCGCTCCTGCTGATAAAACTTCATCAGTTATTCCTTTTCTGTATGACTTTTGCTCGAAACACGCTTACGCGGTATGTGAGTTCTTATGAGGCCAGTGTTTAGACTCTGTGGTCGCGATGGCAAGTGGAAATGTTGTAACAAAATCGGGGGGCATATTTATCGCGCTTGGTGCCAACCTGCCAAGCATCGATTACGGTGCGCCGCGCGCCACGCTTGAAGCAACACTGTCGCTGCTCGCTGGCGAGGATATTGCGATCCTGCGCCGCTCCTCCTGGTGGCAATCCGGACCGCAACCCGCCTCCGGTCAGCCGGACTTCGTCAACGGCGTGATCGAGGTCGATACGGCACTGCTGCCGGCCGCGCTGCTCGCGCGAATGCACGACATCGAATCGGCCTGTGGCCGGGTGCGGCAGGATCGCTGGGAGGCGCGGGTGCTGGATCTCGACCTGATCGATTATCGCGGCCGCTGCGAAATCGGCGAGGCAGGCGGCCCCAGCCTGCCGCATCCGCGGCTGGCCGATCGCCTGTTCGTGTTGCTGCCGCTGCAGGAAATCGCCCCGGATTGGCGTCATCCGATCACCGGCACGGATCTGGCGACCCTGATTCCCATGGCTCATCCCTTGAGAATCAACAGGTTATGAGGAATTTCTTGGCCCGGGCGCGGCTTTTCTGCTTGAATGGAGCCTTGCAACCGCGCCGAAACGCCCTTAATAACGCGCTTCCGCCGTTTTTCATCTGTTTTGCCCGAGGGTAAGCCATGGCCCGCGTTACCGTAGAAGATTGCGTCACCAAGATCCCGAACCGCTTCGAGCTGGTTCTGATCGCTGCGCAGCGTGCCCGTGCCATCGGCACCGGTGCGCCGCTGACTGTGGATCGCGATAACGACAAGAATCCGGTTGTGGCCCTGCGCGAAATCGCCGATGAGACGGTGGATATCGAAGGTCTGCGTCAGCGCATGATCGGCGACATGCAGGACAGCCCGGAAGTCGATGAGCCGGAAGAGGACAACATGGCCGCCCTGATGCAGTCGGGCGAGTGGGCCGGTGTCCCGCAGGACAACGAAGACCTCGCCGAAGGCATGTCGATTGACGAAGTCGACGGCGACGACGCTGATGAAGCTGAAGCGGAAGCCGCGCCCGAAGCCCCGGCCGAAGAGTAATCGGCGCCTAATTAACGTTTTTCCGCCCCCTGGGCTTGTCCCGGGCGCAATTTAGCTCAAAATAAGTCTTTAGGAACAACCGTTTGCCGGAGGGCGGAGAACGGACCAAAGACGATGCGCCCGCGTGTCATGCGTCAAGTTGAACTGCTGGAGAAGGTTCTCGCCTACGATCCCACTGCGGACGAGGACCTGCTGAACCGCGCCTATGTGTTCTCGATGAAGGCACATGGGGCGCAGAAGCGTGCCTCGGGCGATCCGTATTTCTCTCATCCTGTCGAAGTGGCCGGCATTCTTGCCGGCATGAAGCTCGACGCCACCGCCATCGCCACCGGCCTGTTGCACGACACGCTGGAAGATACGGTGGCGACGCCGGAAGAGATCCAGAAAAATTTCGGCGCCGATGTGCTGCGCCTGGTCGATGGCGTCACCAAGCTGTCGCGTATCGAACTGCAGTCCGACCGCACGCGCCAGGCGGAGAATTTCCGCAAGCTGCTGCTGGCGATGTCGACCGACATCCGCGTGTTGCTGGTCAAGCTGGCCGACCGGCTGCACAACATGCGCACGCTGCATTTCATCAAGGACCCGGACAAGCGCCGCCGCATCGCCAAGGAGACGATGGAAATCTACGTCCCGCTTGCCGACCGCATCGGCATGCAGGATTTGCGCGAGGAACTGGAAGACCTGGCCTTCGCCGAACTGAACGGCGATGCGCGCGCCTCGATCATCGCGCGTCTGGACCAGTTGCGTACCGAAGGCGGCAGCCTGGTCGATCGCATTGTCGACCGCCTCAAGCGTACCCTGGCGGAAAGCGGTGTCGAAGCCTGGGTATCCGGGCGCGAGAAGCGGCCATTCTCCATCTGGGAGAAGATGCAGCGCAAGAATATCGCCTTCGAGCAGCTTTCCGACATCATGGCCTTCCGCATTGTCGTGGCCGATGTCGCCACCTGCTATCACGCGCTCGGCGTGGTGCATCAGACCTGGCCGTCGGTGCCGGGCCGTTTCAAGGATTATCTGTCGACGCCGAAACAGAACGGCTATCGCAGCCTGCACACCACGGTGATCGGTCCGGAAAACAAGCGTATCGAAATCCAGATCCGCACCAATGAAATGCATGCCATCGCCGATCTCGGTGTCGCCGCGCACTGGCAGTACAAACAGAATGGCGGCAGCCATGCGCCGGCGCCGGAAGCCGAGGCGCGGCAATACCGCTGGCTGCGCGAACTGCTGGAAATTCTCGAGCAGACCTCCGATCCGGAAGAATTCCTTGAACATACCAAGCTCAATATGTTCCAGGATCAGGTTTTCTGCTTCTCGCCGAAGGGCGATCTGATCGCCCTGCCGCGCGATGCCACGGTGGTTGATTTCGCCTATGCGGTACATTCCGATGTCGGCGATACCGCCGTCGGCGCCAAGGTGAACGGCCGTGTCGTGCCGCTGCGCACCGTGCTGCGTAACGGTGACCAGGTCGAGATTCTTCGTTCAAAGGTCCCGGCACCCAATCCGACCTGGCTGAATTTCGTCAAGTCGGGCCGTGCCAAATCCTGCATCAACCGCTTCATCCGCCAGCAGCAGCGCGGTCAGTATCACGAACTGGGCAAGGCCATCCTGGTCAAGGCATTCAAGGAGCACGACACCGCCGTCAACGACAAGGTGCTGGAGCCTGTCGTGAAAGTGCTGAAGCTGCGCAATGCCGATGATGTTTTCGTCGGTGTGGGCGAGGGCAACTTCACCGCGCGGCAGGTGGTGAACATCGTGTTCCCCGGCCAGAAGGGCGATGAGGCCGACAAGGCGCCGCCGCTGCCGCGACCGCATCGCCAGTCCGATCACGGCAAGGCCGGCGGCATCCCGATCCGCGGCCTGATCCCCGGCATGGCGATGCATTTCGCCGGCTGTTGCCATCCGCTGCCCGGCGACCGCATCGTCGGCATCGTTACCACCGGCAAGGGTGTCACCATTCACACCATCGACTGCGAGACGCTGGAGCAGTTCGCCGAGCAGCCGGAGCGCTGGATCGATCTGGCCTGGGATCCGCCTTCGGACGGCGAGAAGACTCACGGGCATGTCGGTCGCGTCAACCTGCTGATCAACAACGAACCCGGCGCACTCAGTGCGGTGACCACGATCATCGCCAAGCACAAGGGAAATATCACCAACCTGAAGATCACCAACCGCACCACCGATTTCTTCGAGATGTTCGTCGACATCGAGGTACGCGACCTGAAGCACCTGACCAACATCATCGCCGCCTTGCGGGCAACCTCGGCCATCAGTTCGGTGGAACGCGCCCGCAGTTAAAAATCGCTGACCCAGAAAAGAGACCGACAGACCATGAATCGTGAGGACGTGCTGCAGCATTACCGGGAATCCGGCGCCCTGCTCGAAGGCCATTTCCTGCTGACCTCGGGACTGCACAGCCCGGTCTACATGCAGTCGGCCCGCGTGCTGATGTATCCCGAACGCGCCGCCGCCCTGTGCAAGGCATTGGCCGACAGGCTGCGCGCCGAATTCGGCGCCAGGCCGGTCGATCTGGTCTGTTCGCCCGCCATGGGCGGCGTGGTGGTCGGCTACGAACTGGCGCGCCAGCTCGGCGTGCCGGCGATCTTCGCTGAGCGCGTCGATGGCAAATTCACGCTGCGCCGCGGCTTCGATATCCCGAAGGGCGCCCGCGTGCTGATGGCGGAAGACGTCGTCACCACCGGCAAGTCGAGCCGCGAATGCATCGATTGCATCGCCGAGCATGGCGGCGTGACCGTGGCGGCCTCCTGCATCGTCGACCGCTCAGACGGCGAGGTCGATCTCGGCGTGCCGCTGTTTGCGCTCTGCGGCTTCAAGGTGCCGGCCTATCGCGAGGATGAGCTGCCGCCCGAGCTGCAGAAGATTCCGGCGATCAAGCCGGGCTCGCGTGGCCTGAAATAGGAGTCCCTGCCATGACTGCACGCATGCTCCGTCTCGGCGTCAACATCGATCATGTCGCCACCATCCGTAACGCGCGCGGTGGCAAGCATCCCGATCCGGTACGCGCCGCTAAGATGGCGGCCGCGGCCGGCGCCGATGGCATCACCGCGCATCTGCGCGAAGATCGCCGACATATTTCCGACAGCGATATCGACCGCCTGATGGCCGAAATCAGCCTGCCGCTCAACCTGGAAATGGCCGCCACCGAAGAGATGCTGGCGATTGCGCTGCGCCACCGGCCGCATGCCGCCTGTATCGTGCCGGAGCGCCGCGAGGAACGCACCACCGAAGGCGGCCTGGATGCCGCCGGCCAGCACAATCATCTCAAACCGATGATCGCCAAACTGTCGGATGCCGGCATTCGCGTCTCGTTATTTATCGAAGCTTCTGAAAGGCAGCTCGATGCCGCCCGGGCGCTCGGCGCACCGGTGATCGAACTGCATACCGGCCGCTATTGCGAAACCGAGGGCGACGAACAGGCCGCCGAGCTGGAGCGCATCCGCAGGGCGGCCGCCCATGCCGAAACGCTTGGCCTGGAATGCCATGCCGGCCATGGCCTGAATTTCGATACTGTGGCGCCGGTTGCCGCGATCCCCACCGTGGTCGAACTCAATATCGGCCATTTCCTGATCGGCGAGGCGATTTTCGGTGGTCTCGATGGCGCCATCCGCCGCATGCGCGCGCTGATGAACGATGCGCGCGGCGTCGCTGCGAAATCGGCATGATCATCGGCCTGGGCTCGGACCTGATCGATATCCGGCGGATCGAGAAGACCATCGCCCGCTTCGGTGATCGCTTCCTCGACCGCATCTTCACGCCGGTGGAGAAGGCGCGCTCCGACCGCCGGCCGCTCACCCGCATTGAATCCTATGCCAAGCGCTATGCGGCCAAGGAGGCCTGTTCCAAGGCGCTTGGCACCGGCTTCCGTAAGGGCGTGTTCTGGCGCGATATGGGCGTGGTGAATCTCGCCGGCGGCAAACCGTCGATAGCGCTCACCGGCGGGGCGCTGGCGCGGCTGGAGAGCCTGTTACCTGCGGGTTACGAGGCTCAGATCGAGGTCTCCCTCACCGACGAACCGCCGCTTGCCCAGGCCATTGTCATCATCTCGGCCCGTCCCAAATCCCCTGTGTAATCAGGCCTCTAGCCAGCGCTTGACTTTGCCCGGCGGTTATCGGCTTGATGCCGGTCCGGCGGACCGGAAATGGCGCGTAAGGGATTGATTTATATGGATCGGGAGCAGGCGGTGGCGAAGTCTAAGACGCGTGGCGCAGACATCTGGGACAGCCTGCGCACGCTGGTCTACGCCGTGCTGATCGCCGTCGGTATCCGCACCGTCGCCTATGAGCCCTTCCATATTCCATCTGAATCGATGCTGCCGACCCTGCTGGTCGGCGATTATGTCTTCGTATCGAAATTCGCCTACGGCTACAGCAAGTATTCGGTCATCTTCAGCCCGCCGATCTTTGAGGGCCGCATCCTTGGTTCGGCGCCCAGGCGCGGCGATGTCGCGGTGTTCCGCTGGCCGCGCGATCCATCCATCGACTACATCAAGCGCGTGATCGGCCTGCCGGGCGACCGCATCCAGATGCGCGACGGTGCGCTGTATATCAATGGCGAGCCGGTGAAGCGCCGCCGCATCGAGGATTTCGAACGCCGCGACCGCTTCGGCAATGTGCAGGAGCGCGTCGAACAGTGGGAAGAAACCCTGCCCAACGGCGCGAAATACGTCACTCTCAATCTTTATAATTATAATGCCGGCGACAACACCGGCGTCTATACCGTGCCGGCCGGGCATTATTTCATGATGGGCGACAATCGCGACAACTCGCAGGACAGCCGCGTGCCGGTTGAAGTCGGCGGCGTCGGATATGTGCCGGCCGACCATCTGATCGGCCGCGCCGAAGTGCGCTGGATCTCGATCGACCAGAGTGCGTCCCTGCTCAAGCCCTGGACCTGGTTCAGTGCCCTGCGCTGGAATCGCATGTTCACCGGTATCGACTGAGGCCGGCGTGACTGCGGAATCCCGCAAACCGGCACTCGAGCAACTGCAGCAGGCGCTGGGCCACAAATTCGCTGACACCAAGGTGCTGGAAGAAGCCCTGGTGCATCCGTCGGCCAACCCGCGCCGCAGCCGCGCCAAATCGGCGCGCGCGAAAACCCCCGCGGAAACGCCACAGGCCGTGCGCGATTACAACCGTCTGGAATTCATCGGCGACCGCGTGCTGGGTCTCGTTGTCGCCACCCTGCTGGCCGAACGGTTCCCGCAGGCTGAAGCCGGCGAACTGGCGCTGCGCTACAACGCCCTGGTCAAGCAGGAAAGCCTGGCGCGTTTCGCCCAGTCGCTGGGGCTCGGCGATTTCATTCAGCTCTCGCGGTCCGAACGCGATTCCGGTGGTGCCGGCAAGCCGGCCATCCTGGCTGATGCCTGTGAGGCCGTGGTTGCGGCGCTCTATCTGGATGGCGGGTTGAAGGTGGCCGAGCGTTTCGTGCGTCGCTACATGGAGCCGATGCTGGGCGAGGTGACCAACGGCGCCGCCAAGGATCCGAAGACGGCCCTGCAGGAATGGGCTGCCGCGCGCGGCATGGCCGCGCCGCGCTATGAAATCGTCAGCACCGAAGGCCCGCCGCATGAACCGCGCTTTACTGTCGCGGTGAAGCTGGGGAACGGCGATCCGGCCAAGGGGCAGGGCGGCTCGAAACGGGCCGCTGAACAGGAAGCAGCCGGTCGTTTGCTCGACCGGCTCGTCACCGAGAAAGCATGACAGAAGAAACCAGAGTTACACCGGCGTCACCGCATTGCGGTTACGTCGCCATCGTTGGCGCCCCCAATGCCGGGAAATCGACGCTGCTCAACAGGATCGTCGGCGCCAAGGTGTCGATCGTTTCCAAAAAAGTGCAGACCACGCGCGCGCGCATCACCGCCATCGGCATGGAAGGCGATACGCAGATCATCTTTCTGGATACGCCGGGCATCTTCGAGCCCAGGCGCCGGCTCGACCGTGCCATGGTCAATGCCGCTTGGAGCGGTGTGGAAGAAGCCGATGTGGTGCTGCTGCTGATCGATGCCGAGCGCGGCTACGATGATGAAAGTCGCGCCATTGTCGAATCGCTGAAGGATCGCAAGCGCAGGAATGTGCTGCTGGCCCTGAACAAAGTCGATGCCGTGCAGCGCGAAAAGCTGCTTGGCCTGGCCAAGCAGCTGAGCGAGGCCTACGATTTCGACCGCATCTTCATGATTTCGGCGGAGAAGGGCACTGGCGTCGATGACGTGCGCGCCGATCTGGCCACCCGCATGCCGGCCGGGCCGTGGCTGTATCCGGAAGACCAGCTGGCCGATGTGCCGATGCGTTTCCTGGCGGCCGAGATCACCCGCGAGCAGGTCTATCGCAGCCTGCATGACGAGCTGCCTTACGCGATCACGGTGGAGACCGAGGACTGGAAGGACCAGAAGGACGGCTCCGCCCGCATCGATCAGGTGATCTATGTCGAGCGCGACGGCCAGAAGAAGATCGTGCTCGGCGAAAAAGGCCAGATGATCAAGCGCATCGGCGCCTTCGCCCGCAAGATCATGGAAGAACAGTTCGATCGCCGCGTGCACCTGTTCCTGTTCGTCAAAGTGCGCGAGCACTGGGGCGACGATCCCGAGCGCTACGAGGCCATGGGGCTCGATTTCCCGAAGCTGTGACGGCCTAGACGCCGAGCAGCAGCATGAACAGCGGCACGGTGACGAAGGCGAGGATCGTGCTGACCGTGACGATGGCGGCTGCCAGCGGCGCGTCGCCGCCCATCTGGCGCGCCAGGATATAGCTGGCGCTTGCCGTCGGCATGGTGCCCCACAGTACCATTACCTTGGTTTCCAGCGGTCCGAGGCCCCAGAGCCGGGCCGCGCCGAACAGCATCAGCGGATAGACCAGCAGCTTGAGCGCGCAGGACAGCAGCACGGCACGGCCGCCGCTGCGCGCCGCCTCCCACTGCAGCCCGGCGCCGACCGTGAGCAGGCCCATCGGCGCCGCCATGCTGCCCAGCATCTTGAACACCGGCTCGATGCCGCGCGGCAGCGTGATATCGGCGAGGTTCATGACGATGCCGATCAGGCAGGCAATGATCAGCGGATTTTTAGCCAGGAACAGGGCCTGACCCCTGAAGCTGGTGCTCTGGCCATGGGCGCCGTAGCGCGCCAGCGTCAGCACGCACAGCACGTTCAGCACCGGGATGGCGAGTGCGATGGCCACGGCAAACAGCGTGATGCCGGCGCCACCTTCCAGGGCTGCCACGGCGCCAAGGCCGACAAAGGTGTTGAAGCGGATCGCGCCCTGGAACACCGAGGTGAAGCCCGGCCCATCCACCCGCGCCAGCGGCCGCAGCAGGTAAACCAGCGCGGCCTGCAGCAGGATCACGGCCAGCAGCGCGCCCAGCATACCGGTGGGATCGAGGTTGCCCAGCCGTGCGCTGCTCAGGTTGTCGACCAGCAGGGCCGGGAAGAAGATGAAATAGGTCATCTTGTCGGCCAGCGGCCAGAAGGCGTCGCCGGGAAAATTATAACGCTTGAGCGCACCGCCGAGCGCGATCAGCAGGAAGATCGGAATGATGGCAAAGATGACGGTGAGCATGCGGCGGGACTCGGACGGGACACTGTCCGGGAGTCTAACCCAACGGTTCAGCCGAAACTAATGCTGTGCCAGCAGGATCAGCAGGTCCATGGCGCGGGTGGCGAAGCCGAAACCAAGATACAGCGCCAGCGCCCGCAATCCGGCATCGCGCCAGGCCTGGTACTTGTCGGGCATGGAATGGCGGCGCGCGGACGTCAGCGGCACAGCCGACACCGTGACCGTCACAGGCATCGGAACGGAGGCCTGCACTTCCTCGGGGATCAGGAATTCGGCAACGCGGGTGCGGTCGGGACCATAGATGCGGCGCCAGCGGAACGCCTCGGCCTCGGCCCGCTCGACATCGCCATGGGAGGCGCGCGGAATCCAGCTGTCGGCCAATCGCGTCAGCACGACATAGCGCGGAATAATGATCTCCGTCTGCACGCCCATGTAACGGAGTGTGTCAGTACACAATTAACGAATCTTAAACCCCGGTTAATTTTTCCGTGATGCCGGGATTTCCGATGGAACCAGAAGGACATAACAACGGTTTCCTTTTCCTACTGGAGATTGTCATGCCTAAGCCGGAGGAATTGGGAAAAACAGCAGAATCGCAGGAAAAAAACCGCCAAAGACCGGTTTGGCACTGGATACTGGGCGGCTTTGGCCTGGTCATTGCGATTCTGGGTGTTGCGGCGGCGCTGTTCGACTGGAACTGGCTGCGCAATCCGGCCCAGAGTTTCATCACCGCCGCCACCGGCCGGCAGACCGTGATCAATGGCCGCATGGATGGCGAATGGTCGCTGACGCCCCGTTTCGTTATCGAAGACCTTCATATGGCCAATGCCGACTGGGCCCGCGAGAAGGAGTTGCTCAGCTTCGAGCGTGTCGAGATCGTGGTCGATCTGCGCCAGCTGCTGCGCGGTCGCACCGTGTTGCCGGAAATCCGCCTGGTGAAACCGCAGATCGCCCTTGAGCGCCGTGCCGATGGCGAGGGCAACTGGACCTTTGCCGTGACGGCTGCGAAGGATGTGGCCGCGCCGGAAGATCGTACGGAGATGCCGCTGATCGGCCGGCTGCGCATCGAGAACGGTCGCTTCCGTTATCACGATGAAAAGGCCGGTGTGGATATCGATGCCGAAGTGGCGACGGTGTTCGGTGCAAATAACGAGGGCCGGGACCGTGTGCGCCTCGGCGGCCGCGGCACCATGCATGGCGAGCCGTTCCGGCTGCGGCTGACGGGCGGCTCACTGTTGTCGTTACGGGAAAACGATGAGCCATATCCCCTGACCGTTGAACTCACCGTAGACCAGACGGTGGGACGCATCACCGGCACCCTGGCCGATCCGATCAGGTTCGAGGGGCTGGATCTGGAGGTTGCATTGAGCGGCCCGGATCTCGGCAAGCTGCAGACCATCACCGGCGTGCCGCTGCCGATGACGCCGCCCTATGATCTCAAAGGCCGGCTGCAGCGCGATGGTGCCGTGTGGCGCATCGAGACTATGGCCGGACGGGTCGGCAACAGCGACCTTGGCGGCGCCATCATGATCGATGGCGGCCGTGAGCGGCTGTATATCGAGGCTGACCTGCGCTCGAAGGTGCTGGACTATCGCGATATCGGGCCGCTGATCGGTCTCAAGCCGGAAGAGGCTCTGCCGCCCAATATGGCGGCTGCAACGGCCAGCGAGAAGCAGGCTGCAGAATCCAGGGCCAGGGAGCCGGCCGAGCCTGTTGCCAGGGGGCCGCCGCCGCGCGTGTTGCCGGACGCACCGCTGGCGATCGAACAACTGCGCCAGGTCGATGCCAGGGTGAAATTCCACGGCGACAAGGTCGAGGCGCCGAACACGCCGCTCAGCGGGGTCGATCTCGACCTGCTGCTGGAAAACAGCGTGCTGCATCTGCGGCCGCTGAAGCTCGGCGTTGCCGGCGGCCTGGTCGATGCCGATATTCGCATCGATGCCAGAACCGATGCGGTGCTGACCCAGTATGACGTGAAGCTGAACCGCTTCCGGCTCGAGCGTTTCCTTGAAGCGGCCGGGTTGAAGGATACCGGCAGCGGCCAGATCGATGGCCGCATCCGGCTGGTCGGCTACGGCGATACGGTGCAGAAGTCGCTCGGCAGCGCCAATGGTGACATCCGGCTGCATATGAATGGCGGCACGTTGTCCAATCTGGCTCTGGAACTGGTCGGCCTCGATGTCGCCGAAGCGGCGCGGTTCTGGGCTGGCGGCGACCGTACTGTTCCGCTACGCTGTTTTGTCACCGATTTCAATGTCGAGCGGGGCGTGATGACACCGCGCGTCTTTGTGCTGGATACCACCGATACGACCGTGACAGCGGAAGGCAGCATCAGCCTGACCGACGAACTGCTTGGCCTTACGGTCAAAGCGCATCCCAAGGATGCCAGCATCCTGTCGGCGCGGACCCCCATCACTATCAGCGGCGCTTTCAGCCGCCCCAGCGTCGGCATCGATGCCGGACAGCTGGCGGCGCGTACCGCAGGCGCGATTGCGCTTGGTGTGCTGCTGACCCCGCTGGCGTCCATTCTGGCTTTCATCGAACCGGGCCTGGAAGGCGACAGCGATTGCGTCGCACTGCTGCAGCAGGGACAGGCAGGCAAGGGCGGATGAAGTCCCGCATGCTGAATACCGGCCGGCTGCTGTTCAGCGCCGGCCGCGCCATGGTCAACAGCCTGTCCTTCGAGCTCGCGGGCCATATCGCCTATACCGGCCTGCTGGCAATTTTCCCTTTCCTGATTTTCCTGGCGGCGCTGGCCGGTTTCCTTGGCACCTCCGCCGGCGGGCTGGCGTCGGTGCAGAGCATGCTCGACCTGCTGCCGCAGGATGTGGCCAGGACCCTGGCCCCCGTAATCCATGAAGTGCTCGATACGCGCGATGGCGGCCTGCTGACGCTCGGCCTGCTCGGCGCGCTCTGGGTCGCCTCCAACGGTATCGACGCGCTGCGCATCGCGCTCAATACGGCCTACGACATCGAAGAGGAACGGCCCTGGTGGCTGATCAAGCTGGGCAGCATCGGTGCCATCATCGTCGGCGGCATTGTCTTCCTGATGCTGTCGGTTCTGGTGGTGCTGGGGCCGGTGATCTGGAAGGGGCTGCTCTGGCTCTTCCCGCTCGGCGAGGCCGACCGCTGGGCCTTTGGCACCTTCCGCTACCTGCTGGCCGCCCTGGTGATGCTGGCCGGCCTGCTGGCGCTGCATCGCTGGCTACCCGGCAAGCAGCTTCCGGTGCTGGCGCTGCTGCCGGGGGTGATGGCGACCACCGCCCTGTGGCTGGCTGCCGCCAGCCTGTTTTCGCTCTATGTCGCCGAACTGGGCAGCTACAGCGCCACCTATGGCAGTCTCGGCGGCGTGATCATCACCCTGGTCTTCTTCTATGTCTCGGCCGTGCTGTTCATCTTCGGGGCCGAGCTGAATGCCGCCCTGTTGCGGCGCAAGAGCAAAAAACCGCCGTCGCCACCGGCCGAGGCTCTGGCCGACCGCTGATCCGCTGGATATGCTCCGGACCCTGTGTTTTTTGCCTCGAGGGAACGGACCAGCAATCATGGCAACCAAGAAAAAGAAGACGGCGGCGCGCGCAGCCACCAAGCGGCCGAGCGTGATGAAGGGCGGGAAGATCGACAAGTCCATGCTGCCGAGCCGGCATGTGACCGAAGGCCCCGAGCGGGCGCCGCATCGCAGCTATTATTACGCCATGGGGCTGACCGAGAAGGAAATCCACCAGCCCTTCGTCGGCGTCGTCACTACCTGGAACGAGGCCGCGCCCTGCAACATCACGCTGGGCCGTCAGGCCCAGGCGGTGAAGAAGGGCGTCAAGGCCAATGGCGGCACGCCGCGCGAATTCACCACCATTACCGTCACCGACGGCATCGCCATGGGCCACCAGGGCATGAAGTCGTCGCTGATCAGCCGCGAAGTCATTGCCGACAGCACCGAACTGACCGTGCGCGGCCACTGCTATGACGCCATCGTCGGCCTCGCCGGCTGCGACAAGTCGCTGCCCGGCCTGATGATGGCCATGGTGCGGCTCAACGTGCCCTCGATCTTCATGTATGGCGGCTCGATCCTGCCCGGCCGGTTCCGCGGCAAGGACGTGACGGTGGTCGATGTGTTCGAAGGCGTCGGCCAGCATGCCGCCGGCAAGATGAGCGACAAGGACCTGCATGAGCTGGAATGCGTCGCCTGTCCCTCGGCCGGCAGCTGCGGCGGCCAGTTCACCGCCAACACCATGGCCTGCGTGTCGGAAGCCATCGGCCTGGCGCTACCCGGTTCGGCCGGCGCGCCGGCGCCCTACGAGACCCGCGACCAGTATGCCGAGGCCTCGGGCAAGCAGGTGATGGAGCTGATCAAGCTCGGCATCCGCCCGCGCGATATCGTGACCCGCAAGGCGCTGGAGAATGCCGCCCGCGTGGTCGCCGCCACCGGCGGTTCGACCAACGGCGCGCTGCATCTGCCGGCCATCGCCCATGAGGCCGGCATCCGGTTCGATCTGGACGACGTCGCCAAGATCTTCAAGTCGACGCCCTATATCGCCGACCTCAAGCCGGGCGGGCGCTATGTGGCGAAGGACATGTACGAGATCGGCGGCGTGCAGGTGGTGCTGAACGAGCTGCTGAAGGGCGGCTATATCCACGGCGACTGCCTGACCGTCACCGGCAAGACCATCGAGCAGAACCTGAAGGGCGTCACTTTCCCGAAGAACCAGGATGTGGTGCGGCCGATCAGCAACCCGATCACGCCGACCGGCGGCGTGGTGGGGCTGAAGGGCAATCTCGCGCCGCGCGGCGCCATCGTGAAGGTGGCTGGCATGGCGCGGCTGAAACATGTCGGCCCGGCGCGGGTGTTCGATTCCGAGGAAGCCGCGTTCGAGGCGGTGCAGAAGAAGAAGTACAAGGACGGCGATGTGATCGTCATCCGCTACGAGGGTCCGAAGGGCGGCCCGGGCATGCGCGAGATGCTGTCGACCACCTCGGCCCTCTACGGTCAGGGCGCCGGCGACAAGGTGGCGCTGATCACCGACGGGCGGTTCTCCGGCGGCACGCGCGGTTTCTGCATCGGCCATGTCGGGCCCGAGGCGGCGGTCGGCGGGCCGATCGGCTTGATCAAGACCGGCGACATCATCACCATCGATGCGGTGAAGGGGATTCTCTCAGTGGATGTTTCCGCCAAGGAATTCGCCGCGCGCAAGAAGAAGTGGAAGCCGCGCAAGACCGAATACCAGTCGGGCGCGCTGTGGAAATACGCCCAGACCGTGGGCGACGCCCATGACGGCGCGGTGACGCATCCCGGCGGGGCCAAGGAAGTGAAGGAATACGCAGATATCTGAATCTGCATGGTCCTAATACCTGTCATGGCCGGGCTTGGCCCGGCCATCCACGTAGATGGGTTCGGGCCATCGTTGCCCTGCGTGGCGACGACAGTAAGGCGTGGATGGCCGGGTCAAGCCCGGCCATGACAACTGTGGTGTGGAGAGAAGGGCGCTCACTTGCGCCCTTTCTTTTTGCATGGACAGGATTTCCGCATCCTGTTTAAGCTTACGCAGCGTCCACAAAATAAAAACCCCAGCCCCCAGAGCATAACCATGACCTATCGCATTGCTATTGCCGGCTTCCAGCATGAGACCAATACCTTTGCGCCGACGCGCGCCACGCTCGACCTGTTCATCAAGGGCGAGGGCTGGCCGCCGCTGACCGAGGGCAAGGCGATCTTCGATGTGTTCGGCCCGATGAACATTCCCATCGGCGGCTTCATCCATGCCGCCAGGCCGAAGCAGTGGGAGCTGCATCCGATCGTCTGGGCCGCCGCGGCGCCGTCGTCCTACGTCTCCACCGAGGCCTTCGAGTATGTGGCGAAGAAGATCCTTGACGGCATCAGTGCGCTGAAAGGCCGCATCGACGGCGTCTATCTCGACCTGCACGGCGCCATGGTGACGGAAGCGCATGAGGACGGCGAGGGCGAGCTGCTGCGCCGCGTGCGCGCGCTGGTCGGCCCCGACATGCCGATCGGCGTCAGCCTCGACCTGCATGCCAATGTGACGCCGGAGATGGTGCAATACAGCGACGTGCTGATCGCCTACCGCACCTATCCGCATCTCGACATGGCGGTGACCGGCGCGCGCGTGCTGCACCATATGGAAGAGCTGCTCACCGGCGAGCGCAAATGCCAGGCGAAAGCCTTCCGCCAGCTGCCGTTCCTGATTCCGCTGACCGCGCAATGCACCTTCATCGAACCGTGCAAGAGCCTGTACGACCAGATGGGCGACATGGAGCACAGCGCCGCCTATCCGGGCCTCAGCAGCATGAGCTTCAGCCCCGGCTTCCACCCGGCCGACATCCACCATTGCGGGCCGAGCGTGATCGCCTATGCCGACACGCAGGCGATGGCCGACAAGGCCGCCGACGATTTCACCCGCGCCATCGTCGAGCGCGAGGCGGAATTCAAACTCAATCTTCTCTCGCCCGTCGATGCCATCGAACAGGCGCGCAAGCTGATCCTGGCCGGCGCCAGCAAATCCATCGTGCTGGCCGATGTGCAGGACAATCCCGGCACCGGCGCCACCAGTGACACCACCGGTCTGCTGGCGGCGCTGATTGCCGAGCATGTGCCCGATGCGACGCTCGGCCTGCTCTATGATCCCGAAGTGGCGATGATCGCGCACCAGGCCGGCGAGGGCGCCGAGATCGAGGTGAGCGTCGGCGGCAAGCTGCTCGATGTCGAGGGCGCGCGGCCCTACCGCAACCGCTTCAAGGTTGGAAAACTCGGCGACGGCAAATTCCTCTGCACCGGGCCGTTCTACAAGGGCACGCAGATGGCGCTCGGCCCGATGGCGCGGCTGCAATGCAATGGTGTGGACCTGGTGATCGCCTCGGCGCGGGTGCAGGCTGCCGACAAGGACCAGTATCGCCATGTCGGCATCGAGCCAGGCGAACGCCAGATCGTCGGCGTGAAAAGCACGGTGCATTTCCGCGGCGACTTCACCGACATCGCGCATGACATCCTCAATGTCGAAAGCCCCGGCGCCTTCATCGAACGCGCCGAGACGCTGCCCTACAAAAACCTGCGTCGCGGCATGAAGCTCAGCCCGAAGGGGCGGGCGTTCTAGCGCCGGCCAGCCGCCTGCATACAGGACGATGCGGGTTTGGGCCGGGCCCGTTCGGTGTCGAATGAGTCCCGTTCGGTGCTGAACCGTGCCCATTCAGTGCTGAAAGCGTCCCGTTCGGGTTCGTTTGAGTTCGTTGCGGTTCGTTTGGCGCCGTTTGATGCTCGTTTGCGTTCGTTCGGCTTCGTTCAGGTTCGTTGGCGTTCGCTGCGCTTCGTTCGCTTTCTCCTTGTCCGGGCGGGCATGATTGCCCGTGCCGCAGGCGTGCATACGAATGCATGCGGCTGGCGGCAGCCCAACAGGAACATATGTGGAACTGACGGGTAGATTTCAAGTCCCGGCCGCATTTCACTCCACCGTCATGCCCGGGCTTGACCCGGGCATCCATCCCGACCATCGGCGCTTCAGGCCTCTCCGGCATGGCCCGGACCCATCGGCAAATGGATGCCCGGGTCAAGCCCGGGCATGACGGGTGGGGTAGGCAAGGGGCGGCGCCGTCTTTTCAGCCGTCGTCCTCGGGCTTGACCCGAGGACCTGTCGCAGTCCGGCCTGAGATGCCCGGCTCAAGGCCGGGCATGACGTGTGTGGGTGGGCGCGCTAAACTGCCTGCAATCACAGACGCGCATCGAGGGAGGCGCCGCCGTGCAGGCGAGGGAGGTTTTCACCGCCGACGAGATCAGACGGCTGAGCCGGCGCTCCGACCTGATCGGCGCTGCGCTGGTGCTGCATGCCTGGGCGCTGATAACTGGTGCCATGGCGCTGGTCGTCTGGCTGCCCAATCCGCTCACCTTCATCCTGGCCGTGATGGTGATCGGCGGGCGGCAGCTCGGGCTGGCCATCCTGATGCATGATGCGGCCCATGGCCTGCTGTTCCGCACGCGGCGGCTGAACGAATTCGCCGGGCAATGGCTCTGCGCATTCCCCGTGGGCACCGACCTGCTGCTCTATCGCCCCTATCACCTGAAGCATCACCGCTTCACCCAGCAGGAAGACGACCCCGACCTGGTGCTCTCGGCGCCATTCCCGATCAGCAGGGCCAGCCTGAAGCGCAAGGTGTGGCGCGACATCACCGGGCGCACGGGATACACGCGGCGCAAACAGCAGATCATGGCGACATGGGGCCAGGCGGGACTCTCATGGCGCGAACGCCGGGCGCGGCTGCAGCAGGGCGGGCTGGTGGGATTCGCGATTGTGAATGCAGTGCTGTGGGCCGCGCTGACGGTCGCGGGCCTGTGGTGGCTGTATCCGGCTTTGTGGCTGCTGCCGCTGCTCACCTGGTATCAGCTGATCAGCCGCATCCGCAACATCGCCGAACATGCCGTGGTGCCCGACAACGACGACAGCTTACGCAACACGCGCACGACGCTGGCCGGCATCTGGACGCGCCTGCTGCTGGCGCCCTACTGGGTGAACTACCATCTGGAGCATCACCTGCTGCTCAGTCTTCCATGTTGGAAGTTACCTGCTGCACACCGATTGCTGATGGCGAAAGGCCTGCGCGACCGGATGGAAGTGCGCGACAGCTATGCCGAGGTGCTGCGCATGGCGACGAGCGCGGCGAGCGATGGCGGCGGCGCGACAGGCGCGGCGAAGCCGGTGCATATTTGAAAGCTTATGAAATTTAAAAAATAAACGACGATTTTAAAGAGAGACGGATGCAATCTGACCGTACAGGAAGGCTTACAATTCTCGCTGTTAGAGCCGATGCGCTGCGACGTGCTATGGAAGCAGTCATGAACGGTAGTACTCCAGACCATGCGAAGTGGGGAGCGTTTAAAAGCTATGCTCGAACATATAACAAAATGGCAGAGGAATACTCGTCACTATCGCAAACGAGCGGAACTGTTTTCAATGTAGAAGCAATGAAAGGGTCTATGGGTACAGTATGGCCAGTTCAGAAAGAGATTTTTGATATGGTCTATGCTGAGGTCTTGATGTTATCCGGTGTGCTTAGTGGCGCCACTACGGGCATAACCGCGTCCATATCAGAAATACAGGATTTGCTTGTCGCAAATTTAAGGCAGGTGATTTTTAGGAGGCCAGAAAAAGAATTCGAAGTTCAGAATGCAATTGAATCTCTTTTGATTGGGAGAGGATACCAAAAGCCGATCAGCTACGATCGTGAGGCAGGTAAGTTTAAATTCTCCGGAAGAGAGTATATTCCAGACTTTGTCTTTCATAACTTAAAGTTAGCGCTTGAGATTAAGCTCATACGTGAGCGTCAGCATGTATCTGCATGTATCGAAGAAATGAGCGCGGATATTGCCGTGGCTGCGACAAAGACCCGATAGATCGGAAAATTGGTCCCGAAAATCTCGAATGCTGCTCCGGTCAATTCTGGTGGTGCACGATATGCCACAGGAAAGTTCCCGTAGAAGACCTTGACCAGTTCGTCGAAGACAAACGCGACACCAAAGGTAAGCAGCAACTGCTGAGAATGGCCAAGGGAGTGAACCCGGCGAAGCATGTACCGCTCAATGAAAATTCCGATGATCGCGACCAAGAATGGTGCGATCAACAGAGCCCACCAGAAGCTGGTAACACGGCTGATGGAGAACGATAGGTAAGCGCCCAGCATGTAGAACGAGGCGTGTGCGAAATTTACGACACCCATCATGCCAAATATGAGCGTAAGGCCCGCAGATACCATGAACAGCAACAAGCCATAATTGCATAGATCCGTCCCTATTTCTTGTAATCCACCATTTGAGAGGGTGCTCTAACAGCTTTACCAAACCAGTATTAAATGCAGTACAAATATTATGTGTATCTTTGCGTAATCTGGAAATATGCCGCGCTGATTCAGCTAGTAGGGGCCGGTTGAAACAGCCCACTCGGAGCCGCAATGCTGCGGCCCCGAGTGAGGTAGGAAGGTGCTGCGGTTACCTCACGCCAGATCAAACCGATCCGCGTTCATCACCTTGGTCCAGGCGGCGACGAAGTCGCGCACGAACTTCTCCTTCGCATCGTCCTGGGCATAGACCTCGGCATAGGCGCGCAGCACCGAGTTGGAACCGAACACCAGGTCCACCCGCGTGGCGGTCCATTTCACCTGGCCGGTCCTGCGGTCGCGAATCTCGTAGAGATTCTTGCCCGCCGGCTTCCAGGTGTTGGCCATGTCGGTCAGGTTGACGAAGAAATCATTCGTCAGCGCGCCGACGCGGTCGGTGAACACGCCATGCTTCGCGCCGCCATGGTTGGCGCCCAGCACGCGCAGTCCGCCGACCAGCACGGTCATTTCCGGCGCGGTCAGCCCCATGAGCTGGGTGCGGTCGAGCAGCAGCTCTTCCGCGCTCACGGCATAGTCCTCCTTCTGCCAGTTGCGGTAGCCGTCATGGATCGGCTCCAGCACCGCGAACGAGTCCGCATCGGTCTGCGCGTCGCTCGCGTCGCCGCGGCCGGGCGCAAAGGGCACGGTGATGGTCTCGAAGCCTGCCGCTTTCGCCGCCTGTTCGATGCCCACATTGCCGGCCAGCACGATGGTATCGGCGAGGCTGGCGCCGCTGTCACGCGCAATGGCCTCCAGCACGCCGAGCACCTTGCTGAGCCGCTTGGGCTCGTTGCCGGCCCAGTCCTTCTGCGGGGCCAGCCGGATGCGCGCGCCGTTGGCGCCGCCGCGCATATCCGAACCACGATAGGTGCGCGCGCTGTCCCAGGCGGTGCTGACCAGCTCGGCGATGCTTAAGCCGCTGGCGGCGATGCGCGTCTTCACATGGCCGATGTCGTACTGCGTGCTGCCGGCCGGGATCGGGTCCTGCCAGATCAGGTCTTCCCGGGGCACGTCGGGGCCCTGATAGCGCACCTTCGGGCCCATGTCGCGATGGGTCAGCTTGAACCAGGCGCGGGCGAAGACATCCGAGAAATACGCCTGGTCCTTGGCGAAGCGCTCGGAGATTTTCCGGTAGGCCGGATCGACTTTCATCGCCATGTCGGCATCGGTCATGATCGGCATGCAGCGGATGCCGGGGTCTTCCACATCCACCGGCATGTCTTCCGGTTTGATATTCACCGGCTGCCACTGATGCGCACCGGCCGGGCTCTTTTTCAGCTCCCACTCATAGCCGAGCAGCAGCTTGAAATAGCCGTTGTCCCATTTGGTGGGATGCGTGGTCCAGGCGCCCTCCAGGCCGCTGGTGACGGTGTCGCGACCGATGCCACGGCTGGTCTTGTTGAGCCAGCCCAGCCCCTGGTCTTCCACCGGGCCGTCTTCCGGGCTGGGGCCGAGTTTCGCCGCATCGCCGTTGCCATGGGTCTTGCCGACCGTGTGGCCGCCGGCGGTGAGCGCCACGGTTTCCTCATCGTCCATCGCCATGCGGGCGAAGGTGAGGCGCACATCCTGCGCGGTGCGCAGCGGATCGGGCTTGCCGCCGACGCCTTCGGGGTTGACGTAGATCAGGCCCATCTGCACGGCGGCCAGCGGATTGGCCAGCGACTGGCGGTCGTCGCCGTCATAGCGGTCGGAACCCAGCCATTCCTTTTCGGCGCCCCAGTAGACGTCTTTCTCGGGGTGCCAGATATCGGCGCGGCCGAAACCGAAGCCGAAGGTTTTCAGGCCCATGGATTCATAGGCGATGGTGCCGGCCAGGATGATCAGGTCGGCCCAGCTGATGCGGTTGCCGTATTTCTTCTTGATCGGCCAGAGCAGGCGGCGCGCCTTGTCGAGATTGGCGTTGTCGGGCCAGGAATTCAGCGGCGCGAACCGCTGGTTGCCGGTGCCGCCGCCGCCACGGCCATCGGCCATGCGGTAGGATCCGGCGGCATGCCAGGCCATGCGGATCATCAAGCCGCCGTAATGGCCCCAGTCGGCCGGCCACCAGTCCTGGCTGGTGGTCATCAGCGCGGTGAGGTCGGCCTTCAGCGCGGCGACATCGAGCTTGCGCAGCTCGTCGCGATAGCTGAAGCCGCGGCCGAGCGGATCGGTCTTGGTATCGTGCTGGTGCAGGATGTCGAGGTTCAGCGCGTTGGGCCACCAGTTGGTGACGGTGGTGCCCGCGGCCGTGACCCCGCCGTGCATCACGGGGCATTTGCCTTCACTCATGGCGTCTCTCCTGTTTCGGTTGTCCGGGTCAGCCGGCCGCCGGCGGCGCGCAGGCCTGACTGTAGCGACGTTACTGCCGCGCTACTCAGAGAGGAAATTGATTATAATGGTGATTGTGATCGGTTTATCCGATCATGCGGCGAGACGGCTTACGCCAGCGTCTTCTCGAAAAACGCCAGCCGCTCCGGCAGGTCGTCGGGGTCGGTGTAATAGGGCGCGATGCGGGTGAAGCCGGTGCCGACGAACAGCCGCATCGCCTCGACCTGGCGCAGGCTGCAATCCAGCCGCAGGCGGCGATGCCCGAGCGCCCGCGCCGTGGCGATCATCCGTTCGGTCAGCAGGCGGCCGATGCCGAGGCCGCGACAGGTGAGCGGCACGAACAGCCGCTTCAGCTCGCACAGGCCATCGCCCAGGCCGCGCAGCGCCACGCAGCCCGCCGCCCGGCCGCCGTTATAGGCGAGCAGCAGCGCGCCTTTCTGTTGCGTCGCATAGGCGCCGGGCAGGCCGGCCAGTTCGGCCTCGAAATGCTGCGGCGCGAACCAGCGGTCGGTGAGGGCATCGTCCTCGGCATGGCATTCGCGGTGCCAGGCCAGGTTGGCGCGCATCAGCGCGCGCACCTCGTTGAGCTGCGTCGGCGTCGCCGCCGGCAGGATGGTGGCGGCCGGACGGGTGCCGGTACGAAGCAGCGTGGCGGGACGGACAACACTCATGATGCGGCACCAGCCTAGCACAGCGGGCGTAGCCCTGCGCTAATCCCGCGGGGTTAGGGCCTGCCCGGCGGTTACGGGGGTGCGTGCCGCCGGGCAGGGTGGGTTCGGCCCCGCATCGCTGCGGGACCGACAGGGGCCGTGGCCGCTTTGGCCGGCGGCTATTCCGGGATGGCGATGCCGCTGCCGCCGAGTTCGGCCGGGAAGTCTTTCAGCTTCGGCAGGCCGTCTTTCATCGGCAGCACGGTTTCGGCGTAGTTCACATGCACGCCGGGCGCGAAGGCCAGGCTGGGCAGGATGGCGGCATAGACATCGACGAGGCCGAAGCCGGGATGGCCGGTCATCACATGGCCGCCGCAGGCGGTGCAGAACTGGCGGTCGCTTTTTTCCGTCTTCATGAAGCGGGCGAGGAACTGCTGCCCTTTGGTCACCCGGACATTGCCGGGCTTCCACAGCGTGAAGGCATTCACCGGGCCGGCCGACCAGGCGCGGCAGGAGGCGCAGTGGCAGTAGCCCATGGCTTCGGGTTCGCCGGTGGCTTCGATCTCGACGGCGCCGCAGAAGCAGGCGCCCGTATGGGTCGTGGTCATGGATATGGTCCTGACAGTCGTTGCGTGGATGCGGTGAGGGGAACGGCGCAGCGCGGCTGCGCGGTCGTCACGTCGACATGCGGTCTGATCGCCTTTCCTGGTCCCCTGTCCTCATCGTCACGCCGGCGCGGGCCCTGAACCGCTTGCGGCCTGTCTGTGCGGCTGTTGAGTCTCGATGCCCGCCAGCACGGATTCGAAGGCGGCCAGCACCATCGCCTTGCGCTCCATCGCCCAGCCGACGAAGGTGCCGCCCTCCAGCGTGCTGAGCAGCAGCAGCGCGAGATGGCCGGGCGCGGCGCGCGTCGCCAGTTCGCCGGCGGCGCGGCCGTCCTCCAGCACGCCGCCGAGCCAGTCGAGATGCAGCTGGAAGAAGGCCTGGATCGGGCCATGCATGGCGATCGGCAGCGCCGACCGCTCGGCCGAGAGCGCGCCGCAATAGGGCAGCATGCCCTGTTCGAAGCCGGCGAGGAAAAGCTGGGCATAGGCGCGCAGCCGGGCGCCGGCGGTGGCATGCCGCGCGAGGATGCGATCGAGCGCCGCCCGGAAGCGCGTCACGTAATCCTCGGTCAGCTGCAGCACGAGGTCTTCCTTGGCCGGGAAATAGTAGTGGATGCTGGCCTTGGTGACGCCGATCCGCCCGGCCAGGTCGGCATAGGAGAAGGCGGCATAGCCGCGGGTGCGGATCAGCACCTCGGCTTCCTGCAGGATGATCTGGCGGGTGTGCGAATTCATGGTTGTCGACTTACCAACTGGTAGGTAAGAGAGTCGATGGGGATCGTGACACCCTCACAGGGTTGTGATGCCGGCGGCGGAGTCGCTCGTAACGTGCAGGGCCTGCAGCGGGGCCGGGCGACTGGACGGCGGCGCCGGACCCGCTATTCAGACTGAAGGGCCTGCAGTGAACCGAGGCGGCATGGACGACAGCGGCACAGGAGCACGACGAGGGCACGGCCGCGCGCTGGCGCTGCTGGTGGTGGCCGAGTTTTTCGGCACCTCGCTGTGGTTCTCCTCCAATGCCGCCGCCGTCGAGCTGCAGGCGCTGCTCCGCCTCTCGGCCGGCGATATCGGCTGGCTCACCAATGCCGTGCAGGCCGGCTTCATCGCCGGCACGCTGCTGATCGCGCTCAGCGGCCTGGCCGACCGCTTCCGCGCCAGCCGCATCTTCTTCGTGAGCTGCCTGGCGGGCGCCGCCGCCAATGCCGTCTTCCTGCTCGCCTGGCGCGATTTCGGCGCGGCACTGGCGCTGCGCTTCGTCGTCGGGCTGGCGCTGGCCGGCATCTATCCGATCGGCATGAAACTGGTGATCGGCTGGACGCGCGGCCATACCGGCGGCACGCTGGCCTTGCTGGTCGGCATGCTGGTGCTCGGCACGGCGTTGCCGCATGGCATTCGCGGCGCCGGCGCGGGACTCTCCTGGGAAGTCGCAGTCGGCGCCGCCTCGGGGCTGGCGCTGCTCGGCGGCGTCGCGGTGCTGTGGCTCGGCGACGGGCCGTATCTGACGCGCGGGCCGGCAAAAGCTCTCAGTGCCACGCTGAGCACCGGGGCAGTCTTGCTCGCCTTCCGCCGCCGCGATTTCCGCGCCGCCGCGCTCGGCTATTTCGGCCATATGTGGGAGTTGTATGCCTTCTGGACGATTGTGCCGTTTCTGCTGCTGCTGGCGCGGCCGCAGCTTGCAGCGGCCGAGGTGTCGCTGCTGAGTTTCTGCATCATCGGCATCGGCGCGGCGGGCTGTGTCCTCGGCGGCGCTCTGAGCGGCAAGCTGGGCAGCGCGCGGGTGGCGGCGCTGGCGCTCGCCACATCGGGCGTGCTCTGCCTGCTGTATCCGCTGCTGGCCGATGCGGCCGCAGCCTGGCCGCTGCTGCTGGCGGCGCTGTTGCTCTGGGGCCTCGCCGTGGTGGCGGACTCGCCGCAATTCTCGTCGCTGTCGGGCCGGGCTTGTCCGCCCGAGGCGGTGGGCAGCGCGCTGGCGATCCAGAATGCCATCGGCTTCGCCATCACCACGGCGGCGATCGCGCTCGCCACGCAGCTGCTGCCGGTGCTGGGCGCCTGGGTCGGGCTGCTGCTGCTGCCGGGGCCGCTGCTCGGTCTGCTCGGGCTGGCGCCCCTGTTGCGGCGCGCGGAAGTCCGCTAGATTCGGCCAATCATCGCACAGGAAATCCCGCCATGCTCACCGTCCACCACCTGAACAATTCCCGTTCGCAGCGCGTGCTCTGGCTGCTGGAGGAGCTGGCTGTGCCGTATAAAGTCGTGCGCTACGAGCGCGACCGCGCCACCATGCGCGCGCCGGCCGAGCTGCAGAAGATCCATCCGCTCGGCAAGTCGCCGGTGATCGAGACCGAGGAGGGCGACCGGTTCGCCGAAACCGGCGCGATCATCGAATACCTGATTGAACGCTACGACACCGGCCGCCTGCTGGTGCCGCCGCCGGGCACGCCGGAGCGCCGGCAATGGACCTACTGGCTGCATTACGCCGAAGGATCGGCCATGCCGCTGCTGCTGCTCAAACTGGTCTTCATGCGCATGCCGCATGGCGTGCCCTTCTTCCTGCGGCCGCTGGTGAAGAAGATCGCGCGCACGGCGCAGGCCAAGGTGACCGATCCGCAGCTCAGCCAGCACATGCTGTACTGGGCCGATGCGCTGCGCCAGGGCAACGGCTGGTTCGCCGGCAAGGCCTTCAGCGCCGCCGACATCATGATGAGCTTCCCGCTCGAGGCCGCCGCCGCCCGCATCGGCCTGGGCGAGGGCCACGGCCCGATCAAGGATTTCCTCGAACGCATCCATGCGCGGCCGGCCTTCCTGCGCGCGCTGGACACCGGCGGGCCGTACGAACTGCTGCGCTAGACTTTCTCCGGAGTGACCGAGGGTATTCGTCGCGGCACCGGTTGACCGGTCCGGGCGTTGTCCTAGCTCACCGGCAGTACAGCCGCAGGAGGGAGACATGACCACAGCAACGACCGCAGCCGGCGTGACGGCAACGGCGGAAGCCAGGGTGGGAGGGCGTGTGCGGCGCGAGCCGGGACCGGACCATCCGATCGCACTCGCCGACTATCCCGGCCGGGTGCGCGTCACCTTCAACGGCCGGCTGGTCGCCAACAGCGCGCGGGCCGTGAAACTGCAGGAAGCGGATTACCCGCCAGTCTATTATATCCCGCGCGCGGACTGCGCCTGGGCGTATTTCACGCCGGGCGATCATACCAGTTACTGCCCCTACAAGGGCGAGGCGGCGTATTTCACGCTGGCTGTCGATGGCCGGCGCGCGGAGAATGCGGTCTGGAGCTATGAGGATGCCTATCCGGCAGTGGCGCGGATCGCCGGGCTGGTCGCCTTCTACCCGGACCGCGTCGACCGCATCGACGCGGACTAAGGGATCGGCGTCCGGCGTCCTAGCGAATGGGCTTGAGCGGCATCGACCACGACTGCAGTGTCGCGGTCATTGCCGGCGGCGGCGCCACCTTGCGGTTCTGCAACTCGAAATATTTCTGCGGCGTATCGGCCGGCAGAAGGCCGCGCGCAATCAGCTCCATCAGCGCATGGACGCAGAGATCGAAACTGGCGAAACAGTAATGCGCGATCAGCGCCAGCTTGCGCAACTGGTCGTCGCTGTATGCCGCCAGTTCCAGCGGGTTCCTGACGTAGACGATATCGGCTTCGAGCAGCTGGTTGAACGGTTTGCGAAAATCGCCGTCGCGCTTGGTCGGCGCGATCGACCAGCGTTTCACATCCAGGAAGCAGTGCGGCGCGAAACCGTGCTGCCGCATCCACAGATCGACTTCGCCGAAACTCGGCTGGTTTTCGTACAGGCAGATGAACGAGACTTCGAGTTGCAGTGCCACGCAGTCCTTCAGCGTGCGGGTGCCGTTTTGCAGCACGCTCAGCTCCGACCCCTGGATATCCATCTTCAGCATGTCGATGGCGGGCAGGCCGGCGACATCATCCAGCCGCCTGGTGCGGATCGTCATGGTGTTGTGGATCTTGCCGAAATTTTCGAAGCCGTTGAAAAACTTCAGCGCCGTCGGATCGGGTTTGAGCAGCGAGGTCATGCCGCTGGCCTCGGCGGCGAGATACAGCGTCTGCTCGCTGCCGTCGGACAGGAAATCGGTGAAGACGGTCGCCTTGTCGCCGAAGGCCGCCCTGATCTTCTCGATCTGGCGCTCGTCGCCTTCGAAGGCATTCAGATGGCCGAGATTCTGGTCCAGCAGCTTGCGATAGGCCGGGGTTTCATTGATGCAGGACGCCCCGATATCCATGACATTGATCTGTCCGGTGAAACCCAGCAGGTCCTGCAGCGTCATCGTTTCGCCCCTAGCTCCTGATCCCCAGCGTCACCGCGATCTTCGTCTTCAGCTGGTCGGCCGAGAAGGGTTTGACGATATAGCCGTTCACCCGCGCGGCGCGCGCCGCCAGCACCAGCTCCTGGTCGGCATGGCCGGTCAGCATCAGGAAGGGCATCTGCGGGTGGTGCTCGCGCACCAGGCGCAGCAGCTCCAGCCCGTTGATGCCGGGCATGTTCCAGTCCGAGACGATCAGGTGAAACGGCTCGCGCGCCGCCGTGATCGCCTTCAGCGCTTCGGTGCCGTCGGGCACCGCCGTGACCTTGCGGATGCCGATACGCTGCAGTGTGGCGAGCGTCAGCTTGCGCGCGAAGGGTTCGTCCTCGGCCACCAGCAGCGACAGGTCGGCGAAGGTGAGCGGTGGCGGACCGGTTTCAGGCATCGCGGAGTTCGCACAGCACCGGCGTATGGTCCGATGCCTTGTCCTGGCCGCGCGGGCCGCGGTCGATCTCGCAGGATACCAGCCGGTCGGCGAGCACCGGCGAGAGCAGGAAATGGTCGATGCGCAGGCCGTTGTTGCGCGGCCAGCAGCCGGCCTGATAGTCCCAGAAGCTGTAGTCGATCTCGCGCGGATGCAGCGCGCGCCAGGCCTCGGTGAGGCCGAGGTTGCACAGCGCGCGCCAGGCGCGGCGGCTGTCGGGCGCGCAGAGCGCGTCTTCGGCGAAACCGACCGGGTCGAAGACATCGACGTCTTCCGGGCAGATGTTGAAATCGCCGGTCAGCAGGAAGGGCCGGTCGCCCTGCAGCAGGGCGATGGCGCGCTGGCGCAGGCGTTCCATCCAGCGCAGCTTGTACTCGTATTTCTCGCCTGGGCGCGGATTGCCGTTCGGCAGGTAGAGACCGCAGACCGTGATCCCGGCGATGTCGCCCTCGATATAGCGGGACTGTTCGTCGGCATCGTCGCCGGGAAGGCGGGTGCGCACGGCTTCCGGTTCGATCAGGCTGAGCAGCGCGACGCCGTTGTAGCTTTTCTGGCCATGGGTGAAGACGCGATAGCCCAAGCTTTCGAATTCCAGGCGCGGGAAATCCGCATCCTGGCATTTGATTTCCTGCAGCACGGCGACATCGGGTTTCACGTCGCGCAGCCAGCCGACCACATTGGGCAGCCGCGCCTTGACCGAATTGACATTCCAGGTGGCGAGTCTCATGGCCGGCAGTATCGGCGCATCCGCCGGCTCAGGCCAGTGCCAAGGCGGCGAGCACCGCATCGGTGGCGACCACCCGGGCATATTCGCCGTCCATATTCGCCAGGCTCATAGCATGCACCGTGGCGGCATCCTGCAGCACGCCGCGCCAGTCCCGGCGCGCGAAGGCGAAGCAGGCATCCTCCGCCAGCCAGGTGTCGAAGCCGAGATTGCCGGCCATGCGCACCGTGGCCTCCACCGAGTTGTTGGTGACGACGCCGGCGATCACCAGCGCGGCGATACCCTGCCGGCGCAGGTCGTCGGCCAGCGTGGTGCCGATGAAGGCGCTGTTGGTGCGCTTGGGCAGAACGGTTTCGCCGGGCAGCGGCGCGACCTCGGGCTTGAAGTCGTTGCCGGGCTGGCCGGGGCGATAGGCGGAGTCGGCGAGGACGGAATCATGCCGCACATGGATGATCGGCTGGCCGGCCTGGCGCCAGGTGGCCAGCAGGCGGGCCGCATTGGCTTCGGCCTGCGGATTGTTGCGCGGGCCTTCGACGGCGTGATAGGGCGCGTCGATGGCCTTCTGCAGGTCGATGATCAGCAGGGCCGCGGGTCGCGGCACTCGGGGCAGTCGGGACAGGGCAGGCAACGGCAGGGCCGCGTCAGACCGCGAAGGAGTTGCCGCAGCCGCAGCTGCTGGAGGCGAGCGGGTTGTTGATGCGGAAGCCGGCGCCGGACAGATCCTCGACGAAATCCAGTTCCGAACCGCGCAGGTAGTCCAGCGACACGGTATCGACCAGCAGGCGGGCGCCGTCGCGGCTGATCACCACGTCATCGGCGGTCGCGTCGGCATCGAGGGTGAAGCTGTACTGGAAACCGGAGCAGCCGCCGCCCGAGACGCTGATGCGCAGGCCGAGCGCCGGATTGCCCTCCGACTCGGCCACTTTCAGGATGCGCCGGGCCGCCGACGCGGTCAGACCGACCGGGTCGCCATTGAAGGTCGCCGGGGGCTGAACAGGAACGGTCTGGGTCGCGGTCTCGGTCATCTGCTGTTTACGCTTGGTTTACCAATAATTTGCCACATTCGATCAGCAATTTAGGGGCTTACGCGCGGAAGTCAATTTCGGAACACCCCGGAACGCCCGCGCCACGTTGCGGCAGGACTGTCATATGGCTACTTTCCGCCCCCTGTAAGGGGCAGTCCGCCCGGTATTTCGAGAAAAGTCTTGCCGAGATGAACGTTTTTACCGAATTCCGCCGCGATGTGATGCGGGCCGTCGAGAACCTGTCCCTGCCGGGCGAGTTGCCGCTCAAGGCCGTGACGGTGGAACCGCCGCGCGATCCGGCCCATGGCGACCTGGCCACCAATGTGGCCATGGTGATCGCCAAGCCGGCCGGGATGGCGCCGCGCGTGCTGGCCGACAAGCTGAAGCCGCTGCTGGAAGCCAATCCGCATGTCGCCGCCGTGGAGATCGCCGGGCCGGGCTTCATCAACCTGCGGCTCAAGCCGGATTACTGGCAGCGCCAGGTCAGCACCATCGTCAATGCCGGCAAGGCTTATGGCGACAGCGCGCTGGGGCAGGGCGTGAAGGTCAATGTCGAATACGTCTCGGCCAATCCGACCGGACCGATGCATGTCGGCCATTGCCGCGGCGCCGTGTTCGGCGATGCGCTGGCCGCCCTGCTGCACAAGGCCGGCTTCGACGTTGCCCGCGAATACTACATCAACGATGCCGGCGCCCAGGTGGATGTGCTGGCGCGCTCGGCGCATCTGCGCTATCGCGAGGCGCTGGGCGAAAGCATCACCATCCCCGAGGGCCTGTATCCCGGCGATTACCTGAAGCCGCTGGGCCAGCATCTGGCGCAGAAATACGACGCGAAATACCAGACCGCGCCGGAAGCCGACTGGCTTGTCCTGTTCCGCAAGGAAGCCACCGAGGCGATGATGGACATGATCCGCGACGATCTCGCCGCGCTGAACATCCATCATGCCGTCTTCACCTCGGAAAAGGCGCTGCATGAGAGCGGCGCGGTGCAGACCGCCTTCGATCGCCTGCAGCAGCGCGACCTGATCTATACCGGCGTGCTGGAGCCGCCGAAGGGCAAGCTGCCCGAGGATTACGAAACGCGGCCGCAGGCGCTGTTCAAGGCCAGCGCATTCGGCGACGATGCCGACCGGCCGCTGAAGAAATCCGATGGGTCGTGGACCTATTTCGGCGCCGACATCGCCTATCACGATGACAAATATCGCCGCGGCTTCAGCCAGATGATCGACGTCTGGGGCGCCGATCATGGCGGCTACGTCAAACGCATGAAGGCCGCCGTGAAGGCGCTGTCGGACGGCGAGGCGGAGCTGGACGTCAAGCTGGTCCAGATGGTCAACCTGATGGACGGCGGCGAGCCGGTGAAGATGTCCAAGCGCGCCGGCACGTTCGTCACGCTGCGCGACGTGGTGGATGAAGTGGGCAAGGATGTCGTGCGCTTCATCATGCTGACGCGCAAGAACGATGCCCAGCTCGATTTCGATTTCAAGAAGGTGACAGAACAGTCCAAGGACAATCCGGTCTTCTATGTGCAATATGCCCATGCGCGCATCTGCTCGGTGCTGCGCAATGCGAAGACCGAAGTGCCCGCTGTGGATACGACGGATGGCGCCCTGGCCGGGGCGGATATGACGAAGTTGTCACACCCGGCCGAGCTCTCCCTGATCAAGCTGCTGTCATCCTGGCCGCGGCTGGTCGATTCGGCCGCCGAGGCGCATGAACCGCATCGTGTGGCGTTTTTCCTGCAGGATGTGGCGGCGGCTTTCCACGGCCTGTGGAATGTGGGCCGCGACGATACCGGCATGCGCTTCCTGTTGCCCGAGGATATCGAACTGACCCGGGCGCGGCTGGCGATGCTGCGTGCCGTGGCGATGGTGATTGCTTCGGGCCTGGCCGTGATGGGCGTGACGCCCGTCGAAGAGATGAGGTGAGACCATGAGCGACCTGCGCGGCGACCGTAACATGCGTCCGGTTCCTGGCGAGTCCGCCAATCCCGGCATGCGCAGCCCGAAACGCCTGATCACCGCGGGCATCGCGCTCGGCGCGGTGGCTGCCTTCGGCATCGGCATCTGGTTTGCCTATGACCAGGGCGTGAAGCGCGGCGCTTCGGGTGCGCCGCCGCTGATCCGCGCCGACCAGGGGCCGGCCAAGGTGGCGCCGGAAAATCCCGGCGGCATGCAGGTGCCGAACCAGGACAAGCAGATCTACGAGCGTCTGCCGGGCAATTCGCCGGCTGGCAACACGGCGGGGACCGAAAAGCTGCTGCCGCCGCCGGAGCGGCCGACCGCAACCCCGACTCAGCCCGGCGTGGCGACCTCGCCGGCCGTGAATGTGCCGACGCGACCGGTGCAGACCGTACCCAACCAGTCGCCGAACCGCACGGACGCACCCAGCCCGGCGCCGATCCCGCCGGCGCCCGCTGCACCGGGCCAGCCGCAGCCGGTGGCGCCGCGCACGGCAACCACACCGGCAACGCCGGCACCGGCGGCCCAGACTCCTGCACCGGCGCCGGCCGCGCGCAGCGTCACGGCGACGCCCGGCGGCAGCGCCAAGATCCAGCTGGCCTCGCTGAAGGACCAGGCGGCGGCGACCGCGACCTGGAACCAGCTGCAGAAGAAATTCCCTGACGTGCTGGGCGGCCTGCAGCCGTCCTATGAGAAGGTCGAGATCGCCAACAAGGGCACGTTCATCCGCCTGCAGGCCGGTCCGCTGAAGGATCGTGCCGAAGCGACGGCCATCTGCAGCACGCTCGCTGCGAAGAACCAGGGCTGCATCGTTGTCGGACGTTAAAACAGTAGACTGGGGCACCTATGCGCCCGTCGTGGTGGGCTGCGCCGGCCCGCAGCTGACGGCGGAGGAGCGTGTGCTGTTCGGCGTGCGCAAGCCGCTGGGCCTGATCCTGTTTGCGCGCAACATCGTCGATCCCGCGCAGGTGAAGGCGCTGGTCGCCGATTTCCGCGCCATCGTCGGCAATGTTTACGCGCCGGTGCTGATCGACCAGGAGGGCGGTCGCGTCGCCCGCCTGAAGCCGCCGCACTGGCCGGCCTTTCCGCGTGGCGCCGTGTTCGGCCAGATGTATACCCGCGATCCGGCGGTTGCCGAGGAAGCCGCCTACCTGAACTATCGCTGGATCGGCGCCGAACTGGCGGCGCTGGGCATCGATGTTGATTGCGCCCCGGTGGCCGACCTGCCGGTGGAAGGCGCCCATGACGTGATCGGCGACCGCGCCTATGGCCGCGATGCCGATACTGTCAGCCTGATCGCCGAAGCGGTGATGCGTGGCCTGGCCGATGCCGGCGTGATGCCGGTGGTGAAGCACATTCCCGGCCATGGCCGCTCGCATACCGACAGCCACCTGGACCTGCCGGTGGTGGATACGCCGGCCGAACTGCTGGAGGCCAGCGACCTGCTGCCGTTCGTCGCCCTGCGCCATGCGCCCTGGGCGATGACCGCGCATATCGTCTACACCGCCTATGATGCCGTGCTGCCGGCGACGCTGTCGTCCAACGTGATCCGGCGCGTGATCCGCGAGCGTATCGGTTTCGACGGCGTGCTGATTTCGGATGACCTGACCATGAAGGCCCTGAAGGGCAGTCCGGCAGTCACCGGCGTGGCCTCGCTGCATGCCGGCTGCGACCTGGTGCTGCATTGCTCGGGCGATCTGCCGGAAATGCAGGCCCTGCTCGCCGCCCTGCCGGCCATGACAGGCGAGGCGGCCCGGCGCGTGGCCCAGGCCCGCGCTGCCCTGCCGGCTCCCAGGCCGTTCAGCGCCGCCGAGCGCCTGCGCTATCAGAGCCTGATGGAGCAGGTGCCGGTCTGAGTCCCGCCATGATGAGCGTGCTGTACACCGTTTCCACCTGGATTCTGCCCGCCCTGCTGGCCATTACCCTGCATGAGGCAGCGCATGGTTTTGTCGCCTGGCGGCTGGGCGACGACACGGCGCAGCGCGCCGGCCGGCTGTCGCTCAATCCGCTGCGCCATGTCGATCCCATGGGCACTGTGGTGTTGCCGGCCATGCTGCTGCTGGTGAAGGCGCCGTTCCTGTTCGGCTGGGCCAAGCCGGTGCCGGTCGACATGCGCAATCTGCCGTCGCCGCGCCGCGACATGGCGCTTGTGGCCGCCGCCGGACCGGGCAGCAACCTGCTCCAGGCCTATATCGCCCTGCTGCTGTTTCACCTGCTGCCGCTGTTGGGTGATCCGGTGGGGGGCTGGGTGGCCGATAATCTGGAAAATGCCCTTCAGATCAATCTGGTATTGTGTGTTTTTAATATGATACCTGTGCCACCGCTGGATGGCGGGCGGGTGGCGGTCGGATTGCTGCCGCTGGCGCTGGCGCGTCCCTTGGCCCGGCTGGAGCGCTATGGCATGGTGATGCTGCTGATTCTGCTGCTCGCCGTGCCCTGGGTGGCCAGTCAATTCGGCATCGACTGGAACCCGCTGTTCGCGCTGATCACGCCCATTGTGAACGGGCTGGCGGGCATCCTGCTTGCGTTGTCCGGGCATGGCGGTTAACAACCCCGACCTGTTCAACGCCAGGTCCGATTAAAGAGTTTGGTCTTCAAAGGTTTAGGCAAGGATTTAAAGGCATTGACCGAAGCCGCCGAGACATCTGCACCTGCCCCGGAAACCGTTCCCGGCACCGAGCCTTTCGAGGCCGCGCATCGCGACGGCCTGGATGAAAACGGCATCCGTATCGGCGAGCAGCTCATTCTCAGCCTGGATGCCTTCGAGGGTCCGCTGGACGTGCTGCTGGTGCTGGCCCGCGAGCAGAAGGTCGATCTGCGCAAGATTTCCATTCTGGCCCTGGCCGAGCAGTATCTGAAATTCATCGCCGAGCTGCGCAAGGTTCGCATCGAGGTCGCGGCCGACTACCTGGTGATGGCCGCCTGGCTGGCCTACCTGAAGTCGCGCCTGCTGATCCCCGAACCCGAGAAGGAAGGCGAGCCGTCAGGCGCCGACATGGCCGCCCGCCTGGCTCTGCAGCTGCAGAAGCTGGAGGCGATGCGCCGCGTTGCCGAGCAGCTGATGAACCGCGACCAGGTCGGCCTCGCCATGTTCCTGCGCGGCCAGCCCGAAGGCGTGCGGGTGATCCGCAAGTCGGTTTACAACAGCACGCTCTACGAGCTGCTCAAGGCCTATGCCGAATTCCGCGCCTCCAAGGGGTCGTCGGAAGTGCTGACCATGAAGATGGCGCGGCGCCGCATCGTCTCGGTGGAAGAGGCGCTGACCCGGCTGCGCAACATGATCGGCCAGATTCCCGACTGGGCGACCCTGCAATCCTTCCTGCCGGTCGATTCCGAAGATCCCTTCACGGTGAAATCGGCGCTGGCCTCGACTTTCAATGCCAGCCTGGAGATGGCCAAGCAGGGTCTGATCGAACTCAGGCAGGTGCAGACCTTCGGTCCCATTTATATCCGCCGCGGCCAGGGCAATATGCCGGTCGAGGCCGCCAGCAATCCGGAAGAGTAAGACGTGATGCAGTCCAACGACGCACTGCCGGCCGACGACGAGCGGCTGGACGACGAAACCAAGATCATCGCTGCCGCCGGAGACGAGGCGGAGGAAGAGGCGCTTGCCGCCGGCGCCGCGCCGAAGCGCCGCGACGACGATGAGGATGATGACGGCGACGACGAAGAGTCGGACGGCGACGACGATGACTCGGACGATGACGATGACGACGATGATGATTCGGACGACGACGACGAGTCCGACGATGATGACGAGGATGATGAGGACGACGAGGATGAAGACGAGGATGAAGACGAGGAGGAGGAGCTAGAGACCGCTCCGGCTCCCGCCAGGAAGTCCCGCGCCAAGGCCGTCAAGTCGGACGAGGAAACCGCCGAGGACGAGGGCGAAGCCGCCGATGCGGGCCTGAGCGATGCCGAGAAGGAAGCCGCCTTCGCGGCCGCCATCCGCATGGCCGAGGCGCTGCTGTTCGCCGCCGCCGAGCCGCTGGACGAGGCGACCCTGCGCAAGCGTCTGCCACGCGGTACCCGGGTGCCAGCGGTGCTGGCCGCCCTGGAAGACATCTACCGCAATCGCGGTGTGGCGCTGAAGAAGGTGGCCGGCCGCTGGGCTTTCATGACCGCGCCCGACCTGCAGCATATGCTGGAAGAGCATCGCCAGGTGCAGCGCAAGCTGTCGCGCGCCGCGCTCGAGACGCTCTCGATCATCGCCTATCACCAGCCCTGCACCCGCGCCGAGATCGAAGACATCCGCGGCGTCAGCTTGAGCAAGGGCACGCTGGACCTGCTGATGGAGATCGACTGGGTCAAGGTGCGCGGCCGCCGTCGCGTGCCGGGGCGCCCGGTCACCTATGGCACCACCGATGAATTCCTGGTGCATTTCGGCCTTGAAACCGTCGATGCGCTGCCGGGCATCGAGGAACTGCGCGCCTCTGGCCTGCTGGAGGCCCTGCCGGCGTCCGGCGGCATCCCGATGCCGGGTGAATCGCTCGACGAGGCCGGCGAGGACCCGCTCGACGAGAACGATGACGGCCGCGAATTCCTCGAACCGCTGATCGACGAAGAAGCGGACGAAAAGGCTGCCAAGGAAAAGCCCTCGTCCGACGATGAGTGAGCGGTCTGCCGCTGTCCGTCCGGGTGCCGGCCTGTCGCTGACGGGCGTCAGCCACGATTACGGCCGCCGCCGCGCCGTCGACAATGTTGACTTTGACGTTGCGCCGGGCGAGATCCTCGGCCTGCTCGGCCCGTCGGGCTGCGGCAAATCGACCACGCTGCGGCTGGTCGCGGGCCTGGAAGACCTGCAGCAGGGGGAAGTGAGGATCGGCGGCGAGGTCATGGCCGGCCGCAGCATCAATATTCCCACTGAACGCCGCCAGGTCGGCATGGTGTTCCAGGATCATGCGCTGTTCCCGCACTTGAGCGTGGCGCAGAATATCGTCTTCGGCCTCGGCCATCTGCCGGCTGCCGAGCGCGCCGCCCGGATCGAGCGCTGGGGCGGGCGGCTTGGCCTGACAAACCTGCTGCAATCCTATCCGCACCATCTCTCCGGCGGCGAGCAGCAGCGCGTGGCGCTGGCTCGCGCCATGGCGCCGGAACCGCGCGTCATGCTGCTGGACGAACCCTTCTCCAGCCTGGACAGCCGGCTGCGCGACCAGATCCGCGACGAGACGGTGGAGGTGCTGAAACTGGCCGGCACCGCCACGCTGCTGGTGACGCACGACCCGGAAGAGGCCATGCGCATGGGCGACCGGATCGCCATCATGCAGGCCGGACGCATCGAACAGATCGACACGCCGGCGCGCGTCTATGCCGCCCCGGCGACGCCCTTCGTGGCCCGCTTCCTGAGCGAGACCAACGAACTGCCGGTGCGGGTGAGCGGCGGCGCGGTGGATACGCCGTTCGGCCGGCTGCCGGCGCCGGCCCGGATCGCCGAAGGCAGCGCGGCGCTGCTGATGTTCCGGCCGGAAGCCCTGCAGGAATCCCAGCCGGGGCAGGGGGTGGCCGCCGTCACCGTGGAACGGGCCATGGCGCTCGGCGCCTACCGCCGGCTCGAAGTCGGGGTGGCGGGCCAGCGCTTTGCCGCCCGTCTGCCGGCCGGACCGCTGCCGGCCAGCGGCGCGGTGCTGCATTTCGGGCTTAACCCGGATTTCTGCTTCGTTTTTCCAGCCGCTTAGCGGCGGCGCGTCGAACGGAAGTTTGGGGGCGGAAGATTGCCTCGGCCGCACTATCTCTGCCATAGTGCGGCGCTACGGTAGCCGGGGCCCTGCGGGTCCTGACTTGAAGGAGATAAGGGTATGGGTAGCTTCAGTTTTTGGCACTGGCTGATCGTTCTGCTGGTGATCCTGATCATCTTCGGCGCCGGCAAACTGCCGAAGGTCGCCGGCGACCTGGCCTCGGGGATCAAGAATTTCCGCAAGGGCATGTCGGAAGAAGACAAGGACAAGGACAAGCCGGCCGGCGAGCCGCCGGTGATCAACCAGCAGAGTCAGCCGACCGGCGGGACCGCCACCGGCGCGCCGGCCGACAAGACCGCGCAGCATTGACTCCGGAGCGCCGGACGCTCATGCGCGCCCGGCCCACAGCAGCACGGATGGCGTAGGCGGCGATGTTCGACATTGCCTGGTCGGAACTTGGAGTGATCGCGGTGGTGGCGCTGGTCGTCATCGGCCCGAAGGACCTGCCCAAGGTGCTGCGCACCATCGGGCAATGGACTTCGAAGGCGCGATCCATGGCGCGCGAATTCCAGAGCGGCATCGACGACATGGTGCGTGAGGCCGATCTGGACGAGTTGCGCAAGGCCGCGAAACAGGTCAGCGATTTTTCCATCGAGAATGAAGTGAAAAAGACCTTCGATCCCGACGGCTCGCTGGAAAAGCAGTTCACCGAGCATAACCAGGCGATCATGGATGCCACGTCTGATCTGAAGGGCGAGACGACGACGACCAGGATCGCCGATCCGGGGCCGGACGCGGCACCTGCCGAGCCGGCCAATCCGGTTGTGGTTGAAGCGCCGGCCGTAGAGACTCCCGCTGCCGCGACGCCTGAGGTCGACAAGACCGGGACCAAGTCGTGAGCGACGCACAGACCGAGGCCAAGAGACCGGAAGACGAGGTCGAAGCCTCCCGCATGCCGCTGCTCGATCATCTGGTCGAACTGCGCAATCGCCTGATGTACTCGATCGGCGCCATCTTCATCGCCTTCGTGATCTGCTATTTCTTCGCCGGCCAGATCTACAACATCCTGATGCATCCGCTGGTCGAGGCGCTCGGCACCGAAGGTCGCCGCATGATCTTCACGGCGCCGCAGGAAGCTTTCTTCACCCAGGTTCGCCTGGCCTTCTGGGCGGCGGCGCTGCTCAGCTTCCCGGTGATCGCCACCCAGGTGTGGATGTTTGTGGCGCCCGGCCTGTACAAACACGAGAAGAAGGCCTTCATGCCCTTCCTCGTCGCAACCCCGGTGCTGTTCGCCATCGGCGGCAGCTTCGTCTACTACTTCATCATGCCGCTGGCGCTGAAATTCTTCGCCGGCTTCGAGACGGTGGGTGGCGACGGCGTGCTGCCGATCCAGCTCGAAACCAAGGTCAGCGAATATCTCTCGCTGGTGATGACGCTGATTTTCGCCTTCGGCATCGCCTTCGAGCTGCCGGTGCTGCTGACCCTGCTCGGCCGCGTCGGCATCGCCAGTTCGGCCGGTCTGGCCGCCAAGCGCAAATATGCCATCGTCGCGATGTTCGTGTTTGCCGCGGTGGTCACGCCGCCGGATGTGATCAGCCAGGTCGGCCTCGCCGTGCCGCTGATCCTGCTTTACGAAATTTCCATCCTTTCGGTGAAAATGATCGAACGCGACCGCGCCAAGCGCGAGGCCGCGGAAAAGGCGGCCGAGGACGCGGAAAACAAGACAGAACCGGCGAAAGAAGAGCCCTATACGCCGCCAGCGCCCTGAAGGCGGCGCCCTGAAGGTAACGCGTCATGCATGACATTAAACTGATCCGGGACAATCCGGAGGCTTTTGAAGCTGCACTACGGCGCCGCAGTCAAAGTTATTCGGGAATAGCTCAAAAACTAATTGATATAGATAAAGAGCGGCGTGAAACACAAACGCTGTTAGATGAGCTTAAATCTCGTAAGAATGCTATTTCGAAAGAAATTGGTATTGCTAAAAGCAAAAAAGACGAAGCTCTAGCAAATGAGTTGCTGAAAAAAGCAGATATTGAAAGAGCAATTAACGATACCCTTGAGGCAAAGCTCAGTTCGCTCGAAACTAAACTAAAAGATGAACTTTCAAGGTTACCGAATCTTCCATTTGATGAAGTACCAGATGGCGTAGACGAAAAGTCCAATGAACTTGCCAAGAATAAAGACGGCACTCCTAGGCAATTTGGTTTAATCCGAAGCTTCTCGTATCCTCCAAAAGAGCATTTTGATCTCGGTGAAAGCCTAGGCTACATGGACTTCGCCAGCGGTGTGAAGCTGGCCGGTGCCCGCTTTACCGTACTGAGGAGTCAGCTGGCCCGGCTGGAACGTGCGCTCGGGCAATTCATGCTCGACCTGCACACCACCGAATTCGGCTATACCGAAATGCAGCCGCCGATGCTGGTGAACGATGCCACCGCCTTCGGTACCGGCCAGCTGCCGAAATTCGGCGACGACCTGTTTCGGACAATTAATTATTCATCTGTTAGAGATGAGCTAACGCGCATCCATGATGATTTTACCCAACAGGGTAAAACTATCCTTAGCGACATGGATGATTGGTTTAAGGTTCTGGAGCGTGAAGTTTTCCTCAAAAGCAATGAGGTATTGAACGATCCGCGCTTTCGCTACTGGCTGATCCCGACCGCCGAAGTGCCGCTGACGAATCTCGCGCGCGACCTGATCATCGACGAGGCTGAGCTGCCCTGGCGCTTCACCGCGCTGACGGCCTGTTTCCGCTCGGAAGCCGGCGCCGCCGGCCGCGATACGCGCGGCATGATCCGCCAGCACCAGTTCAACAAGGTGGAACTGGTCAGCATCGTCGCGCCGGAGAAATCCGTTGAGGAACACGAGCGCATGACCGAGGCGGCCGAAACCGTGCTGAAGCGGCTGGAGCTGCCGTTCCGCACCATGCTGCTCTGCGCCGGCGACATGGGCGGCGCGGCGCGCAAGACCTACGATCTGGAAGTCTGGCTGCCCGGCCAGGACCAGTATCGCGAGATTTCCTCCTGCTCGAACTGCGGCGACTGGCAGGCGCGGCGCATGAATGCGCGCTGCCGCGTCCCGGGCGAGAAGCAGACCCGTTTCGTGCATACGCTGAACGGCTCGGGTCTTGCGGTCGGCCGCGCGCTGATCGCGGTGATGGAAAACTATCAGAACGAAGACGGCAGCATCAGCGTGCCGGATGCGCTCAGGCCCTATACGGGCGGGCTGACCAAGATCGAGAAGGCGGGCAAGTAATGCGGATTCTGGTTTCCAACGACGACGGCATCCATGCCCCGGGCCTGAAAATCCTGGAGAAGATCGCGCGCTCGCTGTCGAAGGACGTGTGGGTGGTGGCGCCGGAATACGAACAGTCGGGTGCCTCGCATTCGCTGACGCTCACGCTGCCGCTGCGCCTGCGCAAGATCAATGCCCGTAAATATGCCGTGCGCGGCACCCCGACCGACTGCGTGATGATGGCGATGCACGAAATCTTCAAGGACAAGCGGCCCGACCTGCTGCTGTCCGGCATCAACCGTGGCGCCAATCTGGGCGAGGACGTGACCTATTCCGGCACCGTGGCGGTGGCGATGGAAGGCTCGCTGCTCGGCGTGCCGTCGATCGCGCTGAGCCAGTGCTTCCAGCATGGCCATCCGGTGAAATGGGCGACCGCCGAACATCACGCGCCGAAGGTGATCAAAAAGCTGATCAAATCCGGCTGGCCCCAGGATACGCTGATCAATATCAATTTCCCCGATGTGACGGCCGATGCCGTGACCGGCGTGGAAGTGGTGAAGCAGGGCAAGCGCGACCTGACCGACCTGCTGCTGGATGCGCGTGTCGATGCGCGCGGCGTGCCGTATTACTGGATCGGCTTCCGCCGCCAGAAGAACAAATCCAAGCGCCAGACCGATCTGGGCGCCACCGAGAACGGCGCCATCTCGGTGACGCCGCTGCAGCTCGACCTGACGCATGACGCCAGCATGAAGGCGTTGAAATCGGCCCTGCGCTGATCGTGGATACCCGCGTCATCCAGTTGCTGATGGAACTGCGCAAGCAGGGCATCAGTGACACCCGTGTGCTGGCGGCGATGGAACGGGTGCCGCGCGAACAGTTTGTCGCCGAGCAGTTCCTCAAACACGCTTACGACAACATCGCGTTGCCGATCACCCAGGGGCAGACGATCAGCCAGCCCTATGTGGTCGCCTATATGACCGAAGCGTTGCAGCTCGGCGACCGCATGAAGGTGCTGGAAATCGGCACCGGCTCGGGCTACCAGACCGCCGTGCTGGCCCGGCTGTGCCGGCGGGTCTACACCATCGAGCGCTATCGTTCGCTGCTGACCACCGCCGAGAAGCGGCTGGACGCGCTGAAGATCACCAATGTCGTCACCAAGCTGGGCGACGGCCACAAGGGCTGGCCGGAACAGGCGCCGTTCGACCGCGTGCTGGTCACGGCGGCGGCCGATACCCGGCCCGATGCCCTGATCGCCCAATTATCGCCCCATGGCGGCATCATGGTGGCGCCGGTGGCGGTGAATGCCACCGAACAGGATGTGATCCGCTACACCCGCGAGGGCGATGCGGTGCGCGAAGAGCGCCTGCTGCCGGTGCGTTTCGTGCCGCTGCTGCCCGGAATCGCCCGGGAAGCCGCCACCTAGCCGGCCGAACGCATTGACGGCCTGCGTTGTCGTGAACCGGGAAGGGCCGTAGACTCCGCCATCATGCTTCGGATTCGCGTTATTGCCGTGATCGTCCTGACCGGGCTGGTCGCCGCCTGCGGCGAGCAGGCACCGGCGCCGGTGGTCTTCGGCCATCGCGGCGAAATCCCGGCCGTGACGCCGGGCACGCCGCCGCCCGGCGGGCAATCGAGAGGGGCTGCAGGTGCCGTGCCGCTGCCGGCCCCGCAGGGCAGCGTGCAGATGGAGCAGCTGGCACCGCCGGGCGGCGGCGCGAGCGGCCGGCCGGCACCGAATGCGGTTCAGCAGGCCGTCCCGCAGCAGGCCGTCTCGCAGCAGACTGCGGCAGCCGACGCCGTGATCGTGCAGCCGGGCGATACCGTCTATGCGCTGTCGCGCCGCTATAACCGGCCGGTCCGCGCCATCATCGAGGATAACAACCTGCAGCCGCCTTATGCGCTGCAGTCGGGCCAGCAGCTGCGTCTGCCGCAGGGGCGCTTTCACACGGTGCAGCGCGGCGAAACGCTGTACAGCATTTCGCGCGGCACCGGCGTCGACGTCTACAGCCTGGCGCAGGCCAACGACCTGCAGCCGCCATTCGGCATCAGTGTCGGCCAGCAGCTGAAGGTGCCGTCGCCGACCGGCTATGCCGTCGCCTCGGCGCCGGCGCCGGACAGCCCGAGCGCGCCGCAGGAGCCGGCGCCGCGCGGCTATCAGGCCGATACCCTGCCGGTGTCGCCGGGTGTGCAGCCGCCGCAGGCCGAGGACACTAACAGTGCCGGTTTGCCACCTGTGCCGCAGGCACCGCTGCCGGAGAGCGATGTGCCGGCACGCGGCACTGCCACGCCGCAGGCCGAAACCGAGGCCGTGGCGACAGCGTCGCCACCTCCGTCTTCCGCTCCGGTGGCCGATCCGAAACAGGATACCGTGCTGCCGCCGCGCTCGGGCCGCACTTTCTCATGGCCGGTGCGCGGCCGCGTGCTGGCCGGCTTCGGCCCGACGCCGGACGGGCTGCATAACGACGGTATCAACATCGCCGCGCGGGCCGGCGCGCCGGTGATCGCGGCCGAGAATGGCGTGGTGGTCTATGCCGGCAGCGAGCTGAAGGGCTTCGGCAACCTGCTGCTGGTGCGCCATGCGGATGGCTGGATGACGGCCTATGCCCATCTCGACAAGGCGCTGGTCAAGAAAGGCCAGAAAGTCACCAGGGGCCAGGCCATCGGCACGGTGGGCAGCACCGGCGGCGTCGGCCAGCCGCAGCTGCATTTTGAAATCCGCCGCGGTACCCAGGCGGTCGATCCGGCCAAGTTCCTGTCGGTGGCCTAAGACTTCAGCGTCCTGATCGGCTGGCCGAGGCGGCCGGCGAGATCCTGGATGAATTGCCAGGCGACGCGGCCTGAGCGTGCGCCGCGCGTCATCGACCATTCCACCGCTTCGGCGCGCAGCTGCGTCTGGTCGATCTTCAGGCCATAGGCTTTGCTGTAGCCATCCAGCATGGCGAAGAAATCTTCCTGGCTGCAGGAATGGAAGCCGAGCCAGAGGCCGAAGCGGTCCGACAGCGAGACTTTCTCTTCCACGGCTTCATGCGGATTGATCGCGGTCGACTTCTCGTTCTCCATCATGTCGCGCGGCAGCAGGTGGCGGCGGTTCGAGGTGGCATAGAGGATCACGTTGTCCGGCCGGCCTTCGATGCCGCCATCCAGCACGGCCTTCAGCGACTTGTAATGCTGGTCTTCCGCATCGAAGGAGAGGTCGTCGCAGAACAGCACATAGCGGCGCTTTGAATCGCGCAGCAGGGTCAGCAGGGCGGGCAGGGTGGGAATATCCTCACGGTGGATTTCCACCAGCGCCAGCGCCCCAGTCTTTCCTGGCTGCTTCTTCGCGTTGATGGCGCCATGCACGGCCTTGACCAGCGAAGACTTGCCCATGCCACGCGCGCCCCAAAGAAGCGCGTTGTTGGCCGGCAGGCCCCTGGCGAAACGCTGGGTGTTGTCGAGCAGGATGTCGCGCACGCGCTCCACGCCCTGCAGCAGGCGGATCGGCACGGCATTGATGCTGGGCACCGGGGCCAGCCAGCCGGGCGCGGGCTCGGCATGCCAGATGAAGGCATCGGCCGCCGTCTCGTCGAAAGCCGGCGCCAGCGGCGGGGCGAGCCGTTCCAGCGCCGCCGCGATGCGCAGCAGGGTGGTTTCGTGCAGGTTAGCTGCAGGCTTTGCTTTGGGGCGGGTGGCGGGTTTTACAGGCTTCTTCGGCATGCTTGTCACGGAACGATACGAGTGAAAGACCGGGCTATTCTGGGGATGCCAAAGCCGGGGCGCAACCGGTAGCGGGACCCTGGTGTTTGCGCCATAATCCGGCCCCGAAATCGACCAAGCGCAGCTTATATTGTGGAGGCCATATGTATCCCGAAGTGCAGCTTTACATCGACAACGCCTGGACCAAGGGTGCCGGCGGCAAAACCATCCCGGTGCTGAACCCGGCCACCGGCGAGGAAATCGGCAAGGTCGCGCATGCCGAAAAGGCCGATCTCGACCGCGCGCTGGCTGCTGCCGACAAGGGCTTCAAGGCCTGGAAGAAGGTCTCGCCGTTCGACCGCTATAAGGTGCTGCGCAAGGCCGCCGACATCATCCGCAGCCGCGCCGACGACATCGGCAAGATCATGTCGATGGAGCAGGGCAAGCCCTTCATCGAAGCCAAGGGCGAGACGCTGCTGGCTGGCGACATCATGGACTGGTTCGCCGAAGAAGCGCGCCGCACCTATGGCCGCATCGTGCCGCCGCGCGCCGAGGGTGTGTACCAGCTGGTGGTGAAGGAGCCGGTCGGTCCCGTCGCCGCCTTCACGCCGTGGAATTTCCCGATCAACCAGGCGGTGCGCAAATGCTCGGCCGCGCTGGCGGCTGGCTGTTCGATCATCCTGAAGGGTCCGGAAGAGACGCCGGCATCCTGCGCCGCGCTCGTTCAGGCTTATGTCGATGCCGGCGTGCCGGCCGGCGCGATCCAGCTGGTCTACGGCATTCCGTCGGAGATTTCGGAATACCTGATCCCGCATCCGGTGATCCGCAAGATCACCTTCACCGGCTCGACTCCGGTGGGCAAGCATCTCGCCATGCTGGCGGGCCAGCATATGAAGCGCATCACCATGGAACTCGGCGGTCATGCCCCGGCCATCGTGTTCGACGATGCCGATGTGGACACCGCCGTGAAGGTGCTGAGCGCCAACAAGTTCCGCAATGCCGGCCAAGTCTGCGTGTCGCCGACCCGCTTCCTGGTGCATGAATCGGTCTATGGCAAATTCGTCGAGGGCTTCACGGCGTTTGCCAAGTCGCTCAAAGTGGGTGACGGCATGGACAAGGAGACCCGCATGGGTCCGCTGGCCAACGACCGCCGCGTGCAGGCGATGGAGATGTTCGTCGCCGATGCCGTGTCGAAGGGCGCCAAGGTCGAGACCGGCGGCAAGCGCATCGGCAACAAGGGTAACTTCTTCGAGCCGACCGTGCTGACCGGCATCAACACCGACATGCGCATCATGAACGAGGAGCCGTTCGGCCCGCTGGCGCCGATCATCCCGTTCTCGAATTTCGATGCGGTGGTGGAAGAGGCCAACCGTCTGCCCTTCGGCCTGGCGGCCTATGCCTATACCAGGTCGGCCAAGACCGCGGCTGCCATCGGTGCGGCGTTTGAATCCGGCATGGTGTCGATCAACCACCATGGCCTGGCCCTGCCGGAAGTGCCGTTCGGCGGCATCAAGGATTCGGGTTACGGTTCGGAAGGCGGCTCGGAAGCCATCGAATCCTACCTGAACACCAAGTTCATCACCCAGGTCGGCCTTTAACCGCCACCGCCGCCATGATTGAAAAGGGGGCTTTGGCCTCCTTTTTTGTCCGCACAGAGATTTATAACCATCTATGCGAGTAAATGCCGGAGGTGTACACTAAAAACGATACTTTTTAGCGGAGGGATGGTCATGACGGCCGATGGCTGCTCCAATATGCGCAACCTGCTGCTGCTGCTCGCGGCGGTTTTTGTCCTCTGCATCCTTGCCGTTTTCATCGGCGCCGGCTGTTTCGTCATCGGCGCATTCATCGGCTGGGTATCCGGACTGACATGGGTAGCCAGCCTGTTCAGTGCCGGCTTCCTCGCCGTGATCGCGACTATCGGCAGTGCCATGATGGCGATCGGTCTTGCGATCATGGCTATTGCCGGCGTGGTCGCCGCGCTGGTGGCGCTGATCGCTTTCTTTGCGGTGCCAACCTATATCGTCATGGGCTGTACCGGCGCACAGGGCGGCGCCGGTACAGCCGCTGGTTTCGGCAATTTCGGCGGTGCGCAATGGCCTTTGCCGATCCCGCCGTTTCCCGGCCTGCCGCCGCTGCCGGCCGGTGTCGACCCGGCCAAGTTCATGCAGTGCCTGATGGCCGCCACTGGCGCGAGCTGCTCCTGTGGTGACAAGGGCAAGGACCCGGCCGCAGAGGCATGGTCGCTGCTGCAGCCCTTCATCGCATTCCTCGAAGATAAGGTGCGCGAGGCCAAGGAGCAGCAGGCGCAGTTGCAGGCCTATATCGACATGCTGCCGGGCAGCGCCGAGGGCAAGGCGGCCGCCGAGGAGGTGCGCAAAAAACTGGATGAAGCCAAGCGCCGGGGCGAGACCATGTCCTCCACCCTGAACACGGCACGGGCGGCCAGCGGCCAGATGCTGAGCAATGCCGGGAAAGGCCTCGGCGTCGGCTGAGCGCTAAAGAAACAGCCGCAGCACCATCCCGGCCAGTGCCGCGCCACCGAGCAGCCAGGCCAGACTGAGATGGAAGCGGAAGACGGCGATGATCGCCGCCGCCGACAGCAGCGCCATCCAGGGATCGAGGCTGGAGAGCACCGGCACGTCCCAGCTCAGCGGGCCGAACGACAGGCTTTCCATCCGCTTGAACAACACATGCAGGCCGAACCAGATGGCGAGGTTGAGGATCACGCCGACCACCGCTGCCGTGATCGCCGCCAATGCATGGCTGAAGGCGCGCACATGGCGGATGCGCTCGATATAGGGGGCGCCGAGGAATATCCATAAAAAGCACGGCACGAAGGTGACCCAGGTAGCGAGCAGGCCGCCCGCCACACCGCCGAGCAGCGGGTCGAGGCCACCGAAGCGGAAGCCGGCGATATAGCCGACGAAGGTGAGCACCAGGATCAGCGGGCCGGGCGTGGTCTCGGCCAGGCCGAGGCCATGCAGCATCTCGTCCGGCCCGAGCCAGCCATAGATCTCCACCGCCTGCTGGCCGACATAGGCGAGCACCGCATAGGCGCCGCCGAAGGTGACCACCGCCATCTTGCTGAAGAACACACCGATCTGGCTAAAGACGTGATCGGGGCCGAAAGCGGTAAAGCTGTAAAGCACCGGTCCGGCCCAGAGCAGCGCGAAGAGGGCGAGGATGCCGATGTTGCGCTGCCAGCTGGGTGCCACGCTGGGCAGCACATCGGCATCGTGCTTGGCCTGCGCACCGATCCAGTCGGGCTTTGCTTTGCCGATCCGCCAGCCGAGCAGGCCGGCACCCAGCACGACCAGCGGGAAGGGAATCTGCAGGACGAACAGCCCGATGAAGGCTGCGGCACTCAGGCCGAGCAGGAAGCGGGTCTTGATCGCGCGTTTGGCAATGCGCTGCATCGCCTCGAACACGATGGCCAGCACGGCGGCCTGCAGGCCGAAGAACACGCCGCTGATCACCGGCACCTCGCGCCACAGCACATAGATGGTGCTGAGGCCGAGGATGACGGCGAGGCCGGGCAGGATGAACAGCAGGCCGGCGGCGAGGCCGCCCTTCCAGCGATGCAGCAGCCAGCCGATATACACGGCGGTCTGCTGCGCTTCCGGTCCGGGCAGCAGCATGCAGAAATTCAGTGCATGCAGGAACTGCGGCTCGCTGACCCACTTTTTCTCGTCAACCACGATGCGATGCATCATGGCGATCTGCCCGGCCGGGCCGCCGAAACTGAGCAGGCCGATCTTCGCCCAGGTACGGAAGGCCTCGGCGAACGAAGGAACTGCGTTTGGAGTCGGGTTTTGCATGATTTTTTCTACCCGTTCATGCCGCCGGAGGCCAGCCATGACGTTCGTCAATCGCGCTGGCGCACCAAGCATACAGCGCATCGTAGATGAGCATGCCGCGCTCCAGCATGATGTCATCGTCCTGCAACATGGCCGACAGACCAAGCGAGATGGCGAGCAGGCCGGGGGCCTGCGGCGCCAGCTCTGGGCGGCCGGTATCGGCGGCGCGCACGATCAGGGCCAGTTGCGCCAGCGCCGGATCATCGCCCAGGTCATGCTTGGCGATGAAGCAGTCGAAGCTGCACAACGCGCCGTCATGGCTGTAGGCCGCGCCCGGGATATCGTAGGGCGTCGCCTGCCACTCCGTGGCGTGGGCAAAGACCTGGTCGCCGGGCACATAGAGGAAGCGTGCATCGGCATCGATGAAGCGGCGCACCAGCCAGGGGCAGGCGATACGGTCGATCTTCGGCCGTTCGCGGGTGATCCAGCGGCTGGGCTCCGCCGGCGGCTTGGCCTGCATCGGCCCGCTGGCGGCCAGCCAGCCTCCGATGCCGTCGACCAGATAGCGGGCGCGAAAACCACGACGCAGCAGTTCAGCTGTCGCATTCTGGCTAACCTCATGGCCATGCACACAGGCCAAGATAATCTCGGCCTCGCGCGGCAGGTCGGCGGCCCATTGTGCCAGTTGCTCCGGCCGCCGGCGCCGTGCGCCACGAATGGTGCTGGTGGCTTCGGCATAGCGCTCCTCGCGCCGCACGTCGAGCAGCACGGGAAAGCGTCCGGCAGCATGGTCGTGCGCCAGTTCAGTGATGGAAATAGAGGGAAGAGGGGTATCCATAAGGCACTCCTGTCGTGGGTCACGACTGCAGGAGCGGCACTTGGATACCTTGTGGCATCTGCATCGGGGAGACCGCATTGTCCCCGTGACCGGAGACTTATCGCCGGCCGGGCGTGAAGGCAAGCGGAAATTTTTCAGGCTGTCGAGACTTTCCCGCCGGGATGACGCTGCACACGGCCGGCCAGTTCCTTCTCGGTCAGCACCATGTTCACCGTTGCGGCCGTCAGGCCGCTGACCCGCACCAGTTCGTCAATCAGCACAGGGCTTGGCGACAGCAGGCGTTCGATTTCGGTATGGGCGCGGGCGAGATCGTCATCACCGACCGGCGTTTCCTTCGGCATGGCCGGTACGACGGCGACACGGCGTTCCTGCTGCGGCGCCAGGATGGCGAGAATATCGTCGACGCTTTCGATCAGGGCGGCACCGTCCCGGATCAGGCTGTTGCTGCCGCGACAGCGCGGATCGAGCGGCGAGCCGGGCACGGCCATCACCTCGCGGCCCTGTTCGGCCGCCATCCGTGCGGTGATCAGCGAACCGGATTTCAGTGCCGCCTCGACCACCAGCACGCCGGCAGAGGCGCCGGAGATCAGCCGGTTGCGGCGCGGGAAATGCTGCGCCAGCGGCGGCGAGCCCGGCGGCATTTCGGCAAAGACGGCGCCGCGTTCGGCGATCTCGTCCTGCAGTTTGGCATTCTCGGGCGGGAAGCTGATATCGATGCCGGTACCGATGAAGGCGCCCGTTTTTCCTTCTGCACCAAGCGCGCCTTCATGGGCGGCTCTGTCGATGCCGCGCGCCAGACCCGACAGGATGGCAAAACCGCGCTGTGTGAGGGCCGCCGCAATATCGCGGGTGAAACGCTGGCCGATGGCCGAGGCATTGCGCGCCCCGACGATGGCAATGCCGGGCAGGGCGGTGATGGATTCCGGATCGCCTTTGACCGCCAGCAGGGGCGGCGCGTCTTCGAGCTGCATCAGGCCAAGCGGATAACCCGGTTCGCCCCAGGCGAGCAGTCTGGCATTGCAGGCCTTCAGCGCCTTCAGCTCAGTCGTAACGGTTTTCTCGTCGGCCAGGTCGATGCGGCGTTTGGCACCGCCACGCTGTGCCATTTCGGGCAGGCGCGCGATCGCCTCGGCCGCGCTGCCGTAATACCGGAGTATGTGATGGAAGGTGATCGGTCCGAGATGGGCACTGCGGATCAGCCGCAGCCAGTCGCGCTTGTCCTGTTCAGGCAATAGGCGGCTGCGCGGCATCCTCGGGCTTCTTCTTGCCGATCCTGGGTTCCTCGCCCCTGAGCAGGCGGGCGATATTCTGGTGGTGGCGGATATAGACCAGCACGGCCATCAGCGCGGCCAGCGCGGCGACATCCGGCCCGATCAAAAACCAGGCGACAACCGGCGAGGCGGCGGCGGCGATCAGCGCCGAGAGTGAGGAATAGCGCAGCGTGAAGGCCACGGCGAGCCAGCAGAGGATAGCGAACACGCCGACCGGCCAGGCGACGCCAAGCATGACGCCGAGATAGGTGGCAACACCCTTGCCGCCATTGAACTTGAGCCAGACCGGAAACAGATGGCCGAGGAAAGCGGCGAAGGCCGCCACCAGCATCACGTCGGGGCCGTACCAGGCGCCAAGCAGGGCCGCCGCTGTGCCCTTGCCGCCGTCGAGCAGCAGGGTGGCCGCCGCCAGATCCTTGCGGCCGGTGCGCAGCACATTGGTGGCGCCGATATTGCCCGAGCCGATGCTGCGGATATCGCCGAGGCCACTGAGCCGCGTCAGAACCAGGCCGAACGGAATGGCGCCGAGCATGTAGCCCAGCACGGCAGCAGCAACGTAATAGGGCAGCGGGGAATCCCAGGCCACCGGATCCATCATCATGATACTCAGCTTTCGCGTTTACGCTGGAAGACCGTTTCGCCGGCCACCACGGTGCGGAGCGCATGGCCCTGCACGCGGCGACCATCATAAGGCGAGTTCTTGGCCTTGGAGCGGAATTTCTTTTCATCGACACGCCAGGGCGTATCGGGATCGAAGATCAGCAGATCGGCCGGTGCACCGGGCGCCAGACGGCCGCTGTCGAGCTTGAGCAGCCTGGCCGGATTGCAGGTCAGGCAGGCAAGCAGACGCAGCAGCGGCACCGAGCCGTTGTGATAGAGCTCCAGAGTGAGCGGCAGCAGCGTTTCCAGACCGATCATGCCAAATTCGGCCTGGGCAAACGGCAGCCGCTTGCTTTCCGGATCCTGCGGCGCATGCGCCGAGGAGATCACGTCGATGGTGCCGTCGGCGATGGCATCCACCACGGCCTTGCGGTCGCTTTCGACGCGCAGCGGCGGCTTCACCTTGGCGAAGGTGCGATAGTCGCCGACATCGAATTCATTGAGCGAGAAGTTATGCGGCGCGGCGCCGGCGGTGAGGCGCAGGCCGCGCTGCTTGGCGCGGCGCACCACATCCAGTGATTCTTCGGTGGAAAGATGCGAGGCATGCAGGCGGCCATTGGTGGCTTCCAGCAGGCGCACATCGCGTTCAAGCAAAATCACCTCGGCCATCGCCGGGATACCCGACAGGCCAAGACGGGCCGCGACCTCGCCTTCGTTCATCACGCCGCCCCTGGCCAGCGAATGATCCTCGCAATGCTGCATCAGCAGCAGGTCGAAGGTGGTGGCATACGAGAGCGCGCGGCGCATCAGGCGTGGCGAGGAGATCGCCCGGTCGCCTTCGGTGAAGGCCACAGCCCCGGCCTGGGCGAGCAGGCCAAGCTCGGTCAGTTCTTCGCCCTTCGTACCCCTGGTAATCGCAGCTGCCGGCAGGATGCGGACCACGGCAGTGTCCATAGCCCGGCGGGCAACGAATTCAACCAGTGCCACTTCGTCGATGGTCGGCTCGGTATTGGGCATCGCCACCATGGTGGTGACACCGCCGGCCGCCGCCGCACGTGCGCCGGTTGCCAGGGTTTCCTGGTGCTCGGCACCGGGTTCGCGCAGCCAGACATGCATGTCGATCAGGCCGGGCGACAGGCAATGCCCCTGGCAGTCGATCTGTTCGGTATCGCCGGCGAAGCTGCCGCTGGCCAGCTTGGGGCCAAGATCGACGATGCGGTCGCCTTCAGTGAGCAAAGCGCCTTTCACATCGAGACCGGAGGCGGGATCGAGCAGGCGGGCGTTGGTGTAGAGCTTGCGGCGGCGGGCCATGGGACTGGGACTCATGCTCCGGCCGGTGTGCTGTGGCGCCAGTTCGGCAGATGCTGGGCCAGCAGTTCGAGGCAGGCCATGCGGACGGCAACGCCCATCTCGACCTGTTCGTGAATGACGCTGCGGTGAATGTCGTCGGCCACCTCGGTATCGATCTCGATGCCGCGATTCATCGGGCCGGGATGCATGATCAGTGCATCGGGCTTGGCGAAGCCGAGCTTTTCGTAATCGAGGCCGTAGAAATGGAAATACTCGCGCGTGGACGGCACGAAGGAACCGTGAAAGCGCTCCATCTGCAGGCGCAGCATCATCACGATGTCCACGTCGGTAAGGCCCTTGCGCATGTCGTGATAAACCTCGACGCCAAGCCGCTCGGCATAGGCCGGCATCAGGGTGGGCGGGGCGATCAGGCGCACGCGGGCGCCCATGGTATTCAGCAGGTGGATATTCGAGCGTGCCACGCGGCTGTGCAGGATGTCGCCGCAGATGGCGACCAGCAGCCCCTCAAGGCGCCCCTTGCGGCGGCGGATGGTGAGGGCGTCGAGCAGCGCCTGGGTCGGATGTTCGTGGCTGCCGTCGCCGCCGTTGATGACGCCACAGCCGACCTTTTGTGCCAACAGGGCGACCGCGCCGGAATCCTGGTGCCGCACAACCAGCAGGTCCGGATGCATGGCATTCAGGGTGATCGCGGTGTCGATCAGGGTTTCACCCTTCTTCACCGAGGAGGTGGCGACCGACATGTTGATGACGTCGCCGCCGAGTCGCTTGCCGGCCAGTTCGAAACTGGTGCGGGTACGGGTCGAGTTCTCGAAGAACAGGTTAATGATGGTCCGGCCGCGCAGGGAGCTCTGCTTCTTCTCGACCGCCCGGTTCAGATCGACATAGCGGTCGGAATGATCCAGCAAAATCTGGATATCCTGGGCGGAAAGCCCTTCGATTCCAAGAAGATGGCGATGGGAAAAGGGCGGCAGCGGCCGGAGGCCGGCTGATTCGGCGGGGGTGGCGCGACTCACAGACATTAAAGAAGCACCATACATAAAGGGTCGCCGCCGGGCAATGAGCCGGCTGGCAAAGCTTTAACCAATTTCTGCTTAGCTGGCTTCGATGATGCAGGACTATAGCCAGAATCAGGTCGATGTGGCCGGCGTCGAGAATGCCGCGGGGCAGGCCGTGCGCCTGCTGCAGGTGCTGAACGGCCGCGCCGCGGAAGTCCAGGCCATCACCGGGCGGATGTTCACGCTGGCCACCATCCTGCCCTTTGGCGATTATGCCGACGGCTTCCGCCGCACCCAGGAATTCCTGTCCTTCTGCGATGTAATCGAAAGCAAGCTGGAGAATTTGCCGCCGGCGACGCGCGAGCCGATCCTGCATGAAGTGACCGCCGTGAAGGTGCGCGCCTTTCATGCCCTGCTGAAAGCGATGGGCGCCCATCTGATCGCCCTGGAAAAGCGCGACATGATCAATTTTTTCGCCCAGGCGGTTTTCCTGATGCAGCAGGATGTGCTGGTCCAGTTCGCCGCAGATGTCATGCCGGGTGTGCCGGAACAGCTGGTACCGGAAGCGATGCCAGCCCTGTGCGATGAAATCCTGGAGCGGCTGAAACGGCTGCTCGACCGCTGCGTCGACGTTCCTGATTTCCGTTTCGAGACATGAATGCGCCGTCGCCCCCCGATGTCATGCCGCCGGGATCTGCGCTGTCTGTGCTGCAGAACCTGCAGGCCGGACTGGATGCGCATCGCCGCGGCGACCTGAGCAGCGCGGAGCAGCATTATCGCGCCGTTCTGCTGGCGGCACCCGATACCCTCGATGCCTACAACCTGCTCGGCCGCCTGCTGGTGCAAAGCGGGCGGGCCGGCGATGCCGTGCCTCTGTTGCGCCATGCGATCGACCGTGCCGCCGCGCAGGCTCCTCTGTGGGTCAGCTACACTGAGGCGCTGCTGGCCTACGGTGCCATTGCCACCGCCCGCGAGGCGGCGGAAAAGGCCCGCCAACTGGCCCCGAAGGAAGTCGACGTGCTCTACATCTGGGCCGAAGCCCAGCGCGTGGCCGGCGCCTGGGTGGCGGCCGCAGACGGCTACCGCGCCCTGCTGGCCGCGCAGCCGGGCCATGCCGGTGCCTGGCTACAACTGGCGAGCTGTTTGCAAGCGATGGGCGATCTGCCCGGAGCGCGACAGGCCGCCCAAAGCGCAGTGCAATACGCCCCGCAGGCGCCGGAGTGTCATAACAACCTGGGCAGCCTGTTCGCCGCCGGCGACGAGCATGCCGTGGCGCTGGCACATTTCGACCGCGCTCTGGCACTGAGGCCGAACTACGCCGCCGTCTTGATCAACAAGGCCGCTTCACTGCGCGAGACAGCCCGCGCCACAGAAGCCCTGCCGCTGCTGGAGCAGGCTCTGGCCCTGACACAGGGACACGCGCAGGCCTATGCGGGTCTGGCCCTGGCCCGCCACAGCCTGGGGCAACTCGATGCGGCCCGCGCGGCCTATCGTGAGGCGCTGCAGCGCCAGCCACAGGATGCCGAGACGCAGTGGAACTATGCTCTGGCCAGCCTTGCCGTCGGGGATTTCGCCGGCGGCTGGCAGGCCTATGCCTGGCGCTGGCGCAAGGCCGCGCCGCCATTGCCGCAACGCGCCTGGCCGTGGCCGATCTGGACCGAGAATGATGTGGGCGGCAAAAGGCTGCTGATCTGGGGCGAACAGGGGCTGGGCGACCGGCTGCTGCTGCTGCAGTTCCTGCCGAGCCTGATCGAGGCCGGAGCCAAGGTGACGCTGGAAACCGATCCGCGCCTGATCCCGCTGCTGCAGCGCAGCTTTGCCGATGTCGATTTCGCGCCCGAAGGCACACATGCCGATCCTGCGCTGCTGCTGCGCCGCTTTGACGGCCACCGGCCGCTGGGCGATCTGGCCGTAACGGTGCCGCCGGGCAAACCGCTGCTGCAGGCGGATGCCGCGCAGGCCGTCCTGCTGGCCGGACAATACCGGCAGGGCAGCAAGGACAAACTGATCGGCCTGTCCTGGCGCAGCGCCAATCCGACGCTCGGTGCCGCAAAGTCGCTGCGACCGGCCGACCTGGCACCGCTTGCCGATATCCCCGGACTGCGCTTCGTCTGCCTGCAATACGGCGCCACCGCGGAAGAGCATGCCGCGCTGCGCGGCCTGTTCGGCGACCGGTATATCCACGATCCGGCGATCGACGCGCAGAACGATCTGGCCGGGCTGGTCGACCAAATTGCCGCACTGGATCTGACCGTCACGGTTTCGAATGTCACGGCACATCTGGCCGGGGCGCTGGGCCGGCCGGTCTGGCTGCTGGCGCCGCCAGCCGGCCGCAGCCTGTTTTTCTACCTGATGGCAGCAGGCGAGGGCACACCCTGGTATCCCGGCATGCGGATTTTCCGGCGCCGTCATGCGGAGGGACCGGAAAGCCAGCTTGCGGCGGTCGCCAAGGGGCTCGAATTGCTGGAAAAATAGCCCAGCGGGTGTTAGCAAAAGGCCCGCCGCTGGCACTGCCGGCGTTCAGACCCTAGTTTAAGCCCATGACCCGCAAAAGCTATTACATCACTACGCCGATCTATTACGTCAACGACAAGCCGCATATCGGGCATGCCTACACCTCGCTCGCCTGCGACGTGTTGGCACGCTTCAAGCGGCTGGACGGCTATGACGTGATGTTCCTCACCGGCACCGACGAGCACGGGCAGAAGGTGGAGAAATCGGCCGAGGTTGCCGGCATCGATCCGAAGAGTTTCTGCGACACCGTCAGCCAGACCTTCCGCGATCTGGCCAGGGCGATGAATTTCTCCAACGACGATTTCATCCGCACCACCGAGCCGCGGCATGTGACTGCCGTGCAGGCGCTGTGGCAGAAACTGGTTGCCACAGGGAATATCTATCTCGGCGATTATGCCGGCTGGTATGCCGTGCGCGACGAGGCCTTCTACCAGGAAGACGAGCTGACAGATGGCCCGAACGGCCAGAAGCTGGCGCCATCCGGTGCGCCGGTGGAGTGGGTGAAAGAACCATCTTACTTCTTCCGCCTGTCGGCCTGGGGCGACAAACTGCTTAAATTCTACGAAGAGAATCCCGGCTTTATCCTGCCGGCCAGCCGCCGCAACGAAGTGATCAGCTTCGTGAAGGGCGGGCTGAAAGATTTATCGGTGTCGCGCACCACCTTCAAATGGGGCATCCCGGTGCCGGGCGACGAAGCGCATATCATGTATGTGTGGCTGGATGCGCTGACCAATTACATCACCGCCGCGGGCTATCCGCATACCGAGAGTGAGAAATACACGCGCTACTGGCCGGCCGACCTGCATATGGTCGGCAAGGATATCCTGCGCTTCCATGCGGTCTACTGGCCGGCCTTCCTGATGGCGGCCGATGTTGCTGTGCCCAGGCGCGTCTTCGCGCATGGCTGGTGGACCAACGAAGGCCAGAAGATTTCCAAGTCGCTGGGCAATGTGATCGACCCGCTGGCCCTGATCACCGAATATGGCCTCGACCAGACGCGCTATTTTCTGATGCGCGAGGTGCCGTTCGGCAATGACGGCGATTTCCGCCGTGCCGCGATCATGAACCGCATCAATTCCGAACTGGCCAACGGCTTCGGCAACCTAGCGCAGCGCACGCTGTCTTTCTGCGCCAAGAACACCAATGCCTCGGTGCCGACGCCGGGCGCCCTGAGTGAGGCCGACGAGGCGCTGCTGGCCCAGGCCGACAGTCTGGTGGAACAACTGCGCGCCACGCTGGATGACCAGGCGATACACACAGCACTGCAACAGTGGTTCGACCTGGTCGATGCCGCCAACAAGTATATCGATGTCGAAGCGCCGTGGACGCTGCGCAAGACCGATCCGGCCCGCATGCAGACTGTGCTGTGGTGCCTGCTGGAGGCGATCCGCCAGCTTGCCATCCTGGCCCAGCCCATCATGCCGCAATCGGCCGCCAGGATGCTGGATCAGCTCGGCGTTTCGGAAGCCGCGCGCAGCTTCGCGCATCTCGGCGAACCGGGACGCCTGCGTGCCGGCACGCCGCTGCCGACGCCGCAGGGCGTGTTCCCGCGCCATGTGGAAGCGAAAGCAGATGGCGCTTAACATGGCGTTGCTGATCGACAGCCATTGCCACCTGGATTTCCCGGACTTCGCCGAGGAACGCGATGCGATCATCGCCCGCGCGCGGCAGGCCGGCGTCGGACTGATGCTGACCATATCAACGCGGCTCGATCAGTTCGACCGCGTGCTGGCGGTGGCCGAGGCCTATCCGGATGTCTATTGCACGGTCGGCATCCATCCGCATGAAGCCGACGACCATGTCGATGTCGCCGCCGCCAGGCTGATCGAGCTGACCAAGCATCCGAAAGTGGTCGGCATCGGCGAGACCGGCCTCGATTACTTCTACGAACACAGCGACCGCGCAGCGCAGCAGGCCTGCTTCCTGGCGCATATCCAGGCTGCGCGCGAAACCGGCCTGCCGGTGGTAATTCATACCCGCGACGCGGACGAAGACACTGCCGCGATTATCGAGGCCGAAATGGCCAAGGGCAGGTTCAAGGGCCTGTTGCATTGCTTCTCGTCCGGCCATGCGCTGGCCGAACTGGCGGTGAAGCACAATATGATGGTGTCGTTCTCCGGCATTCTGACTTTCAACAAGGCGCGTGCCGTTCAGGAGTCTGCCCAGGCCCTGCCGATGCAGAACCTGCTGGTGGAAACCGACGCGCCGTATCTGGCTCCCGTGCCGCTCCGCGGCAAGCGCAACGAGCCATCCTATGTGGCCCACACCGCCGCATTCCTGGCCAAGCTGAAAGGTGTCAGTACAGCCGAGATCACCGCGACAACGACGGCAAACTTCCTGCGCCTGTTCAACAAGGTGCCGGCCGAGGCGGTCAGCGACCGCCGCGCGGCCTGACGGACTCCCGCCGATGCGCATCACCATTCTCGGCTGCGGCGGATCGGTCGGCGTACCGCGCATCGACGGCAACTGGGGCGCCTGCGATCCGAACGAGCCGAAGAACCGGCGCAGCCGCGGCTCCATCGTGATCGAGCAGGGCGAGACGCGCCTGCTGATCGATACCAGCCCCGATCTGCGCAGCCAGTTCCTGGCCAATGGTTTTCATTGGGTCAGCGCCGTGGCCTGGACGCATGACCATGCCGACCAGACCCATGGCCTCGACGACCTGCGCACGCTGGCCTATATCTCGCGCAAGCGTATCGAAGGCTATGCCGACGCCTTCACCCATGAACGACTGGCCCGCAAGTTCGCCTATTGCTTCGAGAAGATGGCCGATGGTTATCCGCCGATCATCGAGCCGAAACTGATCGACGGTCCATTCGCTGTCGGCGAGATCGAGGTGATTCCGTTCCGCCAGCAGCATGGCGCAATTCACTCGCTCGGTTTCCGCTGCGGCGACTTTGCCTATTCCAACGATGTGGTGGCACTCGACGAAGAGGCCTTTGCCACTCTGGACGGCATCAAGCTCTGGGTGGTCGACGCGCTGCGCTACGAACCGCATCCGACCCATAGCCATGTCGAACAGACGCTGGGATGGATCGCCCGCCTCGGCGTCGAGCGCGCCGTATTGACCAATCTGCATATCGATCTCGATTACACCAAGCTGAAAGCCGAATTGCCGTCCGGGGTCGAGCCGGGCTATGACGGCATGGTGCTGGAATGCTGATGCAGGATCGCTGACGCCTCCATGCTGAAAACCATCTGGGCGATCTGGGAGCGTGGTGCCGCCGGCATGCAGAGCCAGGCGCTTGGCCTGGCTGAGGCACTGTTCACCACCGAAGGCTTCGCCCTGCCGGTAGGCTTCGAGGTGGCGCTGCGTGCACCGCATACATGGCTGCCGATGCTGCCGGCCTTTGCCAGTCTCTCGGCGCTGACCCCGGATACGCTCAAGCCTCTGCATGAGCTGGCCAAAGAGCAGGGCTGGCCTGACCTGCTGATCGCCAGCGGCCGCAAGGCCGCGTTCGCCGCCCTGGCGATCAAAAAGGCGAGCGGTGGCAAAACCCGCACGGTATTGACCCAGGATCCGCGCAGCAATCCGCGCAACTGGGATCTGCTGGTGGTGCCCGAGCATGACCGCGTGCGTGGCCCGAATGTGCTGCTGACCCATGGTGCGCTGCATCGGGTGACCAAGTTCAAGCTCGACAGCGGCGCCCAGTCGCTGCGTGCCGAATGTGCCATGATCCCGACGCCGCGCGTGGCGGTATTGGTCGGCGGCAACAACCGCAACTACACGCTGGACGAAGAATGGATGCGCGATTTCGTCGGCCAGCTGCGCCGCATGGTGGAGCGCTCCGGCTGCGGCATCATGGCCACGGTGTCGCGTCGCACCGGCGAAGCTGAAACCAATATCCTGCGCGGCGGCCTGGCCAGCCTGCCGGCCATCCTGTGGGACGGGAAGGGGCCGAATCCCTATTTCGGCTTCCTCGGCATCGCCGATGTCATCGTGGTGACCTGCGAATCGATCTCGATGATTTCCGAGGCCTGCTCGACCGGCAAACCAGTGCTGGTGGCACGGCTGCCCGGCCGCTCTAAACGCTTCGAGCAGTTCTATGACAGCCTTCTGCAGCGCGGCCTGATCCAGTGGTTCGACGGCCGCCTGATGCTTTGGGAAAACAGCCGGATCGACGATATGGACCATATCGCCCGCGATATCCGTGACCGGCTGGGCTGGGCCTGATCCGCCGTCTCCCGCCCTGAGGCGGATTGTCGCGTTACCCGACTTATTGATGATATAATATAACATTCTTGGCTCTGGCCGCTTTATTTTGCAAGCGGTTCTCATTATTAATAGGCCGCCTCACAGACGACATCCGCGCGCAGACGCGGCGAACCCGGAGTAAGATTCTGATGAACCATGAGCTTTCCTTCATGGCGCTGGTCCTGAATGCCGACCCGATCGTCCAGGGCGTGATGGCCATCCTCGTCCTTACCTCGGTCACCTGCTGGGCCATCACGGTCGAAAAACTGGTGCGGTTCGGCACGCTGCGGCGCGCAGCACGCAGTTTCGAGGCAGCAGTGAAGGCCGATGCCCTGCTGAGCAACCCGGCCAAGGCAGGTGAGGGCATCCAGGCGGCCATCCTGACCGCTGCGGCGCGCGAGAAGCGCGACGGCATCGATGCCGGCGAAAGCCGCTACGAGTTCCGTGTCCGCCTGGAAATGGTGATGCGTCAGGCGATGGCACAGCAACTGCGTCAGGTTGAGCCTGGTCTGCCGTTCCTCGCCACGGTCGGCTCAGCAGCGCCCTTCATCGGCCTGTTCGGCACTGTCTGGGGTATCATGAACAGCTTCACCGCGATTGCCGGTTCCAACGACACCAGCCTGGCCGTGGTTGCGCCTGGCATCGCCGAGGCGTTGTTCGCCACCGCACTCGGCCTGGTCGCCGCCATTCCGGCCGTCGTGCTCTACAACAAGTTCAGCACCGATCTCGGCCGCCTGGCACAGCGTTTCAACGTTGCGATCAACGAGGCCGCGCGCCAGTTCTCGCGCAGCGGCCCGCAACCATTGGCGCGCCCACTGGCGGAAGCCGGCCAGTAAAGGGCGTAGATCATGGCCATCTCACCGATCGGTACCGGCGGCAACGATTACAGCAACGACGGTTTCGACGGCTACAAGCCGATGTCGGACATCAACGTCACCCCGTTCGTCGACGTGATGCTGGTGCTGCTGATCATTTTCATGGTTGCGGCACCGCTGATGATGGTGGGCGTACCTTTGCAACTGCCAAAGACAACCGCCGCGAAGGTGACGCCGCCGAAAGAACCACTGGTGATCAGCATCGACAAGGACGGAAAACTGTTCATTCGCAAGGATCCGGTGGAAGAGGTGGAACTGGCCGCCCGCCTGAAGGATCTGCATGGCAGCGAGCCCGATACTGTCGTCTATGTGCGCGGCGACAAGGCGCTCGAATATGGCCGGATCATGGATCTGATGAGTCTGGTCGGGCTGGCCGGCTTCGGCAAAATCTCGCTGGTCGCGGAAGGCGCGACGGCGAAAGCCGCGCAGTAACGGCGCATGCGCGCGAAACTCTCATCCTGGATCGTATCGGTCGGCGTGCATATCGCCGCGATCGCCTTCCTGTTCTTCGGATTTCCGTATTTCCAGAAGCCGATCCAGGCCGAGGAGAAATTTCAGGGCATCGAGGTGCTGCTGCTGGCCGCCGAGCCACCGCAGCCGGTGGCGGTGCATACGCCGCCACCTCCGCCTCCGCCGCCACCGCCGGAACCTGATCCAATCGTTTCCAAATCCGCTGAGCCGGATATTGAGGTGGCGCCGCCGCCCAAACCCAAGCCGGTGGTACAGCGGCCACCGAAGCCACCGCCGCCCAGGCAAGAGCCAAAGCCGGTGGTCGAAACACCGCCGCAGCCAGGGCCGCCCGTGCCGCAGCAGCAGGTGGCCGTGGCGCCGCCAGCACCGGTGTCCTCGGCGCCGCGCGTGATCGCCAATCCGAATGCCGAGGCGAACTATTACGCCACGCTGCTGGCCTGGCTGGAAAAGAACAAGGAATATCCGCGCCGGGCGCAGTTGCGCCGCATGGAGGGGGTTGCGCATCTGCGCTTCACCATCGATGAAACCGGCCGCGTTATCGCGCACCGGATCGAGCGCAGCTCCGGACATGAGACACTGGATGATGCCGTCGAACGCATGATCGCCAAGGCGTCGCCATTGCCGCCGATCCCGCCGAGCCTGGGTAAATCCAGTCTCGATATCGTGGTGCCGGTACAGTTCTTTTTGAAGTGATCAGACAGAGAGTCGAGAAAGGCCAATGATGCGATCGATGTCCAGCCGGATCGTGACCGGGATCGTCAGCCTCGGTCTGCTGTTTGTCATCAGCACGGCGACAGCTGCCGAAACTGACAAGGCCAAAGCCGCCACGCTGAAAACCTACGCCGATATCGCCCAGGCGGTGTATGAGGATTCCACAACGACGGCGCGCAGCCTGCAGAAGGCCGTGACGGCGCTGATCGCCAAGCCCTCGGATGCCACGCTCAAGGCGGCCCGCGACGCCTGGATCGCCGCCCGTGTGCCGTATCAGCAGTCGGAGGTCTTCCGCTTCGGCAATCCGGTGGTTGATGAGTGGGAGGGGCGGGTGAATGCCTGGCCGCTGGATGAAGGCCTGATCGACTATGTCGACAGCGGCAGGTATGGCGAGGAGTCGGACGAGAACCCGCTCTATACCGCCAATGTGATTGCCAACAAGAAACTGAAATTCGGCGGCAAGACGCTGGATACCGGAAAGATCGACTGGCGCCTGCTGCGCAGGCTGCATGAAGTCGGCGGCGTCGAAGCCAATGTGGCAACCGGTTACCATGCCGTGGAGTTCCTGCTCTGGGGCCAGGACCTGAACGGCACCGGCCCGGGTGCCGGCAACCGGGCCTGGACCGATTTCGCCAGACAGGGCTGCACGAACGGCAATTGCGACCGGCGCGGGCAGTATCTGATAGTCGCGACGCAGATGCTGGTGGAAGATCTCGCCTTCATGACGAAGCAGTGGGGGCCGGATGGCGCCGCGCGCAAGGTGCTGACCGCCAAGGGCGTCGACAACGGCATCAGCGCCATGCTGACCGGCATCGGCAGCCTGTCCTATGGCGAACTGGCCGGCGAGCGCATGAAACTCGGCCTGCTGCTGCATGATCCGGAAGAGGAGCATGACTGCTTCTCCGACAACACGCACAATTCGCACTACTACAATGTAGTCGGCATGCTCAATGTCTATGGCGGCGAGTATACCCGCGTGAACGGCAGCGTGGTGAAAGGCCCCGGCCTGACCCAGCTGGTCCGTGCCGCTGCACCGGAACTGGACGGCGAAATGCGCGGCAAGCTGAAGGCGACGCTGGATGCCATGACGGCCATCAAGCAGCGCGCCGAGAGCAAGGAAGCCTACGACCAGATGATCGGAGACGGCAACACCGAGGGCAATGCGGTGGTGCAGGCCGGCATCGACCGCCTGACCGATCAGACCAGAATGTTGGAGCGGGTAGTTGCCGCGCTGAAGCTGAAAGTGACGTTCGAAGGGTCGGACAGCCTCGATGCGCCTGACAAGGTCGGCAAGAAATAAGCGTGCTGTCGCGCTTGCCGTTCTGCTGACGGCGGGCGCGGCACAGGCGGCGGATGAGGGGCCGCAGAACGGCCTGCTGGCCGGCGCGGCGACCGGTCGGCGTTTTGACGCCACGGCTTTTTCCCAGCCGTCCGCCAATATGAGCTTCGAGCGTCAGCTCGACTTCAAGGTTGGCGATGGCATCTTCCGCAAGCTCTGGGTACCATCGCCCAGTTCGACGAAATCATCGGACGGCCTCGGCCCGCTGTATAATGCGCGCAGCTGCCAGTCCTGCCATATCCGCGACGGGCGCGGCCAGCCGCCGGCGACTGGCGAAGCGGCAGTGTCGATGGTGCTGCGGCTGAGTATTCCGCCGCGGAGCGACGACGATCGCCGCGCGCTGTCCAGCTTCATGCGCAGCGTCACGCCCGAACCCGTCTATGGCGGCCAGCTGCAGGGCTTCTCGGTCAATGGACTGCTGGCTGAAGGCCGCATGACCATAGACTACAGCGAGCATCCGGTAACCCTGGCCGACGGCGAGGTGATCCTGCTGCGCCGGCCGCGCTATGGTGCGGTTGGGCTGAACTACGGCCCGCTGCATCCGCAGACCATGCTGTCGTCCCGCGTGGCGCCACCGATGATCGGGCTCGGCCTGCTTGAGCTGATTCCGGAAGCGGCGATCCTGCAGCACGCCGACCCGGAAGACAGCAACGGCGACGGCATCGCCGGCAAACCGAACCGGGTGTGGAGCCATGCCGAAGGCCGGGCCATGCTGGGCCGTTTCGGCTGGAAGGGCGGCATGCCCACGGTGGCAGACCAGGTGGTCGATGCCTTTGCCACCGATCTCGGCCTGTCGACGCATCTGGTTCGTGCCTCGCATGGCGATTGTACGACGGCACAGAAGGATTGCCTTGCCCTGCCGACCGGCGAGGATATGCGCGAGAGGGTCGAAGTGTCGCGCAAGATGCTCGACCTGGTGATTTTCTACGCCCGCAACCTCGCCGTTCCCGCGCAGCGCCATCCGCGCGATCCCGCCGTGCTGCGTGGCCAGGCGCTGTTTGCCGCCGTCGGTTGCAGCGGCTGCCATGTCCCCGGCTTTGTCACCGGCAGCGACCCGGGCCGACCGGAGCAGTCGGCCCAGACGATTTTCCCCTATACCGATCTATTGCTACATGACATGGGCGAGGGGCTGGCGGACGAACGGCCGGAGGGGCAGGCCAATGGCCGGCAGTGGCGCACGCCGCCGCTCTGGGGGATTGGCATGACCTGGACCGTCAGCGGCCATGATGCCCTGCTGCATGACGGCCGTGCCCGCGGCGCACTGGAAGCCATCCTGTGGCACGGCGGCGAGGCCGAGGCGGCGCGAGCGCGGGTGCAGCGCATAAGTCGCTCGGAACGTGCCGACCTGCTTGCCTTTATCCAGTCGCTTTAATTCCGGAGTCCGTCATGCGTTTCATTGCATCCGCAGCCCTCGCTGCCCTGCTGGCCTTTGCGGCCGCGCCCGTCCGGGCCGTCGAGGCCGATACCTACGCCGCGCTGAACAAAGCTGCCGTCGAAACCCATATCCTGCCGCGTTACGACGCCCTGGTGACGGCGACGGCTGCGCTCGATGGTGCGGCAAAAACCTATTGCGCAGCGCCGGCCGCCAAGCCTATTGCCGATCTGCAGGGTGCCTTCGGCCAGACAATGGATGCCTGGCAGGATATCCAGCATGTGCGTTTCGGACCGGTCGACTGGTTCTTCCGCAGCCAACGCTTTGCCTTCTGGCCCGATCCGCGCAACACCATCGGCAAGCAGATGGCGGAACTGCTGGCCCGGCATCAGGCGGGATCGGTCGATGTCGAACTGCTCGCCAGAGGCAGCGTCGCGACACAGGGCCTGCCAGCACTGGAGCGCCTGATTTTCGGTGATGATGCCGGCAAACTGAAAACGGGTCCCGAAGCCGCGTATCGCTGCCGTTATGTCGAGGCGATTGCCGCCAATCTGGCGCAGATGGCGAAAGAGACACGCGCCGGCTGGCGCGATGGTGGCGACAAGGCTTTTGCGGCGGTGATGCTCGATACCAGCAAGCCGGATGCGCCATATCGCGAGGCGCAGGAAGCTACTCTGGAGCTGTTCAAGGCACTGTATCTTGCCGTGGAGCTGGCGTCCGATCACAAGCTGGCGCGACCGCTGGGCGCTGCAATCAAGGATGCGCGGCCGCGACTGGCTGAATCCTGGCGCAGCCAGCGCTCGCTGCGCAACATCCGGCGCAATATCGCAGCGGCACGCGATCTTTATCTGACCGGATTTGCAGCCGGCATTTCCGACCAGGCCCTGGACGCCACCATCCGCGATGGTTTTGCCAAGTCGCTTGCTGCGGCGGATACGCTGAAGCAGCCCCTGGAAGTTGCCGTCGCAGACAGGGCGGGCAGGCCGCAGGCCGAGAAACTAGCGGCCGAGCTTGTGGCACTGAAGAAACTGCTCGGCGACCGGCTGCCGGCGGCACTGGATATTCCAGTTGGCTTCAATGCGCTGGATGGCGACTGAGATGATCACGCGACGCACTGCATTCACGCTTCTCGGCGCCACGGCACTGCTGCCGCTGACCGCGCATGCGAAAATCACCGACCGGCTGTATCTGAATGCCTATGGCGACAAAGGCGGTTTCGGTCTGGCCGGTTTCGATGCCGATGGCGCGATCCGCTACCGGTTGCCACTGCCGGGCCGCGGCCACAGTTTCGCGCGCCGTGCCGATGGCCGACTGGCCGTGGCGTTTTCGCGGCGGCCGGGCGATTACGCACTGGTCTTCGATCCGATGGCCGGCGCGGCCACGCATCTGATCCTGGCGGCCGAGGATCGCAATTTCTGCGGCCACGGCGCCTTCACGCCGGATGGAAAACTGATGTTCGCCACGGAAGCCATCGGCTCCACCGGCGACGGCGTTCTGGGCGTGTATGATGCCGCCGACGGCTGGAAACGGGTCGGCGAATATTCCACGCACGGCCTGGATCCGCATGAGGTGCGCCTGATGCCGGATGGCCGCACGCTGGCGGTCGCCAATGGCGGTATCCTGATGCGGGCGGACATGCCGCGGCTGAAGCTCAACATTCCGAACATGGACCCGTCGCTGGTCTACCTGGATGCCCGGGACGGCAGCGTGATCCGGCAGGTCCGGCCGGCGCATGACCTGCGCCAGCTCAGCATCCGCCATATCGCTATCGACCGGCGCGGCCGGGTTGCCGTGGCCATGCAGTATGAAGGGCCTGAACAGGACGAGGTGCCGCTGGTGGCTCTGCATGACGCGCCGGCGGGTGCCGGCCAGTTCCGGTATCTGCCGATGCCGGAGGCGCAGCGGACGGCCATGCGGCAGTATTGCGGCTCAGCCGCCATGGACGCCGGCGGACGCTTTCTGGCGGTCAGCAGTCCGCGCGGCAACCGGGTGCTGGTCTGGGACCTGGAGCGACTGGCACTGACGCAGGTGGGCGAGGCCCGTGATGTCTGCGGCATTGCCGCCCAGACGGAAGCCGGTTTCGTTGTGTCGAATGGTCTGGGAGGTTTATTCAGGCTGCAGAACAATGGCGGGATGGAGACTCTGGCCAATGCCAGCCGATTGCAGTGGGACAATCACATGATGGCCATTACTTGAAGCCTAAATGCTGAATTTCCCGGAAAACCGATAATATATATTTTCCATAATATACATTATCCGATAATAAGATTACAGTCACGCTGTTGGACCGGCGCATCCCTGCAGATTCAATCCGGCCTCCTGGCGCGAAATACGGACGGATCGGCTCACTAGGTAAATCCCCTTAGGTATAAGACCCAAATATTCGAGCCGCCGCTTTGCCAGTACACCTCTGCCAACGCATTCACGGGTGGAGAATCAAAATGGCGACCGCACAAGCAGCTCTGCAGACCGAAGGCTTCCAGCGCGCCCTGCCTGCCAATCTCACGACCCGCCGCTATCCCGCAGCCCGCAGCACCGATGCTGTCGTTGCCCTGCCCGGGATCGCCGGCCCGCTGCAGCAGCTTGGTCAGACCATGCATTACATGCGCAGCGAGGTCGTCGAGGACGCCGGCGATCCGGCCGACTATGTCTACAAGGTGGTTAGCGGCACCCTGCGCGCCGTGCGCCTGCTGGCTGACGGTCGTCGCCATATCGCCAAATTTCTCACCGCCGGCGATTACTTCGGGATTGCCGAAGGTGACGACTATACCAGCGGCCTGGAAGCCATCACCGACTGCACCCTGATGCGGTATCCGCGTAACAAATTCCAGACCACCCTTGAATCCGATGCCGCAGCCGGCCGCCAGCTTTTTGGCCAGATTTGTCGTCAGCTGGAGGCCAGCAACCATTTGCTGCTGCTGCTGGGTCGCAAGACGGCGGCCGAACGCCTGGCCAGTTTCCTGCTGTCCTTCTGCCAACACGGCAATTCGGAAATCTGCCTGCCGATGTGCCGCAGCGATATTGCCGATCACCTCGGCCTGACCATCGAAACCGTCAGCCGGGTCATCACCAAATTCAAGCAGCAGCGCTGGATCAGCATGCAGGATGCCAGCCATATCCGCATCACCGCTCCGGACAAGCTTGAGGCACTCGCGGCGAACTGAAGCCAGCGAGCGCAATCACCCTCTTCCTCCCCCTGTCGCAAGACAGACCTTGAGGCCGGCAGCCCCCCCCCCGCTGCCGGCCTATTTTTTACTGGGACAGAAATGGCGTAATCAGATCGGGATGCAGGTGTCAGGAACGGCGCAGGGCCTGCTCGATGGCACCGAACAGCTGGGTGTGCGAGAGCGGCTTGTCGATCAGCGCGAGGGCGCCGAAGGCACTGGCCTGTGCTTCGATCTGGCTGTCGCGGCGGCCGGTGATCAGGATCACCGGTATGGTGACGCCACGTTCGCGGAGTCGCCGCAGAACCTCGGTTCCCGGCAGACCCGGCATATGCACGTCCAGAATGACACAACCGTCAGCCAGGTCGAGTTCGCTCAGAAAATGATCGCCGGATTCGAAATCGCTCACCTGATAGTTGCTGACTTCCAGCAGGGCGCGCAGCGAATCGCGAACGACATCGTCGTCATCGACAACATAGATCATGGGGGCGCCTGCAGTGCTCATCGTGAAGTAATGCGATACTGCAGCACATGTTGCAATTAAGGGGATTCACCTAAGGCAGATGCCGTCCCCTCGTCGCTGCCGACGCCAACCGCAAGTGCCATCCGTACAAGATGGGACAGGCTCTCGGCATTCAGCTTTTTCATCACATTGGCCCGGTGTATTTCCACCGTCCGCGGGCTGATGCTCAACTGGAACGCGATGATCTTGTTCGGATGCCCAATCACCAGCAGACGCAGAACATCACGTTCCCGGGCCGTCAGCGAGGCAACACGATTGCGGGCATCGGTCTGGTCGATCTGCCCCAAAGCCCCTGCCCTGGCGCTGTCCAGCGCGCGTCGGACCGCATCCTGCATGGCCGCCGTGGTGTATGGTTTCTCGATGAAGTCGACGGCGCCGGCCTTCATGGCGCGTACGGCCAGCGGCACATCCGCATGGCCGGTTACTACGATGACAGGCAGATTCACTCCCTTGCTGCGTAGATGCTCGAGCAGGGTCATGCCATCCATGCCTGGCATGCGCAGATCGATGATCGCACAGGACACTTGGACCGGTGTGTAGCCGAGGAGAAAAGCTTCTGCTGAGGCAAAGGCGATGACATTCAGGCCCGTCGACATCAGCAATGCGCTCAGCGACTCGCGCACGGCCTCATCATCATCGACAATAAAGACGGTCCCTTCACTCATTGACCGCATCTCCGGATACATGCGCCGGCAGGCGGAATTTGAAGATAGAACCGCCGCCCGGATTTGGTTCGGCCCAGAGATGTCCGTTATGCGCGGCAATGATCGACCGGCTGATGGACAGACCGATGCCCATGCCGTCCTTTTTGGTGCTGACAAATGCGGTGAAAAGCTTATCGGCAATGCCTGGTGCAATGCCTGGTCCGGTGTCGCGTACCGCGACCTCTTGCCCGCCATGATAACCGGAGGTCTGAATCAGCAATTCACGCCGCTCAGCATCGCGCAGGACTTCGACGGCGTTGCGCACCAAGTTGACCACGACCTGCTGAATCTGAACCTTGTCGATACTGATCGGCGGCAACGTTTCGTCGAGATCGAACTGCACCTTGATCCCATCGATCCGGGCGCCAACGGTGGCCAGATTGCTGGCTTCGATGATGATTCGGTTGAGCTCTTCCTGACTCCGCTCTGCGGTGCCTTTTTCCACGAAGTTGCGGAGCCGCCGGATAATCTGTCCGGCGCGTTCGGCCTGACTCACGGTCTTGCCGAGAAACTCGCTCACCTTGGACGGAACCGCGAGGCCGGAGATTTCCAGCATCTGTCGCGCCGCTTCAGTGTAATTCATGATCGCCGTCAGCGGCTGATTGAGCTCATGCGCCAGCGAGGATGACAGTTCGCCCATGGCGCTCAGTCGCGAGATATGCACCAGTTCGGCAGTCAATTCGCGAACCTGCCGCGCAGAGTGATGGCGTTCTGTTGTATCCCGGATTACGCCGATGAAGCCGCGCTGACCGCTGCTGCGCATCTCGCCGATCGACAGGTCGATGGGAAATACCGTGCCATCCTTATGTCGGGCTTCGACCTCGCGCCCGGTACCGATGATTTTGGCCTTTCCGGTGGTGATGTAGTTGCGGAGGTAGCCGTCATGCTCGCCATGATAAGGCTGCGGCATCAGCATATTGACATTCCGCCCGATCACTTCGGCGGCGGCATATCCGAAGATACGTTCGGCCGCCCGGTTGAACATTTCGACACGCCCCTGGGTATCGATTGCGATAATTGCGTCATGGGCATTGTCGATGACGGCGCGGAAACGTTCGCCGGACTGCCGCTGTGCCCGGATGGCTTCGCGATAGGAGAATCCGACGGCCATCACCAGAACCAGCGTGATGACAAGAACAATCGCAGGCCCCTGCCATTCGTCGGTGATCTCAAAGATGGCAAAAGACAGGGCAAGGCCAGAGATCGCGAGGGTCGCGATGACGAAAACTTCCAGCCACCTAGCCATTATAAACGGTCGCGTCATGAATCGGGCCTGAACATCCGGGATACGCTACTCGCTATGCTATTGACTCGATAGCAATTTGCGAAGGGGGATTCTGGGAGTATTTTCCCGATTTGGCGAACCTGCCCGCCGGGCGAGCCATTTCCGCCCCATCTCTGTTCGAAGATTTTTTGGTTCACTGAGCAAAACCTTCAAACTGTCACACAAACTCATCACTATTGCAGTGGCTGATTTCCTGCAGAGTGACAGGGTGTGTGGATGCCGGGTAAAAACAGAAAGACGACCATTGTTGCGGTCAGCGAAGCAGATCTGCTCGCCTATTCCTCGGGGCTGCTGAAAAGCTACGGTAAATCCGCCCATGGCTATGCCCGCCGACGCGCTGTGGATTTAAAGAATTGCGGTGATATCGAAGGCGAAGCCGTATGGCAAAATCTCGCCGGGATACTCGAGCGCGAAGGCAATCGCAGCTAAAATCGCAATCACCCGATAATTCATTTCATCCCCCGGCCGCTGATCGGGCCGGGGTTGCCATTGGTTTTACCGTGACCAATTCCTCTTCTTCCCCACCGGCCTTTCAGCAGCGCCTGACGATCCGCGCCCTGTTGCTGGGTGAGCGTATCGATACGGCCGGACTCGAGCGTTCCGATACAATCTCGACAAATCCGTTCGCCTTTCGCATCGGTGGGCAAGGTATGGCAGTGTTCTTCCGCTACGGCGCGGTTGTTCTGGCCGGATTATCCCCGCTGGAGGAAGACGACCTGCTGCGTCAGCTCGCGCCCCGCATCAACGGCGCATTTCAGCCGGTCGAGGATGAAATTGCCACTGTGGTACTGCAGATCGAGGGCGACGACAGCATCCCGCCCGGCGGTCCGATGCAGTTGCGCGAACTCACGCCGGAGCGTTTCCTGATCATTGCCGATGCGATGGCCAAAAGCGTCGCCCTGGCCCATAACGAGCGTCAGCTCAGCGTGGTGTTCGATGTCATCGATCCGCTTGCCCGCGCCATGGCAGGAAACGGCAGGGTGCCCGGCAACCGCAAGCAGCTGCTGCGGTTGATAGGCGAAGCCCTGCTGGTCGAGCACCGCATGGCCGGCCGCGTCGCCGTGGAAGACAAGCCCGACGTACTGTGGGACCGGCCGGAGCTTGAGCGCCTGTTCAACCGCCTGCAGGACGAGTATGAGCTAACCGAGCGCGCAGCCGCCCTGTCGAACAAGCTGTCCGTGATCCAGGCCACCAGCCGGGCGCTGACCGACCTGATCGATGCCCAGCGCAGCCTGCGACTGGAAATGGCGATCGTGCTCTTGATTGTATTTGAGATCGCCCTCACCTTGGCGCATTGGTAACCGGGCCTCCAGCCCGTCAAACGGAGCGGGTGACAGGATGAGCGGACAGCCGACCTTTGCCGTCGCAGGCGGATTCCTCGGTGCTGCCGGCGGCACCGGCAAGACCGGTATCGCCATCGCCGGCATTCCCTTCGATATTGCCACCACCAACAGGCCAGGCGCTCGTTTCGGCCCTGAGGCAATCCGCCGTGCCAGCAAGATGCTGGTCGATGGCGATCATCCCACTCTGCGGCGCGACCTGACCAAGGGACTGACCGATGCCGGCGATTTCGCCATAGCGCTGGGTGACGTACCGGCCAGCCTGGCGCTGATCGAACAGCAGGCCGCGCAATTCGCGCATCTCGTCACATTGGGCGGCGATCATTCAATTGCCCTGCCGCTGCTGCGCGCTCTGCGCAAGCGGCTCGGTGGTCCGCTTGGACTGGTGCATTTCGACGCCCATGTCGATACCTGGCCGGACAGTTTCGGACAGCCCTACGGCCACGGCTCATGCTTCTATCATGCCATCAACGAAGGCCTGGTCGATCCGCGCCGCATGATCCAGATCGGCATCCGTTCGCCGGTCCAGACCGACGTACTGGACTGGACACTGAGCCAGGGAGTCACCATCGTCAGCGCGCAGGATGTGCATGAGCGCGGCATCGAAGCAGTGGCCGCGCAGATTCGCCAGACTGTCGGCGAGGCGCCCAGCTATCTGAGTTTCGATATAGATGCGCTCGATCCTGCCTTCGCGCCCGGTACCGGCACGCCGGAGATCGGTGGACTTGCCACCTGGCAGGCACAGGCGTTGCTGCGACGGCTGGGTGGCCTGAACTTCGCCGGCATGGATATGGTGGAGGTGGCGCCCGCCTACGATCACGCCGAACTGACGGCGCTGGCGGCGGCTACTCTCGTCTACGAGTATCTCGCGCTGCGCACCTAGAATTATGACATTTTGCCCGTAATCGAAATTTCCTCTTGCATCGCGGCGCATTTGGTTTAAATGCCTGCATCAAGACGCAGGTCGCACGTGCCCTAGGCCAATATCGGTCAAGCAACGACGCACGCGTCCTTTTCGGAGAGCCAGCCGCGTGGGCTGGCGCCTTGAAGGAGCTGACGATGTTGTTCAGGCACATTCGGAGCTTGGTTTAGCTCCCGGCTTGCCGATCCCAGGTGATGACCCGCGCAAGCGGCGAGCCGGATTGGCAGCATTCCACCAAAATTCGCTTTACCCACCGTTTTCCAGCGGTGTGGTTTGACGTCTTGGAGGATCTGCGGATGACCGCGTCCAGCCTGCGTGTTGCCGTCACTCCGCTGCGCCGCGATCCGTCGCGACGACGCGGCGTTGCACCCCTGCCCTCGGTCGATGCCGTGGTCGCGTCGCTGCGCCCGGAAGAGCCGCTGCATTGCCTGCGTCCGGCCGCGATCACCGCGGCGGCGCGCTCCTTCGTCGAAGCTTTCGAGGGTCGCACGCTCTATGCCGTCAAATGCAATCCGGAACCGCGCGTGCTGTCGGCCTTGTGGCGCGGTGGCGTGAAGGCCTTCGACTGTGCCTCGCCGGCCGAGATCGCCGTGGTCCGGCACGTGTTGCCTGAGGCCACCATTCACTACATGCACCCGGTCAAAGCCCGTTCGGCTATCCGCACGGCCTGGCGGCAGCATGGCGTGCGCGATTTCGCCATCGACAGCGAAGCCGAGCTGGAGAAAATCTTCGCCGAAACCGGTGCGACCAGCGATCTCGGCCTGATCGTCCGCATCGCGCTGCCCAAAGGCAAGGCGGCACTGGATCTCTCGGGCAAGTTCGGCATCGCCGCCGAAGCGGCGCCGGCGTTGCTATGTCGCGCCCGCGCGGCGGCGCAGCGCCTTGGTATTTCGTTCCATGTCGGTTCGCAGTGCAGCGATCCGGCGATGTGGTCAGCCGCCATCGCGCGCGCTGGCGATATCGCTGTGGCGGCCGGCGTGAAGCTCGACATCCTGGATGTTGGCGGTGGCTTTCCTGTCGCCTATCCGGGCGACGACCTGCCGCCGCTGGCCGCCTTCATGGCGGAGATCGACGCCGGCGCTGATGCGCTGCGCGAACGTCTCGGTGCAGCGGCGCCGGAGCACATCTGGGCCGAGCCCGGCCGTGCGCTCGTGGCACAGGGTGCCTCTGTCGTCGTGCAGGTGCAGGCACGCCGCGATAGCAGCCTGTACATCAATGACGGCGTCTATGGCAGCTTGGCCGATGCCGGCACGCTGGCCTGGCGGTTTCCGCTGCGCCTGCTGCGTGCCAGTACCGCGTCAGAACGCGTTTTCACGCTGTTCGGCCCGACCTGCGACAGCCTGGACCGCATGGATGGCGGCTTCAGCCTGCCCGCTGACGTGACCGAGGGCGACTGGATCGAGATCGGCCAGCTTGGTGCCTATGGCGCCACGCTGCGCACGGCTTTCAACGGCTTCGATCGCGGCCAGTTGGTCGAGGTCAGCGACGCCCCGCTGCTGCGTACGCCGGGATATGCGGTGATCTGAAAGGCCGGGGGCGCTGTGTTTCGGCGCCCCTGCCATTCCTCAGGCCCAGGTCGTGGCAAACACAGAAGCCAGGTCACTTGCCGTCGTCGGATCAAGCACGAACTGGCCCATCGGCGGTGCGGTATAGAACGCCATCGCATCGACCAGAGCCTGTACATTGGCAGCAGACAGGCTATGGCTGCCGTCCATGGTCTGGATACTGTCGACCCGGCGGGTACTATCGGTATACCAATCCTTCAGTAGCACCGTACTGGACGCTTCTCCGATCACATCGATCTGCAGGTCGTTACCGGTATGGCTGAACCATAGCTGGTCATACCCCACCCCGGTCATGAACTTGACGATATCGGTGGTGGTGGATGGATCCGAGATACCAGCCTGGACGATGCTGTCGACACCATCGCCCCGAGTAACTTGATAGAGATCGCCGCCGTCGCCGCCGTCCAGTGTGTCATTGCCGGTTCCGCCGATCAGCGTGTCATTCCCGGCCTCGCCAGTAAGGGTATCATTACCGCCACCGCCATCGAGACGATTGGCGCCAGTCGTGCCCTGCACGCCGTCGTCAAATGCCGTCAGAACGGCATTCTCAATGCTGGCCAATGTGTCGTTGAGTGCGGCGCCGCTACCATTGCCATTCAGCAGGCTGATCGCCACGTAGCTGTCCAGCCCGCTGTAGTCCACCGTGTCGATGCCCGAACCACCATCCATGCTGTCACCGCCGCCGCCGCCGATCAGCCAGTCATCGCCGCCTTCGCCGAACAGCTGGTCGGCCCCGGCGCCACCATCGAACCGGTTGGCGCTGTTGTCACCACGCGCGGTATCGTCGAAGGCAGACAGGATGATCGTCTCCACGCCGGAGAATGTATCGCCGGCAGCATAGCCACCGGCATTGTTGGCCAGCAAGTTAACCGCAACCATGCTGGTCGCTCCGCTGTAATCGACGGTGTCGGTATTGGCCCCGCCATTATAGGCATCCGCACCGGCCCCACCGATCATCCAGTCATCGCCATTGCCGCCGGTCAGCGTATCGTTGCCGTCACCGCCGATCAGAATGTCGTTCCCGCCCTCGCCCAGCAGCGAGTCATTGCCAGCACCACCCTCAAGGCGGTTGGCACCAGCAGTACCCTGAACACTGTCGTCGAAAGCCGACAGGATAGCATTCTCGATGCCATTGAAGGTGTCGCCCGCGGCATAGCCGCCGCCATTGCCAGCCTGCAGGCTGATCTGCAACGCTGCAGTCGCACTACTGTAGTCGGCCGTGTCGACACCATTGCCACCAACCATGGCATCGGCGCCCAGGCCGCCAATCAGGATGTCGTCGCCATCGCCGCCATTCAGCTGGTCATTACCCGCACCTCCGGACAAAGTGTTGGCATTGGCATCGCCAGTCAGGATATCGACGAAGGCAGAACCCGTCAGGTTCTCAATGCCAGTGAGCGTGTCGCCCGCCGCATCACCACCGGTATTGACCCCGGTGGCAAGATTGACCGTGACGCCTACAGCCGAACTGGCATAGCTGGCGGTATCGATGCCGCCGCCGCCATCCATGACGTCGGCGCCAGTCCCGCCTTCTATGATATTATTGCCGGTGTTGCCGGTCAGCGTATCGGCATTCGTCGAGCCGACGAGATTTTCAATGCTGGTATACGTATCGCCGGCTGCATCGCCGCCGGTTGCAATGCCGGTGTCCAGGTTGACCGTAACGGCAGCAGCAGAGCCCACATAGCTGGCCGTATCGCTGCCGTTGCCGCCATTCAGCGTATCGGTACCCGCGCCACCGATCAGGATATCGTCGCCATTCTCGCCCAGCAGCGTGTCATTGCCAGCACCGCCATCAAGACGGTTGGCGCCAGCGGTGCCCTGCACGCTGTCGTCAAACGCTGTCAGAACCGCATTCTCGATATTGGTGATCGTATCATAGAACGCCGCCCCGCTGCCGTTGCCATTCAGCAGGCTGATCGCGACATAGCTGGCGAACCCACTGTAATCCACCGTGTCGATGCCGTTGCCGCCATCCATCGTATCGCCGCCACCACCACCGATCAGCCAGTCATCGCCGCCCTCGCCCAGCAGCAGGTCTGCGCCAGCGCCACCATCGAGGCGGTTAGCATTATTGTCGCCCTGTGCGGTATCGTCGAAAGCCGTCAGGATCACATTTTCGATGCTGGTATAGATGTCACCGAAGGCATAGCCACTGGGCGAACCTGCCAGCAGGCTGATGAATGCAGCACTGGTGCCTTCGCTGTAGGAAACCGTATCAATTCCCGCCCCGCCATCCAGGGCATCCGCGCCCGCACCTCCGATCAGCAGATCGTCGCCATTACCGGCTGTCAGCGTATCGTTGCCATCGCCACCAATCAGGACATCGTTGCCGCCTTCGCCCAGCAACGTGTCATTGCCGGCGCCGCCCTCAAGGCGATTGTTGCTGGCGTTGCCCTGCACACTGTCATTGAACGCAGAGAGAATGGCATTCTCGATTCCGCTGAAGATGTCGCCTGCCGCATAACCACCGCCGTTGCCGGCCTGAAGACTGATCTGCAGAGCGCTGGTGGCCGTGCTGTAATCCACTGTGTCGATACCGTTGCCACCGACATGGCTGTCAGCGCCCAGGCCGCCGATCAGCCAGTCGTCCCCATCGCCGCCAGTCAGTGTGTCGTTGCCGGCACCGCCGTTCAGGATGTTATTGCCGGCATCACCCGTAAGGGTATCGACAAAGGCCGAGCCGGTAATATTCTCAATGCCGCTCAGCGTATCGCCTGCCGCATCGCCGCCCGAACCGGTTCCAGTGGCAAGGTTGACCGTGACGCCAGCCGAGGAAGCAGCGTAACTGACGGTATCGGTGTCGGCGCCGCCATCCAGCACATCCGCACCCGCTCCACCATCGATCAGGTCATTTCCATCAGCGCCGGACAGGGTATTGGCGCCAGTATTGCCCGTCAGTATGTCATTGAAGGATGACCCGGCCAGGTTCTCGATGCTGCTGAAAGTATCGCCCGCCGCATCGCCGCCGGTCGCTGTGCCGGTTGCCAGATTGACGGTGACTGCGACAGACGAACCGGTATAGCTCGCCGTATCGCTGCCATTGTCGCCTGTCAGCACATCCGCGCCGACACCACCGATCAGCGTGTCGTTGCCATCGGCACCATTCAGCGTGTCGCTGCCTGCGCCACCGTTCAGCAGGTTTGCGCCGGCGTCACCGGTCAGCGTATCGGCATTCGCCGAGCCGATAACATTTTCAATACTGACAAGGACATCGCCCTGCGCGTCGCCACCCGTGTTGTCCCCCGTCGTCAGGTCGACGATCACCCCTGCCGAGGACGCTGCATAGCTGACCGTATCGACGCCATTGCCGCCATCTAGCGTGTCGGCACCGGCACCGCCAACAAACAGGTCATCGCCATCGCCGCCGCTCAGACTGTCGGCATTGGCGGACCCTGTCAGTTGGTCGGAAAATGCCGAGCCGATGATCTGCTCGATGCCGACCAGCATGTCGCCCTGCGCAGATCCGCCACTGCCGGTCCCTGCTGCCAGGTTGACGGACACGCCGGCCGTGGAGTCCGCATAGGACACGACATCGGTATCCGCTCCGCCATCGAGATAATCGGCGCCGTCAGCACCCGCCAGCGTATCATTGCCGGCACCGCCATACAGGCTGTTGGGGCCGGCAGAGCCCGTCAGGCTGTCATTTCCGGCCGAACCGATCACCGTCTCGATGCTGCTGTAGGTATCGCCCTGGGCATCGCTGCCTGTGCCGCTGTTGGCGGCAAGGTTAACGGTCACAGCACCGGACGCGCTGGCATAGGTCACGGTATCGGTGCCACCGCCGCCGATCAGGTTATCGGCGCCCGCGCCACCATCCAGAATGTCATTGCCGTTGCCGCCGTCCAGGACATTGCTGCCCGCATCGCCGGTCAGCGTGTCGGCCTGGCCGGAGCCGAAGAGATTCTCGATACCAGTCAGCGTATCGCCCTGCGCATCGCCGCCCGCGCCCGTGCCGGCTGACAGATCGACCGTCACGCCGGATGCGGAGCTGCTGTAACGCGCGGTATCCGTGCCGTTGCCACCGACCAAGCTGTCGGCGCCAGCCCCACCGATCAGTGTATCGTTGCCATCGCCGCCATCCTGCGTATCGGCGCCGGCACCGCCAGTCAGACTGTTATTCCCCGCATCGCCAGTGAGCACATCATCGAAAGCGGAACCGCTCAGGTCCTCAATGCTGACAAGAGTATCGTTCTGTGCATCGCCGCCGCTGCCGGTACCCGTCGCCAGGCTGACGGTTACACCGACCGAGGACTGCGCATAGACGGCAGTGTCTGCCATACCATCGCCGCCAATGAGGGTATCCGCACCGGCACCGCCGATCAGCGTGTCATTGCCGTCACCGCCGTCCAGAACATTGTCGCCAGCATCGCCGATCAGCAGATCGTTGTAGGCTGAGCCGGTCAGGTTCTCGATGCTGCTGAGCGTATCGCCGGCCGCTTCGCCAACATTGACGATGCTGTTGTCGAGGCTGACTTGAATGGACGATGCCGCACCGGCATAGCTCGCGGTATCCGTGCCATCGCCGCCATCCAACATGTCGGCGCCACCGCCGCCCTCCAGTGTGTCATTGCCTGCCAAGCCGGAAATCTGATCTGCGTCGGACGTGCCGTTCAACGTGTTGTCGAGGGCATCGCCTGTGATGATTGCCATGGCTTGCAGTCCCTTTTTCTAAGGAGAATCGCGAAAATTACAGTCCTCACAGATTCCGCAACCTGGAATATCGTGTCAATTACCTTTGCGAGCCTATGTGGATAAATTTATGTATTTATAGTTGAAGTATTATGATTGTATCGTGGTACAGACATGTGCCTGCCAAAGGGGCCGGTAGCCGCACATTGCCCTTTCCGGCATGCTTGCCGGGCTGATTCCCGAGGGCCCGCATGACAACTCCCCACGACCTCTCCAGCCTGGCCGAACTGCTGCGCATCATGGCGCGGCTGCGTGATCCGGATGGTGGCTGCCCCTGGGACCTGGAGCAGAATTTTGCCACCATCGCGCCCTATACTATCGAGGAAGCCTACGAGGTCGAGGATGCCATTGCGCGCAACGACCTGCCGGCCCTGAAGGATGAGCTCGGCGATCTGCTGCTCCAGGTGGTGTTCCACGCGCGCATGGCCGAGGAAGCCGGCCATTTCGCCTTCCCCGATGTTGCCGCCGGCATTGCCGACAAGATGATTCGCCGGCACCCGCATGTTTTCGGCGACGTCGATGCGCAGCACGCCGATACGGTCTCGGCCAATTGGGAAAGCATCAAGGCCGCAGAGCGTGCGGCCAAGGCCGATACGGCAATGGAACAGGGGCTTTCTCCTGTGCTGGCTGGCGTAACCGCCGGACTTCCGGCGCTGCTGCGGGCGGTGAAGCTGCAGAACCGCGCCGCACGGGTGGGCTTTGACTGGCCCGATAAGCGCCCCGTTCTGGCCAAGATCCGGGAAGAGCTGGCCGAGCTGGAAACGGAGATCGATGCCGGCAACATCGCAGGTATTGACGAAGAGTTCGGCGATTTCCTGTTCGTTGTCGCCAACCTCGCCCGGCACCTGAAACTCGACCCGGAAGCCTCGCTGCGTGCAGCCAACCGGAAATTCGAAGGTCGCTTCAGCAAGATGGAAGCAATTTTGCTTGCCGATGGCAAACAGCTCGCGGATTGCGACCTGGTCACTATGGATGCCGCCTGGGACAGGGCAAAAGCCTTGGGAAAAAAGCCCTGACGCCACTTTCTCCACACCGTTGCGTTGTCCGATTCAGCTGCATCGGCGCGCCACATCACCGTCTAGGGGCGGCATAGCTTCGCCTACGCGAGTCTCAAGCGAATCAGGGGTTTGCCTTGTGACCAGGAACCGATAACCGCGTCTTGGGCGGAACTTTTCGCAACTGCAAACGGTTACTTGAAGCCTTCCCCAACACAGGAGGACTTCAGCCATGCGCAAGATCGCAATCGCCGCCGTTTCCGCTTTCGCGCTACTCGCAACCATCATGCCCCCAGCCGCCTATTCCGCCAGCAGCGGCACCTGGGATCAGGTCGAAGGCAACTGGAACCAGTTCGCCGGCAAGGTGAAGCAGCGCTGGGGCAAGCTGACCGATAACGACGTCACCGTGATCAATGGCAAGCGTCAGGAACTGGTCGGCAAGATTCAGGAGCGCTACGGCATCGCCAAGAAGGAAGCGGAGAAGCAGGTCGAGGAATGGGAGAAGACCCAAGCCGTCCGCTAGCGCTTCCCCATCAGATGAAGACGGGCGGCCGGCATTTCGGCCGCCCGCTTTTTCCCGCCATCCCTATCACAACGGAGCTGACATGAAGGACCACCTTGAAACCAATGTGAAAGCCGCCCTGCCGTCCTGGGACCGGATCGAGGGAAACTGGAAGCAGTTCTCCGGCAAAGTCCGCGAACGCTGGGGCGAGCTGACTGACGACGATCTGGATGTGATCGCCGGCCGTCGCGAACAGCTCGTCGGCAAGATTCAGGAACGCTACGGCATCATCACCGACCAGGCCGAGCGTCAGGTTGCGGCCTGGATGAACGAACTGTCCGACACCGGCCGCAGGTCCAAGATCAGCAGGCACTGAACGGTGCACCGCACCGCCTGAAACACACAAAAGGAGTTTTACCATGGCAACCGCAACACGCACCCGCCGCCGCATCCGCTCCCCCGAGGCCGAACTTGCCGAACTCCGCGGCCAGGTCCTTGATCTGGGCAGCGAGCTTGGCGCTCTGGTTTCCCGTGCCAAGACCGATGGCACGGCACTTGCCGAGGCCGAACTGTCGCAACTGCAGAACCGGATCATCGAACTTGGCGGTGATCTGAAGGATCGCGGCCGCGAAGCAATCGACCGCATCGAGGAAACCGTGCAGGAGCATCCGGCGACCAGCCTGCTGGCAGCTTTTGCCGCCGGCGCCATGATCACTCTGCTGCTGCGCAAATAGCATGAGCATCTCAATATGAGTAGTTTGGCGACACTGCTGCCCGGCTTGCTGCTCAGCGGGCTGCAGGCGGCGGCATCGAAACGACAACGGCGACGGCTTGTCGTCGTCGCCGCTCTGGGCATCGTTGCATTTGCCGTGCTGTCCGCCAGCTGCATCCTGTTCGGCTGGGGATTGTTCCTGGCCTATGGGGCCACCATGGCCCCGCATTGGGCTGCGGTCGCCGCCGGTGGCACCCTGCTCGGTTTCATCCTCGTCCTGGGGGTTGCGGCCGCGCTGGTCTGGACCTACTGGCCGAGCCATGGCCTGCAGGACGAGATCAACAAGATCAAGGATGAGATCGAACCCCTTGCCCGCAAACATCCGCTGGCCAGTGTCGGCGTCGCAGTCGGACTGGGGGTATTGCTGACGTCGCTGCTGAAACGCTGATCATCCGACCATGAAAAAAGGCGCAGCCCGCAAGCTGCGCCTTTTTGCTGTCCAGAAACCTGAAATGGCTCAGAATGGAATTTCGTCGTCCATGTCGTCGCGACGCGGAGCAGAACCGCCGCCCCCGCCCGACCGGCCACCGGAGGAGCCACTGCCTCCGCCGTAATCATCGCCACCGCTGCTGAAGCCACCACCCCCGCCGCCGCCTTCACGGCCGTCCAGCATGGTCAGTTCGCCACGGAAGCGCTGCAGTACCACCTCGGTGGTGTATTTCTCGGCGCCGTCCTTGTCGGTCCATTTGCGGGTCTGCAGCGAGCCCTCAATGTAGACCTTGGAACCCTTCTTCAGGTACTGCTTGGCGACCTTGACCAGATTCTCGTTGAAAATCACGACCCTATGCCATTCGGTGCGCTCCTTGCGCTCGCCCGAGGCCTTGTCGCGCCAGGTTTCCGAGGTGGCCAGGGACAGCTGGGCGATCTCTTCGCCCGATTGCATGCTGCGAATTTCGGGGTCACGCCCTAGATTACCGACCAGGATCACCTTGTTGACGCTGCCAGCCATATCTTAACCCCTATCCGTTCACGAAGTGATCTTATATCATGAGTCGGGCGTATAATGAAAGCCCGGCCCGAAAAGCGCAATAATCGGCCCCCCAGATACGGCGTTTATCCATGCAGAAGTTCATCTCGGTTCGCGGTGCCCGCGAGCACAATCTGAAGAATGTCGATGTCGACATCCCGCGCGACAAGCTGGTCGTCCTGACCGGCCTGTCCGGCTCGGGCAAGTCATCGCTTGCCTTCGATACGATCTATGCGGAAGGCCAGCGGCGCTATGTCGAATCGCTCTCGGCCTATGCCCGTCAGTTCCTCGAACTGATGCAGAAGCCCGATGTGGATCATATCGATGGCCTCAGTCCGGCAATCTCCATCGAGCAGAAGACGACGTCAAAAAATCCGCGCTCCACCGTTGGCACCGTCACCGAGATTTACGACTACCTGCGCCTGCTGTTTGCCCGTATCGGCGTGCCTTACTCGCCGGCCACCGGACTGCCGATCGAGAGCCAGACAGTCAGCCAGATGGTGGACCGCGTGCTGGCGATGCCGGAAGGCACCCGCCTGCTGGTACTCGCGCCCATCGTGCGTGGCCGCAAGGGCGAATACCGCAAGGAATTGCAGGACCTGCTGAAGCGCGGCTTCCAGCGCGTCAAGGTCGACGGCAAGCTGCATGAGATCGCCGAGGTGCCAGCGCTAAACAAGAAGCTGAAACACGATATCGAAGTGGTGGTCGACCGTGTGGTAGTGCGCGAGGGTATCCAGACCCGACTGGCGGATTCCATCGAGACGGCGCTCAATCTTGCCGACGGGATTGCCTTCGCCGAAAATGCCGACAAGGACGAGCGCACCATTTTCTCGGCCAAGTTTGCCTGCCCGGTCTCAGGCTTCACCATTGAGGAGATCGAGCCGCGGCTGTTTTCTTTTAACAGTCCGCATGGCGCCTGCCCGACCTGCGATGGACTCGGCTCGAAGATGTATTTCGACGCCGCCATGGTGGTGCCGGAAGAAGGCATCAGCTTGCGCGAGGGTGCCATCGTGCCGTGGTCGCGCGCCGCCACGCCATCGCCCTATTATCTGCAGACACTGGAAGGGCTGGCGAAGTTCTACAAATTCTCGCTGAACACTAAGTGGAAGGAACTGCCGGCGAAGACCCGCAACGCCATCCTGCATGGTTCGGGCGATGATGTCGTGCCGATCAGCTACGACGACGGCATGCGCACCTACACGGTGAAGCGGCCCTTCGAGGGCGTGCTGCCCAACCTGGAGCGGCGCTGGCGTGAAACCGAGTCCGACACGATCCGCGAGGAACTGTCGCGCTATCAATCCGCCACGGCCTGCGAGACCTGCAATGGCTATCGCCTCAAGGCCGAGGCGATGGCGGTGAAGGTCGGTGGCCTGCATATCGGCCAGGCCTGCGAATTCTCGATCCTGGAAGCCCGCCAGTGGTTCCTTGATCTGACCAAGAAACTGAAGCCCAAGGAAAAGGACATTGCGGCGCGCATCCTGAAGGAGATCAATGACCGACTCGGCTTTCTGGTCAATGTCGGCCTTGATTATCTGTCGATGTCGCGCTCGTCCGGCACGCTGTCAGGTGGCGAAAGCCAGCGTATCCGGCTGGCCTCGCAGATCGGCTCCGGCCTGACCGGTGTGCTCTATGTGCTGGACGAACCTTCCATCGGTCTGCACCAGCGCGACAACGCCAAGCTGCTCGAGACGCTGGTGCATCTGCGTGACATCGGCAACACGGTGCTGGTGGTCGAGCATGACGAGGAAGCGATCCGGCAGGCGGATTATGTGATCGATATGGGCCCGGCGGCCGGCGTGCATGGCGGCGAGATCATCGCCGAGGGTACGCCCGCCGACATCATGGCCGCGAAGAAATCGGTCACCGGCCAGTATCTGACTGGCGCCCGCTCGGTGGCGATCCCCAAGCAGCGGCGCAAGCGCGTCAGCAATAAGCAACTCAGGTTGGTCGGCGCCAAGGCCAACAACCTGCAGAATGTCACGGTCGAATTCCCGCTGGGCCTGTTCACCTGTGTCACCGGCGTATCGGGCGGCGGCAAGTCGACGCTGACCATCGAGACGCTGTACAAGGCGCTGTCGCGCAAACTGAACAACAGCCGCGAGCTGCCCGGTGCACATGAGCGGATCGAAGGACTGGAATGGCTCGACAAGATCGTCGACATCGACCAGTCGCCGATCGGCCGCACGCCGCGCTCCAATCCTGCCACCTATACCGGCGCCTTCGGTCCGATCCGCGACTGGTTCGCCGGTCTGCCGGAAGCCAAGACGCGCGGCTACGCGCCCGGCCGTTTCTCGTTCAACGTCAAGGGCGGCCGCTGCGAGGCCTGCCAGGGCGACGGTCTGATCAAGATCGAGATGCATTTCCTGCCCGACGTCTACGTGCAGTGCGACGTCTGCAAGGGTAAGCGCTACAATCGCGAGACTCTGGAAATTCACTATCGCGACAAGTCGATTGCCGATGTCCTGGACATGACGGTGGAGGACGGCGCCGAGTTCTTCAAGGCGGTGCCGACCATCCGCGAGAAACTGGAAACGCTGAACCGCGTCGGCCTCGGCTATATCAAGATCGGCCAGTCGGCCACCACGCTTTCGGGCGGCGAAGCCCAGCGCGTCAAGCTGGCCAAGGAATTGTCCAAGCGCGCCACCGGCCGCACGCTTTACATCCTCGACGAGCCGACCACCGGCCTGCATTTCGAGGATGTGCGTAAGCTGCTTGAAGTGCTGCACGAGCTGGTCGATTCCGGCAACACTATGATCGTGATCGAGCATAATCTTGAGGTCATCAAGACCGCCGACTGGATCGTCGATATGGGGCCGGAAGGCGGCAATGGCGGCGGGCGCGTCGTTGCCGTAGGCACGCCGGAAGATGTGGCCAAGGTGAAGGACAGCTATACCGGCCAGTATCTGAAAGAGTATCTCAAGCCGGCCGCGCAGCGCAGCGAGCCATCCACCAAGAAATCGCGCCGCGATGCGGCGGAGTAACCACCAGAGGGGAAGTCATCGATGATTACGCGTAAAGCCCTGACACTCGCCGATGTGCAGGCCATTGCCGCTGGCGCCGAGGCTGAGGCCAGGAAGAACGACTGGAAGGTCAGCATCGCTATCGCCGATGATGGCGGCCATCTGCTGCATTTCCAGCGTCTCGATGGTGCGCCGGTACAGTCGACCTTTATCAGCCAGGGCAAGGCCAAGGCGGCCGCGTTCTCGCGCAAGCCGACCAAGGCCCTGGAAGAGATCGTCGGCAATGGCCGCAATGCCTTCCTCTCCGTGCCAGATCTGGTGCTGCTGGAAGGCGGCGAGCCGATCATCGTGGATGGTGTCTGCATCGGCGCCGTGGGCGTTTCAGGCGTGAAGTCGAGCGATGATTCCGTGATCGCCCGCGCCGGCATTGCCAAACTCGGCGTCTGACGCAGTTATCCCATGACCGGCGGCCGCCAGCGGAAAGTCCCGAAGAAGATCACCCCGGGATACCTGGAAAAAGCGGCCCTGTTCTATCTTGAACGCTACAGCAGCTCGGCGGGTAATCTCCGCCGGGTGCTGGATCGCAAGATCGGCAACTCGATCCGGGAACATGGCACGCCCACCAAGGAAGAAGCCGCCGGCTGGGTTGTCGAGCTGATTGCCAAGTTGCAGCGCAGCAAGCTGCTGGATGACCGGGCCTATGCCGAAAGCCGGGTGCGCCGGCTTTATGCCGAGGGCAAGGCGCTCGGGCGTATCCGTCAGACCCTTGCCGTGAAGGGCGTGGGTCAGGAAGATGTCGCTGCAGCCTTGGAGCGGCTGCAAGCCGAGTCTGATGCCCCGGTTTCCGATCTCCCCGCCGCAGCAGCCTTCGCGCGGAAACGTAAACTGGGGCCCTATCGCAGCGATGCAGATGAGCGTCGCGAGATGCGGCAGAAGGATCTTGGTGCACTTGCCCGCCGGGGCTTCAGCCAGGCCATTGCAATGAAGATTTTGAGCGTCGACAGCGTCGCCGCGCTCGAGGAGATGATCCATGACGCAGACTGAATCCGTTCACGTGATTGGCGGCGGCCTGGCGGGCTCGGAAGCCGCCTGGCAGATCGCCCGCATGGGCGTCCCCGTGGTGCTGCATGAGATGCGCCCGGTACGTAAGACCGATGCGCATCAGGGTGAAGGGCTGGCCGAACTGGTCTGCTCGAATTCCTTCCGCTCCGACGATGCCGAGAGCAATGCCGTCGGGTTGCTGCATGAGGAGCTGCGCCGTTGCAACTCGCTGATCATGCGCGCGGCCGAGGTGGCCAAGGTGCCCGCCGGCGGCGCGCTGGCTGTCGATCGCGATGTGTTTTCCGGTGAAGTGCAGAAGGTCATCGAGGCCGAGCCGCTGATCGAGTTGCGCCGCGAGGAAATCGCCGGTCTGCCACCGACCGACTGGGACAGTGTCGTGGTCGCCACCGGGCCTCTGACCTCGCCACCACTGGCTGAGGCTATCCGCACGCTGACCGGCGAACAGAGCCTTGCCTTCTTCGATGCCATTGCCCCCATCGTCCATCGCGACAGCATCGACATGGACAAGGCCTGGTTCCAGTCGCGCTATGATAAGGTCGGCCCTGCCGGCGATGGCGCCGATTACATAAACTGCCCATTCGAGAAGCCCAACTACCTCGAATTCCATGCCGCCCTGCTGGCGGCGGAAAAAACCGAATTCAAGGAATGGGAAAAGAACACGCCCTATTTCGAGGGCTGCCTGCCGATCGAGGTGATGGCCGAGCGCGGTGCGCGCACCCTCACCTTCGGTCCGATGAAGCCGGTCGGCCTGACCGATCCGAAAACCGGCCGCAAGCCCTATGCCGTGGTGCAGTTGCGCCAGGACAACAAGCTCGGCACGCTGTTCAACATGGTCGGCTTCCAGACCAAGATGAAGCATGGCGAACAGACCCGCATCTTCCGCATGATCCCCGGGTTGGAGAATGCGCAATTCGCGCGGCTCGGCGGCATCCACCGCAACACCTTCCTTAACAGCCCCAAGTTGCTGGACGCACAACTGCGTCTGAAGGCGATGCCCAGCCTGCGTTTTGCCGGTCAGGTGACCGGTGTGGAAGGCTATGTGGAAAGCACAGCTATCGGTCTGATCGCCGGCCGCATGGCAGCCGCGCAACGCCTGGGATACGAGCAGACCCCGCCGCCGCCAACCACAGCACTAGGCGCCCTGCACAGCCACATCACCGGTGGTGCCGATGCCAGGCACTTCCAACCGATGAATGTGAATTTTGGCCTGTTTCCACCGCTTGGCAATGACGTCAATCGCAACGAACGCAAGCCGGCAATGAGCCGCCGGGCATTGCGCGATCTTGCCAATTGGCTCGGAAGCACCGATGCTGCGGCGGCATGAATGAATCCACGGTCACCATCGTCGGCGCCACCAGCAAGCTGGGACAAAACCTTATCCGCAGACTGACTGCGCAAGCCCGCGGGGTTATTCCCCTGGCTCGCCGCGTCGCGGCCCTACCCGAAGCACAACAGGCCGCTGCACGACATTTCGACCTGGAGCAGCCAGGAACGCTGCAGGCTGCACTCAAGGATGCAGAATGCGTCGTCTCCTGCGTACCTGCGCACGAAGGGGGTGCCGTTATTGCGGCCCTGCCGGCCCAGACCAAGCGTATCGTGCTGATGGGATCAACACGCATTTTCACCCGTTATCCCAACCGGAATGTCGAAAGGCAGAAGGAAGTCGTCGCAGCCCTGGCCCGTTCCGGCATCCCCGGTGTCGTGCTGCATCCGACCATGATTTATGGCGGTCCGACAGACGCCAATGTGCAGCGGATTGCCGCCTATATCCGCAAATTCGGTGTTGTGCCCCTACCGGCTGGCGGCACCGCTCTTCTTCAACCGATCCACAGTGACGACATGGTTTCCTGCATCGAGGCAGCCCTGGACCGCGACAGCGCCCTCGGCGACCCAATCATCGTTGCCGGCCCAGAGGTCATCACCTATCGCGATCTTGTGCAGGCGGTTGGCCGCGCCATCGGCAAGGCACCTGTTGTTCTCCCTGTGCCAGGCCTGCTGTTGCAGATGATTGCCGTGCTGACCACTGTTGTCCCCGGCCTGCCAACCATCAGGATCGATGAAGTGCGGCGTCTGAGCGAGAACAAGACCTTCCCGATCGACGAGATGCGCCGCCGTCTCGGCGTCGATCCGATGGCGATTGCGGCAGGTCTCAGCCGCACCTTCGCCGGCTAGAGGTGTCCCAACAGGCTGGCCCGGAGCAATGCCATCTGACGCCGCAAGGGTGTGATGCGGGTTTCGGCAGCAATCGGATCATAGCCGCTGCGTCTGAGGGCATTCAATGACAGGCCCGCGAGGGTGACCGGCAGCAGAGCAGGCAAGGCCGCGCGCGCCGTTTTCTGGCCTTGCGCCGTTCGTAACAGCATCCTGGCTTCCGCAGCGACGTCCGCGATCACCGGCCGCAGAGCCGGACCGCATTCGGTCTGATACGTAGCTTCCGGCGTCAGGCTCTGGTCGGCCAGAAGATCGACCGGCAACATCACCCGCTGGCGCGCCAATAGATGCGGCGTGGCGCGCAGGATACCGGTCAGGGCATAGGCCGTGCCGGCAGCTTCTATGACCTCAGGCGCTGTGGATGCACCGAGATGCTGCGCTGCCAGTTTCATCACGGGCACCGAGGTCGCAAATGCATAAGCGCTCAGTTCGGCAAGCGTGGCAAAGGGGGCCTCATCCATGTCGCGTTCTCGCGCATCGATCAGTGCCAGCACGGTCTCCGGATCGAGAGCGCGACAATGCTCATGCAGCGCCAGCACGACCGGATGCTGGCGCGGTTTGCCGGCCCGGATGCCCTCCCAGGCCTCGCGCCACCATTGCAGACGGATCTGGCCGATCATCGGCTGGCTGACAGTCTCGCGGGCACGGGCGATTTCGGTATTGAACGCGTAAAGCGCGAACAGGCCGGGCCGCCGGTCATCCGGTGCGAACAGTGCGGTGAGCCAGCGATCCGGATCAAGTCGCTGAAGGTCGCGACCGCATTGTTCAGCCGGCGAGACGCTCATCGGGAAACCTTGCGAATCCGGGAAGATTGCTTGTCGCTACCATGTTTTATGGTAGCCTCACGGCTGCGAATCAGGCTGATGTGCGCAGACACGGTGATCGATTCGTCCTTCCCCTGCCCTTGCTTCATCAAGGGTGCGTCGCGGACCAGCATAACAAGCAAAGCCTGAACAAGAACAACAAGGACCCGCATCATGGCAAAGATTCTTGAAAACCTCTACAAGGCGCTCGGCGCGGGTGTCGTGCTCGCCCTGGTCGTCTTCTTCCTCGTGCACCGCAGCTTCGACCCTGCCTTCTGGTCGTTCTTCTTCCGCTGGCTACACGTGCTGTCCGGCATCCTGTGGATCGGTCTGCTCTGGTACTTCAACTTCGTGCAGATTCCGACCATGCCGAAAATCCCGGCCGAACTGAAGCCCGCCATCGGCAAGTTCATCGCTCCCGAAGCGCTGTTCTGGTTCCGCTGGTCTGCGCTGGCCACTGTGGTGACCGGTTTGGTGCTGTCGATCCTGAACGGCTACGGTCACCAGGCCTTCGCCATGCAGGAAGGCAGCCGCACCATCGGCATCGGCATGTATCTCGGCCTGTTCATGGCCGCCAATGTCTGGTTCATCATCTGGCCGAACCAGAAGAAGGCGCTCGGCATCGTACCGGCCGACGACGCCGCCAAGGCCAAGGCAGCCCGCGTTGCCATGCTCGGTTCGCGCACCAATTTCATGCTATCGATCCCCATGCTGTATTGCATGGTGGCGCAGCAGAATGGCGGCGCCTGGTAACAGGCCCGACCGGAAAACGAACGAGGGCGGCAGTCTCCTGCCGCCCTTTTTCTTTATCCGGAATTCCGGCCTCTAGACCGGAATCAAGGCGGCGGCAATGCGCCGCCCTTCGCCCATCAGTAGATTGTAGGTACGACAGGCGGCACCGGTGTCCAGCGCCTCGATCACCAATCCGCGGGCCCGGATTTCAGCCCGCACGGCCTTGTCGATAAAGACCATGTTCGGCCCGCAGCCGATCAGCAGCAGTTCGACGACTGGGTCCATGGTGAAGACCGCATCCAGCGACTGCGGCGTCAGCGCTGCAATATCGGCGATGCCCCAGGACAGGGTCTGCCCCGGGAATACCAGCACGGATTCCGTCCAATGCCTGCCGGTGATGCGGAATCCGCCATCGCCGTAGGCATTGATCACCTGGCGGTCGGCGGGAATACGTGGCAGCAGGTCCATATCCCGCCCGGCAGGCTTATGGACGCTGAGCTGCGGCCTTGGCCTCGGGCTGGTCGGCCGGCTGGCCACGGCGCAGGCGGTTCTCGCCGAGGAACAGCAGGATCGGTGCCGCGATGAAGATCGAGGATGATGTCGCCAGCACGATGCCGAACAGCAGCACGATGGCGAATTCGCTCACCGCCTCACCGCCGAACAGCGCCAGCGGAATGGTGGAGAGGAACACGGTCAGCGAGGTGTTGACAGTGCGGTTCAGCGTCTCGTTGATGCTCTTGTCGATCAGCGCGCGCAACGGCAGCGACTTATACTTGCGCAGATTCTCGCGCACGCGGTCGTAGACCACCACCTTGTCGTTGACCGAAAAACCCATGATGGTCAGCACCGCCGCGATGGCGACCAGGTTGAACTGGATGTCGGTGATGACATAAAAGCCAATTGTCTTGGTGACGTCGAGCACCAGGGTAACGATGGCGCCGATGCCGAACTGCCATTCGAAACGGAACCAGATGTAGATCAGCATGGCAACCAGGGCCAGTCCCATCGCCAGCATGCCATCACGGAACAATCCTTCGGAAACCGAGGCACCGACCGCTTCGACCCGGCGGATTTCCGTACCGGGATAAGCCTGCGTCAGTGTCGCACGCACCTTGTCGGCAGCGCGCTGGGCGGCCGCATCTTCGGTACCCTGACGTTCCAGGCGAATCAGCACATCATTCGGCGAGCCGAACTGCTGCAACGCTGCATGTCCCAGATCGAGATTGCCTATCAGGCCACGCAAAGCAGGGAAATCCGCCGGCTGCTGCAGCCGCGCCTCGATCACGATGCCGCCCTTGAAGTCGATGCCGTAATTCAGGCCGGGATAGAAGAACAGAATCACCGACACGACGGACAGGAAGGCCGATACGGCCAAGCCAATCACACGCCCCTTCATGAAGGGGTAAGCCGTGTTATCGGGAATCAGGCGGAGCTTATACATGTCCGTCTCCTTACACCGGCAGCAGGGTCGGCCGGCGCTGCCGCAGCCAGGTCACCATCATCAGGCGCACCAGCACGGTAGCTGTGAACATGGAAGTCAGGATGCCAATCGAGATGGTGACGGCAAAGCCCTTTACCGTGCCGGAGCCCAGTGCGTAGAGCAGCGCCATCTTGATCAGCGTGGTGACGTTGGCATCGAAGATAGTGCTGAAGGCACGGCTGAACCCGGCCGACATGGCGGCCATCGGCGATTTGCCGAGCTTGGTTTCTTCGCGGATGCGCTCGTTGATCAGCACGTTCGCATCGACCGACATGCCCAGCGTCAGCAGCAGACCGGCGATGCCGGGCAGCGTGAGCGTCGCCTGCAGCAGCGACATCGCGGCCAGGGTCATCACGAGGTTAACCAGCAGGGCGACGTCAGCGAACAGGCCGAACAGGCCATAGGCCAGCACCATGTAAACGACCACCAGCCCTGCCGCGACAGCAATCGAGATCAGGCCGGCGCGGATCGAATCCTCGCCCAGATCCGGACCGACGGTGCGCTCCTCCACCACCTTCAGCGGCGCAGGCAAGGCCCCGGCGCGCAACAGCACGGCGAGATCGTTGGCACCGGCGACAGTGAAGTTGCCGCTGATCTGCCCCGAACCACCGAGGATTGGCTCACGGATCACCGGTGCGCTCAGTACCTTGTTGTCCAATACGATGGCAAAGGGCTGGCCAACCGCCTGCTGGGTAATCTCGGCAAAGCGTTTGCCTCCAATGGTGTCGAAGCGGAAATTCACCACCGGCTGGCCACCGCGCTGGTCGTAGCCAGCCTGGGCATCGACCAGATTGTCGCCGGCGACTTCTACCTTGCGCTTGACCACATAGCGTTCAGCACGACCCTGGCTGCCGTCGCCCTCGAGAATCTCCGAGCCCGGCGGTGCCGGCGCATTCGGATCTGCGCCAACATCGACCATGCGGAAGGTCAGCTTCGCGGTGGTCCCAAGCAACCGTTTGATGCGTTCTGGATCGTCGACACCCGGCAATTGGACCAGGATCCGGTCTGCGCCCTGGCGCTGAATCGTCGGTTCGGATACGCCTGTCTGGTCGATACGGCGGCGCACAATCTCGATCGACTGCGTCACAGCATTGCGCGCCCGTTCCAGCAATGCCGCTTCAGACAGCGTCATGCGAATCTGGCCGTCCGGGGTGGCATTGACTTCCATGTCGGTCTGCGCAGCGCCAAACCCAATGCCGGCCGTGCTCTGCACCGGCAAAGCCAGCTTGATGAGCAACTGCCGGGCCTGCTCGGTTTGCGTTGCGTCGCGCAGGCGGAGCGTCACGCTGTTGCTGCCGGAGACGCCGAGATTGGTATAGCCGATGCGGGCCTGACGCAGCTCCGTGCGAGCGCCTTCAACAATCGCTTCCAGACGCTCGCGCAACACCACGGAGGTATCCACCTCCAGCAGCAGATGCGCACCGCCGCGCAGATCAAGGCCGAGGCTGACCTGGCGCTTGGGCAGCCAGTTGGGCCAGGTCGCGACCGTTGCAGCAGGGAAAAAGCTTGGAATGCTGAAGATCACACTGGCCAGGCAGGCCAGGGCGATCAACGCGATCTTCCAGGGCGCGAAATACATCATCGGCGTATCACATCATTCAGGTAATCAAATCGGGTGGCACCATGCCGGCGCCACCCGTCAATAGGCGATCAGCCGGCCTTGGCTTCAGCCTTGTCGTCGTCATCGACATCTCCGCCCTTGGAGCGGACTTCACCGATGGTGCTCTTCAGCACCTTCACCTTGACGCCGTCGGCGATCTCGATCTGCACGATGCCGTCTTCCTGCACTTTGACGATCTTGCCGATGATGCCACCAGCCGTGGTGACGACGTCGCCACGACGAACGGCTTCGATCATCGCCTTATGATCCTTCATCTTCTTCTGCTGCGGACGGATCAGCAGAAAATAGAAAACGACGAAAATCAGGACCAGCGGCAGCAGCGAGGTCAGCATATCGGTGGTGCCACCACCCGCCTGCGCGTAGGCCTCGGAAATCAGCATGAAAAACTCCCTGTCGATTGATTGGGGCCGCTGCGGCCCCTGTCGGTGATCGGGGCTGCGCGGCGCGAGAGCGGGACTATAGCCGGGGATGCTCCAATTGCAAGCGCCGGGGACATTGTCGCACCCATGGCATATGATGAAAAACCCTTCCAGATCAATCGCCTGCCCGTCCGTGCCACTGCGCGGGGATAGCCCGCAGGTCAGCCCCCTCCTATACTGGAACCGATCCCGTCCGGAGTTCGAGCATGTATGTCCTGAGTATCGAGGGTATGAGTTGCGAGGCCTGCAAACGGGCAATCAGCAACGCGATCAGTCTGGCTGTCCCCGGCACAGCTTTCGAGGTCGACCTTGCCCGCAAGCAGGTCCGGTTCAACACCCTGCCCGCCGACCAGTTTGCTCTGATCCGCAATGCGATCCGCGATGCCGGCTATGGCATCCTGGAGACCGGCAGCCGTTAGTGCGCCTGCAGCCAGGCCAGGGCTGACCGGCGATCAAGGAACAGGCGGTGCGTCGAGCGCGGGAACAGGATGCTCACCGCCTTTACCACCAGCGCAAAAAATCGATCAGGACTGATATAGGCGACACGCGACGGCATGTCGCCGCTACCGCCCCAGTCAGTGATCTGACTGAGCGCCTTGATCGCGGACCAGTCGATCTTGCCATGGAATCCGGAAACATCGACCAGTGTCGGCATCGCGGTGCCTATCCACCCACGCGCAAAGCCCTGCTGGATGCCCTGATAGATTTTTTCGGTGTCCGGAGCGCCGACTACCTCGACCAGCAGCATACCGTCCTCGGCGCGGATATCGACGAAATCCCCCCGGTCACCCAGTCGGACTTCAGTCTTCTCGGCAACGAGATTCGGCATCGGCATATCCCCTCAAGGTCCGGCAGAAGCGCCGGCCGATAGTGAGGAGCCTGTATGGTTAATATTGCATTAGACGCATAGGTAGTAGGTAGCCTGACATTGGGTTGTACAGGCATATTTGCAGCCTGGCTGTGGCCAAGCACGGGCATATTGCAGCGCAGCGGAACATCGTTTCCGCCAATCCGTTCGTCCCGCAGCGCAATCCTGACGCGGAGGATTCCATGCCAGCAGCAACCGAGTACAAGACAAATACTGCGGCGCTGCCGGATGAAGCTGAAAGAGAGCGCTGGTGGTGGGACGAGTTTGGCGTGCTGGTCGAGCACGAAATTTGGTATCTGCCCCGTCTGGCGGACGAGCAGGATGCATGAAACATGAATTATTGGAAAATAATGGTCGGACTGGCGGGATTTGAACCCACGACCCCTTGTCCCCCAGACAAGTGCGCTACCAGACTGCGCTACAGTCCGACCGAGCCTGGCAAGGCGGCCGGGTAAGCAGGCAGCCTTGCGAAGCGGCGCGCACTATAACCACCGCCTCCCCCCGGCGCAACCGCGCCAAATCCTTTGAAAATGGCGGCAGAAAAGCCTCTCAGTGGCAATCCGGGTATGGCCCGCGAGCCATCAGCGATTCTGGCGCGCCACGATATCGGCGTGGATGGTTTCGAGTTCCCTGAGACAGGTTTTGAGGGCCTGCTTCAAGCTGCCCATATCGCTGAGCAGATCGAACGGAATGCCAATCTGGCGCTGGTCAGCACCGGGCTTCTTGAAGGCCGCTGGTGCTGAGGTGGGGGCCGCCTTGCCACGGGCACGGACTGCCTTGGCCAGGCCGCCCTCACGCAGCAGCTTCTGCACACCCTTGATCGTATAGCCCTGCTCATGCAGCAGGGTGCGGATTTCATTCAGCAGGGCAATGTCTTCACCGCGATAGTAGCGGCGACCGCCATTTCGTTTGACCGGCCGGACCTGATGGAATTTCTTTTCCCAGAAACGCAGCACATGCTGCGGCAGCTCAAGCTGCTCGGCGACCTCGCCGATGGTGCGGAAAGCGGCGTCCGTTTTGGTCTTGCCGATTTTGTCCTGAGCGTCAGCCTGAGTCGCCATCAGCTAATCATACAGGAAAAACGATGGCTTACGAGCCGCTTTTAACCTGCTGTGTTGTGGCGTGCATACCGGCGTTGATCTTTTCCTTGAGCACGTGGCTGGCGCGGAAAACCAGCACTTTGCGCGGATCGATCGGCACTTCCTGGCCGGTTTTCGGATTGCGGCCCATACGGCCGCCCTTGGAGCGAACCTGGAAAGTGCCGAAAGAAGAGATTTTGACCATGTGGTCGGCAATCAGACTGTCGATGATCTCGTTCAGCACTGTTTCCACCAGTTGGGCGGACTCGCTGCGCGACAGGCCGACCTCCTGGTAGATCGCTTCACTGAGCTGCGCCCGCGTCAGGGTATTCTCGCTCATCGCCAACGCCCCGTTTTGTTAAATTTTATAGTGGCGACGCTAACTTAAGCCCTTGCAGCCGTCAACAAGACCTTGGACGTATCGCACCCCGAAATTGGGCCTGCCCCGCGAGGATGCTACCCTGAAACGAAATTACCAGCGCACCAGGGCACTACCCCAGGTAAAGCCACCGCCCATGGCCTCGAGCAGGATCACCTGACCAGGCTTGATCCGGCCATCCGCCGTAGCCTCAGCCAGGGCCAGCGGGACCGAGGCCGCCGAGGTATTGCCATGGCGGTCAACGGTCAGCACGACCTTGTCGGTGTTCATGCCCAGCTTGCGGGCCGTGCCGTCAATAATCCGCTTGTTGGCCTGGTGCGGCACCAGCCAGTCGATCTGGTCGGCCGTCATGTCCACTGCAGCCAGCGTTTCCTTCACCACATCGGCCAGGTTGACCACGGCATGGCGGAAAACTTCCTTACCCAGCATACGCAGCTTGCCGGTGGTCTGGGTACTGGACGGGCCACCATCGACATAGAGCAGATCATGGTGCCGGCCATCGGAATGCAAATGTGTGGTCAGCACGCCGCGATCTTCGGTCGTCCCCGTGCCTTCCTGAGCCTGCAGCACGATGGCGCCAGCGCCATCGGCAAACAGCACACAGGTGGTGCGGTCGGTCCAGTCGAGGATCCGCGAAAATGTCTCTGCACCGATCACCAGTGCGGTCTTGGCCTGACCGGCCTTGATGAAATTGTCGGCGGTCGCGAGCGCATAGATGAAGCCTGAGCAGACCGCCTGCACATCGAAGGCAAAGCCGTGCGTCATCCCCAGGCCGGTCTGCACGCGGCAGGCGGTGGCCGGAAAGGTTTCGTCAGGGGTCGCCGTTGCCAGCACGATGAGATCGACATCCGCAGCGGTAAGACCGGCATTCTTCAATGCAGCCTGAGAGGCCTTGAGCGCCAGGTCCGATGTCAGTTCGCCATCGGCGGCAATATGACGCTGCCGGATGCCGCTGCGTTCGACAATCCATTCATCGGAAGTATCGACCATCTGGGCGAGATCAGCATTGGTCAGAATCCGCTCGGGCAGATAGCTGCCGCACCCCACCACAACTGAGCGAATCATCCGGCCCTCGCACTCGACTCTTGTTCGTCTTGGGCCGCTTCGCTGTTCGCCGGGTGCTTCACCAGCGATTCGGCAAAGGCGCCGGAGAAATCAGCCTTGATACGGTCGATCAGGCGATCCTGCGCCATATCGATGGCCAATTCCAGTGCCGCGGCAAAGCCAACATCATCAGTACCGCCATGACTCTTCACGGTGATACCATTCAGTCCTAGCAACACGCCACCGTTGTAAAAGCGAGGATCCATGCGGTCCCGCAGCATCGACAGACCCGCACTTGCAAACAGATAGCCAATTTTGGTGAAGATCGAACGCTGGAAAGCCGAGCGCAGCAAAGAGGACATCAGCTTCGCGGTGCCCTCCACCGTCTTCAGCGCGATATTGCCGGTGAAACCGTCGGTGACAATGACATCGACATTGCCGCCACCGATATCGTTGCCTTCAACGAAGCCGACGAACTCGAAAGGCGGATTTTTGACGGCGCGCAGCATTTCCGCTGCGGCTTTGACTTCGTCATGGCCCTTCACATCTTCAACGCCAACATTCAACAGACCAACCCGCGGGCGATGCCGGCCTAGCGCAGAATGCGCCAGGTTGGCGCCCATCACAGCGAACTGCACCAGGTTCTTGGCGTCGCATTCGACATTGGCGCCCAGGTCGAGCACGACAGTTTCCCCCTTCTGCGTCGGCAGGAAAGAGGCAATCGCCGGTCGTTCGATACCAGGCAACGTGCGTAGCACAAATTTCGCCATGGCCATCAGCGCGCCGGTGTTGCCGGACGACACCACGGCCTGTGCCTCGCCTGTGGCGACGGCATCGATGGCGAGGCGCATGCTGGTATTGCGGCCACGACGCAGGGCCTGGCTCGGCTTATCGTCGCTGGCCACCTGTTCGGCGGTGTGGCGAAGCTCGCTGCGTTCTTTCAGGGCGGGGAATTTGCGCAGCAGAGGTTCGACCTGTGCGGAGTCACCGAACAGGATGAACTTGACCTGCGGAAAACGCGGAAGCAGCGCTGCTGCGCCCTTGATCACCGCGTCGGGGGCATGGTCCCCGCCCATGGCGTCGAGCGCAATCGTCAAGGCCGCGGTCATCCCGTTGCCTGCAACCGTTCAGTGCACGTGCCTGAGCGGGCTCAGGCGGCAGCCGTCTTCGCTACGATCTCACGGCCGTCATAATGGCCGCAGGCGCCGCACACATGATGGGGGCGCTTCAGCTCGCCGCAGTTCGAGCATTCGACATGCGCGCTGGACTTCAGCGCATCATGCGAACGGCCCTGATCGCGGCGGGACTTGGACTTTTTCTTCTTCGGAACAGCCATGACACATCTCTCTCACAATTCGCACGATGCGGTTCGCGTCTGCGTTACCCCGCACCGGCTCAGAATCCCCGCCTATATACTCTCGGTGCGCCCGGGGGCCAAGCGCTTTCGCCTCAATCCTTTTTCGCCGTCTTCAGCTTCGCCAGGGCGGCAAAGGGGCTGATTTTAGCCCCGTCGTCCACATCCGGCCGGTAGCCTTTCGGCAGCGCCGCCTCGGGCTTGCGCGGGTACGGGTCCAGTCCCAGCGCCAGCTCTTCGGTCACCACTTCCCCGACATCAATCTGTCCCCCGATAATGGGGTCGGCCGGATCCTCTGCCTCCGGATCGAGCCATTCGGCCTCGTCCTCGGCCAGGTCAGCCTTCGGTCTTGTGACCGTTTCCGGCCCGAAGCGGCGCAGGAAGGTCTCACTGACCAGTTCATGCACCGGTTCCAGCGAAACCACACAGGCCTGCTCGACCTCGGCTTCCAGCTGGCCCGCCAGCTGGAAATGACCAGCCAGCACAGAATCTGGGGTAATCCGCAGATTCGCCTTTAAGGACAGAACCTTCAGAATACGCATCCGTCGGGCCAGGGCGACACAGGCGGCCTGATCGGCCTCCAGCTGCACCTGCAGCCCCTGGGGACCGATCCTGTCGACTTCGACGACATGGCTGAATTCCTTGCCAGGCTCGTCCTTCGACACGGCAAATCCTCTTACAGCCGGCCCATCCGGGCCGTTTTCACGGGCCGGCGACCAAGGCGGCGGAACATAGGGGCAAGCGTCCCGGCGGTCAACCGCCGAGCAGCCATGTCCGGTCAGGCCGGTGGCGTTGGAAAATCCACGTTTCCGGCCAAAACTTCAGCATCCCGTTGGTCAGCCAGATGCTGATCGGCAGCACGCATATACCCTGCCATGGCAATAAGCCCGGTCAGGGCCGGCTGAGTCGTGCCATAGAGGTTCCGGCTCAGGGCATCCGTCAGGATACCGTCGTCCGTTGCCGTCAGCCCGGCCTCGTAAGCCTCGACACGGCCGAGAAAGGCCTGGGCCATAACTTTCACCTTTTTGCCGACGCCAAGATCGCCGACACCGATTTCGCGCAGGCTATTGTCCATATCGGCGAATTGCAGATCGAACAGCTGCTGGCTCAACTTCTGGGCTTCCGGAGTATTGCTGACCCGGAGCCGGCGCATAACCAGGAAGCTGTGCAGCACGATCATGTCGAAACGACCGTCCAGGCTATCGGGCACGTTAAGCCGGCTGTAGAAAGCCGGCTGGCGTGCCTGCTCTATGATGCGGCGATACAAATCCACCGCCACGGCGTCATTCCGCTTTCCACCAAAAAATGAGATAAGCCGATTAAACATATGCCTTTGCTTTGTAAAACCGCCTCTGCTAGATGGCGGATTTGCCTTTCGCGGCGGGTGAAGATAATATGCGGCCCGCGTTATAGCGAGTCTTCCGCATGCCGTTCCGTTTCGCTGCCATCCTGACCATCCTGATTCTCGGCGCGGCCTGCGCGCCGCGGCAGGATTATCGCGGCATAACGATTGAGCAGGAGAAGCTCGATCTGATCAAGGTGGGGCAGACCAGCGAAGGCCAGGTCAACGCCCTGCTCGGCTCGCCGTCGACGATCTCGACTTTCCCGGACTGGGGCACGGTCTATTACTACATCTCAAGCGAAACCGAGACGGTTGCCTTTCTGGCGCCGGAACTGATCGACCAGCAAGTGCTGGCGATCTCCTTCGGCAAGGACAGCCGCGTCAAGGAAATCAAGCGCTACGGTCTCAAGGACGGCAAGCAGATTGCTTTCGTCGATCGCGAGACGCCCACACGCGGTAAGGAAATGACCGTGCTGGAGCAGCTGTTCGGCAATCTTGGCCGCTTCAACAACGCGGGCCGGGCAAGTCAGTAATCAGCTTCGATTGCTGACGCTGGCTTCGCTGAAGGTTGCCATCCCCGTATGGCAGGCGACTGCAGCTTTCAGCACCCCCAACGCCACGGCTGCACCTGATCCCTCGCCCAAGCGCATGCCGAGATCGAGCAACGGCTGCTTGCCGATATGCTGCAGCAGGCGACGATGCCCCGGTTCAGCCGAGACATGTCCTGCCAAACAATGATCGAGTCCACCCGGTACCAATCTGTCCAGCACCGACGCCGCAGCACCGACGACAAAGCCATCGAGCAGCACAGGCATCCCGCGCTGACGCGCCGTCAGCACCGCACCGAAGAGCGCTGCAAGTTCTCGCCCGCCGACGCAGCACAGCGCCTGCAGCGGATCGTCTGCCATAACCTGCTTGTGCAATGCCAGTGCGGTATCGACAGCGCACTGCTTGGCTATCAAGGCACTGCCGGCGACGCCGGTACCGGGACCGACCCAACTGGCGGCATCGCCGCCATACAGTGCTGCGGCAACAGCGGCAGCAGCAGTGGTATTGCCGATTCCCATTTCGCCGAGAATCAGCAGATCGGCCTGCGCGGGCACTGCAGCTGCACCACGGTTGATCGCATCCAGGAAAGCGGCCTCGTCCATGGCCGGCGCCACGGTGAAATCGGCGGTTGGTGTTGCCAGATCGAGAGGCGTTACCGAAAGATGGGCCCCGTGCAGTCTGGCCAGCTGATTGATCGCTGCACCGCCGCGTTCGAAATTCGCCACCATCTGAACGGTCACTTCGGACGGATAGGCCGAAACGCCACGGACCGTAACGCCGTGATTGCCCGCAAAGATGAGAATGGTGACGGCATCAAGCCGAGGCACTGCCCGCCGCTGCCAACCGGCCAGATGCCGAACACAATCTTCAAGCCGAGCCAGGGCGCCGGCTGGTTTGGTCAATTCGGCGTCGCGACCCTGTGCCGCCGCAATGGCGGCCGAATCGACACCGGGCAAAGTTTTTGCTACTGCCGCAATCGCGGCCCTGTCGGGAAATACTCTGGTCATGCTTCGGTCACGCCTGCCGTCTTTGCCCTGCTTCGCCCTGATGGCTTCACCGTGCTATAAGCTACGCTAACCTCTGCCGCAACGCAGCCATGACCGACAGTCCCAACACCCCTCCTCCCCGCCACAATCGCTGGCTCGGCGATCTTCGCCTTGCCCTGATGCTGCTGACCCGGCTGCCAATGCCGGCCGGCGACGCGATAGCGGTTCCTGCGGATGGGGGGATGGCGCGCGCCGCCTGGATCTTCCCGATGGTGGGCCTGCTGGTCGGCCTCGCCGGAGGCGGCGTGTTCATGCTGGCAGGTAGCCTGGGCCTGGGTCTGTCCAGCGCCGCCCTGCTTGCCATGGGCACACAAATCCTGCTGACCGGCGCCCTGCATGAAGACGGGCTCGCCGATATGGCTGACGGGTTTGGCGGCGGCCACAGCCGCGAGCGCAAGCTGGACATCATGCGCGACAGCCGGATCGGTACCTATGGTGTCGTGGCGCTGATCATTGCTTTGGCGCTGCGCTTCACGGCACTGCAGGACCTCGCAAGCAATCTGCTGTCCATCAGCGATGAACTTGAGGATACGGCCGGGCAGAACTCTGCCATCATCATAGCCCTGGTCGCGGCCGGCGCCCTGTCGCGTGCCGCCATGACCGTGGTGTGGTATCTGCTGCCGCCGGCGCGCACCGACGGCCTTGCCGCCGGCAGCGGCGCTGTCCCGTTCAGCGCCGCCGTCACAGCGGTGCTTCTGGCCGCAGCAATCGCCTTCGTCGTACTGCCCGGTTTTGCCTTCATTGTTGCCTGCGCCACCGTTGCAGTGCTCACCATGGCCGTTGCATTGCTGGCCCACTGGCAGATTCGCGGACATACGGGCGATGTTCTGGGGGCGACGCAGCAGATCACCGAAATCGGCGCCCTGCTGGCCATCGGCATCGCCACGATAGCAGCCTGAAAATAAAAAGGGCCGGGTTGCCCCGGCCCTTTCCATATCGATACTTCGTCTGACTTAGCTGTGCGCCAGGATGGCGAGCAGCAGAAGCGCGACGATATTGGTGATCTTGATCAGCGGGTTTACCGCCGGACCTGCGGTGTCCTTGTAGGGATCGCCGACGGTGTCGCCGGTCACGGCAGCCTTGTGGGCTTCCGAACCCTTGCCGCCATGATGGCCTTCCTCGATGTACTTCTTGGCATTGTCCCAGGCACCGCCGCCCGCCGTCATCGAGATGGCGACGAAGATACCGGTGACAATCACGCCGAGCAGCATCGCACCCACAGCCGCGAAGGCGGCAGCCTGCCCCGCAATCATGTTGATGATGAAATACAGCACAATCGGGCTGAGTACCGGCAGCAGGCTCGGAATGATCATTTCCTTGATCGCCGCCTTGGTCAGCAAGTCGACAGCCTTGGAGTAGTCAGGCTTCGCCGTGCCTTCCATGATGCCGGGGATTTCCTTGAACTGCCGCCGCACTTCCACGACGACCGAACCGGCCGCGCGGCCGACTGCCGTCATGCCCATGGCGCCGAACAGATACGGCAACAAGCCGCCGATCAGCAGGCCAACCACGACATACGGGTTGCTCAGGGAGAAGTCGATCGTGACACCCTTGAAGAAGTACTTCAGGTCCTCGGTGTAGCAGGCAAACAGCACCAGCGAGCCGAAGCCGGCCGAACCGATGGCATAGCCCTTGGTCACGGCCTTGGTGGTGTTGCCGACCGCGTCGAGCGCGTCGGTGGTCTTGCGCACGTCCTTCGGCAGGTCCGACATTTCGGCGATGCCGCCGGCATTGTCGGTGACCGGACCATAGGCATCGAGCGCCACCACCATGCCGGCCAGCGCCAGCATCGTCGTCACGGCAATGGCAATGCCGAACAGGCCCGCCAGCATGTGAGTGGCGATGATGCCGATGACGATGAACAGCGCCGGCGCAGCCGTAGCCTCCATCGAAATCGCAAGGCCCTGGATCACGTTGGTGCCGTGACCGGTGGTCGAGGCCTGCGCCACGCTGCGCACCGGACGGAACTCCGTGCTGGTGTAGTATTCGGTGGCCCAGACGATGGCCGCCGTCACCAGCAAGCCAATGATGCCACACAGGAACAGGCTCATACCGGTAAAGGTTGAGGTACCCGCCGTCATTGTCGTCTTCATGCCCAGCATGTAGTCGGTGATCGGCCACAGCGCGATCGCCGACAGGACACCGGTGACAATCAGGCCCTTGTACAGCGCGCCCATGATGTTCTGGCTTTTGCCAAGGCGCACGAAGTAGGTACCGATCACCGAGGTGATGATGCAGGCGCCTGCAATCACCAGCGGATAGGCCATGACCTTAGCCATCATGGCGGCATCGGCTGCGAAGTAGATTGACGCAAGCACCATGGTGGCAACGATGGTCACCGCATAGGTCTCGAACAGGTCAGCGGCCATGCCGGCGCAATCGCCGACATTGTCGCCCACGTTGTCGGCGATCACCGCCGGGTTGCGCGGGTCATCTTCCGGAATACCGGCCTCGACCTTGCCGACGAGATCGGCGCCGACATCAGCGCCCTTGGTGAAGATGCCGCCGCCCAGACGGGCGAAGATCGAGATCAGCGATGAGCCAAAGCCGAGTGCCACCAGGGCATCGACCATCTCGCGCACCGGCGCGCCCATCTTGAGCAGGACCACGTAGTAGATCGCGACACCCAGCAGCGCGAGGCCAACGACCAGCATACCGGTGACCGCACCGGACTTGAAGGCGATGCTCAGCGCATGCTCCATGCCCTTGCGCGCGCCCTCGGCAGTACGCACGTTGGCGCGGACGGAAACGTTCATGCCAATGTAACCGGCAGCGCCCGAGAGCACGGCGCCAATGATGAAGCCGATGGCGACTTTCAGACCGAGCGTGAAGGCAAGAATGATCGCGACCACGATGCCGACGATGCCGATCGTGCGATACTGGCGATTGAGATAGGCGGACGCGCCTTCCTGAATGGCCGCGGCAATTTCCTGCATCCGCGCGTTGCCGGCAGACTCAGCCAACACTGAACGCGATGTCCAGATTCCATATAACAGCGCCAACACGCCACAGGCGATGGCGAACCACAACTCCGTCATGAGCGTTTCCCTTCGTTCCTCGGATTATTTAATCGAGACATACCCCGACCGGGCAGTGCGTCCGTCGGGTTACACGACTGCTACCATTATTGGCCCCAGACTCGACGCGGGGCAGACTGCGAGTCGTTATGCCAGAGATGCGCTTGCGGCGCAATATGGCTGATTTTTCCGCAGCTTATGCCGGGACGCCGGCCCGGCGTTTCTGCAGCAGCAACCAGACGGCGGCAAAGCCGGCCATCAGGATGAACGGGAGTGCCGACAGGGGCACGAAATCCCAGCCCCAGTGATACAGCAGCTTGCCCGAACCGAGCGAAGCGA
>NZ_JAOZVR010000120.1 GCF_025869515.1 Ferrovibrio sp.
ATTTCTTCCGACAGGCGCGACAGATGCACGCCATGCATGGCAATGGCAAAGAGAAATTCGGCGACATGGTCGCGGTTGCCGACCGCATCGATAGAATTCTCGGTCGGCAGGTCATAGCCAAGCTCTTTCGCCGCCAGCTCCGGGTGCATGGCAATCGCCGAACCGGCAAGTGCTGCAGCGCCGAGCGGCGAACGGTCGAAACGTTTGTCCCAGTCCTGCAGTCTCGCGATATCGCGGGCGAAAGCCTGGGCATGGGCGAGCAGCTGATGCGCGAACAGGATCGGCTGGGCCGGCTGCAGATGGGTGAAGCCCGGCGCGATGGTGTCGATATGCGTTTCGGCCTGCGCGGTCAGCGCCGCCTGGAGATCGAGAATCATGGCCGACAGGCGCCGCGCCTGCACCCGCAGATACAGCCGCAGGTCGTTGGCAGCCTGATCGTTGCGCGAACGCCCGGCCCGCAGCTTGCCGCCCACCGGACCGAGCCGTTCGGTCATCACGCGCTCGACGAAGGTATGGATGTCTTCATCGGCTTCCGTCGGCGCGATCCGGCCGGCAGCGTGATCAGACAGAATCTCCTGCAGCGAGTCGACGATGGCTTTGCATTCATCCGCCGTCAGCAGTTTGGCGCGTTCCAGTTCGCGGGCATGCGCCATCGACGAGGTGATGTCATAGGGGATCAGGCGATGGTGGCTCTGCGGCGAGCGCGACAGCGCCAGCAGGGCCGGATCCGGCGGCGAGCGGAAGCGCGCACCCCACAGCCGGGTCGGTTCCTCGCCATGATTGTTGCCGTTCATGCCGCCACCCCGCCGGTCTTCCTGATCGAAACGAGGCAAAGCAGCGTGAACAGCATCTGGGCGGCGGCCTGCGCCGTCACCGTGCTGGCATCATACTGCGGCGCCACTTCCACCACATCGCCGCCGACGATATCGAGGCCGGCGAGGCCGCGCAGGATCGCCTGCGCCTCGCGCGGTGTCAGACCGCCCACTTCCGGCGTGCCGGTCCCCGGCGCGAAAGCGGGATCGAGGCCATCCACATCGAAGGTCACATAGAGCGGCCCGTCGCCGATCACCCTGCGGGCTGTCTCGATCACGGCGGGAATCCCCATGCCGTCGATTTTCTCGGCATGGATTACGGTCATGCCGCTTTCCGCTGAAAATTCCCACAGATATTCGGCGGCACCGCGGATACCGATCTGGATGCAGCGTTCCGGATCGAGCACGCCATCCAGCACCGCCTGGCGGAACGGGCCGCCATGATGGAATTTGGTGCCCTCGTATTCGCCGCTGGTATCGCAATGGGCATCGATATGCACCATGCCGAGCGGCCGCTCGGCACCCAGGGCGCGCATGATCGGCAGGGTGACGGAGTGATCGCCGCCGACCGAGAGCGGGATCACGCCGGCGGCATGGATGCGCTTGTAATAGGCTTCGATATCGGCATGGCAGGCGGCAAGGTCGAAACGGCTGCGCATCGGCACGTCACCGATATCGGCCACCTTGATCTCGCCCAGCGGCGCGCGGCGCAGCACATGCTCATAGGGTCCGATCCGCTCGATGCCGCGCACCGCACGCGGGCCCATGCGGGCGCCGGCACGATTGGTGACGCCGAGATCCATCGGTACGCCGACCAGGCAGCAGTCCAGCCCGGCGAAATCCGCATCGGACTGGATCGGGCGATAGGTCGAACCGACAAAGGTGGCAACATCGGCAAACGGCCATTTGCGCCGTTCCGGGTCGAGGAAAATCTGCGTCGCCACGCGGGCGAAGTCGGGGTCGTATATATCGCCGCCTTTGGCGGTGCCGTATTTCTCGCGCAATGCCGCAAGTCTGGCCTTGTCCATGCCGGGTACCCCTGCTCCGTAACGCTGCTGCTGGGAGCTTTTCTATCGCGCGGCCCTGTTTACCGTCGCATGACAACTTTGCGCTGGACGATGGCGCTTATACAAGCGAGTTTATCGGCATGGGACTTCGAGAGAAAAACTATCGGAAGCGCCAGCCGGCCTCGCGCCTGCCGCCGCTCAACGCGCTGCGCGCCTTCGAGGCCGCCGCCCGGCACCAGTCGATGACCCGGGCGGCCGAGGAGCTGAACGTCACCCATGGTGCGATCAGCCAGCACGTGCGCCAGCTGGAGGCGATGACCGAAGCCCCGCTGTTCGAGCGCCGCGGCAACCGCCTGACGCTGACGCCGGCCGGCGCTGCGCTTCTCCAGCCGTTGCAGCAGGCCTTCGACCTGCTGACCGAGGCGACCCGCAGCATGGCGGCCGGCGAGACCGGCGGCGAAGTGGTGGTCAGCGCGCCGCCGGCGCTGGCCACGCTGTGGCTGGTGCGCCAGATCGGTCCACTGCTGGCGCGCCATCCCGGCCTGCAGCTGCGACTGATCCCGGCGACCGATCCGCGCCCGGCCCGCGCAGCACCCGTCGATCTCTCGATCCGCTATGGCGATGGCCGCTGGCCGGCGCAGATCGTCGATCATCTGTGCGACGTGCAGCTGATCCCGGTCTGCAGCCCGGTGCTGCTGGAAGGCCAGTCAAACAAGCGGGGCACAGGCGGCTTCGCCCTGCTGGAGAACATGCCGATCCTCTGCGCCGACAACGGAGACGAATGGGACAAATGGATTGCCAGCAGCGGCCGGGCCCGGCTGGCCCTGGGTCCCCGGCATTATCTGGGCAATGCGCTGACCGCCATCGAGATGAGCGCGGCGGGCTTCGGCATCGCCATCGGCGACAATGTCACCACCTCGCGCTACCTGGCCGAAGGCACGCTGGTCCGCCCGGTGGACCACAGCACGCGGGCTGCCAACAGCTTCTACCTGGTCACCCGCCCGGAATCGGAAACCAAGCCGGCCGTGACGCTGCTGCGCCAGTGGATCCGGGACTGTTTCGCCGCACTTTAAGGCTGGCCGAGGCGCTTTTCGACCATTTTCCCGGCCGCGACCGTCTCGATTCTGTCATCCCGGTCTGGTATGCCGCGCCAAGCTGCATTAGAAGGCGATTCCCCGGATTTGAGGAGACTATCAATCATGAAGCATGTGTCGTTTGCCGGCCGCCTGGTGATCGTCGGTTTCGGCAGCATCGGTCAGGGCGTGCTGCCGCTGATCCTGCGCCATATCGACATGCCGGCCGAGCGCATTGTCATCGTCACCGCGGAAGAGCGCGGCCATGATGTGGCAAACGAATACGGTATCCGCTTCGAGAAGATTGCCCTCACGCGCGACAATTACCGCAGTGTGCTGCAACCGCTGCTCGGCAAGGGTGACTACCTGCTGAATCTCTCGGTCGACGTTTCCTCCGTCGCCCTGATCGAACTGGCGCAGGAATTCGGCGCCATGTATCTCGACACCTGCATCGAGCCCTGGGCCGGCGGCTATACCGATCCGAGCAAGACGCCATCGCAGCGATCCAACTACGCGCTGCGCGATTCTGCCCGCACACTGATCGAGAAATACCGGAACGGCCCGACCGCAGTGCTGACCCATGGCGCCAATCCCGGCCTGGTGTCGCATTTCGTCAAGGACGCCCTGCTCAACATCGCCAAAGACACCGGAGTCAGCATCGCGGTGCCGAAGGATCGCGCCGGCTGGGGCGCACTGGCGCAAACACTCGGCGTCAAGGTGATCCATATTGCCGAGCGCGACACCCAGGTGGCCGAGCACAAGCCCAAGGAACGCGACGAATTCGTCAACACCTGGTCGATCGACGGTTTTGTCGGCGAAGGCTGCCAGCCGGCCGAACTCGGCTGGGGCAGCCACGAGAAGCAGATGCCGGTTGACGCTCGCCGCCACGACTTCGGCTGCGATTCCGCGATCTATCTGCTGCGCCCTGGCGCCGGCACCAAGGTGCGCACCTGGACCCCGCTGGAAGGCCCGTTCCACGGCTTTCTGGTGACGCATAACGAGGCGATCTCGATCTCCGACTACTATACAGTGAAGAGCGGCGACAAGGTCGCCTATCGTCCGACCGTGCATTACGCCTATCACCCGGCCGACGATGCCGTGCTGTCGGTGCATGAGATCGCCGGCAAGAACTGGGAAATGCAGTCGCGCAAGCGCCTGATGATGGACGAGATCACCAGCGGCATGGACGAACTCGGCGTGCTGCTGATGGGCCACAAGAAAGGCGCCTACTGGTACGGCTCGCGTCTGACCATCGAGGACGCGCGCAGGCTGGCGCCGCATAACAACGCCACCAGCTTGCAGGTAACCGTTGCCGTGCTTGGCGGCCTGATCTGGGCGATGGAAAATCCGAATGCCGGACTGGTGGAGGCCGATGAGCTCGACCATGCCCGCATCATGGAGATCTGCCGGCCGTATCTCGGCGAGATGGCCGGGGAATACAGCGACTGGACGCCGCTGCAGGATCGCGAAACGCTGTTCCCCGAAGACCTGGACCGCAACGATCCCTGGCAGTTCAAGAATTTCCGTGTGATCTGATCAGCCGCGAAGGATGGCGCCGGCCTTGATGCCGGCGATTTCCAGCACCAGCTTTCGCCGCACTGCCGCGGCGAAAGCCCCATAGTCGCGGGCCGGCACCAGAAAGGCGCCCGGCCCGCCGATCACGTTCTTCTCATAGTAGTCGTCGATATCCGGCTCCATATGCAGGATCGGCAGACCGTTGATGATAATGCCGGCCGCCACCGCAGCCTTGCGCGCCTCCGCCGGAGGCGGGCCGGTATTGTTGCGGCCATCGCCTGAAACATCGATCACGCGGCGGGTCGTCTGCACAGGCAGATCGCTCAGCAGGCGGTGGCCGTATTCGATCGCACCGGTCGGCGAGGTGCCGCCACCGAAAATGGTGCGTTCGGCGCGCTCCATCTGCATGGCAAAGCCTGCGATCTCCTCGTCGCTGCGCAGCACCGTCCACGGCAGGATGAGGTTCTGCAGCGCATAGCCCGACCACTGGAAAAAGGCGACGGCAATGGCGCCATGAATGCCGGAGCGGATCGCCTTGATCACTTCGGGACTGCGGAAGGCTTCGGCATAGCCACGTTGCTGCAGAGAGTAATGTTCGGCATGCACGCTGCCTGAGCAGTCCGCAGCCAGAGCCAGGGCCAGATCGACGGGCCGGCGCTGCGCCAGTGCAGGCGGCAGAAAGGGAAGCGTCATGAGAGATGCGCCGGCGGCGATCAGCAGGGATCGGCGGTCCGGTCTGCGATTTTCAGCGTTTGCGCTGTCGCCCGGCGGCATGTCGCGACGATAGCAAAAATCCGCGCCCCCGGGTCATCGGATGCAGAGCGATCCGGAACGCGTTCTTAACTTATTGATAAGAATGGGGAAACCACATCCTTTCCTGTGGATAAACCATTTGGTAACCTTATTGTTATGCCAAGTCTAGCGCCACAGCTCTCTGCCACAGCCGCCAAGCTGATCCTGCCGGCCGGCCTGCAGTCGCGTTCGGAGCTGGTCGGCAGCATCAATGGCGTGGCCGGTGCCGAAATCATGCTGCAGGAACTGCTGAGAATCCGCGCCGAGCTGGGCGGACCGGAAAAGGCCCGGGCCGAGCAGGAGGCAACAGTGCGCGAATTCCACGAGGCACCGATTACCTATAACGGCTATGGGATTGCCCGGCAGCCACCATCGATGTCGGTCTACATTATCGCCTGAGCCATCCGTTCCGCAGGTCAAGCTTGTACACAGGCCCGAAAGCCAGTATTCGGCGGAACGGTCCCGTTATCCGTCCAGCCTGCGGCTTAGCCGATGACTGCCTTGCCTGAAATCAGTTTCGTCATCCCGGTCTACAACAAGGCCGATGTCTTGCCGTATGTCATCCGTGCGCTGGCGGCACAGCAGCCGGCGCCGGATGCAGAATATATCTTCGTCGATGATTCGTCGTCCGATGCCTCGGTCGCCGTGCTGGAACAGGAGGCGTCCGCCCTGCCCGCCGTGACCGTCTTGCGCAATGCCGCCAATGCCGGGCCGAGCATCCGGCTCAACCAGGGCGCCGCCCTGGCCCGCGGCCGCCTGCTCTGCCTGATCGATGCCGACGAACTGATCGTGCCCGATGCCGTTGCTCTGATGCGCCACGCGATGCAGCAGCACGATGCCGACATGGTTCACGGCAAGGTGCTACGTTCCACCCTGCCCGCCGCCCAACTCGTCCCTGCGCCGCTTGGCGCCATGCCGGATTGCGGCACCAGCGACCGGCCACTGCAGATGATACTCCGCGGGCGCGGCTTCGTGCGCATGGCCTGGCTGGTCGAGACGGCGCTGTTCCGCGCGGCCGGCGGCTGCGACGAACGGCTGTTCATCCAGGATGAGTCGCTGCCGTTGCGCCTGGCAGCCACGGCGCGCCAGATGGTCGATTTCCGCGGTGGCATGACCTGTGCGCCGCAGGCGGCCTCACATCTCTCAGCTGACAAACGGCAGCAGCATCACGATCGCTTTTTTGCCTATTACAATCTGCTGTGCGACCAGCCGGCATTGCCGGCCGGGCAGCGCCGACTGATCGCCGCCACCTGCGCCTCGGTCGCCTGGAAGGCCGTGCGGCGCAGCGGCCTGCCTCTTGCGCAGCTTGCGGTACTGCGGGCATACCTGCTGGGTAAAGCCGGCTTCGCCGTGACGTCGGAATTTCTGGATCAGGCGGCGGCGGCGTTCCGCAGCCTGCCCGGTATCCGCCACGCCCCTGCTGCCCATACACGCGCTTAGTTGTCCGCCTCATGATCAGAACAGATATCGCGCCGCTTGAACTGCCTGTCACCCAGGACTGGACCGCGACACTGCGCCGGATCAATCAAGGGCTGTTTGCGCTGCTGCCAGTCCTGCTGCTGTTCTGGCGCGGCGGTGCCGATGCGGCAGCCAGCATCATCGGCGTCAGTTTCCTGGCGGTTGTCATCGCCAAACGACAATGGGGCCTGGCAACCCATCCGCTGCTGGCTGTCCTGCTTGTCATCTGGCTGATGCTCAACCTGCTGGTCTCGCCGCTGGCGGTCGAACCGGCGCAGTCATTCTCGCGCAGCATCGTCTGGCTGCGCTTTGCCCTGCTCTTCGCCGCGGTTATCACCTGGCTGATCCAGTCGCGCAACGACCTGCGGATCATCGTCGGGCTCTGGGCTGTCACCATTGCTTTCTGCATCATCGACGGCACGGTGCAGCTGCTACACGGCACATCACTGACCGGCAACCCGATGTATAATTTGGTGCGCCTTACCGGACCGCTGGAGCGACCCAATATCGGTATGTTCGTGACGCGTATCGGCTTCCCGCTGCTGGCCGTCGCGCCGTTGTTGCTGCCCGATGTGCGTTCGCGCGCCATTTGGACCGGCGCTGCACTCCTGGCCGGTGCCGGCTTTGCCTTTGTCCTGCTGACCGGCGAACGTTCGGCCGCCCTGCTGGCTGTGGCCGGGCTGCTGACAGCCGGCCTGGGTGGCATCCTGATCTTCCCGCGCTACCGGCTGTACGGTCTGTCTGCCCTGCTCCTGGTCTGCATCGTTATTGCCGCCATCGCTGCGACCAGCGAACGCATCTTGGGCCGCATCATGCAGCTGGGCGGTGTACTCAGGCATTTCTCCGAATCGCATTACGCCGAATTGTTCGGCATCGGTATCGATGTCTGGCGCACCTATCCCATCTTCGGGGCCGGCATGAAGAATTTCGGAGATGCCTGCTGGGCAGTTTCCGGCAGTTCGGTTTCCGATGGCTGCCCGACACATCCGCACAATGTCTATATCGAGTGGCTGGCCGAAACCGGTGCCGCCGGCCTGCTGGGTTATCTTGTTTTCCTTGTGCTGCTGCTGCTGGCCGCCTGGCCGTTGCTGCGCGGCACAGCGACGGCACGAGTGATCGGCGTGCTGGTGGCCGGTTGCATGGTCGTGTTGCTGTTCCCGCTGATCGCCAGCCAGAGCCTGTTCAGCAACTGGCCGGCGCTGGTTTTCTGGTGCAGCCTCTCCCTCACCATGGCTGTCGCCCGGCTTGGACTCAAAGACACAGCCTGACCATGACAATCCTGGTCATCAAGCATTCGGCGCTCGGCGACATGATCATGGCCCTGCCGCTGCTGCGCGCGATCCGCCAGCATCATGCCGGGGAACGCATCGTGCTGCTGACCACGGCGCCGTATGTCGATCTGCTGCAACGCTCAGGGCTGGCTGACGAGGTCTGGACCGATCCGCGGCCGAAATTCTGGCAGCCGCTGCAGCTCTGGCGCCTGCTGCGCCGTATTCGCGGCGCAGGCTTCAGCCGCATCTACGACCTGCAGGGCAGCCAGCGCACCAAAGGCTATTACCGCCTGCTGGGGGCACCGCGCGACATCTGGGTCGGCAATGCACCGGGCTGCCGTTACCACATCCCCGATCCGACCGAGCCGATGCATATCGCCGAGTTGCGCCGCCGCCAGCTTGCCTTGGTCGGCATTGCCGATCCGGGCCTGCCCGACCTGACTTTCCTGCAGGCCGACATCGCGCGGTTCAGCCTGCCGGCGCATTTCGCGCTGCTGGTGCCCGGCGGCGCACCGCATCGCCCGGCGAAGCGCTGGCCGGTCGGGCATTTCGCCGCATTCGGGCACCACCTGCTGACGCAGGGTATGACGCCGGTGCTGATCGGCCGGGCCGCCGAACGCGCCGAGATCGAGGCCATCCTCGCCGCCTGCCCCGCTGCCATCAGCCTGTGCGACCAGACCTCGATCGCCGACCTGGCCACGCTGGGACGCGTCGCCAGCCTCTGTGTCGGCAACGATACCGGGCCGATGCATATTATCGCCGCGGCCGGCTGCCCGTCGCTGGTGCTGTATTCCGCCGAGTCCGACCCGCGCAAGGTGTCGCCCCGCGGCGACTGGGTGCGACTGCTGCAACGCCCCAGCCTGCAGAATCTGACTGTAGCCGATGCCATCGCGGCCCTGCCGCCAGCGCGTTAAACCCAACGCTGCGGCCAGCGCGGGCCAGGGCGCAGCCGACTCCAGACCAGCACCGCCACCAGCATGATCAGCAGTGCCGGCAGCAGCGGATAGGCCAGAAACAGCCAGTCGCTTTTCAGGTTCAGCACGATCAGCGGATTGGCGCCGGCCGGCGGGTGCATGATGTTGAGCAGCTTCATGACGATGGCGATGAGGGCCACGCCGGCGCCCATGGTCCAGACATTGCTGCCAAACAGCTGCAGCAGCGCGATACCGAGCGCGGCACCCAGCAGATGCGACGCCAGCACGGCGACGGGGCGCGAACCTTCATGGGTCGGGAAGCAGAAGAGCAGGATCGCGGTGCTGCCCAGCGAAGTGAGTGCCAGACCGTGTTCCGCATCGATCAGCCACAGCACCAGGGCAAGGCAGGGAACGATGCCGCAGGCAACCCACAGTGCATCCAGCATGGCCGCACGCGTCAACCCGGTCATTCCCGCTCCTGCTTTTCCGCCTCGCTGAACAGCGGCAGACTGCCGCGTTCCGCGCCGGATGGCAACGTGGCGCGGTGGTTGCCGATCCAGGCGGCGACATCGCGCCACACCGTCTCAGCCTGCAGATCGCGCAGCAGCATATGCCAGCCCTGTCCGTAAACCGCGACACGCATGTCCACGCCCGGCGTCGCCTTGAGCGCCTCGACGAAGTCTTCGACCGGCGGCTTGGGGATCACCTCGTCCTTCACACCGTAGAGCAGCAGCAGTGGCAGTCCGGTCGGCCGCGCCAGTGCCGCCTCGTCCATCAGGTTCACCAGGCCGTGGATGGCATCGACACGCGTTGCCTTGATGAACAGCGGATCGCGCGACAGCCGGCGCAGCATCTCGATATTGTCGGACGCCTGAATTTTCAGTCCGCTGCCGGTGAAGGTCTTCCACGGAATCGTATAGCTGGAGACAAACAGCGCGACGCGATAGAGCAACGGCATACTGGTGCGACCCCAGACGGCGGGCGCCACCAGCACGGCTCCGACAGGCCGCACGGCCGGATGGCGCATCAGGCCATGCAGCACGACGGCACCGCCCATGCTTTCGCCGAGCCAGACAATCGGCAGGCCGGGATGGCGCTGGCGCAGCACCGCGTGCAATTCGACCAGATCGTCGGCCAGCCGATCCTCGCCCGGCCACAGGCCAATATGTTGCGAACGGCCAAAGCCGCGCTGATCCAATGCGTAAGTCGCGAGGTTATGCTGCGCCCACCATTCGGCCGCCTCAGTGAAGGCGTTGCTGTAATCGTTGAAGCCATGCAGGGCGAGCACGATCGCCTGCGGCGCGCCGCCATCGGCGGGTAACCAGCGGCGCAGCGGCAGCATGCGGCCGTCGCTGGCCTGCCAGGCGCTTTCGTTCGGCGTCACGACCGGCACCGTCGTCATCTCGCCGGGTGGCTGCAGGCGCGGCGCGCAGGCCGCCAGCCAGCCGATCAGCAGCAACGCGCCAATCCGGCCGAGCCGGCATTGCATCAGGCGGCCCAAATCAAATCGCTCCGGCCAGCAAGCGCACCCGAGTGGCCGGAAAAATTAGCGTCGCGGTGGTACCGGCACTCTTACGGCTGGAGAGGTGGATCTGGCCATCATGCAGTTCGATCAGACGGCGGGTGATCGGCAGTCCAAGGCCGCTGCCGCCGGCTTCGCGCGCACGCAGGGAGTCGCCCTGCGAAAACGGCTCGAAAACGCGCTTGAGCTGGTGGTCGGTCATGCCGACGCCGGTGTCACGCACGCGGATCGCCAGCCCGCCATCGGTCAGCACCGCCGCAGCGATCTCGATGCTGCCGCCTTCCGGGGTGAACTTGATAGCATTGCTGATCAGGTTGAGAAGCATCTGGCGCAGCAGCCGTTCATCGGCCAGCAGACGCGGCAGCACGGCAGGCAGGGCGCGCTGCAGCGCAACGCCCTTGCCATCGGCGGTAACGCCGACCAGATCAAGTGCCTCGTCGACCGCCTGCAGAACATCGAGTTCATCCTCGCTGAGGTCGAGCTTGCCGGCTTCGACCCGCGACATGTCGAGCACATCATTGATCAGCGACAGCAGGTGCTGGCCGCTCTTGACGATACCGTCGATATAATCGGCGTAGCGCGCATTACCGATCGGCCCGAACAGGCCCTGGCGCATGATATCGGCGAAACCCAGTACGGCATTCAACGGCGTACGCAGTTCGTGGCTCATCGCGGCAAGGAAATTCGACTTGGTCCGGCTGGCCTCTTCTGCTTCGCGCCGCGCCTGCTCCAGATCGGCGGTCATCGCCTGCAACTCAGTATGCGCCAGTTCAGTGGCGCGCAGCTGACGCATCAGCGCATAGGCGAAGCCCAGCACCAGCAGCCAGGTGACGATGGCCGCTGCGATCAGCACGGTATAAAGGCCTGACAGCCGCTCACGCGACAGTTCCAACCGACGCACGCCAATGGCATTGACGCCAGCTATGAGGGAATCAAAATCGGCATCCAGAGCCTGCGATTGCGTCAGCAGCATCTGGCCTGCCGCACGGTCGCCGGCAGCGAAGGCCGCCAACCGGCCGCTCCAGCCGCGCACCGCCGGCTCGATCTTTTGCAGCAGGACCTGCAGCTCCGGGGCACCGCGGTAGATATCGGCTGCCTGCCCGGTTTCGATCTGCTGCAGCCGGCCGAGCAGCAGATCGTAATGCTGCTGCAGGTCCGGCAGGCTGCCGCCCGACAGCGCCTCCAGCAGGCTGATCCGGTAAGCCTGATGCTCGTTGCGGAACTGCACGCCATCCCAGATCACGTTCTGGAACGAGAAACGGTTGTATTCGCGCTGCTGGATATAGAAATACGTCGCCAGCACGACCGACAGCGCCACCACGGTGCCGACCAGCACCAGCACGAAACGCCGGGCCGCCCCCGCCAGTGCATCGGGCTGCGGCTGAATGTGGAGCGGACTGAAGCGGCGCGGCATCAGCGCACACCTGAATGCTTCAGCCGCAAGTCAGCTTGCGGCCTGTCGGTCCGGTCCATTGCAAACAAGCCCCCATCCTGGTCAGCGGCGACATTCTGTGCACGCATCATCCATCCGGAGTGGCATTCCCGCCGGGAAAAATCAATAGGGCTTCGATGGCACTACAGTGTCCGGGTCTGGCCGCCATCCACGTCGATCACCGCGCCGTTCAGGTAGGCTGCCCGCGAAGAGGCGAGGAAAGCCACGGCCCGGGCAATTTCTGCGGGTTCGCCGAACCGGGCGATCCCCATGCTGCGGGGCAGCTTCACCGCCGCCTCGGCCTCGGCAATCCCCTGCTCCTGGGCGAAGTTGCGGATGCGCACCTGCAGGCGTTCGGTGGCGATGGCGCCGGGATTGATGGCGTTAACCCGCACGCCATCGGCAATGCCACGGTCGGCCAGCACCTTGGTCAGATTCATGCCCGCCGCATTGACCGACCCGCCGATGGCGAATTCGGCCTGGCCGGTGCGACCACCGATGCCGATGATGCTGATGATACTGCCCTGCCGAGCCTTGAGATGCGGCCAGGCCGCCCGGCTGAGCCGCATGGCACCGAAGAATTTCAGTGCGAAGCCATCGGCCCAGTCGTCGTCGGTGAGGGTCAGGAAATCGCCGCGCTTGGTGGCGCCGGCATTGTTCACCACCAGGTCAATGCCACCGAATTTCTCCACCGTCGCCGCCACCAGTTGCGCCGGCACCGCGGGATCGCGCAGGTCCACCGCCTGCACAAGACTCTCGGTCTTCAGGCTGCCGGCAACCTCCCTGAGCAGGTCGCCCGAGCGTGCCGCCAGCACCAGCCTCATGCCTTCCGCTGCGAGAGTCTCTGCGATGGCGCGCCCGATGCCCTTGCTGGCGCCGGTGACGATGGCAACCTTGCCGGTGAGTTGCAGATCCATACTTTCCTCCTGATGGCGTCCGCTGCGGCGCCTGCGCTAAGCTTTCCGTCAATCAACAGAATATGGGAGGCGACATGTTTCGCAACGATCTGTTCAGGGACAAACGCATTCTGATCACCGGCGGCGGTACCGGCTTGGGCAAGGCGATGGCGCGCCGGTTGATGGAGCTAGGCGCCGAACTGCATATCTGCGGCCGGCGCGAAGGCGTGTTGCAGGAGACCGCCCGGGAACTGGCGGCTGAAACCGGTGGAAAAATCTACGGCCATGCCTGCGATATCCGCGTGGCGCAGGCGGTGGACGAGATGGTGCAGGCCATCTGGGACTCGCATGGCCCGCTGGACAGTCTGGTGAACAACGCCGCCGGCAATTTCATCGCCCGCACCGAGGACCTCAGCCCGCGCGGCTTCGATGCCATCGCCAATATCGTGCTGCATGGCAGTTTCTACGTGACCCAGGCCGTGGGCAAACGCTGGATCGCGGCCAGACGCGGCGGCAGCGTGGTATCCATCGTCACCACCTGGGTCTGGACCGGTTCCGCCTTCGTCATCCCCTCGGCCATGTCGAAGGCCGGCATCGCGGCGATGACACAGTCGCTGGCCGTGGAATGGGGACCGAAGGGCATCCGGCTCAATGCCATCGCGCCCGGCCCCTTCCCCACCGAAGGCATGACCAAACGGCTGGCGCCGACCGAGGCGCTGGAAAAACGCATGATCGGCGCCATCCCGATGCGGCGCGTCGGCGACCTGCCGGAACTGGCCAATCTCGCCGCCTTCCTGCTGGCCGACGATGTCGGCTATCTCACCGGCGAGGTGATCGCCATCGATGGCGGCCAGTGGCTCAATTCCGCCGGCGGCTTCGGGGCGCTGACAGACCTCAGCGATGCCGAATGGCAGGATATCCGCGAGGCCATCGCGGCCACCAATGCGAAGGACAAGGCGCAGCGAACCGTATGATGCGAACGGTCGGGCGCACCACGCGGTCCGATAAGCTGCCATGATATGGTCCCATGCACTGGTTGCATGGGAAACCATAAGCATTTCAATGAAATATCCCCGGCCGGGGACTTCGCATTGACGTTACGGCAAGGCAGAATGCATGGGTTGATCGACCACGTTCACAGCATGCAGAGGCAGACATGAGCAGCGATCCGGCAACCCGTCTGGAGCATGACTCGCTCGGCGACATGGCAATTCCCGCCGCCGCCTATTACGGCATCCAGACCCAGCGCGCGCTCGACAACTTCCATATCTCGGGCATCGGCATCAACCATTATCCGAACCTGATCCGTGCCTTCGGCATGGTGAAAAAGGCCTGCGCGGCGGCCAACAAGAAACTGGGCTATCTGGAGCCTGACAAATACAAGGGCATCGCCAAGGCCTGCGACGAGCTGATCGACGGTAAGCTGCATGAATGGTTCACCATCGACGTGTTTCAGGGCGGCGCGGGCACCTCGACCAATATGAACGCCAACGAGGTGATCGCCAATCGCGGCCTGGAGCTGCTCGGCTTCCACAAGGGCGAATATGCCCACCTGCATCCCAATGACGACGTCAACCTGTCGCAATCGACCAATGACGTCTATCCGACCGCGGTGCGTCTCGGCGTCATCCTCAGCCATGCCGAGCTGATGAAGGCGCTGGATGCGCTGGCTTATGAATTCCGCCAGCGCGGCGTCGAATTCGCCGATATCATCAAGCTGGGCCGCACCCAGCTGCAGGATGCCGTGCCGATGACGCTGGGCCAGGAGTTCGAGGCCTTTGCCATCAACATCAAGGAAGATGTCGCGCGCGGCGACGAGATCGTCAAGCTGTTCCGCGAGATCAACCTGGGCGGCACCGCGGTGGGCACCGGCATCAATACCGAGCCGGAATATTCCAATCTGGCGATCGAGGAACTGGCGCGCATCTCCGGCGTCGAGATGGTACGCGCCGCCAACCTGATCGAAGCGAGCTGGGACATGGGTGCCTTCGTGCTCTATTCCGGCATGCTCAAACGCATCGCCGTCAAGCTCAGCAAGATTGCCAACGACCTGCGGCTGCTTTCCTCGGGTCCGCGCGGCGGCCTGAACGAGATTTCGCTGCCGCCCATGCAGCCGGGCTCCTCGATCATGCCGGGCAAGGTCAATCCGGTGATTCCGGAAGTGGTCAACCAGGTCTGTTTCCAGGTGATCGGCAACGATATCACGGTGACCATGGCGGCCGAGGCCGGCCAGTTACAGCTCAATGTGATGGAGCCGGTGATCGTCTACAATGTGCTCTCATCCATGCAGCTGCTGGTCCGGGCGGCTCGCACCCTGGCCGAGAAATGCGTCAGCGGCATCCAGGCCAATGTCGAGCAGGCGAAACGCCACGTCGAGGCCAGCGTCGGCATCGTCACCGCGCTCAATCCCTATATCGGCTACGAGAAATCGGCATGGCTGGCCAAAGAGGCGCTCAAGACCGGGCACACCGTGCGCGAACTCTGCATCGAGAAGGCCTGGCTCACCGAGGCACAGCTCGACGACATCCTCGATGTCGCCAAGCTGACCGCGCCGCGCCGGCGCGGCCGCAAGATCGTGGCCCCCAGCACATAAACGCTCTCACAGGCCCTGGATGGGCGTACGACGATTGTGCCAGCGCGTGGCGAGGCCGAAGGCGGCAAGGCCGGCGCAACTGACCAGCAGAGCGATCCACAGCACGGTATCGTAGCTGCCGCTGGCCTGCCAGAGCAGCGCGAAGACCACCGCCGCCGTGGTGCGCGGCAGCGCCATGGCGATCACCAGCGCGCCCGAGGCGGCGCCATAGCCATAGGCGCCGAGATATTCGATCACGCTGTTGGCGCGCACCAGCGTCAGCAGCCCGGTGCCGATGCCGTAGATCAGCGCATAGACGAACAGCTCGGCGGCGCCGAACACGCTGCTGAGGCCGAGCAGCGCCACGCCGACCGTCATCAGGCTGAAGGCGATATAGCCGAATCCTGCCGTCGAGATACGGTTGCCGACCAGCAGCAGCACGATGCGCGCCGCCACCTGGCTCGGCCCGTGCATCGCCAGCATGGCGACGATCACGCCCATCGCATAGCCGCGCTCCTGCAGCAGCGGGATGACATGGAAGGTGATGCCGTTGCCGATGAAGGTATGCACGCCGAAGGCCGCCGCCAGCATCCAGAAGACCGGGTCGAGCGCGATCTGCCGCAGCGGCTTGCGGGCCGGGACAATGTCGCTGCCCGCACTCTCGGCAACCTGCTTCTGGCGCGCACTGCCGATGCCGCGCAGGACCCAGGCGCTGACCAGGCCCGGAATCAGGAAATGGATCAGTGCCAGCACCAGCAGCGCCGGACGCCAGCCGAGCGTGTCGCTGCACAGCGTGATGAAGGGTATCGAGACCGAGGACGACAGCCCGCTCAGCAGGGTGATCAGCGTGATGCCGCGCTTGTGGTTGGCCAGGTTCGAGACCACGATATTGTAGGCGCTTTCGCTGAGCGTGCAGGCATGCACCAGGCCGATGCCGGCCCAGATGGCATAGAAGAGCGGCAGCGACGAGGTCATCGACCAGGCCGCCAGCAGCAGTGCCCCGCCGCAGCCGCCGCTCACCATGAACCAGTAACCGCCGAAACGGTCGATCAGCGCGCCGATCGGGATTGCTGCCGCGCTGGCGGCGAGCAGACCGACGGTCAGTCCGGCATTCAGTTCCACCTTCGACCAGCCGAGCTCCTGCTCCATCGGGCCGATCAGCACCGCGAGGGAGTAATACAGCGTGCCCCAGGAAATCATCTGGCCGACCGCCAGTCCCCAGATCAGGCGATGGGGAACGACGGGCGGGCGATCCCCCGACAGAACGGAGAGCGACGGCATTGCGGCGGGTCCGGGACGGAATGGTGAAGCGGGGTGGGCGGGGCGAATCAGAAGTCGCTGGAGATGGCCGCACAATACCACGCTGTGCACTGCCTGTGACGTGCGATATTCGCATGACCATTGGACTTCCGGCGCCATGCAGCATGCAATCGTTTTGACTCATGGCAATGCTGCGCCTAGCCTTCGTACAACGGCCCGCCAGGGGCCGATGGAGGAAACCATGCATGCCCTGCGTCTGCCGGCTGTTGCCGTGCTGCCTGCTGTTGCCCTGCTGCTTTCCGCCTGTGCCACGCCACCGCGCGATCCGGTCACCGCCTGTGCCGCGCTGACCGCTCCCATCGATGCGGCCGCCATCGGCCTGCCGACCCGCGGCGCCAGCGTCGCAAGCGCGACGCTCACCGCTGCCTCGCCGGCTGGCGCCATCGCCAGCCCGCCCTTCACACCGCTGCCGCCCGAGCTGATCGTGCCGGCCCTGCCCGAACACTGCCGCGTCATCGGCGCCATCGCCCCGGTCGACCCGCAGGCGCCGCCGATCCGCTTCCAGGTCAACCTGCCGAGCGACTGGAACGGCCGCTCGCTGCAGTATGGCGGCGGTGGCTTCAACGGCGTGCTGATCACCGGCCTCGCATTACCACCCGCAGCACGGCCGGATAAACCGCATCCGCTGGCGCGCGGCTATGTCACCTACGGCACGGATTCGGGCCACCAGAATGCACCGGCTGTGCCGCTGCAGGCCTTTGCGCTGAATGACGAGGCTTTGGTCAACTTCTCGCACGCCGCCTACAAGAAGGTGCGCGATGTCGCCGTCGAGCTGATGAAGCGGCGCTACGGCAAGGCGCCGGAGAAGCTGTATTTCTTCGGCAGTTCCGAAGGCGGCCGCGAAGGCCTGACCATGGCGCAGCGCTATCCCAACGATTTCGACGGCATCTTCAGCCGGGTGCCGGTGATCAACTGGGTCGGCCTGCAAGCCGCCGGCACCCGCATGGGTATCGCGCTCACCCAGGGCTGGATCAGTCCCGACAAGGTGAAGCTGGTGCATGACGCCGTGCTGGCCACCTGTGACGACCGCGACGGGCTGAAAGACGGCATCGTCAGCGACCATGAGGGCTGCAAGCGCATCTTCGATGTCAGCCGCCTGCGTTGCCCGGCAGCAAGCAATCCGATGTGCCTGACCGAGACGGAAATCCGCTCGGTGCAAACCCTGCACAGCTCGGTGAACTTCAGCTTCGAGCTTGCCAATGGTGTGCGCAGCTATCCCGGTTTCGGCACCGGCGGCGAGGCCTGGGCCGGTACCGGCCCGGTCGGCGGCTGGGTCAGCTGGCAGACCGGCACAGCACCGCCCACCATGCCGGCCACCACGGCCAACAGCCGCGCCTGGCTCTATGGCAGCGGCGCGATCCAGTATTTCCTCGCCCGCGATCCGAATTACGATCCACGCCAGTATACGCCCGACAGTTTCCGCGAACGCGCGCAGGTGATTTCCGGCCTGATGGATTCGACCAATCCCGATCTCTCGGCCTTTGCCGGGAGCGGCGGCAGGCTGGTGGTGGCCGAACAGATGGCCGATTACGCCCAGAGCCCCTATGCCGGTATCCAGTATTACCAGTCCGTGATCGAAAAGATGGGTCAGCCGGCAGTGGATCGCTTCATGCGGCTGTATATTACACCCGGCGCCGACCATGTCGGCACCGGCGCGCCCTCGGCAGTGGATATGCTGGAAGTGGTGAGCGACTGGGTGGAGAAAGGCCGCATGCCGGGCGATCTGGTGCAGAGCGCGCATCAGCCGGCACCACCCTTTGCCGCCACAGCCTCACGGCCGATGTGCCGCTACCCGATGTTCCCGCGTTATCGCAGCGGCGATGCGAACACCGCCGCCAGCTTCGAGTGTTCGATGCCGTGATCCCTGGCTGCAACTCAAGCCGGAATTGATAATCGGGAGTTTCCGACAAGCAGCGCCATGAGATCGTCGAACGGCATTGGTTTGGCGAAATAGTATCCTTGGCCATAGTCGCAACCCATTTCGAGCAATGCGTCGCGCTGCTCGGCAGTTTCGACCCCCTCGGCCACGATCTTGAATCCCAGATCATGGCCGAGGTCGATGATGGCCTGCATGAGACGGCGCACATCGGAGCGTTGGCCCAGATTGATTGTGAAGCTGCGATCAATCTTGAGAATACTGGCCGGCAGGCGATACAGATAGCTCAGGCTGGAATAGCCGGTGCCAAAATCATCAAGCGCAATCACAGCACCCGCATCGGCGAATTCGCGAAGCAATGCACAGGCGCGCTCGAAGTCGGACAGCAGCAGGCTTTCCGTCACCTCGAAAATGATCGGGTTTGTGGCCATATTGCTGTTCACAAGCAGACGGCGGACCTCGGCGGCGAAAGTCGGTGAACCAATCTGGCGTGACGAAATGTTGACACTGATCTGACAATTCAGTCCGGCATCGTTGATGCGTTGCCGCGCCGCCATGCCGGCCGTCAGAACAATCTGGCCCAACTGGTGGATCAGGCCGGTTTCTTCGGCCAATGGAATGAACTGGTCCGGCGGAATGAAGCCCTGCCGGGGATGCCGCCAGCGCGCCAACCCTTCCGCCTTGACCACCTCCCCTGTCGCGATGCTGACGACCGGCTGGTAGAAAAGCTCGATCTGGTCCTGCATCAGGGCGACGCGCATATCGGCAATCAGATCAAGGCGACGGCGCGACTGCAGGTCCATCTGTTGCGTGAACATCTGCCAGGAACCGCGGCCGGCTGCCTTGGCTGAGTACATTGCCATATCGGCCAGCCGCAGCAACTCACTCGGATCGTCGCTGTCGTCGGGGTAGATGGCGATGCCGATGCTCGCCCCGGTTTGCAGGTCACGCCCCGGCAGGGTCACCGGAACGGCCAATGCCTGCAGAATGCGCTCGGCCACGGCAGAGGCCTGCTCTGTCGGCAGGTCGGTCAGCAGGATGACGAACTCGTCGCCCCCCAGTCTGCCAACTGTATCGTTCTCGCGCATGACCTTTTGCAGACGCCTCGCGACCTCGATCAAAACAGCATCTCCGGCCTGATGACCCAGGCTGTCGTTGATCTCCTTGAAATGATCGAGATCAAGCAGCATGACGGCGCCGCCGGAACCGCCGCGCCGGTTGCGCTTGACGGCCTGATCGATACGATCAAGTAGCAGATGCCGGTTCGGCAGCATGGTCAGCGTATCGAAGTTGGCGCGCCACTCGACCTGGGCTTCGGCCTCCTTGCGCTGCGTGATGTCGATGAACATGCCGATATGCCCGGTAATCTGGTCGCCATGGCGCATCTGCGTGATGGTCAACCATTCGCAATAGGCGGCGCCATCCTTGCGACGGTTCCAGATTTCGCCATGCCATTCGCCGGTTTCGATCAGCTGCTGCCACATCGCCTTGTAGAAATCCGGCATCTGCCGGCCACTGGCCAGGAATGAGGGATTCCGGCCAATCGCCTCGCCACCCATATAGCCGGTCACACGTTCGAAGGCCGGATTGACCAGCTGGATGATGTTTTTTTCATCCGTCACAATGATCGCCTGAGGCGATTTGTCGAACACGACGCCGGCTTTCAGAAGATTGAACTCGGCCGCTTTCCGGTTGTCGATATCGGTATGCGTCCCGACCATGCGGATCGGCGAACCGTCATCGTCGCGATCCACGATGGCGCCGCGGTTCAGCACCCATATATAATGGCCATTCTTGTGGCGCATCCGATGTTCGGTGGTGAAGTGTGGCGACTGACCCGCAAGATGCGTCTCAACCGCAGCCTTGACCATTGGATCATCGTCAGGATGAACCAGATGTCGCAATCCATCGAGGCTGGCTTCGATCTCGCCAGGGCCGTAACCCAGCATCGACAGCCAGCGTTCGCTGTAGTCCACCCGACCGCTGACAATATCCCAGTCCCAGACGCCATCCTGATTGGCTTCGATGGCGAAGGCGAGGCGCTGATCCGCGATATGCAGCAGCTTGTCACGTTGCTGCGCCTCGTCCAGGGCGATATTGGCCTGTCGCGCCAACGCCAGAATCTCCAGGGGTCCGCGTTCGGTGAAGCGCACCCGCAGCCCTTTCTGGATTCTCATGATCGTCTCGACCATATCCTTGATGGGGACGGCGATCTGCCGGCTCAGCCAGAACGACAGGGAAATACCCAGCAGCAGGATGCCCGCATGGATTGCCGAGCTGCGCCACAGTTGCCGATAGGCTTCTGATAACGCGTCCTGCTTGGCAATTGCCGCGATCATCGTCCAGTCGTAACCGGGGACGGCAGCCTTGGCGACCAGATACATCGCACCGTCCGGTCCTGGTACATCGATCAGCTGACGCTCAGCCCCCGGCATCAAATCGAAGAACGGACTTAGCGCAGGCTGGCTCGCAACCAGATCCTGCGGTTGGTAATTCGTCGTGACCACGGCGCCATTGCCGGCGAGCAGGAAGTAGCGCAGACGGACGTTCGCCGGCATCTCCAGCGAGAAACGCAGCAGATCAACAGCAAGGACCAGCGCACCGCGCAATTCCCGCTGCGAGCCGAACAGAGGCTGCGAAATTCCGACAATGCGTCGTCCCGTGACGAAGCTGCTGGACGACGGATACCCAACGGTCAGCCGGCCATCCCTCTTCATGCGGTCAAAATAATACGTGGGATCGATACGGCGTGGCGTGTCATCCGACGCCGGCACTCCGGAGCAGACCAGCCAACCTTCGGCATCTACCGCAACCAGGTTGGCGTAACGCGGCAGAACCTGCATCAGCTGCGACAGCGTGGTCTGGCAGCGACCGCGATCAAGAGACGCCGCATCGGGAATCTCGGCAGCGGTCCTGACAATGACCTCACTGTTGCCGATGAAGTTGGCCACGCGCTGCGCAGCGGCGCCGGCTGCATTCTGTGCGCTTTCAAGAGCATTCTGGCGTTGCAATTGAAAACTGCTGGCAATTTCGAATGACGTGCCGATCACGCCCGGAACGACGGCGATCAGGACAAGGAGTATCAGGATCCAGCGGATCGAATAGGCGTGCATCGTATCATTCAGCCTACAATCCGGCCGAAGCCCCACTCTGCATACGACAGTAAATTACCCGCAACACGACGGCGCCACTCTAGGCCGCGTTCGGCGGAGCGCCCAGATTACAAAACGGTAACTTCAGAGAAATTCGGCTTCCGCCGTCATCGCCAGGGCGCCGTCGGCATCAGCGATCCATAAGGAGAGCGCGCCGTCATGCGCGTTTTTCGCACGCAGCTGGAACGGCGCGCCGTCGATCACCGGCCGGCGGCCGCGGAAGCTGAAGCGCTTCAGTGCCTGGCCAGGTCGCAGGCTGGTGGCGAAATCGACCAGCAGGGTCGCCAGCAGAGGGCCATGCACAACAAGGCCGCGATAGCCTTCTACGTCGCGTGCATAGTCGCGGTCGTAATGGATGCGGTGGCCGTTGAAAGTGAGTGCCGAATAGCGGAACAACAGCACCGGATCGGCCGTGAAGGTCGCCTGCCACTGGTAGTTGCCGGACGCCGTATCCGGCTCAGGCAGTTTGGCGCCGGGAAGTTCTTCCCGATAGACGATGTCATGCCGGTCGGTGACGGCAACGGTATCGGCATCGAAGATGTCATGCCGCACGGTGACGAAGACCAGTCGGCCGCTGCGGCCGCTTTTCTCTTCCACCGCTTCCACCGTGGAGAGCCGCCGCGTCGGCATGCCGAGCAGCAGCGGACGATGGAACTCCAGCCGGCTGCCGGCCCACATGCGGCGCGTCTGACTGCCCCAGAGTTTCCCCACATCCGGCAGGAAACCGCCGAGCACCGGATGACCGTCGCGGCCAAGCCGGGCACGCTGAGCTGCATGCCAGAAATACAGCCAGTGGCGCAGCGGCGGCAGTGGCGCCTCTTCGACCAGATGTTCGTCGGACTGGTCGAGCGCATGCGCCAGCGCGATGCAGCGTTCGGGTAAAAAAAGATCGGCGGCCGTATCTTGGCCGCCGATCCAGTCTTTCAGCGATGTTTTCTCGGCCATGACCAGGAGGATAGCGTCACTGCCGCGACTTGCCCACCGCCTCGCGCAGCAGCAGATAGACCTTGCCGATATCGGCGGTGACGAAAGCAGAGGTCAGCAGCTCTTCATGCTCGACACCCTTGGCGCCGGCCAACACGCGCTCGAATTCGGCCACATAACGGTCGGTGAAGTCGCGGAACTCGCCATTCTCCTGATACTTGCCGCGGATCTTGTCGAGATCGCGCTGGTCGATCAGCTTGCGGGTGAACAGGCCGCGCTCGCCTTTGTAGTAGCGGCGCCACAGCTCTTCCGACAGGTCACGGTTCAGCAGCCGCGAGATATCGATGGCCATCGAATTGAGATGGCCGGTGATGAAGGCCGCGGTCTTGAGGAACTGCTCGCCGCGCAGGGCCTGGGTGGCCTTGCGCAGGGATTCGGCCTCGATGCTGGCCGTCCTGGCCGCTTCGGCCAGAGCCTTGGAGTCCGCCTTGAGGCTGGCTTCGGCCGAGGCGGCTTCGGTGGCCGCACGGGCCGCCGACGAGGCCAGTTCCTGGGCGCGCTGGCCGAGGACCTCGGCGGTTTCGGCGGCACGCGCACTGGCGCGGTCGGTGACGGCGCCGAATTCGGTGCCGGTACGCGCCATGCGCTCGCCGATCTCGGCCACCTTTTCGCTGAGGCGCGCGGCGCGGGTGTCGACCTCGTCGGCCTGACGACGGAAGCCGTCGCTCATCCGATCAGTCTGCTTCATCGCATCCTCGACGATATTGGCCAGCTCGCGCGTGCGGTTACGCAGCACTTCGCTGGCATCGTCGATGCGGCCCGAGGCATTGCCGACAGCCAGATTGATCTCGCGGGCGCGGGCGTCGAAGGTCGAGCCGACCTGCTCGACGCGGTTGACGGCTTCGTCTGACACGCGGGCCACTTCCTGGGCCTGACGGCGGAAGCTGTCGCCGATATTGGCGGTCTTGAGGATCGCCGCATCGGAGGCTTCGGCCAGTTCCTGCACACGGCCGCGGAAATTCTCGCGGATGCTTTCGGCCTGGCGCGTAAGCTCGCTCGAAAGCGACGTGAGCGCACCGGCCTGTTCGTGGATGGTGCTGCGCAGTTCCAGCGTGCGGTCGACCACGCTCTGCGCTGCATCGCCCAGCTCGACCGAGCGGATGCGCGCGGTGTCGCCGGCGGTGTTGATGCTGCCGGTCGCCTTCTCGGCGGCGGCATTCAGCGCAATGGCTTCCATCTGCGCCTTGTCGCTCATCGCCACCAGGGCAACGGTCTGCGCCGAGGCCTTTTCGGCCAGCGTCGCCATCGCCTCGGCGACCTTCTCGGCCAGGTCCTGCAGGTCCTTGGCACGCGCCTGGGCGGCGCTACCGGCAAGCTGTGATTCCATCGCCGCGCGTTCGGACGCGGCGCTGAGCGCATGAGCCTGCACCTGCGCGGTTTCGCTCACCTGATGCAGGCGTTGCGCGGCGCGCTCGGCGGCAGCCTGCAGTTGCACGGCATCCTGACCGGCGCTTTCGCCGGCCGAACGCAGGCGCTGCGCGGTGCGGGCGGCGGCCTGGTCGAGGCCATCGACCTGATCGCGCACGGCCGTTCCGGTTTCGCTGATACGCTTGGCAACGCCGTCGATGGTGACGCCGAACTGCTCGGCATGGCCACGCAGCAGCGCGCCGGCGGCGCCGATCTGGTCGTCGGTACGCTGGCTTGCCTGGGCGAGCAGCGCATTGGCCTGCACCATGGTCTCCTGCACCTGGGCCGCCATGGCAAGCGCGTCGCGGCCGGACTGCGCCAGGTTTTCGATGCGGACGCGGATGCCATCGTCGGCCTCGCCGATCTTGTCGAGCGCACGGCCGGCGGTTTCGTCCAGCGTATCGGCACGCTGCTTCAGCTCGTCGCCGGTGCGCATGGCGCGATCGGCGATCTGCTGCAGGGTCTGCGTCATATTGGCGCCTTCGCGGCGCAGCGCATCGCCGGCCTGGGCCAGACGCTGGTCGGCCAGTTCGGCGGCTGAACTGAGCTGGTCGGCCTGGTGGCGCACCAGATCGCCGGTCAGCTTCAGGCGCTGTTCGGCCTGGGCAGCGGCCTCGGCAAAAGCATCGGCCTGACGGGTGGCGGAAACGCCCGCCTGCTCCAGCGCACCGGTGCGGCCGCGCATGTCGTCGCTGGCAACCCGCAGGCGTTCAGCCACGCGGGCGCCCTGGTCATCCAGCGCGCCGACCTCGGAGCGGATCGTCTCGCCGATATCGCGGATGCGGCTGATCGTGGTGCCGGTGGCATGTTCGATCTCGCGCACGCGCTCGCGCAGCACGGTGCCGGCGGCTTCGGCGCTGTCGACCACTTTCTGGCTGGCGCTGCTGAACACCTGGCTCTCGCGACCGAAGCTTTCGCTGGCCGCGGTGGCGCGCGCCACGGTGACCTCGGCAGCCGTCGTGATGGTCTGCGCGGATTCGGCAAAACTCAGGCCGATGCGGCCGGCTTCGCCGCCGGCGCGGGTGACCGCCTGTTCCAGCGCGACGATCTTGTGTTCCAGCTGCTCGGCGATCTGCTGCGCCACTTCGGCGGCGCGGTTGACTGCCTGGTCCATCAGTTCGCCATGGCGGCGCGACAGTTCGTCGACGCGCTCGTTCTGGAACTGGATCGCCGAGGTGATGCGGGAAATCTCGTTGGCCTTGTTCTGGAAGATGCCGCGCGCGGTTTCCACCTCGCGCACGATCACATCGGCGGCCTGCAGCAGCACCTGGGCCTGGGTCGACACGGTCTGGCCCAGCCCGGTGACCTTGGAATTCATCTCGGTGCCGACCTTGTCGGCGGCATCGACCAGGGCCCGGCTCTGCTCTTCGAAGCGGCCGGCCAGACCCTTCACAGTGTTATCGAGATCGCGGTTGACCTGCTCGGCGGCGGCCAGCAGCGACTGCGAGGACTGGGTCAGCGTGCCGGTGATCTGGCGCGCCTGCTGCGCCACCTGCTCGTTGGCGCCCGAGGCGGCGGCGAGCAACGCCTGCTGCTGGCCGGCCATGGTTTCGCCCAGCGTGGCGATCCTGTCGGTGGCGCTCTGCGCCGCCTCTTCCATCTCGCGGGCCTGACGACGCAGCGCGCCGGCCAGCGCCGAAACGCGGCGCTCGGCTTCCGGGGTGGGATAGCTCAGATCGAGCAGCAATTCGTGCAGGGCGGCGGACTGGCGCTTGATCGCCATGCCGCGCCACATGTTAAGCAGCATCAGCCAGAGGAAGGCGAGCGGCGCGGCAACACCGGCGATGAAGGCGCCGATCTCGTGCGGCAGCGCATGCCACAGGTTGGACCAGCCGACCGAACTGTTGATGTAGGTGACGCAGAACAGCACCCAGAGCAGGCTGATGCCGGCACCGGTGCCGACCATGATCAGCCGCCGGCGTTCCAGCATGGGCGTGCCGACCAGGGCGGCGGCGCGGGTATCCGCCTCGGCCAGGGCCTGTTCGCTCGCCGACTTCGCGGCATTGGCGGCCATATCGGCGCGCGGATGTTTGATCAGCATCGCAACCTCCCCCGGCAGGCCCGGAACATCCCGGCCCGTACGGATCGCGTGTCATTCCGCAATTGGACTTTCACATCATAGACGTACAAAGACCCGGCGCGAGGCGGAAAACCCGCGCCGGTAGCACACAATATTTAGGGGCCCAATGGTTAACGCCGCCTTGCCTGGACCGGTCAAAGCCGGGCGAAACGGAGTCGAAAGCCACCCTGTGGATAGCGGGGATAACCTTTTTCGATCACCCCGGAAAATGCCCGCCGTGCGCGACACGGCATAAAATCAGGGGGTTCACGCTACTGAGAGTCCGTCAACCGGTTTTTTTACAAACTCAAGTCACACACGGTATTGACCCTCCCTTAACCCTGAGTACCATATGTTGTGTTCGTTGGACCTGTTTCGTGACGACGCTGCGCCGCCTTCGAGAGCCTGTTTTGGGGCTGTTTTTGTGGGGTTTTCGAAGGTGAAAGGGCGGGGTGCGCGGCCGCCGGGACAGAGCAACGGACGGAACCTTTGGATTCATGACTACGGCCGGCCCGGCCTCCCCCTGATTCAGGGATGGCCCGACCGCGATAATGAGGGGACACAATCCGTGCTCAACACTCTGCAGACCGAACGCGGCATTCGCATCGACGTTGACCGCAGCCGCGACCGCCTCCTCACCGATTTTGGCAAGGCCACCCTGGACGACCGCTATCTGCTGCCCGGCGAATCCTACCAGGACCTGTTCGCCCGCGTGGCCGGCCACTATGCCGACGACACCGCCCATGCCCAGCGCATGTACAGCTACATCAGCAAGCTGTGGTTCATGCCGGCCACTCCGGTGCTGTCGAACGGCGGCACCAACCGCGGCCTGCCGATCTCCTGCTTCCTGAACGAGGCCAATGACAGCCTGGACGGCATCCTCGGCCTGTGGAACGAGAATGTCTGGCTGGCAGCCCGCGGCGGCGGCATCGGCAGCTATTGGGGCAATCTGCGTTCGATCGGCGAGAAGGTCGGTCAGAACGGCAAGACCTCGGGCATCATCCCCTTCATTCGCGTGATGGACAGCCTGACGCTGGCGATCAGCCAGGGGTCGCTGCGCCGCGGTTCGGCCGCCTGCTATCTGCCGATCGATCATCCGGAAATCGAGGAATTCATCGAAATCCGCCGTCCGACCGGCGGCGACCCGAACCGCAAGGCGCTGAACCTGCATAACGGCATCCTGATCTCGGACGCCTTCATGCGCGCGGTGGAGGCCGATGAGCAGTGGGCCCTGCTGAGCCCGCATGACCAGACCGTGCAGCGCACCGTCTCGGCCCGCGCGCTGTGGGTCCGTATCCTCACCGCCCGCATCGAGACCGGCGAGCCCTACCTGGTCTACATCGACCATGTGAACCGCGCCCTGCCGGAGCAGCACAAGCTGGCCGGCCTGCGGGTCAAGACCTCGAATCTGTGCAGCGAGATCACGCTGCCGACCGGCATCGACCATCATGGCAACCAGCGCACGGCGGTATGCTGCCTGTCGTCGCTCAACCTCGAATACTTCCATGAGTGGAAGGAACATCCGGTGTTCATCGAGGATTGCCTGCGCTTCCTCGACAACGTGTTGAGCGACTTCATCGCCACTGCGCCCGACAGCATGTCGAAGGCACGCTATGCAGCCGAGCGCGAGCGTTCGGTCGGCCTCGGCGTGATGGGCTTCCACTCCTTCCTGCAGGCCAATGGCGTGCCGTGGGAAAGCGTGATGGCCAAGGTATGGAACCGCACCATCTTCAAGCATGTGAAGGACCAGTCGGACGCCGCCTCGCGCAAGCTGGCGGAAGAGCGCGGCGCCTGCCTCGATGCCGCCGAATACGGCATCATGGAACGCTTCTCGCACAAGATCGCGATTGCGCCGACCGCCTCGATCTCGATCATCGCCGGCGGCGCCTCGCCCGGCATCGAGCCGAACGTGGCCAATGCCTTCACGCACAAGACGCTGTCGGGTTCCTTCTCGGTACGCAACCGCTATCTCGAGAAGACGCTGGAGCAGTATGACAAGAACGACGACGACACCTGGTCGTCGATCACCACCGGCGGCGGCTCGGTGCAGCATCTCGACTTCCTCTCGGAAGACGAGAAGGCCGTGTTCAAGACCGCCTTCGAGATCGACCAGCGCTGGCTGATCGATCTCGCGGCCGACCGCACGCCCTATATCTGCCAGGCGCAGAGCCTGAACATCTTCCTGCCGGCCAACGTGCACAAGCGCGATCTGCACCAGATCCACTTCCAGGCCTGGAAGAAGGGCGTGAAGAGCCTCTACTACTGCCGCTCGCTGTCGATCCAGCGCGCCGAAACCGTGTCGGGCAAGACCAGCGAAAAAATCGCCACCAACGTGGTCTCGATCCCACTCGCCGGCAAGATCAATGAAAACGAGCGCCCCATGGGTATTCCCGGCGGCGTGCCGGAACTCGAGCCGGAACTGCCGCTGGCAGCCGCCGCCGGCGGGCCGCGCGAAGCGGTCGATTACGACGAGTGCCTGGCCTGCCAGTAACGGCTTCGCCCATCCGTTGAAAAAAGCCCGGACTGGTCCG
>NZ_JAOZVR010000121.1 GCF_025869515.1 Ferrovibrio sp.
ATCATCGTCGACGACAAGGGCAACGACTTCTTCGCCAATCTGGCGTGAGCAGCAAAAAGGCCACCGCAAGGTGGCCTTTTTTCGGTGTACTCTGCTTTTCCTAAAGCCCCATATAGGCCTGCCGCACGCGGTCGTCGTGTAGCAGAGTTTGCCCGCTGCCCTGCATGGCGATGCGGCCGTTCTCAAGCACATAGGCGTGGTCGGCCAGCTTGAGCGACACGGCGACATTCTGCTCGACCAGGATCACCGTCATGCCGCGCTCGACATGCAGCAGCCGGATGATGCGGAACACCTCCTGCACCACGGCCGGCGCCAGGCCCAATGAGGGTTCGTCGAACATGATCAGGTCGGGCTGGCCCATCAGGCAGCGGCCGATGGCCAGCATCTGCTGCTCGCCGCCCGACATGGTGCCGGCCAGCTGGTCGCGCCGCTCGGCCAGGCGCGGGAAGAGGTGGAACACCTCGTCGAGCGTGGCTTTTTCCTTGCCGCGCGCCCGCGGCAGCAGGGCGCCCATTTCCAGGTTTTCCAGCACGCTGAGCGTGGGGAAAATCTGGCGGCCCTCGGCCACCTGGCCGATGCCGAGATCGCACACCTTGTAACTCGGCAGGCCGCCGATCTCGGTGTCCTTGTAGCGGATATGGCCGCGTCGCGGCGCTTCGATGCCGGCGATGGTGCGGATCAGCGTCGATTTGCCGGCGCCATTGGCGCCGACGATGGCGACGATGCTGCCCTGCGGCACCTCCAGCGAGACGCCGTCCAGCGCCTGGGCGTCGCCGTAGAAGACATCGAGAGCGGATATCTGGAGGCTCATATGTCGGCTTCCTCGCCCAGATAGCATTCCAGCACGGAGGGGTCGCGCACCACCTGCTCCGGCGCGCCATCGGCGATCACCTGGCCATGATGCAGCACCACCACATGCTGCGACAGCGCCATCACGGCGCGCATCACATGCTCGATCAGCAGAATGGTCAGGCCCTGTTTGCGGTTCAGCTCGCGGAATACCGTCACCATCTGGTCGGTTTCGGTCGGGCGCAGGCCGGCCATCACCTCGTCCAGCAGCAGCAGTTTCGGGTCGGTCGCCAGCGCGCGCGCCACTTCCAGCCGCTTGCGCTCGGGCAGGGTGAGCTGGCCGGCCGGCTGGTCGCGCTTGTCCAGCATGCCGAGCTGGTCCAGCACGCCTTCGGCCTTCTTTTTCGCCGCCCGCGTGCTGCGTTCGGTGCGCAGCGCGCCGACGATCACGTTTTCCAGCGCGGTGAGATCCTTGAACGGCTTCACGATCTGGAAGGTGCGGCCGATACCGGCATGGCAGATCTGGTCCGGCCGCAGGCCCCCGATATTTTTGCCGGCGAAGCTGATGCTGCCCTCGTCAGGTCTGAACACGCCGGCGATCATGTTGAAGCAGGTGGTCTTGCCGGCGCCGTTCGGGCCGATCAGGCTGACGATGCCGCCCTGCGGCACGGTCAGGGAAGCCTGGTCGACGGCGCGCAGGCCGCGGAAGCTTTTCGAGATGCCAGCGACGGTGAGGAGAGGAGCGGTGCTCATAGCCGCTCTCCCAGGCCGAGCCATTTGCGCAGGGGCGGCCAGATGCCGTTCGGCAGATACATCACCACCGCCAGCAGGCAGAGGCCGTAGAAGACCAGCTTGATGCCTGGAAGTTCATAGCCCAGCGCCACCATCACGTCATTCAGCACCTCGGCCAGCGCGGTGAGCACGAAGGCGCCGAGGATCGGTCCGAACAGCGAGCCGACACCGCCGATGATCGGGCCGAGAATCAGCTCGATCGAACGGTTCATGCTGAAGATCTGCTCGGGGAACAGGTTGTTGTAATAGAAGGCGAAGAACACGCCGCTCAGCGCCGTCATGCCGGCCGAGATGGCGACGGCGATCATCTTGTAGCGGAACACGTTGATGCCGAGCGTCTGCGCGGCTTCCGGTTCCTCGCGGATCGCCAGCCAGTAATAGCCGATGCGGCCGGTCAGCAGCCAGCGGCAGAACACGAAGGCCAGCGCGGTGATGGCGAGCAGGATGTAATAGAACATCGTGGGCGAGCCGCGCAGGTTGAGCGCATCGTTCACGCTGTACTGCGCCACCGGCAGGAAGAAACCGCCCGAGCCGTTGACCCAGGTGAAATGGTCGAAGCCGACGCGGGTGAATTCGGCGAAGGCGATGGTCAGCAGGGCGAAATACACGCCGCCGATGCCGAAGCGGAAGGCGAGGAAGCCGATCACCAGGCCGGCCGCCATGCTGATCACGATGGCGATCCAGACGCCGAGCCACGGGCCGATGCCGAAATGCACATACAATGCTGCGGCGGTATAGGCGGCGAGGCCGACATAGAGCGAATGGCCCAGGCTGAGCTGGCCGGCAAAGCCCATCATCACATTCCAGGCCTGGCCGGTATAGGCGAAATACAGCACCAGGATCAGCACCGAGAGGCCGTAATCGCCGACCAGCAGCGGTGCCGCCAGCAGCGCGACCAGCAGCAGGCCAAGCAGGATGAGCGCGCGCCGCGGCACGCCTTCGATCAGACGCGCGATCATGCCCAATACTCCATTAAACCCGGCGTCCCAGCAGGCCCTGCGGCCTGAATAAAAGAACCAGAATGAGGATGGCGACGCCGAACATGGTCTTGGCCGAGGGCGCGAAGAACAGGCCGGCCATCGCCTCGGTCAGGCCGATCAGCACGCCGCCCAGCAGCGCGCCCGGCATCGAGCCGAGCCCGCCGATGATCACAATCACGAAAGCCTGCAGGGTGAATGCAGGTCCGACATTGGGTGTGGTGTCGATCAGCAGCGTCATCATCGCGCCGGCGGCGCCGACGCAGGCCGAGCCGATGCCAAACGTCAGCGCATAGAGCCGCTTGACGTTGAGCCCGACCACCAGGGCGCCGAGATGGTTGTCGGCGCAGGCGCGGATCGCCTTGCCGGTGCGGCTGAGCTTGAAGAAGGCGAAGAGCAGGGCGGCGATCACCAGCGCCAGTGCGGCGGTGATCACGCGCACTTTGTCGATCAGCAGGGGGCCGACCTCGATGGAATCGAGCGCGTAATCGACCAGCACGTTGCGCGCGTCGGGGCCGAAGATCATCAGCAGGCCGTTGACCATGATGATGGCCACGGCGGCCAGCAGGATGAATTGGCTGTGTTCCGGCCGGTTGATGAAGGGGTTGATCAGCACCGCCTGCATCGCATAGCCGAGCGCGAACAGCAGCACGGCGATCGGGATCATCGACACCAGCGGATCGATGTTCCAGGCGCCGAAGGCGACGATGGCGGCATAGGACGCGATCGTCATCATTTCGCCATGGGCGAAATTGACCACGCGCACCACGCCGAAGATGACCGAAAGGCCGAGGGCCATGAGGCCGTAAACCAGTCCGGTCAGGATGCCCTGTACGGCAACGGTAAGAATCAAATCTGCGGGCATCGGTCTCTTCGACGTGGTGTTGCGTGGGTAATAGTGGATCAGCTCCGCTTGGTCCAGCTCGGCAGCGGCAGGGTCAGGTTGTCTTCCGCGATATCGAGCGGCAGCACCACCTTCGGACGCTGGTCGAGATTCTGCAGCGTGACCGACTTGATGTTGACGTTCTGGCCCTTTTCATTGAATTGCAGCGGTCCGCCGGCCATCACATGATCGGTGATGTTGGTCTTGCGGATCGCATCGGCGAGCGCCGCGCCGGCCGTGCTCTTGGCGGCATTGTGCGCGTTGACCGCGACCATGACGGCTTCGAAGGAGAAGCCGACATTCAGCTCGAACAGCTCGCCCTTGTAGGTCTTGGTGAACTCGTCGAGCAGCTTCTGGGTCAGGGACGAGCGCGGGTTGTACCACGGCACGTTGGTCAGCAGGTAATTCGAGAACCTGCCCAGCGTCTTGTAGAACTGGCCCTCGTAGAAGCCCGGCGCGCCGGGGCTCATCACGATCTTCGGTTCCCAACGCTGCTTCACCATCTCGCGGATCATCAGGATGGCGTCGTTCAGGCGCGTCACCGGCATCAGCATTTCGGCGCCGGTGGCCTTTGCCTTGGCGATCTCCACCGAAAGATCCTTGGCCTGCGGATCGTAGGCGATGGTCTCGACGATCTGGAACGGCAGGTTGAAGCGCGGCGCCATCGCCTTGATCGCGCCGCCCATGGCCTGGCCGAAGGTGTCGTTCACATGCATGAAGACGGCGGTCTTCGGCGTGATGCCGCTCTTCTCGAACACGCCCTTCATCAGGTTGAGGCCGTCACCGACCAGCATCGGCGCGGTCGGGAAGTTGCGGAACACGAACTTGTAGCCCTGTTCGGTGATCTGCGGCGCGGCGGCCACGTTGATGATGTAGGGCACGCCCTTCTGCTCGGCGACCTGGGCGATGGCGGCCGACTGGCCGCTGTCGAAGGCACCGATCAGCACGTTGGCACCGTCGTTGATCAGCTTCTCGGCGCGGGCGCGGGCCACATCGACGTTGGATTCGGTATCCGCATTCATGATCTCGACATTGGCGTTGATGCCGAGCTGCTTCAGCACGCGCGGCGCCAGGTCGATGCCACGCTGGCAAGCAATGCCGAGCTGGGCCTGGAAGCCCGAGCGCGGATGGATCGAGCCGATCTTCAGCGTGCCGGACTGTGCGCGTCCGATGTTGAACGGTGCCGAACCGGCGGCGAGTGCGGCGCCGGCAGCAGTCGCCGTGAATTGGCGGCGGGTAAGCTTGATGCTCATGTGGTTGTCCTCCCTGGAACGTGTTTTTAGGACGCCCGGCCAGCCTGTTTCAACCAGACTGGGCCGTGCGCTTGGTACGCGATGCTACTGAATCGGTGTCCGGTGCGGAAAGGGCTGCGCCGGATTGCTCCCCGGACTGCTCTCGGGCCCGTTCCTGCGTGATCGGCGCGGGTGCCGCGGTGAATTTCTGCAGCAGCCGCATCAGCGTGCGATGCTCGTCGGGACTCAGCACCTGGTTGATCAGCATGTCATGGTGCTGCACGCGGGCGACATATTCGGCCATGCCGCGCTCGCCATCCCGGGTCAGGAACAGGCCATAGGCGCGGCGGTCATGCGGGTCGGCACGGCGCTCGACCAGGCCGAGCCGCTCCAGCCGGTCCACCATGGTCATGGCGCCGGAGCGCGCGACGCCGAGCGCCTCGCCCAGCCGGCTCTGCTGGATGCCGGGATTGCGTTCGACCAGCATCAGGGCCGAGAACAGCGCCGGGCTTACTCCGGTATCGCCCAGCCGGCCGTAGAAATCCTCCCACACCCGCAGCTGCGCGAGCCGCAGCAGATAGCCGACATGGTTGGGCAGCGTGCCGTAATCCACGGCGCCGCCGCCGGCGCGGCGCTCCGCTCTCGTTGCGGTCTCGGATTTCATCCTGGCGCGGACAGCCCCTGACACTGCGAAGTCCTCCCGGCCGCGGCTCTGGCGGCCGCGCGTTTGTTATGCGCCGGATTGTAGCGAGGAATAACAGTAATGCAAGCGGACTAGTTTTGTCCGTAACGACGGCATGCGTCTGTCCCCAGTACAACAGGCCCGCACCTGTCATGCCAGCGTCATCGCCGCTGCCTAGGCTGCGAATCGCCTCGGCGCAGCGTTATGTGCCAGGAAAACTCATATGGCCGGTCCGGCTCCCCGCCCTGACCGGCCTTCTTTTGTCGGAATCCCGGACAGGGCCGCAATCTGGGCAGGCCGGAATCTGGACAGGATGGCCGGGTCAGCCCTTTTTCATTTTGCGACGCTCGCCGCCGCTGCGGCGGCTCGGCCCTGTGCGCCGTTCCAGTTCGGGCGGCAGCGGCATTTCCGCGCGGCGTTCGGTACGGCGGCGGTCTGTCAGGCGGCGGCGGTCCGGGCCGACATAGGCAATGCTGCGAACGAAACTGCGCGGCACCTGCAGCACATGCATCAGGCGCAGCACCAGGCCTTCCATCGACAGCGGCTTGCGCACGATCTCGTTGACACCGGCATCGCGGGCGGCAGCCACCATGCCGAGGTCGGGCGAAGCGGTCATCAGGATGATGGGCAGCGGGTCGTTGTCGCGCCGCAGCCGGCGCGTCAGCGTCAGGCCGTCGCCGCCGGAGGCACCGGGCAGTTTGTGATCCAGCAGCACCACGCTGGGGCGCTGCTCGATGATCTGGCGCATGGTCTCGGCCGAATTGCCGGCCATGATGATGGACGGGAAACCCATGCCCAGCAGCACGTCGCGCAGGGTGCGGCGCAGGCCGCGGTCGCCCTCGGCCACCAGGATGGTGGCGCGGCGGAAGGCGCTGGGATCGATGCGGCGGGTCTTGGGCGGTTGGAACGTCATGGCAGACTCGGACTCACAGAAGCCTGAAGCCTCGCCGTTCAGCGTTAAGGAAAGGTTGTCGCGCCGGCGGTTCTGCCGCCAACGTCTACCCGGCGGACGGCGCGACACTACCTCTGGGATATCAATCGCGGAGCAGCTCGTTGATGTCGCCTGCGCGATCGGTCGCGCAGGAGTTCGTTGCCACCGCGACGTCAGTCGCGGAGCAGATCATTGATCGATGTCTTGGAGCGGGTCTGGGCATCGACGCGCTTGACGATCACGGCGCAGTAAAGCGACGGGCCCGGCGTGCCGTCGGGCAGCGGCTTGCCCGGGATATTGCCCGAGACCACCACCGAATAGGCCGGTACGCGGCCGACGAAAACCTCGCCGGTGGCGCGGTCGATGATCTTGGTGCCGGCGCCCAGATAGACGCCCATGGACAGCACGGCGCCTTCCTCGACGATCACGCCTTCGACCACTTCCGAACGGGCGCCGATGAAGCAGTTATCCTCGATGATGACCGGATTGCCCTGCAGCGGCTCCAGCACGCCGCCGATGCCGACGCCGCCCGAGAGATGCACGTTCTTGCCGATCTGCGCGCAGGAGCCGACGGTGGCCCAGGTATCCACCATGGTGCCGCTGTCGACATAGGCGCCGAGGTTGACGAAGCTTGGCATCAGGATAACGCCCGGTGCGATATAGGCGGCGCGGCGCGCCACGGCGCCCGGCACAGCGCGAAAGCCGGCGGCGCGGAAGCGCTGCTCGCTCCAGCCGGCGAATTTCGACGGCACCTTGTCGAACCAGCTGGCGCCGCCCGGCGCATCCGAAATCAGCATGTTGTCGGTCAGGCGGAAGCTCAGCAGCACGGCCTTCTTGGCCCACTGGTTCACCATCCACTTGCCGTCGACCTTCTCGGCCACGCGCAGCTTGCCGTCATCCAGCGCATCCAGTGTGGCTTCGACGGCGTCGCGCACTTCACCCTTGGTCTGGAAATTGACCTGGTCGCGCGCCTCCCAGGCGGCATCGATCACGGGCTGGAGCTGCTTGGCGAGCGCGGCGTCGGTCATGGCGGATATCCTTGGAAAATACGGGTCGGCGAGATCGCGAGACAATAGCCGGCAGACGTCTTGAGTCAACCGGCTGACGCGGCCGGAGCGGCATGCAGACCGGCCAGAAAAGCGGTCAGATCCGGCGCTGTATGGTGGATGTGAACATGGCCGTCGGCATCGGGCTGCGACCAGGCTGCGGTCGTCGGCACCCAGATCGTGGTCATGCCCAGTTCCGCCGCCGGTTTCAGATTGCGCGCCATGTCTTCCACCATGACGGCACCCCTGGGATCGACACCATGCTTTTGCAGCATGGTCCGATAGGGCGTCATGTCCGGCTTCGGCACATAGTCCGAGGCCACGATGTCGAACACCGCCTCGAAATGATGATCGACGCCGAGCTTGCGCATGATGCGGTCGGCATGGGCGACCGTGCCGTTGGTGTAGATCAGTTTGCGGCCGGGCAGCCGGTCCAGCGCCTCGGCCAGGGCCGGCAGGGCCGCGACGGCGCTCAGATCGATGTCATGCACGTAATCGAGGAAGTCCGCCGGATCGATGCCGTGCTCGACCATCAGGCCGCGCAAAGTGGTGCCGTGCGTGTGGAAGAAATATTTTCGTTTCTCGGCGGCTGCCGCGGCATCCAGCGCAAAGGTGGTGGCGATGAACTCGCCCATGCGGCGCTGCACCTGTTCGAACAGGTTGCATTCGGCCGGATAGAGCGTGTTGTCGAGGTCGAAAATCCAGGTTTCGGCATCGCGCAGGGCGGGGCCGGCCAGCGGAGCGGCAACAGGAGCGGAAGCGGAGGCGGAAGCGGTGGAGATCACGGTTTCGCAGCTTAGGGGCTTCTGTCTAAAATGGCGAGCATCCGGGCCGCCCCAGGCAGTGACTGGGCCGGCACCGGACAGGGAAGGACAGCGTTTGGGCCAGGGTTTGGGGCAGGGTGGTACAGCAATGGATGCGGGGCGAACGGCGGAGCAGGCTGCGCGTCAGGCAGCCGGCCTCGATCCGGTCTTGCTGGTGCCGCAGTTTCCCGGGCCGGCCGCGTTGCTCGATGCCGGAGGACACGCTGTCCTGGCCAATGAGGCCGCGGCAGCGCTGCTGGCGGCATTGTCGGAAAACAGGCTGCCGGCTCTGGCTGCCGCCATCGCAGCCGCGCTGCAGGATGGCCAGATGCGGCAGGATCGCGCCGATCTCGTCGGGGCACGCGGCGGCACGGCCCTGCAGATCACCCTGATCCCGACCGCCGGCAAACTGCTGCTGCTCGGCCGCGATGGCACCCTGGAGCGCAACCTGATCCAGGCGCTGATGCAGTCGCGCCAGCTGTTCAAGGATCTGGTGTCCTGTTCGACCGATTTCGCCTGGGAGACCAAGGCCGATGGCCGCTTCGGCTTCGTCTCGCCGCGCGGTGCGCTCGGCTATACGGCCCGCGAACTCGAAGGCAGCAGTGCACGCGACATCGTCGCCCCGCACAGCGCCGAGACACCGGTGCCGGCCATCCTGCCTTTCGAGGCCCAGACGCCGCAGGAAGCGACCGAGATTTTCCTGCAGCGCAAGGATGGCACGGTCGGCTGTTTCGAAGTGTCCTGCCTGCCGGTGCGCGACCCGCAGGGCGCCTGGCTCGGCGTGCGCGGCGTGGCGCGCGATGTGACGGAAGCCCGCGAACGTGTCGATGCGTTGCGCCGGGCGCATAAGCAGCTCAACAAGCTGGCCAATACCGATGGTCTGACCGGCCTGCTGAACCGCCGCGCTTTCCTCACCGAGCTGGACAAGCGGCTTGGCCGTCATTTGCGCAACAAGCTGCGCGGCACCCTGATCTATTTCGACCTCGACAATTTCAAGAAGGTCAATGACGTGCGCGGCCACCAGGTCGGCGACGAGGTGCTGAAACATGTCGCCGAAGCGGCGCGGCGCCTGATGCGTGGCGTCGATCTCGCCTCGCGTATCGGCGGCGACGAATTCCTGCTCTGGCTGGAAGAAACCGATCGCAATTCGGCTGAATCGATCAGTCTGCGCCTGCATGAGATCGGCCGCGAGCTCGACCGGCAGTTCGGCGTCGAGGGTTTCCCGCTCGGCCTTTCGGTCGGCGCGGTCTTCTCGCGGCTCGACCAGCTGGAAACCACCGAGTCGCTGATTGCCCGCGCCGATGAGGCAATGTATGCCGCCAAGAAGGGTGGCAAGGGGCGCAGCCATATTGCGCCGCTGCCCGATGCTGAGGACGGAGTCCCGACGTGAGCGGCAAAGGTATCGACTACGACAAGGCGAAAGCGCTGGCCGCCTCGGCCGATGCGGTCGAACGGCTCAAGCTCGCCACCCGCGCTGATACCCAGCCGGAGATTCTGTATTACCTCGCCATCGACCAGGCCGAGGAGGTGCGCCGCGCCATCGCCGATAACGAGGCGACGCCGGCCCAGGCGCATCTGCTGCTGGCCAACGATGAATCGGAAGAGGTGCGCCGGCGCCTGGCTGCCAAGGTCGCCCGGCTGTTGCCGGACATGCCGGACGATGAAGCCAGCAAGGCGCGTGAGCTGGCGATCCAGACGCTGGAACTGCTGGCGCAGGACGAGCTGGCCCGCATCCGCGCCACGCTGTCGGAAGCCCTGAAGGCCTCCGAGAATGTGCCGCATCACCTGATCAAGCAGCTGGCGCTCGATGTCGAGCTGATCGTCTCGGCGCCGGTGCTGCAATTCTCGCCGCTGCTGAGCGATGACGACCTGCGCGAGATCGTCGCCTCCTCGGCGCAGTCGGGCGCGCTGTCGGCGATTGCCCGCCGCGTCGGCCTGTCGGAAGGCGTATCGGGCGTGATTGCCGCCACCCGCGACGTCTCGGCGGTGACGGCCCTGCTGGCCAACGGTTCGGCGCAGATTCGCGAGGAGACGCTGGATCTCATCCTCGATGCCGCGCCGGGCGTCGAGGTCTGGCATGAGCCGCTGGTGCAGCGGCCGAACCTGCCGGGCAAGGCGGCCAAGCGGCTCGCCGGTTTCGTCGCCGGACGCCTGCTCAAGCTTCTGACCAGCCGCCGGGACCTGCCGGCGGATGTGCTGGGTGAAATACGCCAGGTGATGGAGAAGCGGCTCGAGGTCACGCTGGAGGAAGCCGACGAGGAAGACGAGGCGCAGACGCCGATGGCCGAGGCCGAGGCCAGGGTCAAGAAACTGATCAGGGACAAGAAACTCGATAACGACGTGGTGCAGGAAGCCATCGAGAACGGCGACAGGAATCTGGTGCTGCAGGCGCTGATCCAGAATGGCCGCATCCCGTTGTCGGTGATCAAGAAGGCCATCGATGTGCGCAACGGCCGGCTGATCACGGCGCTGGTCTGGCGGGCGAAATTCTCCATGCGCACGGCGGTGATGATCCAGCGCGATCTCGCCCATGTGCCGCCGCGCATGATGCTGAATGCCCGCAACGGTTCGGATTATCCGATGACCGAAGCCGAACTGCAGGACCAGCTGAAGATATTGGGGCTTTAGGCCGCGCTCTCGTCGACCACGCGCAGATCCTGTCGCGCGCCTTCGCGCAGCTGCAGCAGCTGGGCCGCCGTGGCAATCGCGATCTCGCCGGGATGCTTGCCGTTCACGCCGTCGATGCCGATCGGGCAGGTCAGTTTCGCGATCTGCGCCTCATCCAGGCCCAGCTCGCGGAAGCGTTTGACGAAGCGTGCCCGCTTGGTCTCCGAACCGATCAGGCCGATATAGGCGAAGCGGTCTTCCTGCAGGGCTTTGGCGGCGATACCGAGATCGAGCGCATGGCTGTGGCTCATGATCAGCAGCCAGGCGTCGTCGGGCAGCGCGGCAACTTCGCGTTCCGGTGCCGCAGTCACTTCCACGCTCACGCCCGGCGGCACATGGTCGGGGAAGGCGTCGGGGCGCGGATCGAACCAGCGGATTTTGCAGGGCAGGGCGCCGAGCACCTGCACCACCGCCTTGCCGACATGGCCGGCGCCGAACAGCGCCACGGTGAACAGGTCCGGCCGCTGCGGCTCGAACAGCAGCGTCATGGTGCCGCCGCAGCATTGCCCCATCGAGGGGCCGAGCGGGAATTTGCGCAGAGACGGTCCCTGTTTGCCGGTCAGCATCTGGCGCGCGATCTCGATGGCGCGGAATTCCAGCGTGCCGCCGCCGATGGTGCCGACGATGTCGTCCGGCGTCACCACCATCTTGGTGCCGGCCTCGCGCGGCGCCGAACCGTCGGTGGCCGCCACGGTGACCAGTACGGCGGGAATGCCGCGGCCGGACAGATCGCTGAGCGCATTGAGCCAGTTCATTTGGCAGCCGCCATGTCGGTGGAGATCGTGGCCGCCTGCTGTTTCGCCGCCGCAATCGCCAGCAGCACGCGTTCCGGCGTCGCCGGCGCATCGAGCTGCACCCGCTGTGTGCCGGCTGCCGCTGCCACCGCATCCTTCAGCGCCAGCCAGGCCGAGATGCCCAGCATCAGCGGCGGCTCGCCCACGGCCTTGGAGCGGAACACCGTGTTGGCCGGATTGGCGCGGCCGGCGACCAGATGGACGCGGAAATCTTCGGGCAGGTCGCGCGCGGTCGGAATCTTGTAGGTGCTCGGCGCATGGGTGCGCAGGCGCCCCTTGTCGTCCCACCACAGCTCTTCCATGGTGAGCCAGCCCAGCCCCTGCAGATAGCCGCCCTCCACCTGGCCCATGTCGATGGCCGGATTGAGCGAGCTGCCGCAATCGTGCAGCAGGTCGGCGCGGGTGAAACGGTATTCGCCGGTGAAGCTATCGACCAGCACTTCGGTGGCCGCCACGCCATAGGCGAAATAGTAGAACGGCCGGCCGCGCCCGCTGCCGCGGTCGAAGTGGATATCCGGCGTGGCATAGAAGCCCGAGGCCGCCAGTGACACGCGCTCCATCCAGGCCTTGTGCGCCACATCGGCAAACGGCACCGATTTGCCGCCGGCGCGGACGCGGTCATCGGCGAAAACCACTTGGCCTGCGTCTGCATTCAGCATCGCACCGGCCACAACGGCGAGGCGTTCGCGAATCTGCAGCGCGGCAGCCTCGGCGGCCTTGCCGTTCAGGTCGGCGCCGGCAGAAGCTGCCGTGGCCGAGGTGTTCGGCACCTTGTCGGTGCGGGTTGCGGTGATGCGGATATGGTCGAGTGAAATGCCGAAGGTTTCGGCCACCACCTGCGCCACCTTGATATAGACGCCCTGACCCATCTCGGTGCCGCCATGGTTGAGCTGCACCGAACCATCCTCGTAGACCAGCACCAGCGCGCCGGCCTGGTTGAGGAACGTGGTGGTGAACGAGATACCGAATTTCACCGGCGTCAGCGCCAGGCCTTTCTTCAGGTGCGGGCTCTGCGCGTTGAAGCTGTCGATCTCCTGCCGCCGCCGCCTGTAGTCGCTGCTCGCCAGCAGTTCATCGAACAGCGCAGGCAGGATGTTGTCGGTGATGGTCTGGAAATACGGCGTAACGTTGTTGCTGTCCCTGCCATAGAGATTGGCCAGCCGGATTTCCAGCGGGTCGCAGCTTAAATACCGCGCGATCTCGTCGATCACATATTCTGTGGTCGCCATCCCCTGCGGCCCGCCGAAACCGCGAAACGCGGTGTTCGACACGGTATTGGTCTTGCAGCACAGGCCTGTGATGGTGACATCGGGCAGCCAGTAGCTGGAATCGGCATGGAATACCGCGCGGTCGACCACGGCGCCGGTCAGATCCGCCGCCCAGCCGCCGCGCCCTGCCAGCGTCAGCTCGTAGCCCAGGATGCGACCCTGATCGTCGAATCCCACGTCGTAACGCGACAGGAAATCATGCCGCTTGCCGGTGGCGATCATATCCTCGTCGCGGTCGAGCCGCAGCTTGGCCGGCCGGCCGGTCCTGGCCGCGATCACGGCGGCGATGCAGGCGAACTGCGCCGCCTGGGTTTCCTTGCCGCCGAAGCCGCCGCCCATACGGCGGCATTCCACGGTCACGCTGTTCAGAGACGTGCCGAGGACTCGCGCAACGAGCTTCTGCACTTCGGAGGGATGCTGCGTCGAGCAGCGCAGGATCACGTCGCCATCCTCGCGCGGCTCGGCCAGGCTGGCCTGGCCTTCGAGATAGAAATGGTCCTGGCCGCCGATATTCAGTTCGCCCTGCAGGCGATGCGGCGCGCGGGCAATGGCATTGGCCGCATCGCCGCGTTTCAGGCCGAGCGGCGGCAGCAGGAAGCTCTGCTTTTCGATGGCATCTGCGATGCTCAGGATCGCCGGCAGGTCTTCGTAAGTCACCTGCACCAGCCGGGCGGCGCGGCGCGCGGTCGGCAGATCGACGGCGGCAATCGCCGCCACCGGCTGACCGTGGAACTCCACCACGCCATCGGCCAGCATCGGCTCGCCGCGCACCACCGGTGCGATATCGGCATCGCCGGGCACGTCGTCCACCGTGATCGCCGCCACCACGCCGGGAACCGCCAGCGCGGCGCTCAGGTCGATCTTGCGGATTTTCGCATGCGCGCGGTCGCTCAGGTATAGCGCCACATGCAGCAGGCCTTCCGGCTCCGGCAGGTCGTCGATATAGCGTGCCGTGCCGGCAACATGCTTGGCGGCACTGTCATGCTTGACCGGTTTATGGACAACATTTGTCTTATGGGGGCTCGTCATTCGGCGGCCTCCACCGAAATCTTCTCGCCCGTGCTCACCTCAAGGCAGAATTTGCGCAGCAGGTTCTGCGCCGCCAGCAGGCGATAGGCGGCCGAGGCGCGCATGTCGCTCATCGGTGTGAAATCCGCGGCCAGCGCCGCCGCCGCCGGCTCGATCTCGGCCGGTACGAAGCGCTTGCCGGTCAGCGCCGCCTCGGTTTTCGCCGCGCGTGCCGGCGTGCCGGCCATGCCGCCGAAGGCCAGCCGCGCGCTTTGCACGGTGTCGCCCTCCAGCACCACATGAAACGCCGCCAGCACGGCGGAAATGTCCTGATCGAAACGCTTCGACAGCTTGTAGACGGCGAAGCGGCTGTCCGGGCCGGGTTTGCGCACCGTCACGCTGCGCACGAACTCGCCCGGCTGCAACGCCGTCCTGCGATAGGCGAGGAAGAACGCCTCCAGCGGCATGTCGCGCGTACCGGCTTTGCTCTGCAGTTTCAGCGTGGCGCCCAGCGCGATCAGCGCCGGCATGCTGTCGCCGATCGGGCTGCCATTGGCGATATTGCCGCCGATGGTGCCGGAATTGCGGATCTGCACTGATCCCAGCCGTCGCAGCATGCGGGCGAAATCAGGATGCAGACTTTCGATGACGGCGAAGGCATCGGTATAGGTGACACCGGCACCGATCTCGATGGACTCGCCATGGTCGGCGATGCGCTGCAGCTCCGCCACGCGGCCGAGAGAGACGATGCTGCGCGGCATGCGATGCTGCTTGGTCACCCACAGGCCCACATCGGTGCCGCCGGCCAGAATCCAGCTTTCGCCATCGGGCAGGCTGGCCAGCGTATCGGCCAGTTCGTCGGCCGTGCGCGGGCTGAGGAAATCGCCGTCGGGCGTCGAGTGGCGCAGCATGCGGCCGCGTGTCAGGCCGGCGAGCTGCGCCAGCAAAGCGGCTTCCTGCGGCGCGAACCGGTCATTGCGCCCGCCATCGAACATCTTCTGTCCGGCCTCGAGGATCGGACGGTAGCCGGTGCAGCGGCACAGGTTGCCGGCCAGCGCATCCTTCAGGCTGCTGTCCTCGGCCCTGTCGTGGCTTTTATAATAGGCGAACAGCGACATGACGAAGCCCGGCGTGCAGAAGCCGCATTGCGAACCGTGGGCCTCGACCATGGCCTGCTGCACAGCGTGCAGTTTATCGCCCTCTGCAAGATCAGCCACCGTGAACAGCGCCTTGCCGTCCAGCTGGTGCACGAACAGGATGCAGGCATTCACCGCGCGATGCTGAAGCCTGCCGTCTGCTCCGGCCTCGGCGATCACCACGGTGCAGGCACCGCAGTCGCCCTCGGCGCAGCCTTCCTTGGAACCGGTGCGGCGCAGGCGCGTGCGCAGATACTCCAGGACCGTCATGGTGTGGGGCACATCCGGTGCCACCGTCACCACCTGGCCGCGCGATACGAACCTCACGGGCTCGGACATGCTGCCTCCGGTACTGTCTCCCTCGCGGATACTGCCGCGCTCAGCTCATCAGGTCGCTGCCGCGGAAGGCCCAGCCGGTCATGCGCCGCTCGAACCACACCGCCACCGCATACATCACCACGCCCATGGCGGCGACCACGATCAGGCCGGCGAAGACCAGCGGCACATTATAGCTCGAAGACGCCGACAGCATCAGGTATCCGATACCCTCGTTGGAGGCCACGGTTTCCGCGATCACCGAGCCGACGAAAGCCAGCGTAATGGCGATTTTCAGCGACGCGAACAGATAGGGCATGGCGCGCGGCAGGCCGATCTTGGTGAGGATTTCCGTCTTGGTCGCGCCCAGCGAGCGCAGCACGTCGCGCAGCTCAGGCTCGATGGTGGCGAGCCCGGTGGCGACATTGACCACGATGGGGAAGAAGGAAATCACGAAGGCGGTGATGATCGCCGGCACCGTGCCGATGCCGAACCAGATCACCAGCACCGGCACCAGCGCCACCTTGGGGATCGAGTTGAAGCCGACCAGCACGGGATAAAGCCCGACATAGACCAGCCGCGAGGCGCCGATGAAGATGCCGAGCAGGCCGCCGCCGACCACGCCGAGCGCGAAGCCCGCCGTGGTGGTCATCAGGGTCTGCAGCGCGTGATGGGTGATCTGCGGGGCGAATTTCACCATCGCCTCGAACACCACGCTGGGGCGCGGCAGGATGAAGGTTTCGACGCGGGTGATGACGCAGACGGCTTCCCACAGGATGAAGAGTCCGATGGTGACCATCCAGGGCATCGCCCGGATGAGGTTTTTCTCGTTCATCACGATTCCCTCACCGAATGGATATGCTCGCGCAGCTCATGCACGATCGAGCCGAAATGCGGCTCAAACGTCGTGTCCAGCGTGCGCGGTCGCGGAATGTCGATCTCCTTGCTCAGGATGATCCGGCCCGGCCGCTTGCTCATCACGAAGACGCGGTCGGCCAGATAGGTGGCCTCGCGCAGGTCATGGGTGATCAGGATGGCGGTGAAGCGCCGCTCCATCCACAGCTTCTGCATCACGCCCCACAATTCCTCGCGGGTGAAGGCATCCAGCGCGCCGAAGGGCTCGTCCAGCATCAGCAGGCGCGGCTCGTGGATGATCGAGCGGCAGACATTGGCGCGCTGCTGCATGCCGCCCGACAGCTGCCAGGGGAATTTGTCGGCGAAATCGGCCAGGCCGACGGTCTTGAGCAGGGCCATGGCCTGCGCGATATAGGCCTGCTTTTCCCTGCGCAGGCGGCGCTTGTGCGGCTCGACGATCTCCAGCGGCAACATCACGTTGTCCAGCGTGGTGCGCCAGGGCAGCAGGGTAGAATTCTGGAAGGCCATGCCGACGCCCTGGATCGGGCCGTTCACCGGCTTGCCGCCGATGGTGATGCTGCCGCCGGTGCAGTTCAGCAGGCCGGTCACCAGTTTCATCAGGGTCGACTTGCCGCAGCCGGACGGCCCCACCACGGCGACGAATTCGCCTTCCTGGATATCGATGTTGAGGTCCTGCACGGCGAGGGTCTCTTCCTCGGCCTGGCGATAGGTCAGGCTGACACCGTTGATCTTGACGAAAGCCGGGCCCTGCATCACCGATACCCCCCGCGCGTGGCACGCCCTGTTGCAGCCTTTCGGCCGCATCCCCTTGTCATCGCCTGCATGATGCGATCTTGTCCCCCTGCCGAAACCCTGTCGGATTGCCGTTCGAAACTGCAGCGCCGCCCCTCTGTGTGCGCCGCACATAAAAGAATTGTAACCACGGCCGCGGTAAAATTGTAGACAATTTTAGTCTGCCCGATTCGCAGGCAGCCGGAGCATTTCATGAGCGGCCCATCCCGCGGCGAGGCCTCGCCAGACGCCCCCCGCAGCATCGCCTGGCGCATCAGCCTGCATCTGGCCGCCCTGTTTTCGGTCGCCGGCGTTCACCTGCCCTTCTTTTCGGTCTGGCTGCAGTCGCGCGGCATGTCGCCCACCGAGATTTCGCTGATCCTGTCGTCGGGCATCCTGCTGCGGCTGTTTGTCGGGCCGCTGGCGGCGCAGGTGGTGGACCGCAATGGCCGGCGTCGCGAGGCCGTCATGCTCTGCGCCTGGTTCAGCCTGGCGTTTTACGCCCTGCTCGGGTCGGTCGAGGGGTTCTGGGCGATCCTCGCCGTCTGGCTGCTGCATACCACCGCCTGGGCACCGATCGTGCCGTTCAGCGAAAACATCACGCTGCTGGCCAGTGCGCGGTACAATCTGCAATACGGCCGGCTGCGGCTCTGGGGCTCGCTCAGCTTTCTGGTCTCCGCCTATCTTGCCGGCCTGTGGCTCAAGGGCCGGGATGATTCCTGGATCTACATCCTGATCTTTACCGCCCTGCTGCTGCTGGCGCTCTGCAGCCATCTGCTGCCCGATCTGCGCCTGCCGCTCAACCGTCCGCGCATGGTCGGAGCGCCGGCTTTGCGCCTGCTGCGCAATCCGCTGTTCCTCGCCTTCCTCGGCGCCAATGCCTGCCTGCAGGCCACGCATGCCATGTTCTACACCTTCGGCACCCTGCACTGGCGCAGCCAGGGCCTGAGCGATGCGCAGATCGGTTTCCTCTGGGCCGAGGGCGTGCTGGCCGAGGTGATCCTGTTCGCGCTCGGCCAGCGCGTGGCACAGCGCGTCGGCGGCGTCGGCCTGCTGCTGCTCGCCGCTGCGGGCGGCATGATCCGCTGGAGCATGACGGCGGTCACCGGCGATTTCACCGTGCTGGTGGCGCTGAACGCGCTGCACGCGGCCACCTTCGGCTGCGCCCATCTCGGCGCCATGCGGCTGCTGGCTGATGGCGTCGACGCCGATGCCTCGGCCACGGCGCAGAGCCTGTATACGGCGGCGAATTCCGCCCTGCTGGCGGCGGGCACCCTGGCGGTCGGGCCGCTGTTCGCGGCATACGGCGGCTTCGGCTATCTCGCCATGCTGCCGCTGTCGCTCTGCGGCGGGCTGTGCGCGGCACTGTTGTGGCGCCGGCGTGCCGGATTGCGGTTCAGCGGCGGCGCAATCGAACAATCCGCCAGAATATGAGTGTGGCTTCAGCAGTGCCAAATGGTCGCTTGGGATTCGCGCGGCGATGCGCCTGCCAGCGTTCAGCTGATGAGGCGCATGATACGGACCAGGTGTTTTCGTTGTGGGTCCCGGTAAGAATTGCCACCGCGTTTAACCGAAGGGCGATTTAAACAAGATTAATATTGATTTACTTAAAGATGCTAATTATGAAGAATTTCACTCTTAAAACGGGAGATTATAATGAAATTGGCTGTGGCCTTTTTTGCAATCGCGGCCTTGGCGCCCTTATCCGCGGCGCGCGCCCAAGTCACGGGAACATACCCTGACGGGCTGTATTGCACTGGTAACAGCGCCGGCAAAAGCCAACTCTACTACCTCACCGAAATGGGGAGCGTGATCACCTACTCAAACTATGTCGGCATCAGCAATTCCGTTTTGTATTTCAATCTTGACGGCAGCTATAACAGCCACATTGGTGCCTCGCCCGACTGGTGGGGGCAATGTCAGAGCAAATCTCTGACGCAACTCAAAACCGAAAACAGAACCTTCAACTTTGGCGGCACTCCGGCCGGATCGGTCATGGCATTCAATCTCGCAAGCTGTCCGAGCGGCTGGACGGCACTGAACGATAGCGCCGGGCGGTTCATTGTCGGTGTTGGCACATTGGGTCCGGACAACTATTCGCTCGGTGGCACGGGTGGCGAGGCGCGACATACACTCAGCGTCGCAGAAATTCCCAGCCATACCCATTCAATGGCGACGCTGGACTTGGGCGCCAATCCTTATTCAGGTGGAGCCACGAAGGGGCCGTATAACCGTAGCTGGGGGCCAGGCGAAACTGCACCGCCCACCGAGCCAACCGGCGGCGGCGAACCGCACGAGAACCGCCCGCCGTATCTGGCCCTTCTGTACTGCCAAAAGGGGTAGTCCGGGAGCGTTCCCATCAGTTGGGCTGGCGCGACCGTCTGCGTTTTAGCGCCGCATGAAAAAGCCGCCGCCGGTTGCCCGGCGGCGGCTCTGTTCGGACGTTCGCTCAGGCCGACTTCGTCGCCGTCGCCGGCAGCGGCAGGGCGCGATAGACCTGCTTGGTGCCGCTCATCAGCGCATTGGCCACGGCGGGCGCCACCGGCGGCGTGCCGGGCTCGCCGATGCCGGTCGGCTTTTCCCGCGACGGCACGATATGCACCTCCACCTGCGGCATCTCGTGGATGCGCAGCACCTCGTAGTCGTGGAAGTTCGACTGTTCGACCGTGCCGTTGCTCAGCGAGATGCCGGGCTTGATGGTGGCCGACAGGCCGAAGCCGATGCCGCTTTCCACCTGGGCGCGGATGATGTCGGGATTGATCGGCTGGCCGCAATCCACGGCGGCGACGATCTTCTCCACCTTCCAGCTGCCATCGGGCTTGAGCGACACCTCGGCCACTTCGGCGACATAGGAGGAGAAGGATTCGTGCACCGCGATACCGCGCAGCCTGCCGGCCGGCAGCGGCTTGCCCCAGCCGGCCTTTTCCGCCGCCAGGTTCAGCACGCCGAGATGGCGCGGATGCCTGGTCAGCAGCTTGCGCCGCAGCGCCACCGGATCCTGGCCGGTCGCCGCCGCGATCTCGTCGAGGAACACCTCGGTGGCAAAGGCGGTATGCGTGCTGCCGACCGAACGCCACCACAGCACGGTCACGCCGGTCCTGGTGGTGTGCAGCTCGACGCTCATGTTGGGGATGGCATAGGGCAGGTTGGCGGCGCCCTCCACCGAGGTGGCATCGATGCCGTCCTTGACCATGACCTGCTCGAACGGCGTGCCGGCGATGATCGACTGGCCGACGATGCGATGCTGCCAGGCGGTGATGTTGCCCTGGGCGTCGACGCCGGCTTTCAGCACGTGGTGATACATCGGGCGATAGCGGCCGCCCTGGATATCGTCCTCGCGCGTCCACATCAGCTTGACCGGTGCGCCCCGGGTACCCTCCTTGGCGCCGATCGCCTTGGCGATCTCGGCGCCTTCCACGATGTAGTCCGACATCGTCGTGGCGCGACGGCCGAAGCTGCCGCCGGCGAACAGCGTGTTGATCTTCACCTGCTCCGGCTTCAGCCCCAGCACGCGGGCGGCATTCATCTGGTCGGGCGTCTGGAACTGGTCGCCGGCCCAGATTTCGCAGCCCCGGATGTCCGCACCCTGGGTATCGAGCTTCACCACCACATCCAGCGGCTCCATCGGGGCATGGGCCAGATAGGGGAAGTCGTAGCTCGCCTCGATGATCTTCGCGGCCTTGGCAAAGGCCTCGTCGACATTGCCCTCCTTGCGCGCCGGCAGGCCCGGCTTTTTGGCCAGTTCCTTGTACTCGGCGAGAATCTGGTCGGAGCCGCGCTTCTCGGCGGCCGCGTCATCCCATTCCACCGTCAGCGCCTCGCGGCCCAGCTTGGCGGACCAGAAGTTCTTCGCCACCACCGCCACGCCGTTGGAGATCTGCACCACGTCCACCACGCCGGGCACGGCTTTCGCCTTGCCGGCATCGAAGCTTTTCACCGTGGCACCGAACTGCGGCGCGCGCTGCAACAGCGCCGTCAGCATGCCGGGCAGCTTGACGTCGATGGTGTATTGCGCGGTGCCGTTGCCTTTGGCGCGGCTGTCGATCCGGGCCACCTTCTTGCCGATATAGACGAACTTGGCCGGGTCCTTCAGCGGCACCTCGGCCGGCGGGGTCATCGTCGCGGCTTTTGCGGCGAGCTGGCCGAAGCTGGCCTTCCGGCCGCTGCCGGCATGGCTCACCACGCCCTTCGACACGGTGATGTCCTGCGCCGGCACTTTCCACTGCTCGGCGGCGGCGGCCACCAGCATGGCCCGCGCGGTGGCGCCGGCCTTGCGCAGCTGGTCGTAGGAATTGGCGATCGCCGTGCTGCCGCCGGTGCCCTGCATGCCGAAGGCCAGGTTGGCATAGGTCTTGGCATCGGCCGGGGCGCCCTCGGCGCGCATCTGGCTCCAGTCGGCGTCCAGTTCCTCGGCGACGATGGTGCTCAGGCCGGTATAGACGCCCTGGCCCATCTCCAGATGCTTGGACAGCACGGTGACGGTGTTGTCGGGCGCGATGCGGATGAAGGCATTCATCATCTGCGGTTCGCCGGCCGCTTTCGCCTGCGCCAGCGCAGTGCGCGGCAGCCAGTGGAAGCCGACGACAAGGCCAAGGGAAGTCGCGCCAGCGCCTTGTAAAAAGCGGCGACGCGAGGCTTCGGGAAGTTTGATCGAGCTCTGATCGGTCATGGCTTAGGCCCTCACGGTCTTGGCGGCATCGTGGATGGCGGCGCGGATGCGTACGTAAGTCGCGCAGCGGCAGATGTTGCCCTGCATCGCCTCGTCGATCTCGGCGTCTGACGGCTTCTTGTTGTCGCTCAGCAAAGCCACGGCCGACATGATCTGGCCGGACTGGCAGTAGCCGCATTGCGCCACTTCATGCTTGACCCAGGCGGCCTGCACCGCCTGCGCCACCTTGCCGCCGAGGCCCTCGATGGTGGTGACTTTCTGGCCCTCGATGGCCGACAGCGGCGTGGAGCAGGCGCGCACCGGCTGGCCTTCCACATGCATGGTGCAGGCGCCGCATTGCGCCATGCCGCAGCCGAATTTGCTGCCGGTCAGGCCGATCTCGTCGCGCACCGCCCAGAGCAGCGGCATGTCGGGATCGACATCCAGGCTGACGGGCTTTCCGTTCAGGGTGAATTTGATAGCCATAAGGGGATCCTCCACTGGGGCGATGAAGAAGGGGGCTGTGATGACGAAGCCGGACGCCTCTCCTGGGCAGGAAAGCGGTCCGCAGATTGAAAAAGAAACATCATGGGGCGTTCGGGCGGCCCCGGCTGGTCAGCGCGGTCAGTATACCTCACGCGGACGGATGCCCGCTGCGGATTCTTTTCGACGATGTGTGACTGCTGACAGCAATCGGTATGAAAGTCGGCAGAAAACTGTGGCCTTGCCGGCGATCCTGCGATTATCTATCTGCATGACGCAATCATATAAAACCCCGGTTTCGATCAGCAATAAGGCACTTATGTCGACCGATAGGCACCTGCCGGAAACCATCGACACCGCCAGGCCCGAAGCGATCCAGCCGGCCTTGCGTGCGGGCAGTCCGGCCGCCTGCGCCGCGCCGTGCGTGATCAGCAAGGAAGCCGAGGATCTGGTGCGCGATCTGCTGGTGCGCTTCGGTGACAAGTGGAGCATGCGCGTGATGGACGAGCTCTACGAGCGCGGCGCCCTGCGCTTCTCCCGCCTGCGCGAAAGCCTGCAGGGCATCAGCCAGAAGATGCTGACGCAGACATTGCGCCAGCTGGAACGCGACGGCGTGGTGGCGCGCCGCGTCTATGCCGAGGTGCCGCCGCGGGTGGATTACGAACTGACCCCGATCGGCATCGAACTGGCCGAGGCGCTCTGCGGCGTGTGGGAATGGGCGATCCGGCATGAGCAGCGCGTCGCAGCCCTGCGTGCGGCGTTCGACAGCCAGCTGGCCGCGGGAGCGAAACCTGCCTCCAGGGATGACTAGGCTTTCTGCCGCCCTGCTGTTTGCCGCTTGCGCGATGGCGACGCCCGCCATGAACGCCGCGCGGGCCCAGGCCGGTCTGTTCGAGCCGGTCTTCGCGGTGACGCAGCATCCGCGCTGCAGCAACTGCCACACCGATACCGCAGCGCCGCTGCAGCGCGACGGCCGGCCGCATCAGCCGGCGGTGCAGCGCGGCGACGCGGGCAGGGGCGTTGCCCGGCTGACCTGCGCGAGCTGTCACAAGGATCGCAACACGGTATCGGCACCCGGCGCGCCGGACTGGCATATGCCGAAGGCCGGTCAGGCGGTGTTCCGCAACCGGCCAGCCGGCGATCTGTGCCGTGATTTGCGCGATCCGCAGCGCAATGGCGGGTTGCAGCCCGAAGCGCTCGGCAGGCATTTTGCCGAAGACCCGCTGATCGGCTGGGCCTGGGCACCGGGAGTCGGCCGCAGCCAGCCGGCGATGGACCGCGCGGCGCTGGTGGCGGCGGTGGCGGCCTGGCTGCGCGCCGGCGCGCCCTGTCCGGATTGAAGAAGACCTAGGCCGCGACCCGCTGGCTGGCTGGCAGCGGATAGATCGCCACCAGGATGCGGTCGACCGTGACGCCGTTTTCGCTCAGCGGCAGCAGCAGTTTGCCCATCTCCGTGTAGATCGCGCTGTTGGGCGAATTGTCATGCAGGAAATACATCGGTGCGCGCTGTTCCACGCAGGCTTTGAAATACGTCGTGGTGCCGCAGACATTGTAGGGCACTTCGTCGATATACAGCCCGGTGATGCTGTGGCCGCGATAGTCGTCGAGCCGGGTGCCTGACAGCACGACGCGGAAGCGCGTCTCGCCGCCACCATGCTCCACCGTGATGACGCCGATATTGCCGAGCCAGGGCCGCAGATCCATCGGCGTGAAATCGCAGCGGCTGGGCAGGGCGCGGTCGCCGCGCTTCAGATGCCAGAATGCTTCGAGGGTACGCAGTTCTTCTGGGCATGACATGACGCATCACTCCCTCTGTCTGCCGCCGCCCGCGCAACATGCGGGCCGGCGGATGTGAATGGTTGGTGCGAGACGGGTGGAACGGGTCTTGGACTGCTGGGGTGGGGCGATGTAACCCGCACCAGCGAAGCGGCGCTGTGCGCCCGGTCACAGGCGGCGGGGCGCCGAAACGGGCCTGTGCCGTCCGTCACAGTTTGCTAGACTGCCGGCAAAATCCGGGAGGCGGCCATGATGGCACTGGATGACGTGATCGATACCTATTGCGCGGCCTGGAATGCCGCCGAGGCCGGCGAACGCAACCGCCTGCTGCGCGTGGCCTGGACGGCGGAGTGCCGCTACAGCGATCCGCTGGTGCAGGATCTCGACCGCGCCACCCTGGTGGCGCATATCGGCAGCCTGCTGGAAAAATTCCCCGGCAGCATCATCCGGCGGACCAGCGCCATCGACAGCCATCACGGCCTGCTGCGTTTCGCCTTCGTGCGGCTGGCCGCCGATGGCAGCGCGATGCGCGAGGGCATCGATTTCTGTCAGCTCGGCGAGGGCGGGCGGCTGCAGCGCATCACCGGTTTCTTCGGCCCGCTGGAGCCGCTGTGACTCTGGCGTCGTGATCCGGGCATGAAAAAACCCGCCGCATCGCTGCGGCGGGTCTGTTTCAGGCGTGCCGGATGGCGGCTCAGTCCTTGGCGCGTTCCATATAGGTGGCGCCTTCCTGGATGTTGATGACGATGCGCACGCCCGACGAGACATGCGGCGGCACCATCACGCGCTGGCCGTTCTCGACGATGGCCGGCTTGTAGGAGGAAGACGCGGTCTGGCCCTTCACGGTCGGCTCGGTCTCGGTGATCGCCATGATCACGGTCTGCGGCAGGGTGACCGAGACCGGCTTGCCGTCATACAGCGCGATCTCGACTTCCATGCCTTCCTGCAGCCACACCGCCTGCTCGCCCACCACTTCGGCCGGCACGGCGATCTGCTCGTAGTTCTCTTTGTCCATGAAGGTGTACATGTCGCCTTCGGCGAACAGGTAGCTGAAGTCGCGGGTGTCGATGAACACGCGCTCGACCGACTCGGTGGTGCGGTAGCGCTCCGTGGTCTTGATGCCGGACGACAGGTCGCGCAGGTCGAGCTGCATCACCGGCGTGCCCTTGCCGGGCTGGATGTTCTGCGCGGTGATCACGGCAAGCAGCTTGCCGTTGATCTCGACCACATTGCCCTTGCGGAGCTGGTTGGCATTTACCTTGGGCATGGAAGCGTATCTCCGGAAACGAACAGCGGGCCCCTTCGCAGGACCCGCTTGCTAAAAAACCGCGCGGAAACTATCAGGTTGGGACTCCCTTCTCAACCCGAGTCGGCGCGAAAAGTCACGCAAATGACGGCTTCCGGACAATCCGGCCCCACGCCCTGGTGGCATCCCGCGCTTTATGCCCGCCGCCGGCCCAACCTTTTGCTGCGCCAGGCGGTGCTGGCGGCGCTGCGCTCCGGCTTTGCCGGGCTCGGCTTTGTCGAGGTCGAAACCCCGGCGCTGCAGGTCTCGCCCGGGCTGGAACCGCATCTGAAGGCCTTTGCCACCAGTCTGGAAAACCCCGACGGCAGCACCCGGCCGCTCTACCTGCATACCTCGCCGGAATTCGCCATGAAGAAACTGCTGGCGGCCGGCGAGCCCCGGCTGTTCCAGCTCGCGCCGGTCTTCCGCAACGGCGAACGCGCCGCCACCCATCATCCCGCTTTCCTGATGCTGGAATGGTACCGGTCCGGCGCGGATTACCGCGGCATCATGCAGGATTGCGAAATCCTGCTGCAGGCCGTTGCCGCCGCCACCGGCCGCAGCACGCTCACCTGGCAGGGTCACACCGCGGATATCACGCTGCCCTGGCAGTATCTCACCGTGCATCAGGCTTTCGCGCGCCATGCGCAGCTGGATCTGGCGGCCTGCATCGGCGCCGATCCGCAGCGGCCCGATCTGGCCGCCATGCGTGCCGCCTGCACGGCGATCGGCATCCGCGTGGACGACGGCGACAGCTGGGACGATCTGTATTTCCGCACGGCGCTGGAGCGGGTCGAGCCCCATCTCGGTCTTGATGCACCCTGCATCCTGCACGACTACCCGATCCACCAGGCCGCATTGAGCCGGCCGAAAAAGCCGGAAAGAGAAGGGGCCGCGCCGCATCTGGCCGAGCGGTTCGAGCTTTATGCCTGCGGCATGGAACTGGCCAATGCCTTTTCCGAACTCACCGATGCGGCCGAGCAGCGCCGCCGTTTCCAGGCCGATATGGCGCTGAAACGGCAGCTCTACGGCTACGACTATCCGGTCGACGAGGATTTCCTCGCCGCACTCGAACATGGCCTGCCCGATTGCGCCGGCATCGCGCTGGGCGTCGATCGCCTGGTCATGCTGCTGGCCGGCGCGGCGCGGATCGAGGAGGTGCTGTGGCTGCCGGTTTCAGAATAGCCGCAGTCGCGGCATTGCTGTTGCTGGCGGCGGCCTGCGCGCCACGCCAGCGCCAGGCCGCGCCGCTGCCCGCGCCGACGCAGCCGCCGGCCAGTTCGCAATGGATCGGCCGCGACATCATCCAGGCCGCCTGCCTCAACGATCTGGTCGCCACCGGCGCGAAATTCGAACTGATCGCCCAGGCCGAGCCGGGCAAGGATGGCTGCACGCTGCAGAACGGCGTGCGGCTGATCAGTACCAGTGTCGATCTGGTACGACCGGCCGAGATGACCTGCCCGCTGGCGCTGCGCCTGATGCAGTTCGAGAAAGACGTGCTGCTGCCCGAAGCACAGCGCGTCTTCGGCCAGCCGCTGAAGCAGATCAACCATGCCGGCGCCTTCACCTGCAAACGCATGACCGGCAACGGCAGCCGCATCAGCGAACACGGTCATGGCCGCGCCATCGACATCTGGGGTTTCGTGCTGGCCGACGGACGGCGCATTTCGGTGGCGGATCATTTCCGCGCCCGCGGCCCGGAGGGCCAGTATCTGCGCGGCGTCAGCCGCGAGGCCTGCCGCTTCTTCGCGGTGGTGCTCAGTCCCAATGCCGATGCGGCGCATGCCAAGAGCTTCCACTGGGATATCAGCGAGTGGAAACGCTGCGGGTCATAAGAGTCGTTTGCGCCGTTCCAAAGACCGTCACCCTTGGGACAAGCCCAAGGGTGACG
>NZ_JAOZVR010000122.1 GCF_025869515.1 Ferrovibrio sp.
CGAGCGCCGATCTGCGCGACGATCCGTCGAAGCTGGAGGCTTGGCTCGCGGTTTCCGATGGCGCACATTGATTTCATAAAACGAGGGAGCGAAACCATGCAACGTACGAAACCGCCATTCCGCGCCGATCATGTCGGCAGCCTGCTGCGCCCGCAGGTTCTGAAAGAGGCCCGCGCCGAACGCAAGGAGGGCAAGATCGATGCTGCCCGGCTGAAAGCGGTGGAAGATGAGGCGATCAAGAAGGTCATCAGACAGCAGGAAGACGTCGGCCTGAAAAGCATCACCGACGGCGAGTTCCGCCGCTCCTGGTGGCATTTCGATTTTCTCGGCTTCCTCGACGGCGTCGAGTATTACACCCATGCCGAACAGGGTATCCAGTTCTCCGGCGTGCAGACCCGCGCCGAGGGCGTCAAGGTCAAGGGCAAGATCGGCTATTCGGGCCATCCGATGGTCGATCACTTCAGGTTCCTGAAGGCCCATACGAAGCAGACGCCGAAGATGACAATTCCGTCGCCCAGCGTGCTGCATTTCCGCAGCGGCCGGAACGCGATCCCGAAGGATCTCTATCCGAATCTGGACGATTTCTTCCGTGATCTCGGCCAGGCCTACAAGAAGGCCGTGCAGGATTTCGCCAATGCCGGCTGCCGCTATCTGCAGCTGGATGAAACCAACCTGGCCTATCTCTGCGACCCCGAGCAGCGCGAACTGTCGCGCCAGCGCGGCGACGATCCGGACAGCCTGCCGGAGAAATATGCCGAGATGATCAATACGGCGATCGCCGACCGGCCGAGCGACATGGTGATCTCCATGCATCTCTGCCGCGGCAATTTCCGCTCCACCTTCATTTCCAAGGGCGGCTACGAGCCGGTCGCCAAGACCCTGCTCGACACGATCAAGGTCGATGGCTATTTCATGGAATACGACAACGAACGCTCGGGCGGATTCGAGCCGTTGCGCCATTTGCCGAAGGGCAACAAGACCGTCATCCTCGGCTTGGTGACCTCGAAATCCGGGCAGCTTGAATCGAAAGACAACATCAGGCGACGGATCGAGCAGGCGGCGAAATTCGCCGATCTGGAGCAGCTCTGCCTCAGCCCGCAATGCGGTTTCGCCAGCACCGAGGAAGGCAACGTGCTGGCCGAGGACGAGCAGTGGGCAAAACTGCGCATGATCGTTGAACTGGCCGAAGAGGTCTGGGGCAAGGCCTGACGTCAGCTCCGGCAGCAGCATCCAGCGGCCTCGCAGGCGACTGCGGGGCCGCTTTCTTTAGCCTCTGTCGCAATTGTGACGATGCCCGGGCTGCGTTTCTGGCATAAACTCCGCATAAACGGGGTGCCGCCATGATCCGATACAGTCTATTCGCAATCCTTCTGTTGGCAGCTGTGCCGGCGCAGGCACAGCAGCAGGCACAGCAACTGGCGCAGCAGCCGGCGTCAATCCTGCCGCTGATCGACGCCCATGTGCATTACAGCCACGACGCCTGGGATAATCTGCCCACCGCCGACGCCATTGCCATCCTGCGCCGGGCCAATCTGCGCAAGGTGCTGGTGTCGAGCTCGAGCGACGAGGGGACCCAGCGGCTGTATCAGGCTGCACCCGATATCATCGTGCCGGAGCTGCGGCCGTATCGCCGGCGCGGCGAGATCGGTTCGTGGTTCCGCGACGACAGCATCATCACCCATATGGAAGCCCGTCTGGCGCAGTACCGCTATGTCGGGATCGGCGAATTCCATCTCTACGGCGCCGATGCAGATCTGCCGGTGCCCAGGCGTATGGTGGCGCTGGCCAGGCAGTACAAGCTGTTCCTGCATGCCCATAGCGATGGCGATGCGGTCGAACGCCTGTTCCGCCACGATCCCGATACCATTATCCTCTGGGCCCATTCCGGTTTCGACCGGCCCGATGCGGTTCGTGCGCTCCTGAAACGCTATCCCAATCTCTGGGCCGATCTGGCCTTCCGCAACGATCACGCATCCGGCAGCAAGGTCGATCCGGCCTGGCGCGCCCTGTTCGAGGAATTCCCCGACCGCTTCATGGTCGGCACCGATACCTTTACGCCGGAGCGTTGGTATTACATCGAGGAGCATGCCAAATGGTCGCGTGCCTGGCTTGCCGACCTGCCGGCGCCGCTCGCCGAGCGGATTGCCTTCCGCAACGCGGAGGCGCTGTTCGCACGCACCGGCTTCCGGATCGATCGCTGAGCCCGGCCATGCGTGCTGTCGCGCTCAGTCTCGCCCTGCTGCTGGCGCCGGCATCGGTTCTGGCCTGCGCGGACCTGCCGGTGCAGGCGCGGCTGGTCGAGGGCTCGCATTTCCGTCTCGTGGTGCTGCCCGATCCGATGCCGATCCCGCTGAATGCGCCTTTCGCTCTTGATATCAAACTGTGCGACGCCCGCATGGCAGAGTTGCCGCGGCTCAGCGCTGTCGATGCCTGGATGCCGGCGCATCGTCACGGCATGAATTATATGCCGAAGCTGGCCAAGCTCGACTGGGGACATTATCGCGCCGAAGGCCTGCTGCTGCATATGCCGGGCGAATGGGAATTCGTTTTCGATTTCGCCGGCCCCGACAAGCCCGAGCGGCTGAGCTTCCGCTTCGACGCGCAATGAGGCTGTTCCGGCTGGTCGCTGGCTGCCTGCTGATCGCGGCTGCCGGCTTTGCGCAGGCCGCGGATGCACCGGTTTTCGATGCCGCGCAGACGCGGCGTATCCTCAGCCATGGCCCCTGGCCGCCCGAGATGGTTGCCGACCGCAGCAACCGCCTGTCGGGCCGGCCGGAAGCGATCCGGCTCGGCGCTGTTCTGTTCGGCGATACACGGCTTTCCGGCAATGGTGCGATCAGCTGCCAATCCTGCCATCAGCCGCAGCATGGCTGGAGCGAGGCCAGGGCGCGCAGCGAGGGACTGCAGCGCCTCGACCGCAATGCGCCGGGCCTGCTCAATGCGCGGCTGCAGCGCTGGTTCGGCTGGGATGGCGCCAATGACAGCCTCTGGGCCGCTTCGATCCGCCCCATCCTGGCGCATACCGAGATGGGCGGCTCTGCTGCTGCCACCGCGCAACTCCTGCGCAACGACCCGCCGCTGGCCTGTCTCGCGCGCCACGTCGATCCGGCGGCGGCAGCCATGGAGGATGCAGACCTGCTGGTGCTGGCGGCCAAGGCCATGGCGGCCTTCCAGGAGACCCTGGTTTCGCCGCGCACGGCTTTCGATGATTTCCGCGATGCGCTGGCGGCCAGCGACCGTATCGCGATGACGCGCTATCCGGCAGCGGCGCAGCGCGGCCTGGCGCTGTTCACCGGACGCGGTCAATGCGGCACCTGCCACAGCGGGCCGAATTTCAGCAACGGTGAATTCCACGATACCGGCCTGCCGTTCTTTATTGGCGATGCCGGCCAGCCGCCCGGTACGCCGCGTCGCGTCGATCCCGGTCGCCATGGCGGCATCGCACAGGTGAAGGTCAATCCGTTCAATCTGCTCGGCCGTTACAATGACGATCCGTCATCGCCGGCGGCGATTCCGATCCGCCATGTGGTGCAGTTGCATCGCAACTGGGGGGAGTTCAAGGTGCCGGGCCTTCGTAACCTGATCGCTACCGCACCCTATATGCATGATGGCAGCAAGGCCGATCTGCACGCGGTGATCCGGCATTACTCCGATCTGGATGAGGACCGCCTGCATGCCGACGGCGAGGCGATCCTGAAGCCGCTCAATCTCGGCGATGCGGAGATGGCCGATCTGCTGGCATTTCTCGAATCGCTCAGCGGTCCCGAGGACAGCGCCGCGCGCTATCAGGCTTTGCGCGCCGAGGCGGCCCGCGTCTGTCCGTAAGCAGGGCTCTCCTGATCAGGTATGGAGAATCTTCGCCGCCGCATTGCGCAGCGGCAGGGTGATCGTCGCCACCGTGCCCTTGCCGGGCTGCGATTCCAGTTCCAGGCTGCCGCCATGCAGTTCCGCCAGCGATTTCACCAGCGGCAGGCCAAGGCCGGTACCCTGATGCTCGCGACTCAGCACGCCGCGCACCTGGCCGAAGGGCGCCAGCGCTTTCGGAATGTCCTGCGCCGTCATGCCGACACCGGTATCGTGTACGGCGATCTTCAGGATGCGATCGTCCAGCGATGCCGCCACCCAGGCGCGGCCGCCGCGGGGCGTGAACTTCACCGCGTTGCTCAGCAGGTTCAGCAGCATCTGCCGCAGCATGCGTTCGTCGGCCTGCAGCAGCGGCAGCCCGTCGGGGATATCGGCGCTGAGCTGAACGCCGGCCCGGTCGGCCTGCATCTGCATCATTTCCAGACTGTCGATGATGACGGCCGATGGATGCAGTGTTGCGATATGCGGCTCCATGCGGCCAGCCTCGACCTTGGCCAGATCCAGCACGTCGTTGATCAGCTGCAGCAGATGCTCGCCGGATTTACGGATATCGTCGACATATTCCAGCTGCTTCGCCGGCATGGCGCCGAAATAACCGGCCAGCAGCGATTCCGAAAAGCCGATAATGGCATTCAGCGGCGTACGGAATTCGTGGCTCATATTGGCCAGGAAGGCGCTCTTCGACCGGTTCGCCACCTCGGCCATTTCCTTGGCATGCAGCAACTCGCGTTCGGTGGCCTCGCGCTCGGCGATATATTTGGTCAGCGCCACGGTGCGCTCGTCGACGCGTGCTTCCAGGGTATCGGCCAGGTCGCGCAGCTGGTCCTGCACCCGGCGCAGCTCGGTGATATCCGAATACGAGGTGACGAAGCCGACATCGGGGATCGGCGTGCCGATGATTTCGATCACGCGTCCATTCGGCCGGCGACGTTGCAGGCGGTGGGCTGCGAACTGGCGCGCGAGCGCTACGCGTTCTGCCACCATGGCATCCACATTGCCAGGACCGTATTCGCCATGCTCCACGTTCCAGCGCACAAAGCGTTCGAAGGGTGTGCCCGGCTCGGCCATATCGGCCGGATAATCCAGCAGCTCGATGAAACGCTGGTTGCAGATCAGCAGCTTCAGCTCGGTATCGAACAGCGTGATGCCATGACTGATGGTGCTCATCACCACGTCGAGCAGGCGGTTCTTGTCGCGCAGCTCGGCGGTACGATCCTGCACGGCGTTTTCGAGCTCTTCGCGCACGCGCATCAGGGCCTGTTCGCTCTTCCGCCGTTCGGTCACATCGCTGTAGACGGAGACCCAGCCGCCGCCGGGCAGTGGCGTGCCGCGAATGTCGATGATGGTGCCATTCGGCCGGGTGCGTTCCAGCCGGTGCGGCTGGAACTGGCCGGCCAGTGCGATGCGCTCGCTCACCAGGGACTCGACATCGCCGGGGCCGTATTCGCCGCGCACGGCGTTGTAGCGGTAGAAGGTCTCGGCCGGCGTGCCGGGTACGGCGAAATTTTCGGGAAAGTCGAGCAGGTCGAGATAACGACGGTTACAGGCGATCAGCTTCAGCTCCCGGTCGAAGATGCTGATGCCTTGATCAAGGTGGTCGAGACCCTGCAGGAGTTGCACATTCTGGTGCACGCCGCCGAGCTCCTTCGCTGTTACTGTCCCCACCAAGCTAAACCGTACGGCGCCGGAAAAAAATGGCGGAAAGGCACGCAACCGCAGTCTGTCGATTCAGCCATGAAAAAAGCCGCCTTTCGGCGGCTTCGTTCGCATTGCGAAGATTTCGCAGATCCGATTACATCGAACCTTCGCGCTGGGCGCGCTTGCGGGCCAGCTTGCGGGCGCGGCGGATCGCCTCGGCTTTCTCGCGGGCGCGGCGCTCGGACGGCTTCTCGTAGTGACCGCGCAGCTTCATCTCGCGGAAAATACCTTCACGCTGCATCTTCTTCTTCAGCGCCTTGAGCGCCTGATCAACGTTGTTATCGCGAACCAAGACCTGCACGTCGGGTCCATCCTTTCGGGTCAATAGAATTCCGTTTGCGGAGCTAGGCTCCGGCAAGTGGCGGGTTCTAACACGCTGCCCCGGCTTTGTGAAGCGGCTTTGTGGATATCCCGATGCAATATTCGCGATCTCTTAAGTCATTGGCAGAAATACATGATCTGACGACTTGGCCAGACGGGTGGTCTGTCCTAGGCTCTGTGCCATGGCAATTCTGAAGATCGCGAAGATGGGCCACCCGGTACTGGCCCGGCCGGCCGACTCGGTCCCTGACCCGACGGCCCCGGAAATCCGGCAGCTGATCGCCGATATGGTCGATACCATGATCGATGCGCCCGGCCAGGGCCTGGCTGCCCCCCAGGTGCATGTGCCGCTGCGGGTGGCGGTGTTCCTGACCCCGGACGAGGGCGACGGCGAGCGCGAACTGGTCACGCTGGTCAATCCGCGCTGGGAGCCGCTGGGGCCGGAGCAGGACATGGCCTGGGAAGGCTGCCTGTCGGTGCCGGGCCTGCGCGGGCTGGTGCCGCGCTACACCCGCATCCGCTATGAGGGTATGTTGCCCGACGGCAGCCGGCTGGACCGCGAGGTCGGCGGCTGGCATGCCCGGGTGGTGCAGCATGAACTCGATCATCTCGACGGCATCCTGTACCCGCAGCGCATGACCGATCTGAAGGACCTGGTTTTCGAAAGCGAATTGCGGCATCGGGCCAGTCTGCGTCCGCCTGAACTTGAAGATTAGGGAAGGAGGAAGAATGAGCGACGAGCATCTTCTGACCGAGAAACGGGCCCTTCTGGCGGCCATGCTGCCGCATGTGCCGTTCGATGGCTGGAGCGCCAAATCCCTGAACCTGGCGGCCGCAGATTGCGGCTACGACAGCGGCATCGCCATGCGGGCCTTCCCCGGCGGCGCGGCAGAGGTGCTGGATTTCTGGGTGGCGGAAACCGATGCCGCCATGCTGCGTGCGCTGGAAAGCCGCGACCTGGCCGCGATGAAGGTGCGCGAGCGGGTGAAGCTGGCGGTGCTGACCCGGCTGGAGCTGGTGGCGGCGCATCGCGAGGCGGTGCGCCGCGCGCTGACGCTGGAAGCCCTGCCGCAGCATGCGCCGCGCGCCCTGAAGCAATTATACCGCACTGTCGACGCGATCTGGTATGCCGCCGGCGATACCGCCACCGATTTCAACTTCTACACCAAGCGCATGCTGCTGGCCGGCGTCTATGCCACCACGCTGCTGCACTGGCTGGACGATAAATCGGAAGGCTTCGCCGGCACGGCGGCGTTCCTCGATCGCCGGCTGGCCGACGTGATGCGCATCGAGAAGGCCAAGGGTCGCCTCAGCAAGCTGGCTGACAGGCTGCCGAATCCGTTCCGCCGCCTGCGGCGGGCCTGACGGCACTGAAACCAAAAACAGGGAAGAGGGCGATCAGATCGACAGGCTGATGAACTTGCCGGCCTGGCTCACGGGCTGCGGCACATTGCCGGTCCCCTTGGCGCTGTAACTGATCACCGGGGCGGCAGGCTCGCCCGAGCCGCTGCTCGGCTGGCTCGAATCATCCTGATAGCTCGGCGCCGATGCGGGGCGTTCGACCGGCTCGGTCTGCGGCGGCGGGCTGTCAGCCAGGAAAGCCGTAAACCGGCTCACCTGCGCATATTGCTGCACAGCAGGATTGTCGGTGTTGCTGATCAGGGCATTCTTGACCGGCCGCTGCGAGAATCTCGCAACGCCAGTCGAGCCTGCACTGAGTTCATCGATCGCCATGATCGCGCTCCATCGCACCCTGGGCGTTCTGGCCCTAGTACCGACAGAAAAACCACCGTTCTCGGCAGTTATGGTTAATCAATATTAACCATCATTATAGCGATGCATCGCCCGACCGCAAGCCGAACGCAACAATATGTTTATGACTTATGGTTGTGGGGCCTGCCCCTTGGGATAGAGCCGGTTGACATGGCCCATCTTGCGGCCGGGGCGGGCTTCCGCCTTGCCGTAAAGGTGCAGTTTCGTTGAACTTTCGGCCAGCAGGGCGGGCCAGGCGTCGACCTCGTCGCCGATCAGGTTTTCCATCACGGCATCGCAGAGCCGGTCCGGACTGCCCAGCGCCAGGCCGCAGATCGCCCGGATATGCTGCTCGAACTGCGAGGTGACGGCGGCATCCAGCGTCCAGTGGCCGGAATTGTGCACGCGCGGCGCGATCTCGTTGACCAGGATCCGGTCGCCGCAGTCGAACAGTTCGACCGCCATCACGCCGACATAGTCCAGGCCCTCGGCCAGGCTGGCGGCAATTCTCTCGGCTTCGGCGGCGAGGACCGGTTCGATCCGCGCCGGCGCGTAGGTGCGCCACAGAATATGGTTGCGGTGGATATTCTCGACCGGACCCCAGGAGGCGATGCGACCGTCGATGCCGCGCGCCAGCACCACCGACAATTCGCGCCGGAAGCTGATGAAGCCTTCGGCGATCAGCTGGTCGGAGTTCAGCGCGGCGAAGGCGGGCGCGGTATCTTCGGTGCTGGCGATCTTGGCCTGACCCTTGCCGTCATAGCCCATGCGCCGCGTCTTGAGCACCAGCGGCAGGCCGAGCGGCCCGACCGCACCGCACAGATCGGCCGGATTGGCGACGGCGCGATAGGGCGCGGTGGCAATGCCGCGGCTGTTGCAGAAATCCTTCTCGAACAGGCGGTCCTGGCTGACGCGGAGCGCCTCGGTGCCGGGGCGCACCGGGACCAGCCTGGCGATCTCGGCCACCGGATCGAAGGGAATGTTTTCGAATTCGTAGGTCACCACGGCGCAGTCGCGCGCGAATGTCGCCATCGCCGCTGCATCGGTGTAGTCGGCGCGGGTGAATTTCGCCGCCACTTCGGCGGCCGGCGGATCGGCTTCCGGCGCGAAGATATGGCAATGATAGCCCAGTCGCGCCGCAGCAATCGCCAGCATGCGGCCGAGCTGGCCGCCGCCGAGGATGCCAATCATGCTGCCGGGCGGAATCACAGTCATTATTTGCCGCGGCTCGGCTTGAGCTTGATCGCCCGGGTCTGCTTGGCGCGCCAGGCCTGCAGGCGCCTGGACAGCGCCGGATCGTTCAGCGCCAGGATGGCGGCCGCGAGCAAACCGGCATTGATGGCGCCGGCCTTGCCGACGGCCAATGTGCCGACCGGAATGCCGCCGGGCATCTGCTGGATCGACAGCAGCGAGTCGAGGCCCTTGAGTGCCTTGCTTTCCACCGGCACGCCGAGCACCGGCAGATGTGTCATGGCGGCCGCCATGCCGGGCAGATGCGCCGCGCCGCCAGCGCCGGCGATGATCACCTGGATGCCGCGCGCATGCGCGCCGTGGGCATAGTCATACAGCCGCTGCGGCGTGCGATGCGCGGAGACGATGCGATGCTCGGCCGGCACCTTGAGCGCCTTCAGGATGTCGGCGGCATGTTCCATGGTCGCCCAGTCGGACTGGCTGCCCATGATGATACCGACCAAAGGCTTCTGGGCGGCCGGACCTTTACGCAACGCCATGAGTTACTCCTGCGGCGGAAAGCGGCGGATTATAGGGGCCGGGTCCGGGCTGTAAAGCCGGACTTGGGCAACCTGCAAAAGCCTGGAATCGGGCACCTTTCCTGCGGTGGCATGGCTGGCCGATCCATGCTTTGTTAACGCCTTCTGCGGCATGAGTAACGCAGACTGCCGTTTCAGACGGCTATGCCTGGAAAGCGGGGCATGGTGAAGATCGAAGACCGTCGACCGGTCGGACTGGGCACGACGACCCCCATCGGGCCGTCGGGTGGCAGCGCGCGCCCGGTTGCGGTCACGCCGGGGCAGGGGGCGATCACCGCCACCACGGCGTCGGCCAATCCGGCCGCCACCGCCACCGTGATGGGGATTCCCGAACCGGAACTGACGCCGCGGGTGCGCGATGCGATCGTGCGGCTGATGGGTGAGGTGGACCAGCTGCGCAATGAGCTGAACCGCACGCGCCATCGTCTGGCCGAGCTGGAACGCCTGGCCGACCGCGACACGCTGACGCCGCTGTATAACCGTCGCGCCTTCGTGCGCGAACTGAGCCGCGCGATGGCGCATGTCGAACGCTACGGCCGGCCGTCCTGCCTGATCTATTTCGATCTCAACGGTCTGAAGGAGATCAACGACAAGCACGGCCATGGCGCCGGCGACGCCGCCCTGATCCAGGTCGGCCAGATCCTGATCGACAACACGCGCGAATTCGACGTCGTCGCCCGGCTTGGCGGCGACGAATATGGCGTCATCCTGAGCGAGACCGATGCCCAGCAGGGCCGCGAGAAGGCCGAGCATCTGGCCGAGGCGATCCGCCGCCGTCCGCTGCACTGGGAGGGCAAAACCCTGCCGCTGGATGCCGCCTATGGCGTCTACCCGCTCAAGCCCGGCGAGGATCCTGGCGCGGCTTTGGCCGCCGCCGACCAGATGATGTACAGCCATAAACTGGCCCGGCGCACCGCGCGCGGCTAGGCGCTCTCTGCCAACCCTCTGATTTCATTCTAACAGTTGCGGCCCGCCCGACCCCGCCCGAGGCCGGATCGCGGCCAATTGGATGCCGGTTCGATCCTGTTCGAAGCCAGTTCGATCCCGTTCGAAGCCAATTCGATCCAATTCGATCCCATCCGATCCGGCTGGATCCCGTTCGATCCGGTCCGGCGCCCGGTCGCTGCGGATCTGCAGATTCACGATGGTCATCAGCGAAAACGGAACATATAATGAACGAAAGCCGGGTTTCAAGACTGTGAGCAAGGAGGCGGCATGGCGGCCGACAGCGACTTCCGCGACTACGTGCTGGACTGCATGGCGGCGACCGGGATGGGACCGGTCGAGAATGCCCGGCTGTTCGGCGGCACCAGCTTCAAGATCGATGGCGCGCTGTTCGCCGTGATCCTGCGCAACACGCTGTATTTCGTGGTCGACGATCTCAGCCGGCCGCGTTTCGAGGCGGCCGGCATGGGGCCTTTCACCTATGCGCGCAAGAACCAGCAGCGCGTGATCCCGCGCTGGTACGAATTGCCCGAAGATGTGCTGCTGGATGCCGAAGACTTACGCGACTGGATGCGCGAGGCCATGGCGGCGGTGCGCCGCACGGCCAAGCCGGCCGGCAAACCGCGCGCCTCCAAAAAGAAGCCGGCGGCCGCAAAAGCCAGGCCGGTGCAGAAGGCGCGGCCGAAGCCGGAAAAACCTGCTAAAACCGCAGCGAAACCCAAAGCCGCCGCGAGGAAAGTCCGCGGCAAATAAAACGGCCCTGCGCGATGATGCCGCGCAGGGCCGGGAGACAGGCCGGGAGACAGGCCCGGAGACAGGGCCGCGGTTCGATATGCCGCGACGCGCGCTGTTTCAGATCGGCTGATGGCGCGGGCGGTGTTCCTCGCGCAGCCGCTGCTCGCGGGCCAGCTTGAACATCACGAAGATCGGCAGGCCGCTGAGCATGGCGGCGAAATTGGCCGCGATGATCCAGTCGACATGGAACCAGGTCACCATGCCGTCGGCGACGATGAAAAATTGCAGGACGGCAAATACCAGGAAAAAGGCGGCACCGGGAAACTGCGTCTTGGGGAAGGCCATGATCGTCTCCTTTTCTTATGTCGTTTTGAGCGCACGACTGCATGGCCGGAGACTAGGCCGTGCGCCCGGTTTGCGCCCCCGATAAGACTGTGACCCCTGTGATCGCCTTGTGACCTGGATGTTGCGGTTTACCGGGAATCGGACGGGCACGGAACGCGCCTTATAAGTTGTAAGGCCGGGGCCGGCAGTTGTAATATTCTGGCCTTACGGTCCAGGGGGACCGGGAGCATCTATTCTGGGGACAAGGCCGTGCGCAGGTTCGTTCGGTTCGGGGCAGGGATGGTCGCCATTGTGGCGGTTGCCGCGCTTTTCCTGTCGGCATCGGTTGCGCTCGCGGCATCGGGCCAGCGTCTGGCGCTGGTGATCGGCAACAATGCCTATGCCGATGGCGTACTGAAAAATCCGATCAACGATGCGCGTGCCATGGCTGGTGTATTGCGCGAGCTCGGTTTCGAGGTGCGCGTGCTGGAAAACGCCGACCGTATGGTGATGCAGCGCGCCGTGGTGGAGTTCGGCCGCAAGCTGAATGAAGATACCGTCGGGCTGTTTTACTTCGCCGGCCACGGCATGCAGGTGCGTGGGTCGAATTACCTGATTCCAGTGAAGGCCGAGATCGCCAGCGAAGACGAAGTTGAAGTCGAGGGGCTGGATGTCGCCTATGTGATGGCGCGCATGGCCACGGCGAAGAACCAGTTCAACATCGTGATCCTCGATGCCTGCCGCAACAATCCGTTCCAGCGCAGTTTCCGCTCGGTCAGCAACGGCCTGGCAGCGATTTCTGCGCCGACCGGCACGCTGATCGCCTATGCCACGGCGCCGGGCTCGGTGGCGAGCGACGGCGATGCGGCCAACGGCATCTACACGTCGGAACTGGTGCGGGCGATCCGGCAGCCCGGCATCTCGATGGAAGAGGCCTTCAAGCAGGCGCGCAGCGGCGTGATTACCCGTACCCAGGGCAGGCAGACGCCGTGGGAGAGTTCGTCGGTGGTCGGTACCTTCATGTTCAAGGCGGCACCCTCGCAGACCGCGTCGCTGGCCGCGCCGGCCGCACCAGCCAGGGACAACGCCGGCGACATCGCGCTGTGGAACGCGGTGAAGGACAGCCAGGACCCGCGCGATTTCCAGGCCTATCTCGACAGTCATCCGAACGGGATTTTCGACCGGCTGGCGCGTGTGCGCATCGCCGCGCTGGGCGATGCGGCCAGCAAGTCACGCGCCGCCGTGCCTGCGGCTGCTCCCGCCGCTGCCGTGCCGGAGGCCAAGTCCCCGCCGCCGTCGGCCAAGGCGCCCGAGCCCACCGTGACGGCCAGCCTGCAGCCGCCCGTCGGGCTGAATACGGCCGCATCAGGGGATTATGAGGGACAGCTGCGCCAGAGCTGGCCGCGGGTGGAAGCGGCATTGAGGGCACACTGGCAGAAGGAATTCGCCAGCTACCGCGTGATGGTGACGGGGATGTCAACGACGGCACTGCCACTGGACCTGAAATTCTCGAAGGCAACCCTGGACTCGGTCGACCTAGCGGTGCGTAAGGCAGTTGTTACGGTCACCGGCCAGCGTCTGGAGGCAGACCGTTACGGCGGTTCCATGTGGGTCGGTTTCGTCACGCCGTTCAGCTATGCGCTGGACCTCGTCGACAACCGGGTCGTGATCGGCGAATACCACCTGGCGCCAGCCGCGGCGCGCGGCCAGTAATCCCTGATTTTGACAATAGCGACCGGAAGCCTGCGGCCTGATCAAAAGCGAAAAGATCGGACGCATGCGCACCTGCGGGCTGGAGCCGGGCGGGCAGGCGCGCTTGCCGACTGGATCGCGCAGCGCCGCATGCTGCCGGTGCGCCGGTTCGACCGCCTCGGCGCTGCTGGTCGAAGATGAGCTTTGCGTCCTGCGGCTCCCGAGCAGAAAAATTAAGATCAGAAGCGACCGGGTTGTGACCATGGAAATGGCGGGTTTCCCGGAATCGGTCGCGGCAGAGCGCGTCTTATAGGTTGTAGGCGGTTTGCCGGAAGTTGTAGTATTGAAGGTAACGTCCAAAAGGACGGGAAGCATCTATTCCGGGGGCAAGGCCGTGCGCAGATTCGTTCGGTTCGGGGCAGGGATGGTCGCCATTGTGGCGGTTGCCGCGCTTTTTCTGTCGGCTTCGGTTGCATTCGCGGCATCGGGCCAGCGCTTGGCGCTGGTGATCGGCAACAATGCCTACAGCGACGGCGTGCTGAAAAATCCGATCAACGATGCGCGCGCCATGGCCGCCACACTGCGCGATCTCGGTTTCGAAGTGAGCAAGCTGGAGAATGCCGACCGCAGTTCGATGCAGCGCGCCGTGGTGGAATTCGGCCGCAAGCTCAATGAAAACACGGTCGGCCTGTTCTATTTCGCCGGCCATGGCATGCAGGTACGCGGCAGCAACTACCTGATCCCGGTGAAAGCCAGCATCCAGAGCGAGGACGAGGTCGAGGTCGATGGCGTGGATGTCGCCTATGTGATGGCGCGTATGGCCACGGCGAAGAACCAGTTCAACATCGTGATCCTCGATGCCTGCCGCAACAATCCGTTCCAGCGCAGCTTCCGTTCGGTGAGCAACGGCCTGGCGGCGATCTCGGCGCCGACCGGCACGCTGATCGCCTATGCCACGGCGCCGGGCTCGGTGGCCAGCGACGGCGATGCCAGCAACGGCATCTATACATCCGAGCTGGTGCAGGCCATGCGCCGCCCCGGTATTTCCATGGAAGAAGCCTTCAAGCAGGCGCGCGGCGGCGTGATCGCGCGCACCCAGGGCAAGCAGACGCCATGGGAAAGCTCGTCGGTGGTGGGCCATTTTTCCTTCAAGCCGGGCGACCAGGTCTCCGCACTCTCAGGCGGCGCACCGTCGACCGACAATGCGGCCGAGATCGCTTTCTGGAATACCGTGAAAGACAGCCAGGACCCGCGCAGCCTGCAGGCCTATCTCGACAGCTATCCTCACGGCGCCTTCGAGCGGCTGGCACGCCTGCGCATCGGCACGCTGGGCGATGCGGACAAGGGCAAGGCCGGCTCAGCCGCGGTGGCCAGTCTGCAAGCACCGCAGGCCACGGGCAGCGGGCTGCCCGATGCGAATGATTTGAGCGCCGCGCTGCTGCGCGACTGGCCGGCCGTCGAGGCAGCCTTGCGCGAGCATTTCAAGGCCAACTTCGCCACCTACCGCGTGATTCTGCCCGCCAACTCGCCGATCATGGATATCCGCTTCGAGAAGGCGACGTTGACGAATGTGGTCGACGCCACCACCGCCCATATCATGGTCGAGGGGCAGCGGTATGCCGCGGGCAGCTATGTGAACAGCGCGCCGACCTGGTGGGCCTTCAAGTCGATGTTCTCTTACGAAATCAAATTCACCGACGGCAAGGTGACCCTGGGCAAATACCGCATGATCCCGGTCACCCCTGACAACCGCGCGCTGCATCAGTAATTCCCGGGGCAACCGGCCGGTGCTGCCGGAATAACGATGATGCTCTGCAATCCAACATCGATCGGCAATCATCCCGGTGCAGAGCAATCCTGAAGTTGTGAAACCCTGCAGCCGTAGTAAAATCCGCGAGCGATCAGGGGGCAGGTGGATGATTGCCCCGGCCTGGCTACAAGAGGAAGCCTGACTACAAGGGGAAGACAGTGCAGACGCTGCTTCGGTTCGGGACCGCAATGACTGCCGCCCTGGTGGCTGCGGGGCTTGTCCTGTTTGCGTCAGCAGCGCAGGCAACATCGCAGCGCCTGGCGCTGGTGATTGGCAACAACGCCTACAGCGATGGCGTGCTGAAGAATCCGATCAACGACGCGCGCACGATGGCGACCACCCTGCGCGAACTCGATTTCGAAGTCCGCATCCTGGAGAATGCCGACCGCACCGCGATGCAGCGCGCCGTGGTCGAATTCGGCCGCAAGCTCAATGCCGGCACGGTCGGCCTGTTTTACTTCGCCGGCCATGGCATGCAGGTGCGCGGCAGCAATTACCTGATCCCGGTCAAGGCCAGCATCGAGAGCGAGGACGAGGTCGAGGTCGAGGGCGTGGATGTCGCCTATGTGATGGCGCGCATGGCCACGGCAAAGAACCAGTTCAACATCGTCATCCTCGATGCCTGCCGCAACAATCCGTTCCAGCGCAGCTTCCGCTCGGTGAGCAACGGCCTGGCGGCGATCTCGGCGCCGACCGGCACGCTGATCGCTTATGCCACGGCGCCGGGCTCGGTGGCCAGCGACGGCGATGCGGCCAACGGCATTTACACGTCGGAATTGGTGCGGGCGATCCGGAGCCCCGGCATCTCGATGGAAGAGGCGTTCAAACAGGCGCGCGGCGGCGTGATCGCGCGCACGCAGGGCAAGCAGACGCCATGGGAAAGCTCATCGGTGGTGGGCAATTTCATGTTCAGGGCGGCGCCGGCGACGCAGGTGGCCTCGCTGGCCGCGCCGGTTGCGCCGCCCGGAGACAGTGCAGCCGAGATCGCCTTCTGGAACACCGTGAAGGACAGCCGGGATTCGCGCGACTTCCAGGCCTATATCGACAGCTATCCCAATGGGGCGTTCGATAAGCTGGCACGTGTGCGCATCGCGGCCCTTGGTGATGCCGCGAAGACGCGGGCGGCTCCGGTTCCTGCCCCTGAGGCCAAGGTGCCGCCGGCCGCGACGCCGGACTCGAAGAAAGATACGGTGGCTGTCGCCAGCCTGAAATCTGCGCCTCTGCCGTCGAAGCCGGGATCCGCCTTCGTGGATACCGGCGATCTGGAGGGCACGCTGCGTCAGAACTGGCCCGAGGTGGAGGCTGCGCTCAAGGCGCATGTGAAGAAAGAGTACAATATGTACCGCACCCTGATCCCGGCCTATACGCCGGTGACCGACGTGCGCCTCGACAAGGCAACGCTCGAGAACGTGGTGGATGCCACTGCGGGCCGCATCCACGTGCAGCTCAACGGCATGATCCAGCTTACCGGCAGCTTCGGCGCCAACATGCCGGTCTGGCGCACGTTCACGGCGCCGTTTGCGTATGACGTGAAGTTCGTTGACGGCAAGGTGGTCATCGGCCGCTACGATTACCGCACGCCGGCCCAGGCGGCCCAGTAACCCGCCGCAATCCGCTGCCGCGCTTTGTTCGAGACGCTGGCGAAGTATCAAGCGCAGTCATACCCAAAGATCGTCACCCTTGGGTCAAGCCCGAGGGTGGCGATGTATGGGCGGATAACGTGTGACGCTATTTCTTCCCATACCGCTTTTCGATCGCCGCATAGAGCGCGCGCAGGCCGGTGGCCTCGGCACCGAGCGGGCGGCCCGGACGCGCCTTCGGATTCCATGCAAACATATCCAGATGCGCGTAGGATTTCGTCCTGGCAACGAATTCCTTGAGGAACAGCGCGGCGGTGATCGAACCGGCAAACGGCGTGTCGCCCGAATTGCTGATATCGGCCACCTTGCCCTCGATATACTCGCGATAGCCGGCATGCAGCGGCATGCGCCACAGCGGATCGGCCACGGCAAGGCCGGCATCGAGCAGCGCTTGGGCCATCGCATCGTCGGTGGCGTAGAGCGCCGGCAGGTCGGGGCCGATGGCGACGCGCGCAGCCCCGGTCAGCGTGGCGGCATCGATCAGCCAATCGGGTTTTTCGGCATCGGCCTCGGCCAGCGCATCGCCCAGCACCAGGCGACCTTCGGCATCGGTGTTGCCGATCTCCACCGTCAGGCCCTTGCGGCTGGTCAGCACGTCGCCGGGGCGGAAGGCATTGCCCGACACGCTGTTCTCGACTGCGGCGATCAGCAGGCGCAGCCGCACCGGCAGCTTCATCGCCATGATGGCGGTGGCGAGGCCGAGCATCACGGCGGCGCCGCCCATGTCCTTTTTCATCAGCAGCATGCCGGCCGAGGGTTTGAGGTCGAGGCCGCCGCTGTCGAAACACACGCCCTTGCCGACCAGCGTCAGCTTCGGGTGTTTCGGATTGCCCCAGCGCAGGTCGATCAGGCGCGGCAGCCGCGCGCTGGCGCGGCCCACGGCATGGATCATCGGATAATTCTGTTCCAGCAGCTCGTCGCCGATAACGGTGCTGAATTCGGCACCGCCGACCAGCGCCACGCCGCGTGCCGCCTCGGCCAGTTCGGCCGGCCCCATATCGCCGGCCGGCGTATTGATCAGGTCGCGCGCCAGCACGATGGCGTCGTGCAGGGCCGTCACGCGCTGCATATTCGCCTTGGCCGGCCAGACCAGCCGCACGGTCTTCCTGTCGATTTTCTTGTAGCGGTCGAAGCGATAGGCATTCAGCGCCCAGCCCAGCGCCGCGGCATCGCCGGCTTTCGTATCCGTGAGTTTGTAATCGCCGGCCGGCAGTGCGCCGGCGATGGCGGCCCAGGACCACAGGTCGGCCGCCTCGCCGATGCCGGCCAGCACGCGCGCCGGTTTGCCGGTGCGGCTGTCGGGCAGCACCAGCACCTGGCCCGCCCTGGCCTTGAAGCCCTGGGCTTCGGCCCAGTTCGCTATCGGGCCGGCGACGGGGCCTTTTTCCTTTGCCCGCCGCGACTCCCAGGCCTTGGCGGTCAGTGTCTCGACCGGAATCGCGGTGGTGGATTTGGCAATCAGGGTGACAGGCACGGGCATCCTCGGAATTGAGACGGTTCAATATTAATATGGGCGGCGGGCAGTCCCTCGTCTATAAGGTGCGCGGCCGATTTGGGCCATACGGGCCACTGCGCAGGAGCCTCTCGTGAGCGATCTTATTCTCGTCATCGGCAACAAGAATTACTCAAGCTGGAGCCTGCGACCCTGGCTGGCGCTGAAGGCGACCGGCCAGCCCTTCGACGAGGCGCTGATCGTGCTGCGCCGGCCCGAGACCAAGGCGGAGATCCTGCTGCATTCGCCGGCCGGCAAGCTGCCCGTCCTGAAAGTCAACGGCCTCAAGCATGGCGACCTGACGATCTGGGAAAGCCTGGCGATCTGCGACTACATCGCCGAGACCTGGCCGGACGCCCGGCTGCTGCCCGCGGATGCCCGGGCGCGGGCTGTGGCGCGCAGCGTGATGAGCGAGATGCATGCCGGCTTCGTCGCCCTGCGGCGCGAGCTGCCGATGGACATCCACAAGCTGAGCCCGGCCGCGCAGCAGGGCGTGACGCCGAGCGACGAGGCGCGGCTGGATATCGCCCGCGTGCAGCAGATCTGGCAGGACTGCCGCGGACGCTTCGGCAAGCAAGGCGAGTTCCTGTTCGGCGGCTTCACCATCGCCGATGCGATGTATGCCCCGGTGGCGACGCGGCTGCGCAGCTACGGCGTCGCCATGGACCCGGTCTCGGAAGCTTATGTGAATGCGATCTATGCCCTGCCGGCGATGCAAGAGTGGTGCGCGGCGGCAGCCAGGGAAGCCCCGCTGCCGGAGAATTGAGGGCGGCAGCATAAATCCGTAGTCTCCACTAGCCTCTTACCCCTGTCGTCATGGCCGGGCTTGGCCCGGCCATCCACGCCTGCAATAGTTCCATATGGCAGGCGGCTGGATTTACATCATGACCAACCGACCCAATGGCACGCTGTATGTTGGTGTGACCAGCGACCTGCTGCGTCGCGCATGGGAACACAGGGAAAGTCTCGTACCCGGTTTTACCAAGCGATATGGGCTTAAACGGCTCGTGTACCACGAATGGCATGATGATATTCGCGATGCCATCCAGCGCGAGACGCTGATGAAGCATTGGGCGCGGGCATGGAAGGTGCGGTTGATTCTGGATGCCAATCCGGAATGGAAGGATCTGTTTGAGACGCTCAATCAGTAGAGCGGGAAGAAAGACGTGGATGGCCGGGTCAAGCCCGGCCATGACGGTATTTTTAGAACGACAACTTTTTCACGTGATCAGCTTCATCTCGCGATAGTAGCGTTCGGCGCCGGCATGCAGCGGCACGCTGACGCCGAGCAGCGCGGTGCCGAGCCGGATGCGCTGCGCCATCGCCGGGCCGGCATCGAGCAGCTTGCGATTGCGCGGATGCCACAAGGCGCGCAGCACTTCATAGACCAGATCGGGGTCCAGGCTTTCCGGGCCGATCCACTGCATGCCGATGCTGAGCGTCTCGGTCTCCGGTACATCGCGATAGGTATTGGCCGGAATGATGTCGCGGATGAAGAACTGGTGCCGGCGCAGCGCGCCCTCGATCTGGCGGCCCGACAGCGGCACCACGCGGGCGATCTCGCGGTCGGTGAGGTCGCCCACGGTCGGCGCCGGCTGGCCGGAAATCAGGAAGAAGGCATCGAGCTCGTCCTTCGCCATCAGATCGGCGGCTTCGCCGGGATCGACCTCCAGCACGCGGAGCTGGTTCAGCCGCAGGCCGTAGGCCGCCAGGATGATCTCGGCATTGAAGCGCGTGCCCGAGCCGGTGCGGTCGAGCGAGATGCGTTTGCCGGCCAGTTCGCGGATATCCTTGATGCCGCTGTTGCGCCGGACCACCAGATGGATGGTCTCGGGATACAGGCTGGCCATCACGCGCAGGTTGGCCTGCTTGGCGCGGCGGAAATAGACACCTTCGCCATGGAAGGCGCTGTAGACCAGATCGGCCTGGGAAAACCCCGATTCGATGCTTTCGTTGCCGATGGCGGCGAGGTTGGCGACGCTGCCCTGGCTGGTCAGCGCCACCGCGATGAGGCCGGGGACGCCGCAGGAGCCGCCCTTCTCGCAGGGGCGGCTTCCGGGCGGATTCGAAATGGCGGAGGCCACCGTCACGCCGACCGGAAAGGCCGTGGTATGCGCCGAACCGGTGAGGATGCGGAAAAAGCCGCCGCTGTCCTTTGGCCGGACCGTATCTGCCCGGGCGTCGCCCGCCCGCCAGGGCGCCGCGGCGAGGGCGGCACCGGCCATGGCTGAGCCAAGGAGGAAGTCACGACGGTTCATTGCATGACTGGGCATGCCGTCCGTTATAGGACGGACCGGCTTCAGTGACCAGTCGAGCCGGCGGCTTCGGCGGCGGAGATTTTGCCGGGCCGGTCGAATCTCAGTTTGGCGACCAGCACGGCGGCGGTCAGGCCCAGGGTGACGAGATTGGCCGCGATCAGCCCGGGCGAGCCGATCAGCAGGCCGTAGACCAGCCACAGCGCGATGCCGGCATTCATCAGCAGGAACATGCCGAGCGAAATGTCGCGGGCAGAGCGGCTGCGCCACACCTTCACCACCTGCGGCACATAGGCCAGGGTGGTGAGCGCCCCGGCGATCAGGCCGATCGTTTCGACAGTGTCGCTATGCATGCAGACAGTATAGCCACTCAGACGCGCGTGATGAAGGCGTTCTGCAGTTTGGCCACGGTGGCGCGCATCGCCGCATCGTCATAGGGCCTGGGCGGCAGCTTGCCCCAGACCGGGCCGGGCCAGGCGCCGTCCTCGCGGAAACGGGCGATGACATGTACATGCAGCTGCGGCACCACGTTGCCGAGCGCCGCGGCATTCAGCTTGTGCGGCGTGAAGACATGCTGCAGCACGCGCTCGGCCTGGGCGATCTCGTTGATCAGCAGTTTGCGCTGCTTTTCGTTGAGGTCGACGATCTCGGTGATGTTCTCCACCGCCGGCACCAGGATGAGCCAGGGATACTGGCTGTCGTTCATCAGCTGGACCAGGCAAAGCTTCATGCGGCAGACGGCGAAAGTGTCGCGGCGTAACTGGTCGTGCAGGGTGAACATCGACTAAGGTTCGCTTTCTTTATTTTGTGCGACGCGAAGGCCGTCCCGCGCTGATACCGAGGTCCTGAGGATTTGTCCATGACTTTCAATACGTTGCCCGTTCTGCGCGTGAAAGCGCGCGAAGACCGCCGTGTTAGGGGTGGGCATCCGTGGGTGTATTCCAATGAGATTGCACTCGATGCCGAAGCCAAGGCGGTTGCACCCGGCAGCCTTGTGCGGCTCGTCGATTCGCAGGGAGAAACGCTGGGAATCGCCAGTTTCAATGCGCATTCGCTGATCGCCGCACGTTTGTGGACGGCTGCGGCTGCTACCGTCGACGCCGGCTTCCTCGCTGGCCGGTTGCGCGCGGCGCTCGCATTGCGGGAGCGATGCTTCGCCCAACCCTATTACCGGCTGGTGCATGCCGAAGCCGACGGCATGCCGGGTTTCATCATCGACCGCTACGGCGATGTGCTCTGTGTCCAGGCCAATACCGCCGGCGCCGAGCATCTGCTGCCGCAGCTGCTGGAGTCGCTCGACGCGGTGCTGAAGCCGCGCGCCGTGGTGCTGCGCAACGACACGCCGGTGCGGGCGCTGGAAGGCCTGCAGCCCGAAATCCGCCTCGCGGCCGGCAGCCTGGACGACATGCCGGCCGCGGTGGAGGAGGGCGGCTGCCGCGTCAGCCTCGATCTGCTCGAGGGCCAGAAGACCGGCTGGTATTTCGATCTTGCCGGCGCGCGCGCGCTCATCGCCGGGATGGCGAAGGGCGAGGACATGCTGGATGTCTACTGCAACTCGGGCGGCTTCGCGCTCACGGCGGCCAAGGCCGGGGCGAAAAGCGTGCGCGGCATCGACCGTTCGGAGCTGGCCATCGGCCAGGCGGTGCAGGCCGCGAAGGACAACGCCCTCTCGCGCATCGCGAAGTTCGAGAAGGCGGAGGCTTTTCCGGCGCTGGAGCAGCTGCAGGGCGAGAAAGCCAGCTTCGGCATCGTGGTGACCGACCCGCCGAATTTCGTCAAAAGCCGCAAGGATCTCGGTCCCGGCGCCAAGGCCTACCGCAAGCTGGCCAAGCTCGCCGTGCCGCTGGTGCGGCCGGGCGGGCTGTGGTTCGTCGCCTGCTGCGCGCATCTGCTGCCGGGCGAGGCGTTCGCCAGGGAAGTCGCCATCGGGCTGTCGCAGGCCGGCCGCTCGGGCCGGATTCTCTACAGCGGCGGCGCCGGCCCGGACCACCCGGTGCATCCGCACCTGCCGGAAAGCGCCTATCTGAAATGGCAGATCCTGCAGATCGACTGAATTCCGGCGTTACTCTGCCGCAATTCCGCCATCAGTCGGCAACAGCATTGCGGTCGGCAAGCTTCCGATAAAAACCGGCACGTCCCATGGCGGGCGTGTCGCCCCAGCAAGATCGGCTGAAGCAGGGAAGTCTCGCCCGAGACGACCATGCTTTCCCCCACAGGTTTCCCATGTATCGCTGCGCTGCTGGCACTGGCCGCGCTGCTGCCCGGCTGTGCGGCTTATCACTGCAATGCGCTGTCTGAGCGCGAACAGTGCTACGCCGCCTATGACGAATACGAAAGCTGCCAGTACCAGGCGCGGCCGCTGATCCGCCAAGTCGGCGAAACCTGGCGCAGCGAATGCCGCACCGAGCGTGTTTCCTGTGGCAAGCGCGACAAGCGCTGCAGCGAGCGCACGCGCGAAGTCTGCCGGTCTTACGCCGAGCCGATCTACGACTATCGCGACTACACTCTCGGCGTCTCGCAATGCATGCGCCAGCGCGGCCTTGCGGCCTATGACATGTATTTCAACCGGCCGCTGTTCTGAAGTTCATGCCCGGAAATTCAGACTCCTGAACCACGGCTCCAGCCGCGCGATGGCCTCGTCGATGATGGCGGCATCCATGCAGAAGGAGAAGCGGATGTAATGCCGGCCCTCGGCGGTGTCGAAATCGACGCCGGGCGCCGCCACCACGCCGGTCTCGTCGAGCATGCGCTTGCAGAAAGCCACCGAATCGTCGCTGAAATCGCCGATATCGGCATAGAGATAGAAGGCGCCGTCGGGCGGCGCGAAACGCGTGATACCGCAGCGCGGCAGCATCGCCAGCAAGGCATCGCGGTTGCGTTTGTAGCCGGCCACGCGCGGGACCAGTTCGGCATCGGAATCCAGCGCGGCGATACCGGCGAGCTGCGACAGCGTGGGTGCGGAAATCTGCAGGCTGCCATGCAGCGCCTCGATGCGCGGCACCAGCCGTTCGGGCAGCACCAGCCAGCCGAGCCGCCAGCCGGTCATGCCCCAGTATTTCGAAAAACCGTTGATCACGATGGCCTCGGGGCCGGCGGAGAGCACCGTCTCGGCCGGCTGGTCGTAGGTGACGCCGTGATAGAGTTCATCGACGATCAGCCACAGGCCGCGGCGCTGGCACAGGTCGTAGATCGCGCGCAGTTCGGCGGCCGACAGCATGGTGCCGGTCGGGTTGGCCGGGCTGGCGATCACCACGCCCTTCACATGGGCCGGCAGGGCCTCGATCATCGCCGCCGTGACGCGGTATCCGGTCGAGGCGTCGGTGGCCAGTCGATACGGGACCAGGTCGATGGCCTTCAGCGTGCCGCGATAGGCCGGGTAGCTCGGCTCCACCACCGCGACCGTATCGCCGGCCGAAAAGGCGGCGAGGAAGGCCAGCATCAGGCCGGCCGAGGTGCCGACCGTGACGGCGACGCGCTTCGCCGGGATGTCGAGGCCATGGCGGCGGCGATAGAGCTGTGCGATGCCGTCGCGCAGGGCCGGGATGCCGAGCGCCTCGGTATAGCCGAGCGGCTTGCCGCCGGAGAGCGCCGCCTGCGCCGCGGCGATGGCGGCCTGCGGCGGTGGCAGGGTCGGTTCGCCGGCCAGCAGGCTGACCACCTTGCCGCCGGCCTTCACCCGCGCATTCACCGCCTTGAAGATCTCCCACATCTGGTAGATCTCGACATCGCTGCGCGGCGAGGGGGCGGGGGCGAAGACCTTGTCGATATGGTCGAGCATGCGATTCATTCTACTACTCAGGCAGGCCGTTCAGTCAGGCGAATAGCACACGGCTTCGATGCGGTAGCCGTCGGGGTCGATGATGAAGCCGGCATAGTAGGTCGGCGTGTATTGCGGGCGCAGGCCGGGTGGACCGTTGTCGGTGCCGCCATGCCGGAGCGCGAAAGCATGGAAGGCATCGACCGCCGCGCGGCTGTCCGCCCTGAAGCAGATATGGAAGCAGGATTTCGGATCGGCCGGCACCGGGCTGTCGGTGCGGTCGATCCAGAATTGCGGCTGTTTGGCGCCGTAGGCAATGCCGTAGTCGCCTTCATACAGCCGGGTATAGCCGAGCGGCTTCAGGGCGGCGTCGTAAAAGGCGCTGGAGCGGGCGATGTCGCGCACGCCGAGGGACAGGTGATCGAACATACCTAACCTCCTTATCGGTTAGATACAGTGTAGCGGTTAAACGCCCCGTTGGCCAGCGCAACGCCGAGGCTGACGGCAACGATTCCGCCCCAGGTCGCCGGTTCGGGCCATTCGCCCAGCAGCGGTACGGCGAGCAGGGCGGTGAGGGCGGGCGTCAGCGCGGCAAAGGCGGCGGCGGGCGCGGCGCCGAGCCGGCGCACGGCGTAGCCGTAGAAAGCCATGCTGAGCAGCCCGGAGGCGACGGACTGCACGACCTGGATGCCGATATGGAAAATCGGCGCGGTCAGCAGCCGGCTGTCGAGCCAGAACAGGTAGACCGGCGTGTAGAGCACGAAGGCGCTGACATAGACGATGGCAGCCGCCTGCCAGGCGCCGATGCCGCTTTTCTTCAGTGCCACCGTGTAGCAGGACCACATCGCGCCGGCGCAAATGAACATCAGGTCGCCGCGCCAGGTGTTTCCATCACCACCAATGACCTGCCAGCCGCCGACCGCGATGGCACCCAGCAGCATCAACACCGTGCCGATGCCGCGCTGGGCAGTGAAACGCTCGCCAAGGAACAGCACGGCGAGGAGTGCGGCAAACAGCGGCATGCTGCCGGGCATCAGGGCGCCGGCATGGGCGGCGGGCGCGAAGAACAGCCCACCGCTGCCGGTCAGCATGAAAGGCAGGCCGGCGCCGGCCATGATGATGACGAGCAGCAGGCCATGACGGCCGCGGCTCCGGCCGGCTGGCGCAGCCGGCAATCGGAACAGCAGCGGCACCAGCAGGAAGGCGGGCAAGGCCATGCGCAGGAACACCACATCCCACAGCGACAGCGATCCGGCGGTGGCGCCGAAGCGGGTGATGACCAGGCCGATGGCCCAGAGCAGGATGGTGGCCAGTGCGGCGGCGGCGCCCAGCAGGCGGCTCGGTTCGGCTGCGACCACGGGGGCAGGGGTGGCAAGACTTGTGTCGGCGGACATCAGCGGGACTCCGGGGTGTCAAGCGCAGGATGGCCGGGAACATGCCGGCATGTCCTTGCTAATTCTGCTTGTTATGGGATTATTTCAGCAATATATGACAATAATTGTCAGCATTTGAGGCATAAAGTGCCAAATCAGAACCTCGACGCCTTCGACCGCAAAATCCTTGCCGCCCTGCAGCGGGACGGGCGGCTGAGCAATGTCGACCTGGCCGAACAGGTCGGCCTGTCGCCATCGCCCTGCCTGCGCCGGGTCAAGCGGCTGGAGGATGAGGGCTATATCCGCAGCTATCGCGCCGTGCTGGACCGTCGCAAGGTCGGCCTCGGCCTCACCGTCTATGTCGACATCAAGGTGGAGAAGCATTCGGCCGAGAATGCCGCCAGCCACCAGCGCATGCTGGAAGCGATTCCGGAGGTCGTCTCGGCGCATATGGTATCGGGCGAGGCGGATTTCTTCGCCGAGGTGGTGGTACCCGATCTTGCGGCCTACGAGGAATTGCTGACCCAGCGCTTGTTGTCGCTGCCGATGGTGAAGGATATCCGCTCGAATTTCGTGATCCGGCCGATCAAGACCGATGGTGCCCTGCCGCTCGAGCATCTGGCCGAGGGCTAGCCGGGCCGACACCGCAGCGCGGCGGCAAACAATTCGTATAAACCGCCGTCCCCTCGACTCTTTTTTTGCCCCACCGTATAGTCCGCCGTCTGCCGTAAAGCCGCCATATTGCCTGCCTATTCAGACTGCCAGCCGGGAACCGGTACAGGCGGTTTGGGCCGGTACGGGGTAACCGGCGCTGCGTCGCAATCTCTGCCCCGGGGCCAAAGTGTCCAAGTCTCTTGCCATGCGCTATTCGGGACTGTTCGTCCTGCTCATTGTCGGCGTCCTCAATCTGGCCGGCTGGGCCTATATGAACCGTCCGATCGAACCGCGCCCGTGGGGCGAAGTGATTGCGGGCATCGACTACTCGCCGTTCCGCGGCGATCAGGACCCGCGCAACAACAAGTATCCCTCCGAAACCGAAATCGAGCAGGATATGCAAATCCTCGCCGGGCAGGTACGGCAGGTGCGCACCTATTCGACGCTGGATGGCCAGGGCGAAATCGCCAAGATCGCCGGCCGCTACGGCCTTGAGGTGATGCAGGGCAGCTGGCTCGACGGCCGGCTGGAGCGCAACGAAGACGAAATCAAGAATCTGATCGAAGTCGCCGCGACGCAGGACAACATCCGTCGCGTGCTGGTCGGCAACGAAACGCTGCTGCGCGCCGACATGCCGATCCAGGACCTGGTCGAGTATATCCGCCGCGTGCGTACCGGCCTGGCCAATCGCGGCAGGCATATCGAAGTCTCGACGCCGGAGACCTGGGATATCTGGCTGCGCTATCCGCAGCTCGGCCGCGAGGTCGATTTCATCGCCATCCATCTGCTGCCCTACTGGGAAGGCCAGGCGCCGGACAAGGCCGTGGAATACGCGCTCAGCCGCTACCAGCAGGTCAAGGATGCCTTTCCGACCAAGAAGGTGGTGATCACTGAAATCGGCTGGCCGTCGGAAGGCCGCATCCGCCGCGATGCAGTGCCCAGCCCGAGCAGCCAGGCCGCCTTCCTGCGTGCCTTCCTCAATATCGCCAACCAGCGCGGTCTCGACTATTTCATCCAGGAAGCCTTCGACCAGCCGTGGAAGCGCAATATCGAAGGCTCGGTCGGCGCCTACTGGGGCGTGTTCAATGCCGACCGCACGCCGAAATTCCCGATGGTGGGCCCGGTCAGCGACCGGCCGCACTGGCCGCAGCTGGCGGCCGCCTCGATCCTGCTGGCGCTGCCGCTGATGGCCTGGTTTCTGGCGCGCTGGGCCGATCTGCGCTTCTCCGGTCGTGCCTTCTTCATCGCGCTGATCCAGATCATCACCAGCGCGCTGGTGATGGTGGTCGATTCCGGTTTGCGCACGTATATGAGCCCGGGCATCGCGCTGATGTGGGCGATGCTGCTGCCGCTCCTGCTGCTGCTGTTCATGGTGGTGCTGGCCGAAGGCCTCGAACTTTCCGAGGTGATCTGGGCGAGCCGGCGGCAGCGGCATTTCCTGCCCTTCCGCACCGATATCGAACGCGCCTGGCCGAAGGTGTCGATCCATATCCCGGCCTATAACGAGCCGCCGGAAATGCTGAAGCGCACGCTGGATGCGCTGGCCAGGCTGGACTATCCGAATTTCGAAGTGATGCTGATCGACAACAACACCAAGGACGAGAAGGTCTGGCGGCCGGTGCAGGACTACTGCCAGCAGCTCGGGCCGGACAAATTCCGGTTCTTCCATGTCTCGCCGCTGAAAGGTTTCAAGGCCGGCGCGCTGAATTTCGCGCTGCGCAACATGGCCAGGGATACCGAGATCGTCGGCGTGATCGATGCCGATTACCTGGTCGAGCCCGACTGGCTCAAGTCGCTGGTGCCGTATTTCGACCGCGCCGATATCGGCTTCGTGCAGGCGCCGCAAGACCATTACGACTGGAAAAACGACCGCTTCAAGGAATTCATCAACTGGGAATACGCCGGCTTCTTCCAGATCGGCATGGTCCAGCGCAATGAACGCGACGCCATCATCCAGCACGGCACCATGACCCTGGTGCGCAAGGCCGCCATCGAGCATGTCGGCCCCTGGGCCGAATGGTGCATCTGCGAGGATGCCGAGATGGGCCTGCGGCTGCTCGCCGGCGGCTGGCACTCGGTCTACACCGACAAGCGTTACGGCTACGGCCTGACGCCCGACAGCTTCTCGGGCTACAAGAGCCAGCGCTTCCGCTGGGCCTATGGCGCCGTGCAGATCATCAAACGGCACTGGCGCGACATGCTGCCGGGCGACGAGCGCAAACTCGACCCGATGCAGCGCTATCATTTCGTCACCGGCTGGCTGCCGTGGTTCGCCGATGCGCTCGGCCTGATTTTCGCCATCGCCTCGCTGGTCTGGACGGTTGGCGTGCTGATCCTGCCGAAATATTTCGAACTGCCGCTGGCGCTGTTCCTGCTGCCGGTGGTGGCGGTGTTCGGCGCCAAGCTGGCGCAGTTTCTCTGGCTCTACAAAATCCGCGTGCCCTGCACGCTGCGCCAGCGGCTCGGCGCCGGTCTGGCCGGTCTGGCACTGACCTACACCATCGCCAAGGCCATGCTGTTCGGCCTGTTCACCTCCAAGCTGCCGTTCATCCGCACGCCCAAGCATGAAGACCAGGCCGCCGTCGTGCAGGCTTTCATCATGGCGCAGGAGGAAACCCTGATCGCCGTTCTGCTGCTGCTGGCCGGCATCGGCATGTGGAATTTCCAGGGCGGCGAGGATCCTGAAGCGCGGCTCTGGGCGATCGTGATGTGGGCGCAGTCGATGCCTTACTGGGCCTCGCTGATCCTGGCTTTCATCAGCACGACGCCGAAATCGCCGAGCAAGACCGCGGCGATTCCGGCCCCGGCTGCCACCCCGACCGATGCTGCCTCGCAGGGCAGCCCGGCGCAGTAACTCAAGAGCAGGTTCCGTATCATGACTGCGCCGACATCCCGGCCGGCCACGCGCTTCGTGTGGCTGCTGCTGCTGGTTCTGCTTGCCGCTCTCGCCAATGTCGTCGCCTGGTGGTGGCCGAACCGGCCGGTCCAGGTCGGCCATGCGTCCTATGCCGCGCAGGAGCATGTGGTGGAAAGCATGTCCTTCGCGCCCTTCCGGCGCGGCCAGAGCCCGCTGACCAAGACCTATCCGACGGCCGAACAGGTGACCGAAGACCTGCAGAGCCTGAAGGGCATCACGCGCGGCATCCGCACCTATACCGCGCGCGAAGGCCTGGAGATCGTGCCGCCGGAAGCGCAGAAGCTCGGCCTCAATGTGATGCAGGGCGTCTGGCTCGGGCCGGAAAAAGACATCAACGACAAGGAAGTGGCGGCCGCCATCGCGCTGGCCAACAAATACCCCGATGCGATCAAGTCGCTGGTGGTCGGCAACGAGGTGCTGCTGCGCAAGGACCTGACGGTCGACCAGGTGATTGCCTATATCCGCCAGGTGAAGGCGGCGGTGAAACAGCCGGTCACCTATGCCGATGTGTGGGAATTCTGGCTGCGCTTCCCGCAGCTGCTCGACGAGGTCGATTTCGTCACCGTGCATTTCCTGCCCTATTGGGAGGACCTGCCGATCGCGGCCGGCCATTCGATGCCGCATATCCTGGATGTGTACAAAACCGTGCGGGCCAAACTGCCGGGTAAGCCGATCACGATCGGCGAGGTCGGCTGGCCATCCGAAGGCCGGTCGCGCCGCGACGCGGTGCCCTCGCGCACCGAAGCTGCCGGCTTCATCGCCGATTTCATGCAGCTGGCGAAGAAAGAAGGGCTTTCCTACAACCTGGTCGAGGCTTTCGACCAGCCGTGGAAAGTGAAACTGGAAGGCACGGTCGGCGGCGCCTGGGGCGTGCTGGACGAACTGCGGCAACCGAAATTCGAAGTCGGCGGCATGGTTTCCAATCTGCCGGAATGGCCGCTTTTTGCCGGCCTTGGCATATTGCTGGCGCTGATTCTGCTGGTGCTGCATGCCCAGGCCGTGGCGATGCTGGCGCCGGCCGGCATGGCGGCGGCGATCTTCTTCGCGCAGGCGCTGGCTGCACTGCTCGCGGCGGCCATCGAACGCAGCCTGGAATACAATTACTCGATATTCCACAATCTTGAGGGCGGCACGGCGATCGCCCTGCAGGTGGCTTTCGCGCTGTTGCTGTTCCGCCGCCTGCTGGCTGTGCTGGGCGGCCGGGCCGTTGCGCAGCCGCTGCGTTCACTCGGTACCGCGTTCGACAGCCTGCTTCGCGTGCTCGGCAACGTGCCATTTCGGCATCCGCGGCTGGCAGAAGCGATCTACGGTCTGCTGGCGCTGTGGGTCGCTTATCATGCGGTGATGCTGGTGGCGGCCGGGCGCTATCGCGATTTCCCGATCGACTATTTCCTGCTGCCGGTGGCCGGTCTGCTGCTGCTGCGGCTGATCGCCGGTCTGTTCGGGCGCAATGGCCACGGCGGGCCGGAAAGCGCCGGGCTGGGCCGCATCGCGCTGGGCACGACTTTCGCCACGCCGCAGGATGGCGAAAACCCGCAGGGAAGATACGGCTGGGAAACGCTGCTGGCCTTCCTGCTGCTGGCCACGCCGGTGCTGGTGCTCGCCAATGAAACGCTCAGCAATCGCGAGGCGTTCTACTGGTGCACGATCACCGCGGTCTATGCGCTGCCGCTGCTCGGCAACCTGACAGTTGCCGCGCAGCGGCGGGCGATGCGCACCGCCACGGCTGTCGTCTAGCCAGCGTCAGGCGGTGCGGTTCACGACCGCTGTCCGCACCCGCTGGGTCACCGCCAGCGCCGCGGTCAGGGCCATGCCGACCAGTTTCATGATGGCGATATGCTCGCTGCCCAGCGTGGTCGACACCGCATCGAGCAGGGATGGGAACAGCAGCAGCGTGCCGGCGACGATCAGGCCGATCCGCACGACCATGCCGGTGCGGCCGAACAGCCAGCCTTGCGTGGCGCCGGCATAGGCCCAGATGCCGGCGGCAGTGGTCACCGCGACCCAGGCGATATTCGTCCAGTCGCCACCCTTCGGTACGGTCAGCAGCAGGCCGACGCCGTTGGGATCGAGCACGAAGACGAAGGGCACCAGGAAGGCCGGCATGGTGTATTTCCATGACTGCAGCGTGGTGCGGTAGGGATCGGCGCCGGTGATGGCGGCGGCGGCAAACGGCGACAGCGCGGTCGGCGGCGAGACTTCCGACAGCACGGCGTAATAGAAGATGAACATATGCGCGGCATAGTCCGGCACGCCCAGCTTGATCAGGGCGGGTGCGGCGATCACCGCGCAGATGATGTAAGATGCCGTCACCGGCACGGCGAGGCCGACGATCCACACGATCAGCGCGGTATAGACGGCGGTCAGCACCAGGCTGCCGCCGGCATAGGCGATGGCGATGGCGCTGAACTTGAGCCCCAGCCCGGTCAGCGTGACGACGCCGACGATAATGCCGGCCGAAGCGCAGGTGGCGGCGGTGCCCAGCACGCCGATCGAACCGGCGGCCAGCGCGTTGACCAGTTTTTTCGGCGTCAGCGCGGTGTCGCGGCGGAAATAGCTGACCGCGATGGCGGCGACGGTGGCCCAGAACACCGACAGCACCGGCGAGAAGCCCATCAACATCAGGATGACGATCGAGAACAGCGAACTGAAATGATAGCCGTAGTGCTTGGTCAGATCCCACAGGCTGTCGCGCGGACCAGTATCGACATTCGAGATCTTGTATTTACCCGCGTCGAACTCGACCATCGCCAGCAGGCAGAAGTAGTAGAGCACGGTGGGAATCGCCGCCATGCGGATGACGTCGAGATAGGAAATCTTGAGGAATTCGGCGATCAGGAAGGCCGCGGCGCCCAGCACCGGCGGCGAGATGATGGCACCGAGACCGCCAGCCGCCAGCAGGCCGCCGGCAGCGGAGGCGATGTAGCCGGATTTCTTCAGCATCGGCCAGGCGACCGAGCCGATGGTCACCGTGGTGGCGACGCCGGAGCCCGAGGGCCCGCCGAGCAGGAAGGACGACAGCACGATGGCGCGGCCGGCGCTGGTGCTCTTGCCGCCGAGCGCCGAGAAGGAAAAGTCGATGAAGAATTTTCCGGCGCCGGAAAACTGCAGGATGGCGCCGAAGATGGTGAACAGGATGATCAGGCTGGAGGACACGTCGACGGCCGAGCCGAAGATGCCTTCCAGCGTCATGTAGAGATGGCCGATCAGGCGTTCGGCATCGTAGCCGCGATGGGTCCACGGCGCCGGCAGATAGGGCCCCAGCATCGCATAGGCGATGAAGATGAGGCCGACGACGGGCATGATCGGGCCGGTGGTACGGCGCGTGGCTTCGAGGATCAGCACGACGAAGACGGTGCCGACCAGCACGTCGGTCTGGTTCGGCAGGCTGGCGCGGTCGGTCAGGTCGTCACCGCCCATGACCAGATAGGCCATGGTGGCGATGCCGATCAGCGCGGTGATCACATCCCACCAGCGGATACGGTCGCGGAAGCGCAGGGCCACCGGGTAGAGCAGGAAGATCAGCAGCATGACGAAACCGACATGGATCGGCCGCAGCTGCTGCGTCGGCACGATGTCGTAGGCGGCATAGAGGTGGAACAGCGTCATGAACACTGCCAGTGCGGTGATCAGATGGCCGGACCAGCCGGACAGGCGATTGGCGGCGCCTTCTTCCTGCTCGATATATTCCTCGACCTTGCGCTGGGTTTCCTTGTCCAGCGCACCCGGCGCAATCATCGCCTCGGTGACGCCCTTGGTCGTTTCCTCGGTCATCCGTTACTCCCCTCGCGCCGCCTGTTGGCGCTGCGCCCCTGTTATGGAGTGTCTTTTAACAGCGAGCCCCGCCGCGGCCAATGCCGGGGCGGGGCTCTTCGTCTGGTAAAATCTATATAAACAGCGGCAGGATCACTTCGGATCGATCTTGACGCCCTTTTCCGCCATATACTTGATCGCACCCGGATGGAACGGCACCGGCGTGTTGGCGCGCAGCTGGTTCTCCAGTTTCACGTTCTTCGCCTCGGCATGCACCGTGGCCCATTCATCGCGCTTCTCGAAGATGGTCTTGACGATGTTGTAGGCCACATCGTCAGGCATGGCGTCGGACACGACGAGGATGTTCCAGACGCTGGAGATTGCGTTCGGCGTGGCCTGGCCCGGATACATGCTGGCCGGAATGGTGCCCTTGGCATAGAGCGGGCCGTATTTCGCATTCATCTTCTCGACCACGTCGGAATGGTCGACCAGCTTCAGTTTGACGCCGGGGGTGGCGCCGAGATCGGTGACCGCCGATGTGGGCAGACCGCCGACCCAGAAATAGGCGTCGATCTTGTTGTCCTTCACCGCATTGGTCGATTCGGCGGCGCCGAGACGCTCGCGGCGGAGATCCTTGTCCTTGTCGATGCCAGCGGCTTCCAGCACGCGGAAAGCCATCACCTCGGTCGCCGAACCCGGCGAACCGGTGGAGACGCGCTTGCCCTTCAGGTCGGCCATCGTCTTGATGCCGCTGGCCTCGGTGGTCACCACATGCATGATGTTGGGGTACAGCACCGCCAGCGTGCGCTGGTTGACCACGTTGCCCTTGAACTTGTCCTCGCCGCGCGAGGCATCCAGCGAGGCATCGGCCATGCTGAAGGCGATATCGGCGCGCTTGGCCCCGAGCAGCTTGAGATTGTCGACCGAGCCGCCGGTGACTTCGGCGGTCGCCTGCCAGCCCGGCACATGCTTGGTCAGCAGATTGGCGAGACCGCCGCCCAGCGGGTAATACACACCGCCGGTACCACCGGTCACGATCGAGAGATTCTTGGTTTGCGCCAGGGCACCGTCGGTTGCGCCAACAGCTGCGAATACCAGGCCGGCCAGAGCCACGCTAATGACTTGGGCCGCGCCAAACATAAGGCGTTTCATTCTTGTTTCCTCCTCGTTGTCCGCCGTTCCGGCGGCCATTCCCTGTGCGGAGCACAGACGATACGGACTGTGACCGCTAAATCAACCCTCTTTTGCCTTGCCGCAGCGCACAACACCGGGTGCAGCACCGCAGCCATTGTGTTTCCTGCGATCAAGGTCTAAGCCCGGAACCCGATTGCCTACGAAAAAAGCAAAGTCCCCCATCATGTCGTCTGCCTCTGCCGTTACCGCCTCGCAGCGTGCCGCCCAGCGTCTGGCGCTGGCGGCCCTTGTGCTGGGAGCCCTGGCCATTGCCTTCTCGCCGATCTTTGTCCGTCTCTCGGAGGTGGGTCCGACGGCGACCGGTTTCTACCGCACCATACTGGCAGTGCCGCCGCTCTGGCTGGTCTGGCGCTTCCGGCCCGCCGATGCAGCGCCACGTGCCAGCGAGACGTCATGGGGGATTCCACCACTCGGTGTCCTGCTGATCCCGGGCCTGCTGTTTGCCGGCGATCTGTTCTTCTGGCACCTGTCGATCAAATACACCTCGGTGGCCAACGCCACCCTGCTGTCGAATTTCGCGCCGGTGATCGTCACACTCGGTGCCTGGCTGGTGTTGCGCGAAAAGATCACGTCTTCTTTCCTGGTGGCCTTGCTGGTCGCCTTCTGCGGCGCGCTGATGCTGGTCGGCGCCAGCTTCCGGCTTGGCGGCGATTACGTCTTCGGCGACCTGCTCGCCTTCACCACCGCCATCTTTTACGGCGCCTATATGATCGCGGTGGCGAAACTGCGTGGCCGTCACGGCACCCAGGAGATCATGTTGTGGTCCAGCCTGGTCAGCGGCCTGGCGCTGCTGCCCATGGTCTGGCTGATGGGCGAGAGCCTGTGGCCGGCGACACTGCAGGGCTGGGCGATCCTGTTCGGCCTGGCCTGGATCAGCCATGCGCTGGGGCAGGGCCTGATCGCCTATGCGCTCGGCCATCTGCCGGCGTCGTTCTCCTCGCTGGTGGTGCTGGTGCAGCCCGTGGCGGCAGCCTTTTTCGGCTGGCTCTGGCTCGGCGAGGGACTGCAGCCGCTGCAGATCGCCGGCGGCGCGGTGGTGCTGATCGGCATCCTGCTGGCGCGGCGTGCGCAACTCAAAGGCTGACGGCCCGCCCCAGCTGAGCGGGCGGGCCCCCAGTTCGCATTACGCGCCGAAACTCAGCGCCTTGCCCGGCAGCGCCTGCTGCAGGGCAGCCTGCAGCGCGGTCCAGTGCATGGTCTCGTCGGCGGCAATCCGTCCGGCCACCCTGGCCAGTTGCGGATCGGTAAAAGACGGTATCACGCTCAGGTAGGTATCGCTGGCGCCCTTCTCCAGCCGTGCGGCCAGCATCAGCACGTCGGTGCCGGTCTTCAGCGACGCTGCATTGATCTTGCCGGCCACTTCGGCCTTCATCGGCATGCCGACCGGGGTGCCGCCCAGTTTGCGCACCGTGGCGTCCAGGGCTGCGGCATGTTCCTTATGATGGGTCTGGAACAGCACGGCGGCATCCAGCGCCGGCTTCTGCAGCAGGCCGCTTTCGGCACCGATCTGATAGGCGGTGATGGCCTGATATTCCAGGCCGAGCGCGGTGTTGAGGATTTTCACATCCTCGGCGGGCTTAGCCATGGTGCCGCGCGCCATGCTTTCGCAGCCCATCAGCAGGGCCACGGCAGTGGCAGACAGAGTGGCGGTGCCGGCGGTGCGCAGGAACTGGCGCCGGTCATTGGGTACGACGAGGTTGGTCGACGATGTCATGCTGATCTCTCCCGGTGGCCATCGCCGATGAATGCCGGCGACGGTGCAGGAGATACGGATCAGATGACGCGCCGGATGGCGTCGCGTCGATCAGCTTGCCGTGATGTGCCTTGCGGGCGGAAACAGGAACGACTCACGTCGCCGTGAAGATCACGCCGCGCGCTGCTTCGCGAATTCCACGAACCAGGCCAGACTGCCCGGATTGGCCATGGTGCCGGGATTGGAGACTTTATCTGCCGCCTGGCCGAGCAGGATCTTCTTGACCGGCACTTCCAGCTTCTTGCCCGACAGCGTCCGCGGCACCTCGGATACCTGAAAGATGTCGTTCGGCACGAAGCGCGCCGAGACGGCCTTGCGGATGGCCTGGTTGATGCGGTCCTTCAGCGCGGCATCCAGCGTCAGGCCCGGGCGCAGCACGACGAAGAGCGGCATGTAGCTGTCGCGGCCGAGATATTCGAGATCGACCACCAGGCTGTCGAGCATTTCGGGCAGTTCCTCCACCGCGCGGTAGATCTCGCTGGTGCCCAGCCGCAGGCCATAGCGGTTGATGGTGGCATCGGAGCGGCCGTAGATGATGGCGCCGCCGCGCGGCGTGATGCGGATCCAGTCGCCATGGCGCCAGATGCCGGGATACATGTCGAAATAGCTGTCGTGATAACGCTTGCCGTCAGGATCGTTCCACAGGAACAGCGGCATCGACGGGATCGGTGCGACGCAGACCAGTTCGCCGACCTCGTCTTGCAGCGGCCTGCCATTGTCGTCGAAGGCCTGGATGTCGGCGCCGAGGCAACGCACCTGCATTTCGCCGGCATAGACCGGTTTCAGCACGCAGCCGGCAACGAAGGCGCCGGCGAAGTCGGTGCCGCCCGAAATCGGCGTCAGCCAGATATCCTTGCCGAGCTGGTCGTAGATCCAGGCATAAGAGTCTTCCGACAGCGGCGAACCGGTGGAACCGACCGTGCGCAGGCCGGAGAGATCGGCCACCTTGCGCGGTTCGACGCCGGCCTTCTGGCAATTGGCGTAGAAGGCGGCGCCGGCGCCGAAGAAGGTGGCCTTCACCTCGCCGACGAACTGCCAGAGCCGGTTCCAGTCCGGCCAGCTCGGGCTGCCGTCGTAGATGGCGATGGTGGCGCCGACCAGCAGGCCCGACACCTGCGCATTCCACATGATCCAGCCAGTGCTGGAATACCAGTGGAAGATGTCGTCGGCCGCGATGTCGTTGTGCAGCGCCATCATCGCCATGATGACGACGACGATACCGCCATGGCCATGCACGATCGGTTTCGGCAGGCCGGTGGTGCCCGAGGAATAGACCACCCAGAGCGGATGGTCGAAGGGCACGGATTCGATCTGAAGGTCGACAGGCGCGGCGACGATCTCGGCCCAGCGCGCGAGGGCAACGCGGCCGGGCAGGGCATGGGTCGTCTCGCCCGGCATCAGCACCAGGTTTTTCACGGTCGGCAGTTCAGCCACCAGCGCAGCCAGCACGTCACCCTTGTCGATGAACTTGCCGTTATAATGGCTGGACGGCACGGCGAAGATCGCCACCGGCTCGATCTGGCGGAAGCGGTCGAGCACCGCATTCAGGCCCATATCCGGCGAACAGACCGACCAGACCGCGCCGATGCTGATCACGGCCAGGAAGGCGATGATGGTTTCCGGTGTGTTTGGCGCATAGGCCACCACGCGGTCGCCGCGTTTCACGCCGATACGGCGCAGATGCGCCGCCATGGCGCCGGCCTGGCCGCGCAGGTCGTGCCAGGACATTTCCTTCAGCGGCTGCGTTTCTGACGAATAGAGGATCGCCGGCTTCTGGTCCGTCTCATGACGGAAGACTTCCTCGGCGAAATTCAGTTCCGCGCCGGTGAACCATTCGGCGCCGGGCATGGTGCGCCTGCCCAGCACACGGCTGTAGGGCTTGTGGGCCCTGATCTGGAAATAATCCCACAGCGAGGCCCAGAAAGCCTCGACATCCGTGACCGACCACTGCCACAGCGCATCGTAATCGGCAAAGACAAGGCCGCGCTCACGCGCCAGCCAGTCCATGTAGCGGCGCAGCTGGCTGCGCCGGATACGCTCGGCCGACGGGGTCCACAGCAGGGCGGGCGCGGCAGTCTCGGTCATGGTCTCTCCCGGAAGAACTTAAGCCTTTTCGATCAGCTTACGCACATCGGGGGAAAATGCACCATCCAGCAGGATGAAGGCCATGCGGGCGGGACTGGTTTCCGAAGGATTTTCCCAGGCATGGTCGGTGCCGCGCTGCACCACCACGTCGCCGGTCTTCAGATGGGTGCGCGAACCGTCATCCAGCACCAGCACGATCTCGCCATGCACGACGATGCCATAATCGATCGATTCGGTACGATGCATCATCGGATGCGGCGAACCCGGCTTCCAGGTCGAGGCATGCGCCGAGCCGACCAGGGCGAAGGCAGCCTGTGCCATTTCCCTGGTCATCGCCGGCGCACCGGCGGCGACAGCCTGTTTCGGGCCGAAATCGACGAAGCGGATGATGCTGCCCTGTTCGGGCGGTTCGATCTGCAGGCCGCGGGCAGCGGTCGGGTCGGCGCCGTTATCTACCGTCGCCGGGCAGCCGGCCGTGTTCCAGACCTCGAAGAAAGCGATGCCAAGCTCCGGCTTCTCGATGGTCGGCGTCATCACCGTGTCGATGGCAACGACGGACTGGCCGGCGGCATTGTGGCCGGTGACGATACGGCGGGGGGCTTTCATCGTTCGCTCCAATGGACCATGGGAAGGCCGGGGACCGGGCTGCGGAACCAGGGAATATTGGTGCCGAACAGCGTGCCGATATAGGCATTGCGCAGATCGGGTCCGCCGAAAGTGACACTGGCGATCCAGGGCGCGACCGCGCTGCGGGTCGCCATCATCTGCTCCGGCGTCGGCCTGCCGGCCTGATAGCCGGCTTCCAGCGCAGCGATCTTGTCGGGCTTGCCGTCGTCGAACAGGGTGAGCAGCTCGCCGTCCGGTGTCAGCGCGATCAGCTTTTCGGCCATCACCAGGGTGACCCAGAGATTGCCGTAAGAATCGAAGGCACAGCCATCGGGGAAGCCGGCCGGGCCGAAATCGCTGGGGCCGAAAATCTCGCGGCCGGACAGGCTGCCGTCATCTCCGACGCGGAAGCGGGTGATGCGGCGGCCGCAAGTCTCCACCGCATAGAGATACTCTTCCTTCGCATCAAGCCGCACCTCGTTGGTGAAATGCAGGCCATCGGCGACGATCCGCAGGCCGTTTTCATCGGCCAGCGCGATATAGCCGTCGGCCAGACCAGGCCGGATCGCCTCCATCCAGTTCTTGATGCGGGTCGAGACGGTGAGCCAGATGCGGTTCCTGGAATCGCGCAGCACGAAATTCACCTTGCCGATCGGCTGACCGTCGATGCTGTCATACAGCACCCGGCTGTGGCCTTCGCGGTCCATGATCTCAAGCCGGTCGGTGCCGAAATTGGAAATCAGGATGTCGCCGTTGCCGGCGAAAGCGAGGCCGTTGGGCAGCGTGCCCTCGGTGAAGCGGCGCGCGAGATCGGTGGTGCCGGCGAAATGGCTGTCGGCCTGCTGGGCGATCAGGCGCTGGCTGCCATCGGGCGCAATCCGCATGACACCGCCGCGCGCATCGGCCGACCACAGTGTGCCGTCGGGTTCGGCCAGGATGCATTCCGGCCGCTGCAGGTCGGTGCCGACGAAGTTCAGGTCGTCGCGGGTGAGGCGGAATCCTTTGAGCGGATTAGTCATTCTATAATAGCGCCAGCGTGAGTTTGGGGAAGAGCACCAGCAGGATCAGCGTCAGCAGCATGATGAGGGCAAAGGGCATGGCCCCCATGAAGATGGTGCGCAGCGTGATGGCGGAATCGTTCAGCGTGCTTTTTATGACAAAGACGCTGAGTCCAAAGGGCGGGGTCAGCAGTCCGATCTCCACCGCGACGATAGTGACGATGCCGAACCAGATCAGGTTCATGTCGAAGCCGGTGGCAATCGGCAGCATCAGCGGCAGCACGATCAGCAGGATCGAGCTGGAGTCGATGAAACAGCCGAGGATGACGATCAGCAGGATATAGATGGCGAGGAAGGCGAAGGGGCTGAAGCCCGCGGCGCTGATCTCGCCGACCAGGAATTGCGGCACGCCGCTGAGTGCCAGCATGCGGGTGTAGAGGCTGGCGCCGATGATGAGGAAAGAGACCGACACGGTGACATGGCCGGTTTCGACCAGCACCTGCCAGAATTTCTTGCCATCCAGCTTGCGCTTCCACAGCGCAATCGCCAGCGCGCCGGCGGCGCCGACCGCGCCGGCATCGGTGGCGGTGAAGAAGCCGGCATAGATGCCGCCCAGCACCACGGCGATCAGCAGCACGATGGGCAGCAGCTTGGCACTCATCTCGCCGCCGCCCATCAGGGTGACGCCGGCGGCATCGCCCTCGGGCGGGGCGCCGACATAGGAGGGCCACAGTCTCGCCATCACCATGATGCCGATGGAATAGGTGCCGGCGAGCAGCAAGCCGGGCACCACGCCGGCCATGAACATGGCACCGACCGAGACCTCGGCCAGGAAGCCGTAGAGGATCATCAGCAGGCTGGGCGGGATCAGCATGCCGAGCACGGATGAGCCGGCCACCACGCCGGTGGCAAAGGCCGGCGTGTAGCCGTAGCGCAGCATTTCCGGCACGGCGACGCGGGTGAAGACGGCGGCGGAGGCGATGCTGATGCCGGTGATGGCGGCAAACACGGCATTGGCTGCCACGGTGGCGATGCCCAGGCCGCCGCGCAGGCGGCGCAGGCCCTGGTTGGCGACCTCGAAGGCATCCTTGCCGATATCGGCGATGGAGACCAGGAAGCCCATCAGCACGAACAGCGGCACCACGCCAAAGATATGGCTGGCGATCGAATCCGAGGCGCCCTGGGCCAGCATGCTGGTGGCGACGCCGAGGTCGCCCTTCAGCAGCCAGACTCCGACAAAAGAGGTGAGGCCGAGCGCGACCGCGACATGCAGGCCGCACCAGACCAGCAGCATCATGCCGGCCAGGGTAAGGAAGCCGATTTCAAGGCCGGTCATTTGTCACCTGTGGCGACGAAACGGAAATCCTGCCAGGCCATGACCAGATACTGCAGGCCGGTGGCGGCAGAGCCGATCAGGATCAGCAGGCGGATCGGCCAGGTCGGTGCGGTGAAGTCGCCGGCGGCGCCGACATATTCACCGATCTCGATGGCCTCCTTGAAGGGCGCGATGCTGCCCCAGAAGATGACGGCGAGGAACAGCACGCCGAGCAGGTTGAACAGGCCCTGCAGTCCACGGCCGATCCGTGGCCGCAGTGTCAGCAGGTTCTCGATCACCATGTCGGATCGCGTCATGCGGCCGACCATCAGGGTATGGCCAAGCTGCAGGAACACGATGCCGACAATCGACAGCGACAGCAGTTCGGTGGTGCCGCGCACCGGGGCGCTGAACAACTCGCGCCCCAGGATGTCGGCGTTGATCAGCACCATGAGGAGGAAAATCCACACGGTGCCGAGCGCGTTCATCGCGCCAAGCAGTCGGGAAAACATCGCGGTACCACCCAATGATGAACTGGCGAAACAGGCCTGGACTTACTCTTTCGACCAGTCGCGCGGGAAGCTGACATTCGCCGCCTTCATCTGCGCCACGAACTCGTTCAGCACCACGGTGCCGGGCAGGCCCTTGGCATCGAGATCCTTGGCCCAGGGCAGCGCAACGTTCGGCAGGGCCATCGCCCACTGCTTGCGCTCGGCGGGCGACAGGTCGCGCACCTTGGCGCCGCCTTCCACCATCTTCTGCATCAGCGTGACGGTGGTGGCGGTGAGCAGGGCGGCGAATTTCGCGTCATACTCGGCGCCGACCTCGTTGACGATCTTCCTGGCATCGGCCGGCAGCTTGTCGTAGACGCGCTTGCTCATCACCAGGGCGCCGGCGAACTGCGCGCCGTAATTCACCTTGGTGATATGCGGCGCCACTTCGATCAGCTTGGCCGGGAAAGCGCCGGTGGTGAAGGTGAGCGCGCCTTCGGTTACGCCGGTCTGGATGTCGTTGTAATAGGTCTGCAGCGTGCCGGCGACGGCGACCGCGCCGGTGCCCTTGACCCAATTGGCCGAGGGGCCGGGCGCATTGATCTTCTTGCCATTCAGGTCTTCCAGTTTGTTGATCGGCCCCTTGGTGAAGAGGTGATAGCTGTCGAGGCCGGTGCCGCCGAGGAAGATCATGTTGTTCTTCGTCCAGGCCTCGCCCATCGCCGGGATCTTGGCCTGCATTGACTTCACCACCTTCGACATCACGGCAACGTCGTCGGTCATGAAGGGTGCCACATAGGACACGTTCTGCAGCGGGAATTTCGGCGCCTCGAAGATGGTCGAGACGAAGGCCAGTTCGGCCAGGCCGTCCTTGATCGCGCCGGACTCGCTGCCCAGCTTCACTGCCGTGCCGCCCCAGGCCTTGGTCCATTCGAACTTGGTCTTGCTGTTGGCGGCGGCGAGGCGCTTGTCGACCTCGGGGATGAAGAATTCATCGGCCAGCTTCACCCAGGGGAAGATGGCCGGATGGCCGGCGACCGCCGTCATCTTGACGGTCTGCGCCAGTGCCGGCTGCGCCAGGGCGAGCAGAAGTCCGGCGCCAAGGATGCCGGGGATGGTCTTGATTGCGGTCATGGTTTCCTCCCGAGGATTTATCCGCGTGTTTTTGCTTGTCAGGCTGTCAGGGTGGTGCCGTCTGCCTGGCATTCGCTGCGGCGGTATCGCCGTAGCAGAATTCATACGTGTGGCTGAGATGATGGTGCAGGCTGTCGCAGGCACGGGCTGCATCGCGGGCCAGCACCATGTCCATCAGCTGCTTGTGCTCGTCCATGATGCCGGCGCCCTGCACGACGAGGAAGTTCTGCATCATGCCGTGGCGATAGCGTTCGGCCTGGTCGTAGAGGCGGCTTTGCTCGTCCAGCAGGCGCGGCGAGCCGCAGGCGGCGATCAGCGCGACATGGAAGCCTTTGTGCAGCTCGCCGAATTCAGCAAGGTTTTCGATCGGCTTACCCTCCAGGCGCGCCACATAGCGGTCGAGCCGGTGATAGGCGCCGAGAATATCGGCCTCCCAGGCATCGTTGCCGCGCTCGATCGCACGTTTCAGCGCGGCGGTTTCCACCACCTGGCGGGCCAGCGTGATATCGGCCAGATCATCGGCGCTCATGGCGGCAACGCGGAAGCCGCGCTGGCTTTCCACCGAGACGAAGCCCTGGCTGATCAGGCGGGCCAGCGCCTCGCGCAGCGGGCTGGCGCTCAGCCCGTAGCGGGCTTTCAAATCGTCGATCTGCAGCTTGGTGCCGGGCGGGAAGCGGCCGGCAATGATGTCGGCCCGGATATTCCGGTATGCAGATTCGGTCAGGCTGCCGGCTTCGGCCGCCAGATCGCGGATATCTGCTTTTGTCCTCCCGTCATTCATGCGGCCACTCTGGGCAGCGGGTCAGAGAGTGTCAACGATAAAAAAGAAAAAAATCGACAAAATGATCCGTGGTCGTTATTGTTGCCCGTGAGCCGCCCGCCAGAGCCGGCCGAAAAGAGTTTCTTGGAGGAATCATGCCCCGTCGCTTTGTCGACCTCTCCATCTTTCTCGAAAACGACGTCCAGTCCGATCCGCCGGGCTTCAGCCCGAAGATCGACTATATCCGCCACAAGGACAGCGCCTCGGATGTGGTGAAGTTCTTTCCCGGCCTGAAAGAGCAGGACCTGCCCGATTCAGAAGGCTGGGCGGTGGAGAATGTGCAGCTCAACACCCATAACGGCACGCATCTGGATGCGCCGTACCATTTCCATTCGACGATGAACCATGGCGAGCGCGCCTGGACCATCGACGAAGTGCCGCTCGAATGGTGTTTCGGCGATGGCGTGAAGCTCGACTTCACCAGGCTGCCCGACGGTTATGTGGTGACCGACAAGGATGTCGAGGCCGAACTGAAGCGGATCGGTTACACGCTGAAGGAACACGATATCGTCGTGGTCAACACTGCCGCGGGCAAAGCCTATGGCAAGCCCTCCTATGTCAGCACCGGCTGCGGCATGGGTTACAAGGCCACGATGTATCTGCTGGAGCGTGGCGTGCGCGTGACCGGCACCGATGCCTGGAGCTGGGATGCACCCTTCGTGCATACCGCCGAGAAGTTCAAGGACAGCAACGATGCGTCGCTGATCTGGGAAGGCCACAAGGCCGGCCGCCATATCGGCTACTGCCATCTGGAAAAGCTGCATAACCTGGAAGTGCTGCCGCCGTTCGGCTTCACGATTTCCTGCTTCCCGCACAAGATCCGCGGTGCCTCCGCCGGCTGGACCCGCGCCGTCGCCATCTTCGAGGAATAACAGATATGAAATTCTGCACCTTCAGCCACGCGTCGCGCGGCGAGAAACGTCCCGGCGTGCTCACTGCCGACGGCAGCACGATCATCGACCTGGGCGACAGTTTCGACAGCACGCTCGCCATCATCAAGGGTGGCGACGAGGCCAAGGCAAAGGCGAAAGCCCTGCTCGATAAAGCGGAAATCCGCGTGCCGTTGAGTGAAGCAAAGCTGCATGCGCCGGTGCCGGTGCCGGAGCAGATTCGCGACAGCATGCTGTTCGAAAAGCATGTGCAGCAGGCGATGGAGCGCATCGTCATGATGCGAAAACCCATTCTCGGCCCGCTGATGGTCAGGCTCGGCATGGTGAAGGTGGCGCCGACCTGGTACCAGATTCCGATCTACTACAAGTCCAACCGTTTCTCGGTGAACGGCCCGGAGGGCGATGTGATCTGGCCACGCTACAGCCAGGTGATGGATTTCGAGCTGGAATTCGGTTTCTTCCTCGGCAAGGGCGGCAAGAACATCAAGCCGTCAGAGGCGCGCGACCATATCTTCGGCTTCACCATCTTCAACGACTTCTCCGCCCGCGATGCGCAGTCGATCGAGATGCAGAGCATGCTCGGGCCCTGCAAGGGCAAGGATTTCGATACCGGCAACAGCATGGGGCCGTTCCTGGTCACGCTGGACGAGATCGGCGATCCCTACAGTCTGCGCATGCGGGCACGCGTCAACGGCGAAACCTGGTGCGACAGCAATTCCAGCACCATCCATCACAAATTCGAAGACCTGCTGGCCCGTGTGTCCTCCGACGAAACCGTGTATCCGGGTGAATTCTTCGGCTCGGGCACCGTGGGCGACGGCTGCGGCCTGGAGCATGGCCGGTATCTGAAGGATGGCGATGTGGTGGAGCTGGAGGTCGAGAAGATCGGCATCCTGAGCAACCGCGTGGTCAGGCAGAAATAGTCAGCCGGCGAACGGCGTTTCCGGCAGGCCGGGAATATCGACCCGCACTGAGAAAATGCCGCCAGCCAGCGGCATTTTCGCCAGTTCATCGGCATCGTGCTTCTGCCGCGCCGTGGTGATGTAGAGCGTCTTCAGGTCCGGCCCGCCGAAGCAGGGCATGGTCGGTGCCTTCACCGGCAGATGCACATCACGCAGGCGCTCGCCCACAGGCGAAAACTGCACCACCCTGCCGGCGCCATACAGTGCAACCCAGTAATTGCCGGCTGAATCCACCGCGGCGCCATCGGGCCGTTCGCCGCTGTCGCGCAGGTCGAGGAACAGCCGGCGGTTCGAGATCGCCGCGGTCTTTGCATCATAGTCATAGGCGAAGACGCAGTGCGTCGGTGTATCGGCGTGATACAGCGTGGCGCCGTCCGGACTCCAGGCCAGTGCATTGGATGTGGCAATGGCGCCGACCAGGCCCTGACGGGTCAGGCGCCCGGGGAGACTGGCGCCATCCAGGCGATACAGCGCGGTTTCCGGCTCGCGCGTGTCGGTCATGCCGCCGACCCAGAAACGGCCCTGGCGGTCGCAGCGGCCGTCATTGAAGCGCGCGGCTTCCAATGGGGAGGGCGCCAGCAGGGTTTCCGGCCCGCCTGCAAGATCAAGCCGCCAGATGCCATCGCGCCGCGCGGCGATCACGCCACCGTCCTGCATCAGCGCGATGCAGCCGATGGCGGCCGGCATTTTCCAGGTTTCGAGGGTGAGCGTTGCCGGATCGAGGCGATGCAGGGCCGGGGCGTTGATGTCGACGAACCACAGCGTCTGCCCGGCGACCGACCAGACCGGCGATTCCGCCAGGTCGAATTTGCCGTCCAGCAGGCAGGTGGCGTCCATGCTTACTCCAGCCGAATTAATCTATCTGGCTCGCCATGTCGGCGACCAGTTCGCCGATGCTGAGCGAGGCGGTCAGTCCCGGGCTTTCGATGCCGTAGAGATTGATCAGGCCGGGCACGCCATTCTGATCCGGTCCCTGAATCAGGAAGTCGTCCCCCGTCTTGCCACTGCCGCGGCTGAGCTTGGGCCGGATGCCGGCATAGCCGGGCTGGATCGCGCCGTCGGGCAGGCCGGGCCAGTATTGCCGCACGGCTTCATAGAAGCTGTCGCCACGCGCCGGATCGACGTTGTAATCGACGGTCTCCACCCATTCGACATCGGGACCGAAGCGCATCTGGCCGCCCATATCGATGGTGACATGGGTGCCGAGGCCGCCGGGTGTCGGGATCGGATAGATCAGCCGCGAAAACGGCGGCTTCACGCCGGACAGCACGAAATAATTGCCCTTGGCATAATAGGTGGGCGGCACGCTGTCGGGCCGGATGCCGGCGATTCTGGCGGCAATGGCCTGGGCGGCAAAGCCGGCCGAATTGATCACCAGCCGCGCCTTCAGCCGCATCGGATCGGCGCCGCCGGTCTCGATGACGATACCGTCGTTGGCCATGTCGCCGCGCAGCACCGGGCAGCCGAGCGCCAGCATCGCGCCGTGGTCCTCGGCCTCGCCCTGATAGGCCAGCATCAGGCCGTGGCTGTCGATCACGCCGGTGGACGGCGAAAGGAGCGCGGCGACGCAATGCAGCTGCGGCTCCAGACGGAGCGCCTGCTCGCGCGTCAGCCATTGCAGGTCATGGACACCGTTGGCCTCGGCCTTTTTCTTCAGGGCTTCCAGGTCCGGCAACTGCGTCTCGTCAGCGGCGACGATCAGCTTGCCGCAGCGGTTATGGGCAATGCCGCGTTCGACACAATAGGCATAGAGTGCCTGCTTGCCCTCGACGCAGAGCCGCGCCTTCAGGCTGCCGGCCGGATAGTAGATGCCGGCATGGATCACTTCGGAATTGCGCGAGGAGGTCTCGCTGCCGATCAGGTCGGCGGCCTCGGCGATCACCACCTCGCGGCCGCGCCGGGCCAATGCCCGCGCCACACCCAGGCCGACCACGCCGGCCCCGATCACCAGACATTCGACGCTGTCCATCGCCCGCGCTGCTCCTTCTGACGCCCCGTTATCGGCAGGCGGCAGCGGCAGCGCAACCCCTTGTTTGGCCTGCCCGTAATAGCTTCCGGACGGCGCTTGACTTCTCCAGGCCGGAGCCGTAAACACTCGCCTCGGTTCGGACGGCCCCTCAGGTCGCCCCGCACCGCCTGCCCAGGTGGCGGAATTGGTAGACGCGCTAGCTTCAGGTGCTAGTGACCGAAAGGTCGTGTAAGTTCGAGTCTTATCCTGGGCACCAATTCCTCGATTGCCGCGCCGCGTAGCTTAAGGCGCCCGCAACCGAGTGCAGCACCCGAGAGTGCACCGCAAATGACTATCGCCGTACATCAGAATGATCTGCCTGCCGGCCTCGATCTCGGCGCCGTGGTGGCGGTCGATACCGAGACCATGGGGCTGCGCACGCTGCGCGACCGGCTCTGCGTCGTGCAGCTGTCGGGCGGCGACGGCAATGCGCATCTGGTGCAGTTCCGCAGCGGCACCGGCTATGCCGCGCCGAACCTGAAGGCGCTGCTGGAAAACCCGAAAATCCTCAAGCTGTTTCACTTCGCCCGCTTCGACCTGGCGGCGCTGAAACAGTATCTGGGTGCGGAAACCACACCGGTTTACTGCACCCGCACGGCATCAAAGCTGGTACGCACCTTCACCGACCGCCATGGTCTGAAGGATCTGTGCCGCGATCTGATCGGCGTCGAAATCTCCAAGCAGGAGCAGTCCTCGGACTGGGGCGCCCAGACCCTGACCGAAGCGCAGCAGCGCTATGCCGCTTCGGATGTCCTGCATCTGCATCAGCTCAAGGCCGTGCTGGACGGCATGCTGGTGCGTGAGGGGCGCATGGCCCTGGCCGAGGCCTGTTTCGGCTTCCTGCCGGCCCGGGCGGCCCTCGACCTCGCCGGCTGGCCCGAGGACGATATTTTCGCCCATTAGTCGTCTTCGGATCGTCTTGGAATTTCCGGGATTTATCCTGAATCCGGCAAGTCTCTGAATTTGGCTGCGAACCGGTCATCAGGTTTGCAATTCCGGGGGCGATTCTCCATACTTGGCACGATTCTTGTTAGTGTCTCGCAAGCGGTGGAAAGCCCATGACGTCCGCACCATCCGCCGCGCGTGTTAAGCGCGCCGGAAAGAAACGTGCGAAAGCGCAGCCAAAAGCCAATTCGGCGAAGCCCAATTCGGCAAAGCCCACTTTGGCAAAGCCCACTTTGGCAAAGGTCGTGCAGGTCGCCAGCCGGCGCCCAGCCGCGAGTCCCGATATCGAAGTCGGCCGCCGCGTCCTGCTGATGGAAGCCAACGGCCTGGCCGCCCTGGCGGCCAATCTGGACAGCAGCTTCGGCAAGGCCCTTGATACGCTGCTGAATGTCAGCCGCGAGGGCAGCCATTTCCGCGTCATCGTTTCGGGTATGGGCAAGAGCGGTCATGTGGCGCGGAAAATCGCCGCGACCATGGCCTCGACCGGCACGCCGGCCATGTTCGTTCATCCGGCGGAAGCCAGCCACGGCGATCTGGGTATGGTCACCAATGGCGACGTGCTGCTCTGCCTCTCGAATTCAGGCGATGTGCCGGAAATGGCCGACCTGATTGCCCATGCCAAGCGGTTCGGCATTCCGCTGATCGGCATGACCAGCAAGCCGAAATCGGCGCTTGGCCAGGCTTCCGACATCACGCTGGTGTTGCCGCCGGTGGAAGAAGCCTGCCCGATGGGGCTGGCGCCCACCACATCGACCACCATGATGCTGGCGCTGGGTGACGCGCTTGCGGTCGGCCTGATGGAGCGCAAGGGCTTCACTCGCGATCACTATCGTGTCTTCCATCCCGGCGGCCGGCTCGGCAAGCAGCTCATCAAGGTGAAAAGCCTGATGCACAGTGGTGCCGAGATGCCGCTGGTGCCATCCGGCACCGCGATGCGTGAAGCGCTGGTCACCATGGCCGGCCGCAGTTTCGGCTGTATCGGCATCGTCGGCAAAACCGGCCGCGAGAAAGACAGGCTGATCGGTATCGTGACGGACGGCGATCTGCGTCGTCATATCGAAGGCGATCTGCTGGCGCAGAAGGTGGATGCGGTGATGACCCGGAAGCCGATGACCATCGGCCAGGACCTGCTTGCCGTGGAAGCCCTGCGCGAAATGAACAGCCGCCGCATCACGGCATTCTTCGTGGTCGAGAACGGCCATCCTGTCGGCATCCTGCACATGCATGATTGCGTGCGCGCAGGCATTACCTGATGCATGGCGCCATGATGACCGCAGATTTCAGTCAGCAGGGTTCTCCCAAGTCGCATCGCAGCGCCGATTTCATGCCGCGCGATGCCCGGCAGGTACTGTCGGCGTTGCCGCGCCGGCGCGGTTTCGTCCGCTTCATGAAATTCATCCTGCCGCTGCTCGCGCTTGGCACCGTGGCGGCGGTGATCGCCTGGCCGCAGCTGAGCAAGCGGCGGCTGGCGATCCCGCTGACCTTCAGCGATGTTGACAGCGTCAATGCCGCGCTGGTGATGAACAATCCGCGCTATCGCGGTTCGGATGCGAACGGCCAGCCCTATGTGGTCACCGCCGATCGCGCCATCCAGGACCCGAATGACGACAAGCAGGTGACGCTCGACCGCGTGCAGGCCGATATCACCATGAGCAGCGGCGAATGGTGGTCGCTGACCGCCGATACCGGGCTGTATAACGGCAATGCGAGCCTGCTCGACCTGTACGGCAACATCAATGTCTATGGCGACCGCGGCAACGAAATGCATGGCCATTCGGCCGAGGTCAACCTGCAGACCAAAGTGATTTCCAGCGATGATAAGGTCTGGGGCCAGGCGGAATTCGGCACGATCCACGCCAATGGACTGCGGGTTTATGACAGGGGGCGGGTTATTGTGTTCATCAATGGCGTGAAGACGAAGGTCTTTCCGCGCGAGAAGCGGGGATGACCGCGATGTATCGCTTCCGACTGAATCGACCCGGCAAGATCGCGGTCCTGACCAGCCTGGCGGGCCTGTTGCTGGTCTGCGGCCCTGCCGCGGCCCAGCTCAATCTCGGCGCCCGGCAGAACAGCAACGAGCCGATCGATATTTCCTCCGACACGCTGGAAGTGCAGCAGGACAAACAGCTGGCGATCTTCCGTGGCAAGGTCGATGTGCAGCAGGGCGATACGCGCCTGCGCTCGGATGAACTCTTCGTCTATTACCGCGACCGCAACCCGCCGGCGACCGGCACGGCCGGCGGCGCACAGCCGCGCCAGCCTGTGCCACGGCCGGCTGCGGGCCAGGCTGCCGGCCCCGATTCCAGCTCGATCACCAAGATCGAAGCCAAGGGAAATGTATTCGTCTCTACGCCGAAGGAACGGGCGCAGGGGGATTTCGGCGTCTACGATGTCGACAAGCGCACCGTCACCATCACGGGCAACGTGCTGCTGACCAGCGACGACAGCACGCTGCGCTGTGCCCGTGCCGTGATGTATCAGGATACCGGCCGCAGCACCTGCGACCCGGCTGCCGGCCAACGTGTGCGCGGTGTGATCATGCCCAACAATGCGGAGAAATCCGGCCCTGTGCCTGCAGCCCCGGCACAGGGAGGGCAGCGCTGATGACAACGGGTGGCGAAAAGCTCGAAGCCGGCGGCGACGGCCTGCGCCTGGTGGCGGAAAATCCCTTCCCCGGCCTGGCGGCGCATCGCCTGGGGAAAAGCTTCAAGAAGCGGCCGGTGCTGCGCGATGTGTCGCTGTATGTCCAGCGCGGCGAGGCGGTCGGCCTGCTCGGTCCGAACGGCGCCGGCAAGACCACGACCTTCTACATCATGACCGGCCTGATCCGGCCCGATCACGGTGCCATCACGCTGGATGGCCATAACATCACCGGCCTGCCGATGTATCGCCGGTCGCGGCTCGGCATGGGCTACCTGCCGCAGGAGGCCTCGATCTTCCGCGGCCTGACGGTGGAGCAGAATATCCGCGCCGTGCTCGAACTGGTCGAACCGGAAACCGACCGCCGCGAGGCGATGCTGGACGATCTGCTGGCCGAATTCTCGATCACGCATCTGCGCCGCACCCCGGCGCTGGCTCTGTCGGGCGGCGAGCGGCGGCGCTGCGAAATCGCCCGCGCGCTGGCGACGCAGCCTTCCTTCATGCTGCTCGATGAGCCGCTGGCCGGCATCGACCCGATTGCGGTCGGCGAAATCCGCCAGCTGGTGTCGCATCTGAAGGATCGCGGCATCGGCGTGCTGATCACGGACCACAATGTCCGCGAAACACTCGATATCATCGACCGCGCTTACATCCTGCATGACGGCAAGGTCTTGATGGAAGGCAGCCCGAGCGAGATCGTCGCCGACGAGAATGTCCGGCGGGTTTACCTCGGCGAACGGTTCAGCTGGTGACGGGTACCTAGACCATGGCCTTGGGTCCTCGTCTTGAGCTCAGGCAAGGTCAGGCGCTCGTTATGACGCCGCAGTTGCAGCAGGCGATCAAGCTGCTGCAGCTCTCCAATCTCGAATTGATGGCCTATGTCGAGCAGGAGCTCGAACGCAATCCGCTGCTCGAGCGGATCGATGGCGATGCGCCGGGCGGCGAGGACAGCCGCGATGCCTTCGAAGTCACGGATGGCGATGCGCCGGCCGAGCGCCTGGACCTCAGCTCCGACGGCATTGCCGACAAGGCGCGGGAGGCGATGGATGTCGACCCCGACGGTGACAATACCTTCAACAATGACAGCGGTTACGACGCCGCCAATGCCGATATCGGCCTGGCCAGCAATTATATCAGTGGCCGCGGCGGTGATGGCCGTTTCGATGACGAAGGCGGCGGGCTGGAGCAGACGCTGTCCGAAACGCTGAGCCTGCGCGAGCATGTGCAGGACCACTGGCTGCTGATGCCGGCCAATGTGACCGACCGGCTGATCGGCCAGGCCCTGATCGATTGCCTGGACGATGCCGGTTATATCACCGAGCCGCTGGAAGAGATCGGCGCGCGGCTCGGCATCGAGGCCGATGAGATCGAAGCCGTGCTGCTCGATCTGCAGACCATTGAGCCGGCCGGCCTGTTCGCGCGTTCCCTGAAGGAGTGCCTGGCACTGCAGCTGCGCGAGCGCGACCGGCTCGATCCGGCGATGCAGGCGCTGCTGGATAACCTGGAACTGCTGGCCAAGCGCGATATTCCTGGCCTGATGCGTATTTGTGGCGTCGACCAGGAAGACATCGCCGATATGGTGCAGGAAATCCGCGCCCTGAACCCAAAGCCGGGCCTGTTGTTCGGCGGTGAGCCGGTGCAGACGCTGGTGCCCGACGTTTATGTGCGGCGTACCAATGACGGCAGCTGGACGGTGGAATTGAACAGCGACACGCTGCCGCGCGTGCTGGTCAACAGCCGCTATTATGCGCGCGTGACCAAGCCGGAAAAGAACAGCGGCGCGCAAAATGGTCAGCTCAAGCAGACAAAAACCTATATGTCGGACTGCCTCAATTCGGCGAACTGGCTGGTCAAGTCGCTGGACCAGCGCGCGCAGACCATTCTGAAGGTTGCCAGCGAAATCGTGCGCCAGCAGGATGCCTTTCTGCGCCATGGCGTATCGCATCTGAAGCCGCTCAATCTGCGGGCCGTGGCCGAGGCGATCGAGATGCATGAAAGCACGGTCAGCCGCGTGACCTCGAACAAAACCATGGCGACGCCGCGCGGCATCTTCGAGATGAAGTATTTCTTCACCGCCAGCATTGCAGCCACCGATGGCGGTGAGGCCTTCTCGGCCGAATCGATCCGGCATCGCATCAAGACGCTGATCGATGGCGAAAGCATCGAGGATGTATTATCGGATGACAAGATCGTCGAGATGCTGGCCGGTAAAGGTGTCGACATCGCCCGCCGCACCGTGGCGAAATACCGCGAAGCAATGAATATTCCGTCTTCAGTCGAGCGCCGGCGCCTTAAAAAGGCCGGCCTGCTGAAGGCCGGTTGAGGCAAGGCAGACCATGGCTGATATTGCACCCCTGTTCGAAAGCAACCGCGCTTGGGCGATTTCCAAGCTCAATGCCGATCCAGGATTTTTCGACCGTCTGGCGCATCAGCAGAACCCGTCCTATCTATGGATCGGCTGTGCCGACAGCCGCGTGCCGGCGAATGAAATCGTTGGTCTGGATCCCGGCGAATTATTCGTCCATCGCAATGTCGCCAATCTGGTGCATCCCGCCGACATGAATTGCCTCGCGGTATTGCAGTACGCCATCGAATTCCTGAAGGTGAAGCATGTCATCGTCACGGGTCATTACGGCTGCGGTGGTGTGCGGGCGGCGATGCAGCCACAGCAGCTCGGCCTCATCGATCACTGGCTGCGGCCGATCCGCGATGTCTATGCCAAGAATGAAGCTGAGCTTGAGGCCGTGATCGACGAATACAAGCGCGTCAATCTGCTCTGCGAGTTGAATGTCCGTGAGCAGGTCGCCAACCTGGCCAAGACCACGATCGTGCAGAATGCCTGGCATCGCGGCCAGGATCTCAGTCTGCATGGATGGGTATACGGAATATCAAACGGCTTGATCCGCGATCTGGGCGTTACCATATCCGGCGTGGAAACCGTCGACCGAATCTTTCGTACCGAAACGGACCGGTCGGCGCCTTAACCATTGGGATCATGGATAAACCATGGCATTGGGCTGTGGATATCTTTGAAATCAATGGCTTAACGAATTTCCCTGCGGTTGACAGGGAAAAAGCCCTTCTCTATGGTCCGCCACCGCATGACGGGCGTAGGCCGCCGTACTAGACTTCATGCCCTGACCGATCGAACTCGGATTTCGACACAGATGAAAATCCTGACTTCCGGACAGCAGCTCGACCTCGGCGACTCTTTGCGCGCCTATGTCGAGGAGCATCTCATCACCGCCGTGTCCAAGTACATGGACAATGCCATCGAGGCCAATGTCGTGTTCAAACGCGAAGGTCCGATGTTCCATTGCCAGTGCACGGTTCATGTCGGCAGCGGCATTTCCATGCAGTCGGCGGGTGAGGCCAATGAAATTTACCTCAGCTTCGACCAGGCACTGGAGAAGCTGGCCAAACAGGTCCGGCGTGATAAACGCAAGCGACGTAATCATCACCAGCGGCTCTCCGAGCCTGGAGATGTGGCCTGAGCCTCCTGTGAGGTCAGCCCATCAATGGCAGAAGCCGCGGAGGCAGTATTCCCCATGGAAATCTTTCAGCTCTTGAGCCCGGATGGCGTGATTGCCAATCTCAAGGCCAACAGCAAGAAACAGTCGCTGCAGGAACTTTCTGCCCGCGCGGCCAAGATCACCGGCCAGCATGAGCGCGCCATTTTTGACACGCTGCTCGAGCGCGAGCGGCTGGGCACCACCGGCGTGGGCAACGGCATCGCGATTCCGCACGGCCGCCTGCCCGGACTGGACAAGCTCTACGGCCTGTTTGCGCGCGTCGAGCGGCCGATCGATTTTGACTCAATCGATGAGATGCCGGTCGATCTGATTTTTCTGCTGTTGGCTCCGGAATCGGCGGGTGCCGATCACCTGAAGGCGCTGGCACGAGTGTCGCGCCTGCTGCGCGACAAGGCGGTCTGCGAAAAACTGCGCGGCGCCGAAAGTGCCGACGCCATCTACGCCCTGCTCACCGACAGCCCGACCAGCCACGCCGCCTGAGCTTTTTTGACGAAGCCGAGCGGCGGGCCGGTCGAACCATCAGTGCAGGCCGGTCAGTGTGTGCTGCCGCTCAGTGTACGCTCACCGGCATCAGGTCGTTCTGCACGGCGGCGGCAAAGGCAAGATCGCGCTGCGGTGCGAATCCGAGCTGGGTACCGTTGGCGGCATAGATACCCCAGGCCAGACCTTCCGGCGTCTGCACCGGCCGAATATAGGCCAGGTCAGGTGCGCCGAGATTGGCAAAGGTTTCTTCCGTCATGGGCGGCTGCGGCCGCAGGCCGGCATTGCCGTCGGGATTGCGGTCGTGATTGCTGGGGATAGCCATTTTTACTCCTTCCGGCCCTGTCAGCGGCCGTTACCGGACTTGCCGCCGACACCCAGGGTGTCGCTGCGGCCGCCGTCCGTACTGTTAATAGCAATATTGCGAACCTGAGGTTCCGGTTTCGGCCGGTGCAAATCGATATGCAGCAGGCCGTGGCCGAGTTCGGCGCGGATGACCTCTATGCCGTCTGCCAGAACGAAGCTGCGCTGGAACTGTCGCGCGGCAATGCCGCGATGCAGATACACGCGCTCTTTTTCATCGGTCTGTTTGCCGCGGATGACAAGCTGGTTGTCTTCGACGGTGATGCCGAGATTATCCGGCCCAAATCCGGCCACAGCCAGGGTAATGCGCAGATCGTTCTCGCCGGTCTGTTCGATATTGTAAGGGGGGTAGCCTTCCGAGCCTGTCTTGGTGGCACGTTCGATCATCCGCTCGACATGGTCGAAACCGAGCAGAAGCGGGCTGGAAAAAATCGAGACGCGGTTCATCGAGCACTCCTTATAAAAAGCGAGTTGCGCCCGGACCCTCAGAGGCATCCGGACACCGAAGATGTGGGGTGCGATGGCTTGCGGATCAAGGCCTGTCTGGGCAGGATGTTGCCGCGAAAACCGGAGGTTTATTGTGGCGGAAACTGGGCAAAAAATTGAAACCGTCGGCGTGATCGGCGCAGGCGCCATGGGGCGGGGCATCGCCCAGGTCGGTATGACCGGCGGCATGACCGTCCTGCTGTTCGACGCCATGGCCGGCGCCGCGGCCAAAGCCCGCGATGCCATCTTCGCCCAGCTCGACCAGATGGTTGCCAAGAACCGTCTCGAAAGCGCCGCTGCCGAGGCCGCCAAGGCCCGGCTCAGCGTGGCGGAGTCTCTCGACGCTTTCAAAGCGGCCGATCTGGTGGTCGAAGCCATCGTCGAAAACCTGGCAATCAAACAGGATGTGTTCCGTCAGCTTGAAGCCATCGTGCGGCCGGATTGCCTGCTGGCCTCCAATACGTCGTCGTTGCGGATCGCCAGTATTGCCGCCGCCTGCAGGCAGCGCGACCGGATCGCCGGACTGCATTTCTTCAATCCGGTGCCGCTGATGAAACTGGTGGAAGTGATCCGGGCACCGGGCACCAGCGATGCCACGATCGCCACCCTGGTCACGGTGGGCGAGCGGATGGGGCGGCTGCCGGTGGTGGTACAGGACAGTCCGGGCTTCCTGGTCAACCTGGGCGGCCGGGCCTATACGCAGGAAGCCCTGCGCATCGTGTCGGAAGGCGTGGCCACTCCGGCGCAGGTGGATGCGGTGATGCGCGATAACTGGGGCTTCAAGATGGGCCCCTTCGAACTGATGGACCTGACCGGCATCGACGTCAATTTCCCGGTCAGCCAGATCATCCACGAAGGCTATTTCTACGACCGCCGTCTCGCCACCGCGCCACTGCACCAGCTGCTGAAGGAAAGCGGACAGTTCGGTCGCAAGACCAGGCAGGGCTTTTTTGCCTATGACGAGGCCGGCAAGGGTGTCGTGCCGCCGGCCGATGCGACGACCGCGGCGGCTCCGGCCGGGCGCGTCGTGCTGGCCGATGCCGACGACGAGGCGCTGGGCGAGTTGCTGCGCAGCCTCGGCCTGGAGGTCAGCGGTTTCGACGACGGCGACAGCGCCATCCTCTGCGCGCCCCTGGGCGAGGATTGTTCGACTTATGCGGCACGGCTGAAGCTGGATCACCGGCGGCTGTTCGCCCTCGATATCGCCGGCAAGCTGGACAAGCGCCTGACCCTGATGCGCGCGCCGGGTGCCCGCCGCGACCTGTTCGATGCCGTGGTGGCCCGCCTGCATGCCGCCGGCCGTGCCGTGGTGACAATCCATGACAGCCCGGGTTTCATCGGCCAGCGTATCGCCGCCATGGTGGCCAATCTGGGTTGCGAGATGGCGCAGATCCGTGTGGCCAGCCCGGCCGATATCGACAAGGCGATGACGCTCGGCCTGAATTATCCGTTCGGGCCGCTGGCCCTGGCCGATGCGATGGGCCTGGAAACCGTGCACACGGTGCTGACCCAGCTGCAGGACATTACCGGCGATGACCGCTACCGGCCCAGCCTGTGGCTGCGCCGCCGTGCCCTGCTGGGCCTTTCGGCTCTGACGGAAGATTAGCCGTCAGCTGCGCGCGGTGAGCCGGACAAACGACACCGGCCGGTCAAAGCCCTTCAGCACGGCGCTTTCCCGGCTGAGTGTGCGATCCTGCAACAGCTCGGCCACCGCCGGATCGGCGGCCAGCTGTTCGGACAGGATGACCTCGCCGCGATGGCTGAGCCCCTGCAGGCGGGCAGCCATGTTCACGGTGCTGCCGAAATAGTCGAGCCGCTCGTTCAGCGTGACGGCGATGCAGCGGCCGCCATGCAGTCCCATTTTCAGGCCGATGGCCGCATCGGCAATCCGGCCGTCTGCGGCGGCTTCCTGGCGATAGTCGGCATTGAAGGCGGCAATACGGTCGTGAATGCGCAGCGCCGCCCGCACCGCCTGCTCGGGTGTGGCGAAGGCCGCCATCACCGCATCGCCGATGGTTTTGATCAGGGCACCGTCATGCTCGCGAATGATTTCGGCCAGGACGCCGAAATGCCGTCGCACCAGGCGATAGGCTGCGGCATCGCCAAGCTGCTCGTAGAGCGCGGTCGAGCCTTCCAGATCGGTGAACATCAGGGTGATGCTGTCGATGCCGACATCCTCGCCGGCGCGCAGTACCTGATCCGGCAGCAGGTCGCGGAAGGCCTGCAGGGTCGTAACCTCATGTGCGGTCAGTGCCTCGCTGCGCCAGGCCCGTGACTCGATCACGAAGGTCAGCAGACGGCTGCTGTGGTTGCGGAGCACGATGCCGCCGATGGTATCGCCCGCTTCCGCCCGGATCGTGAAGTCCGGCGCGACGGCATCCTCAGCGATCATCGTCGGAAAGGCGCCGCCGTCACAGGTAGTAACGCATTCGCCGCCGGGCTCCAGTGTCCGCAGGCGGTATTCGCCGGCTGGCAATGTTGCGGTCACCCGCCGTTGCTCGCCAGGTGCCAGGATTTGCTGCACCAGGATGTGGCGCGAAACATGCGGCCCGCCCATGCAGAATTCACCGTCGCCGATGGCGCGGATCGCGGCGGCCGGCCGGAAGCTGATTTCGATATTGCGGGTGAAGCTGCCGTCATAGGCGATATTGCAGGACGGGCAATGCGCCTGCTTGGGCAAATCCTCCAGCGTCGTTGCCGTGGCCTTGGCGCCGCCGCAGCGCGGGCAGAGCAGGTTCCAGGACAGGCTGAGCAGGCCGAGCCGGGTGGCTTCGAGGCAGAGTTCGGCCACATGCCGTACCGGCACCTGCCAGTCGCGGGCCAGCTTGCGCGGCCGCATGCGGATCAGGTCGACCTCCTGCGCAGCCGCGATATGACCGGCCAGCCGGTCGGCGAGATCGTGATGATAGGCGCCGCCAGCGATTTGTCTGGTCAGGCCGGCCAGGCGTGCCTCCTGTTCCGGGGTCAGGTCCGGCGGCGTATAGGCAAACGGCATCGCGGCTTCGCCGGCAGCAAAGCTGGCGGCCTGGCGCACCATGCCCTCAAGGCCCTGGCCGATCTTGTCCAGCAGGCCGGTTGCGAAAAGCAGATGCCCGACAAGGCCGCGCGGCGTGCCGTTCAGCCGATAGGTGACCCGGCTGCCGCCTTCCGGCCTGGCTTCCAGCCTGAGCATCGGCCCCAGGCTTGCCAGCGGGCCGCGGCGGAATATCCGCAACTGACGGAATTCGCGCTCGACCACCCACTCGAATGGCGGGTCATCCCATTCGACCGCAACGCCCTTGTAACTGGCGGTGGCGCGGCGCTGCACCGAACCATCCGGCTGGGTGATCTCCTCGACAGCGTAGCGCGGCGTCCCGGCGGCTTCATTGAAGCGGGCGGTGTCGGACAGATAGGGCCAGAGCGCCGCCGGCGATGCCGGCAGGTCCCAGGTCCAGACACGTTCGTGCTGCTTCTGCATGCGGCAGAAGCTAGCACGATAGGGTTTTTGACAAGAGGCTCCGGCGGGGCGCCGGTCACATGGGCCGGGTGGCCGGATCCGGTTCAGGTTCGGTCATGCTGCTGCTGGCCGGCGATGGGCCATCGGCAGGGGCTGTCATAGTGGCCGGTTCGCTATAGCCCGAATTGTAACTGTCATAAGGCGCGGTGGCGATTTGCGGCACCGGGCGGCGGCCCGGCGGCGTCATCGGCATGCGCGGATCGGCCAGCGTGCGCGGCGGACCGGGCAGCTGGCGGCCTTCCAGCGAGTAGGGATCGGGTTCGGCGTAGCAGTCCACACTGCCGAGCGTCTTGAAGCAGAACACTTCCTGACGGTCGGTCGGCTTGTAGTTGCTGACGCAATAGGCACCCTCGGTAACGATGTTCTCGAGGTTGCAGGTCATTTCCAGCCGGCGTTCGACACGCGCCTTGAACACCTCATAGCCGACGCCGACCATGGTGCTCTGGGTAAACGGCGTCAGGTCGCCGCGCTGGTCCGAGCAGGCCGATAGCAGGCCGGCCAGCAGGGCCGGCAGCAGCAAGATGCGGATCGTCTGACGCATGGGCTTCTCTCCTGCGTGTGGCATCCATACGGATGCCTGTCTGCCATTCTGGCAACGCCATTATCGCGCCCAGTCCATTGAATATCCAGTTAAGCGATATGGTTAAAACGCGTTAGCCATACCGGATAACCGCAGCTTAACGGACCGGCTGGGGCAGGCGGAGGCGGAAGGTGGTACCCAGTGGCCCGGTGCGGACCAGTTCCAGGTCACCGCCATGGGCGCGGATCAGCTCCCGGGCGATGGCAAGTCCAAGGCCGGTGCCGCCGCTGCGTCCGCCGCGGAAGGGCTCGAACAGATGCGCCCGTGCCGCCTCACTCAGGCCGGTGCCGCTGTCAGCCACCTCGATGACGATGTCGTTTGCATCCATGGCCGCGGCGATGCGCAGATCGCCGCCCTCCGGCATGGCCTGGGCCGCATTGCGCATCAGGTTGTTGAGCACACGGTAAAGATGCTCGGCATCGGCAAACAGCGGCAGGTCTTCCGGCACGGCATTATGCCAGCGGATGCCGGTGCCGTCGGGCAGTCCGAGCGCGGCGGCCACATCGTCCACGAAATCGTGCAGGGCGATCTGGCACGGCTCGGGGGCGCGCTCCTCCGCCTTGCCGTAACGCAGCGTCTGCGCGCAGAGCGCGATGGCACGATCGATCGAGCCGACCAGCCGCGGCGCCACCTGGCGCACGGTGGGATCGTCGGATGCGGCCAGGCGGTCCGAGACCAACTGGGCCGAGGCCAGCATGTTGCGCAGGTCATGGCTGATCTTGCTGACGGCGATGCCGAGCTGTGCCAGCCGCATGCGCTGCGTCAGGGCCTGGCGCAGGTCCTGCTGCATCATCTGCAATTCGCGCTCGGCCAGGCCGAGTTCATCGCGGCGCTGCGTCGGGCGGATGATCTGGCGCGCATCCTCCGGCGCGGCATGGAAACCGACGATACTGCCGATCAGGCGACGGATCGGCCGCACCAGCAGCCATTGCAGGCTCAGATAGACCAGGCTGCCGGTGAAGACGGAAATCAGCATCGCCACCCAGAAGACCCGCCAGGAGAAATCGCGCAGGGCATCGGTCATCGGCGCGGTCGGCAGCACCACTTCGATGCGGGTATGCGGATCGCGCGGCGAGGGGCCGAGCACGCGGACATACTCGCTGGCCGGCTTGGTCAGCACCATCACGGCATTGACGATGCCTTCCCACCATTGCTGAGTGGCAAGGTCGACCGGCTTGCCCAGCATCGGCAGTTCCTGACGGTCGCTGAGGATCAGAGCATTCGATTCCTTGCGCCGCATCGCCACCAGCTTGCCGCCGACATTGCGCAGCAGCTCGTCTTCCAGTTCGGCGCTGACCATACCGTTCGGCGCCGCCAGCAACGCCAGTGCCGCCTGGTCGGCAAGTTCGATGCGCGCTTCCAGATAACTGATGCGGAAGCGGCTCATCGCCGGCAGGTAGATCAGCACGGCCGACAGCATGGTGAAGCCGACGGTAAGGACCAGCAGACGGCCGGACAGGCTGGCGACCGCGGGCGGGCGAGGCAGCCGTGACTGGTTGGTCGAGGGGACAGGGTCGGCAGTCATGACGCAGTATTATAGCGTCTCAGTCGAAACGGGCGAGGAACTGCACGATTCGCCGGCTCAGCGGACTAAACAGTTTCGGACGGTAGAAATCGGTGGCGGCCTGCGCCGCGGTGCTGCCGCGCGCCGGGAAGGGGGCAATCATCGTCTGCATGGCGCCGATCCCGAGTCCCTTGCCGATCGCCAGGGCCCAGGGCTGCAGGATCTCGGCAGCCTGCGGACCAACGGCGGCGGCCCCCAGAACGCGGCCGAACGGGGTGGTGATCACCTTCAGCAGACCCTCGCTGCGGCCTTCGGCCACCGCCCGCTCGTTCAGCGCAAACGGACGGCGCAGGATGCGAATGCTGCCGTGGTGGCGCCGGGCTTCGGATTCGCTCAGGCCCGCACAGGCGAGCTCGGGATCGCAGGCCACGAGGCTGGCGGCGGTATCGCGCCCGGCCCGCACCGGCAGGCGCAGCAGGATATTTTTCAGCGCCACGCCGGCATGATGCAGCGCGATGGCGGTGGTGGCCTGCGGATCGATGGCGGCACCAAGGGCGAAAACGCGTCGGTTGGTGGTGCGCAGCCGGCGATCGACGTCGATACCACGTGGGCCGGAGGCGATGCCGGCAGCCGTGAGGTTGAGAGCTGCCGAATCGGGTTCCCAGCCGGTGGCGAGCAGCAGATGCGAGCCGGCGATCCGCGTGCTGCTGCCATCGGTATGGCGCAGGGTGAGTACGATGCCGGGTACCGAATTCTCGGCCTGCGCAATCTCGGTCTGCTCATGCAGGGTGACGCCATCGGCGCGCAATGCATCGATCACCAGATCGCTCAGTTCCGGATCGTGACGGGACAGGCAACGCTGGCGCTCGATCAGCGTGACCTTGACGCCCATGCGGCGAAAGGCCTGGGCAAAGGCAACGCCGGTTCCGCCGCCGCCGACAATCAGCAGATGCAGTGGCCGTTCGGTCAGGTCGAAGGTGGATTGCGGCGTCAGGCAGGAAATATCATCCAGCCCGGGGATAGCCGGCATGGCGGGCCGCGCACCGCTGGCGATGACGATCCGCCGGGCGACGACAATCGTGTTTCCGACGGCAAGCGTATCGGGTGCAGTGAAGCGGGCCTCGCCCTGCAAGACTGTCATGCCGAAAGCGGCCAGCCGCTCGAACGAGTCATTCGGCGCCTGGGCGGCTATCATGGACTTGGTACGCCGCATGACCGCGGCAAAGTCGATATCCGGTTCTTCATACCGGATGCCGAACGCGGCGGCATCCCGCCAGTTCGTGGCATGGGCGGCGGCGGCGGCCAGGGCCTGCAACGGCAGATCTGCATGCAGCCGCTGTCCGCCCGGGCGACCACGTTCGATCAACACGGTTTTCGCACCCAGCAGGGCGCTGCCGGTTGCAACGGTGATGCCACCGGCACCGGCGCCGATTACGGCGATATCGCAGTCGATCCGCTCATTCATGAATGCAGCAAAGACAGTGATGTGCCCGGAGTCAAGCAATCGACTCGGGGCAGGTCCGATGCCGGCCGCCCCGTTTTTGCCGCAATGGCGCGGCAAAGAGAGCAATTAACGCCTGTTTAGGCTATAGGTTGGGCGACATGCTGCGCATCCGGGGTGCAAGCCTGTTGCTCTGCCTTTCATCTTCTGGCCATGCCCACCATGACGATACGACCGATTGCACTTCTGTTTCGCCTTGCCGTGCTGCTGTGTTTGACATTTGCAGCGATTCCGTCAGCGCCGGCGCAACCTGCAGGTCCTGCCCAGGCCGGCGCTCTCACACCCACAGACTGGAACGCGGCGCTGCTGGCGATTACCCGGCAGCTGCGCGATCCGCGCATGGATGATGATGGTTTTGCCTCGCTGCGTGCCGATCTCGACCGGCTGCGCGTGAATGCCAGTGCCGAGCGCGACCAGTTCAAGCAGGCGGTGGCGACGACGCAAACGCAGCTCGATGCTTTAGGTCCGGCCCCGGCATCCGGGCAGCCGCGTGAAGCACCGGCAGTGACGGAGTCGCGGCGCCAGCTTGCCGTGCGTCTGCAGTCGGTGCAGGACAGCGTGAAGCAGGCCGAGTTGGCGCTGACGCGCATCGTCGCCCTGCAGGATGAAGTGGCCGACGAAGCGCGGCGTCAGTTTACCCGACAGCTGCTTTATCGCGGCACCTCGCCGTTCAATCCGGATTTCTGGCGCAATGGCATCGAGGATATCAAGGCAGTCTCCGCCCCGGTAATGGCCGCGCCGGCACAATGGTGGCAGGCGGATGACGGTCGCCGATCAGGCAGCACGACGCTGCTGCAGATCATCATGGTTGCGGTTCTGTCGGCCGCGCTGCTGATCCCGATGCAGCGTTGGCTGCGGCAGCATTACGGCATACGCCCCGAGAGCGGGGAGCCTTCGGCTGTGCGGCGCACGATTGCGGCCTTCACCGTGCTGATCGGCCATACGGCGATGCCGCTGGTTGTGCTCTGGGCCACTTATGCCGTGCTGGTCGGCAACGACTGGGCCACCGGCCTGGTCGGCCGCATGATGTACATGCTGATGCAGGCGGTCAGCATAGCCCTGCTGGCGCATGGTCTGGCGCAGGCGACATTGGCTCCGCATCATGCGGCCTGGTCGCTGATCCCGCTGCCCGAGCCGCAGCGCAGCAAGCTGCAGCGCCGCGTCACGGCCTTTTCGATCGGCATGGTGCTGATTGCGATACTTGTGGGGCCGTCGCGCGTTCCCGATTTCGGCACCGCCGGCCGCGACATGGTCATCGCTGCCGTGGCGCTGTTTCTCGTGGCTTCCAATCTGGCCTTTTCAGATCCGCGGCTGTGGCGGCCGCTGAGCGAAGACATGCGGCCGTTGCGCCTGTTCGCCGGCCTGATCTTCGGGCTCAGTGTGATCGCGCTCGGCGCGGTGCTGCTCGGGTATTACGGCTTTGCCGCTTTTCTGGCCTATGGCCTGCTCGGCAGCGCCCTGGCCCTGGGCGCCTATGCCCTGGTGCGCAGTGCAGTGCGCGACGGACTGGCCCATCTGGCAGACAATCCGGAAAGCCGCTTCCGCAGCTGGCGCCAGACGCTGGGCCTCAGCGGCCCGATGAGCACGACCAGCCAGCTGCTGCTCGGGCTGCTGGCCGACATTGTGCTGTTCGCGTTGCTGCTGATCGGTCTCGCCCTTGCCTGGGGTGTCAGCCGGGCGACGCTGATCGGCTATATGCTCGAACTCTTCTATGGTGTCACCATTGGTCCGGTCACGATCTCGCTGGGCAATATCCTGGCGGCCCTGGTGGTTCTGGTGATCGGCATCGGCCTGACCCGCTTCCTGAGCGGCGGCCTGAACAACCGGCTGGAACAGCAAAGCGGGATTGATCCCGGCGTGCGCAATTCCATGGTCACCGGGCTGACTTATGTCGGCTACCTGATCGCGCTGGTGACCGGTGTTGGCGTGATTGGCCTTGATCTGTCCAATCTGGCGATCATCGCGGGTGCGCTGTCGGTCGGCATCGGTTTCGGCCTGCAGAATATCGTCAATAATTTCGTCTCGGGCCTGATCCTGCTGATCGAACGGCCGGTGAAGGTTGGCGACTGGGTGGTGATCGGCGACCGCGAAGGTTACGTACGGCGTATCAATGTGCGCTCGACCGAAATCGAAACCTTTCCGCGCGCCTCGGTGATCATTCCGAATTCTGAGCTGATCTCCAGCCCAGTGATGAACTGGACGCATCGCAACCGGCTGGGCCGTGTCGATGTCGCGGTCAGCCTGTCCTATGCGGCCGATCTGGAGAAAGCGCGCGATGTGCTGCTGGATTGCCTGAAAGGCCATCCGGATATCCTCAGCATGCCGGAGCCGCAGGTGATCTTCCGCGATTTCGGCGCCGGCACGCTGCTATTCGCGCTGCGCGGCCATATCGCGGATGTGGAAAAACGGCACATGATCGAGAGTGATCTGCGTTTTGCCATCCATAAATGCCTGAAGGAAAGTGGTGTCGGCCTGCCTTATGGTGCGCCGGCCATGCTGCACCTGGCCGATATCGATCGGCTGGAAAAAGCTTTGGGCGGCCTGCACTCTTCAGAGCCGGGCCGCCCAAAGTCTCCGCAGACGGAAGTCTAGTTAGTTCGGGCGTCCGGTCGGACGCGGCAGATCGAACAGCAGAATTTCGGCGCCATCGACGGCGGTGATCTCGATCTTGCCGTCACCCACCAGCGCTGCGCCGGCGCGGGTGGCGACCTGCTGGCCATCCACCGTCACCGAACCATCGGCCACCACCAGATAGCCCATGCGGTCGGGCTTCTGTTCATAGGTGGCGCTCTGGCCCTTTTCGATCAGGGCGCCGAACAGCGTGGCATCCTGATGGATCAGCAGCGTGCCGGGGTTGGCCGATAGCACCGGCTCCTCGCCCGAAGCCAGCGGCACCAGCTTGTTGGCGCGATCGGCCTTGGGGAATTGCGCCTGGTCCCAGCGCGGCTTCAGCTTGGCCTGGCGCGGCTGGATCCAGATCTGGAACAGATGCGTCAGCTCGTCTTCGGCATTGTATTCCGAATGCATGATGCCGGTGCCGGCAGACATCACCTGCACATCGCCGGCCGGGGTCCGGCCCTTGTTGCCCAGGCTGTCTTCGTGGCTGATGGCGCCCCTGGTGACATAGGTGATGATTTCCATGTCGCGGTGGCCATGCATCGGGAAGCCCGAATGCGGCGCGATTTCGTCATCGTTCCACACCCGCAGCGGCCCGAAGCCGTAGCCCATCGGAGCCTCGACACCGGAGAAGTTGAAATGGAACCGGCTGTTCAGCCAGTCGACATTCATGCGACCGAGATCATCAAAAGGAACAACATGAATCATGGAAACCTCCATCGGCGACGGCTGATATTATCCCAGCCGTCGCCGCAGTGCGTAAGGTTAAGCCTTCAGCTTGGCGGCGATGCCCGCCACATGCTTGCCCTGGAAGCGGGCGGTCTTGAGTTCCACCTCGGTCGGCGAACGGCTGCCGTCCGGGCCGGCGATGGTACCGGCGCCGAGCGGCGAGCCGCCCTTCACCGCGCTGACGTCCATGGTTTCCGGGATGGCATAGGGCAGGCCGACGATCACCAGGCCATGATGCAGCAGAGTGGTGTGGAAGCTGCTCGCGGTGGTTTCGTTGCCGCCACCGGTGCCGGTGGAGACGAACACGCTGCCGACCTTGCCGACCAGCGCGCCCTTGACCCACAGGCCGCCGGTCTGGTCGAGGAAGCTGCGCATCTGCCCGGTCATGTTGCCGAAACGGGTGCCGGTGCCGAAGATGATGGCGTCATAATCGGCCAGCTCGGCCGGGTCGGCGATCGGAGCGGCCTGATCCCACTTGCCGCCGGCCTTCTTGAAGGCCTCTTCCGGCATGGTCTCGGGCACGCGCTTGATCGTCACCTGGGTGCCGGGAACCTCCCGGGCGCCGGCGGCGACCGCCTCGGCCATTTTCTCAACATGGCCGTACATTGAATGATACAGCACGAGAATCTTGGTCATTGTCGTTTCTCCAGTTGGGGCGGGTTGGTGTTGAGGCGAAAGTAAGCTTTTCCTGAATTGAAACAATGTCGTATTTGGAATATGATTGTTTCCTGTGAGAAACAATATGGATCATCTTGCCGATCTCGCCATCTTCGCCCGGGTGGTGGAACTGGAAAGTTTCAGCGGAGCGGCCGAGGTTCTGGGCCTGTCGAAATCCGCCGTCTCCAAGCAGGTGTCGCGGCTGGAACAGCGGCTTGGCGCCCAACTGCTGCAGCGGACGACTCGAAAACTGTCGCTGACCGAGACCGGCCGCATCGTGCTGGACCATGCCCAGCGCGTGCTGCTGGAAGCCGAAGCGGCCGAAGCCGCCGTACAGAATCTGCAGGCGCTGCCGCGCGGCCTGCTGCGCGTGAACCTGCCGATGAGTTTCGGCCTGAACTACGTGGCGCCGTTGCTGCCCGAGCTGCTGGCACTCTGCCCGGAACTGAAGGTCGATCTCACCTTCAACGATCGCACCATCGACCTGCTGGAAGAGGAGGTCGATGTCGCCATCCGCATCGGTGCCAATCTGGCTGATTCCACGCTGACGGCGCGGCGTCTGGCGCCGGTGCGGCCGATCACCTGCGCCTCCGAATCCTACCTGCGCAAGGCCGGCGTGCCACTGAAACCCGATGACCTGCGTCAGCATGAATGCCTGCTCTACAAATACCTGCCCGAACCCGATACCTGGCATTACGAGGGGCCGGGCGGACCCTATGCGGTGAAGGTCTCGGGCCGTCTGCTGGCCAATAACGGCGATGCGCTGCGCGATGCCGCGGTTGCCGGTCATGGCATCGTGCGCTCGCCCAGCTTCATCGCCGGGCCCGATATCGCCGCCGGGCGACTCGTGCCGCTGCTCGAATCCTTTGAGCCGGCGCCGCTGGGGATTTACGCGGTCTATCCGGCGCAGCGCTACCTGACCCCGAAGGTACGGGCTTTCATCGACTTCTATGCCAACCGTTTCGGCCCGGAACCGCCCTGGGAGTGTGTTCTGGCAGACACAGCCCGGCGGGCAGATATGAAATCCTCGTGAAACCGGGTTTACGCTCCGAAGCGGCTATGCTAATCGATTTCCGCGACCAAACAGGACTTTGTGTCATGACCCGCCAGTGGCGACATCGACGAGCCCGTATGAGCGCACCGCAAACGCAAATGATGCGAAAGCGGTGCGTAACGGCCGTTTGTGCGCGCTGAAGCTGGGTCATTGTCGCCATCTGATCCCCGACTGACATCTGCTTCCGACATGAGCACGAACCGGCCAACCGGACGGAAGGCTAAGGCCACCCGTCCGCCTCTGGTGTCCGAAATCGTTGCTGGAAGCAAAGTCATGTACCCCATTCTGCCCGAGCGGCCGGCTGACGCCGCCCAGATCGATACCCTGCTGGATCTCACCTTCGGGTCGGACCGCACGCGCAAGACCGTCTACCGGCTGCGCGAAGGCGTGGCGCATCTTAAGCCGTTGGCCTTCGTGGTGCGCGACGAGGATGGCGGGGTACTCGGCTCGATCCGCTACTGGCCGGTCGCCATCGGCGACGCCGGTACGCCGGCGATCATGCTGGGCCCGGTGGCGGTGCATCCCGACTACCAGGGCCAGGGCCTCGGCCGCGCGCTGATCCGGCACAGCCTGTATACGGCGACGCGGCTCGGCCACGGCCTGTGCATCCTGGTCGGCGACAGGCCCTATTACGAACCCTTCGGCTTCGTCGGCGCTGCCGATCGCGGGCTGGAGATGCCGGGCTGGGTCGAGCGCGAACGGTTCCAGGTGATGGAGCTGGCCGCCAACGCGCTGCAGGGCGTGGCCGGCATGGTCGGCAAGCCGCCGAAGGGCCGCAAGAAGGCGGCGGCCTGAGATGGCACGCACCGTCTTGCCCAATGGCAATGGCGGTCGCGTTCTTCTGCTCGACAGTATCGCTGAAATTCTCCCCGAAGATGCCGGCTGGCTGGTGGTATCGGGCAGCCATGGCGGCATCAGCGCGGCGCAGTTCGCCATAGCCGTGCCGTTGTGCGGCTGTTTCTTCAATGACGCCGGACTCGGCAAGGATAATGCCGGCATAGCCGGCCTCGTGCTGCTGTCCTATCCGGCGGCGACCTACAGTCATGCTTCAGCGCGTATCGGCGATGCGGCCGATGCCTGGGCGGCGGGCATGCTCACCCATATTAACACGGCTGGGCGGCTGGCGGGTTTGCGGGAAGGGGTATCGGTTCAGGAAGCCGTTGCGATATTGCGCTAGCGGCTTTCGCGCCGCCACATCAGCAGCATGGCCAGCAGCAGCGCGGTCAGCACCGCCAGCGGCAGCACCAGCGGCGTTAGCGTCAGCCCGGTCACCACATAATCATTCTGGCGATACAGGCCGATCCAGTTGCGGCCGGCCTGCTCGCGGACGGCGCTGCGGGTCGGCTTTTCGACCATGCGGATATCGGGCACGCCGTCGCGCAGCCAGTGGGTGCTGCCGCGGCTGGCATCGGCCAGCGGTTTGAGGATCGCCGGGGTGGCGCGCGGATCGGCGAATTCGCGCGGGTTGACCGCGCCCATGGTAGCCACCGTCTCGCGCTCGCCGTCGCGCACGCGGTAGATGCCTGGCATCTCGACCGGCAGCCGCCCGCCGGCCACGCCGTTGCCGCGCTCTTCCAGCGTCAGTTTGGTTTCGCTGCCATCGGGGCGGATCACCGTCACCGGCTCGCGGCTTTCCGTCAGGCTGCGGCGTTCCACTTCCAGTCTGCCGCCCTTGGCGTCGGCGCGCAGGGCCTCTTCTTCGAGATCGGGTTCCTTCATCAGCCAGTGCGCCAGTCGGCGCAACACCTCGGCCTGCGGACCGCCATTTTCGAAACCGCGCGACCAGAGCCAGATATGGTCGGAATAGAACTGCGCCACCCGACCCTTCTCGACGCGATCGAGCACCAGCAGCGGTTCGCGGTTCGGGCTTTCCATCACTGTGTTACCGCGCGTGACATCCACATTGATGACGCGGAACCAGCGGCTCCAATTCGGCTGGCCGTTCTCCCCCACCGAACCCGGCAGCCCGGCCGTCACCGGATGGCGTTTGCCGACCGCGCTGAGCTGTGGGGTGAAAGGCTCGGTCCGCACCGTGCCGGTCGGCCGTGCCGGGAAAATGTCTGACAGCGGCGTGCGATACAGGCTGAGCGGCGTGGCATAGGCCGGGCCCGACACTTCCAGGAAGGCGCCGCCGCGCGCCACGTAGTTGGCGATATTCTCGAAATACGAAGTTGGCAGGATGCCGCGCCGCCGGTAGCGGTCGAAGATGATCAGGTCGAACTCGTTCAGCTTGAGTTCGAACAGTTCGCGGATCGGGAAAGCGATCAGCGACAGTTCGCGGATCGGTGTGCCGTCCTGCTTGTCCGGCGGCCGGAGAATGGTGAAGTGAACCAGATCGACATTGGGGTCGGCTTTGAGAAGGTTGCGCCAGACGCGCTCGCCGGCATGGGCCTCGCCGGTGACCAGCAGCACGCGCAGGCGGTCGCGCACACCATTGACCGACAGCGCCACGCGATTGTTCAGCGGCGTCAGTTCGTCGAGGATCGGTGCCACCTCGAATTCCAGCAGGCTGCGTCCGGCACGCGGCAATCTGAACGGCACCGTGACGTCGCGGCCGATCGGCACCGACAGGGTCTGCTCGCCGCGATCCTGCTGGCGGAACCGCAGCTGCGCCATCTCATTGGGCGCCGCGCCGGTATCGTCGATCCGCAAGGTGACGTTGAGATCCTGGTTGATCATGCCGAAGGTCGGCGCATTGCGCACCACCAGGCGGCGGTCGCGTTCGTCGGGCCGTCCGGTCAGCAGCACATGCACCGGCGCACCGGTGACATCCTGCGCGGCGGCGATCTCAGCCGGCATGTCATGCACCTGGCCGTCGGTGACCAGGATGCTGCCGGCCAGGCGATGGCGCGGCAGGTCACTGAGTGCCAGCGTCAGGGCTGAGAACAGCCGGGTGCCTTCGTCGCGGTCGGCGGTCTCGGCCGCCGGCTTGCCGGCGCGCACGACACGAACCTCAAGATTTTCGGTGGCGCCCAGCTTTTCGCGCAGTGTGGCCTCAGCCTGTTCGACCTGGCGCTGGCGGTCGGCAATGCCCTGGCTCGGGCTTTCATCCAGCACCACCACGGCGATATCGGGCAGCGTGCTGCGCTCTTCCTTGCGGGCAACCGGATTGGCCAGTGTGCCGAGAGCCAGAATCGCCACCAGTGCCCGCAGCAGCGTGCCGCGCGCATGGCGCCACAGGCCCAGGATAGTGAGTGCCAGCGCAACCGCGCCGCAGGCCAGCAGCAGCGGCCAGGGGACCAGCGGAGCGAAATCGAGGGTGAGGGCGCTGTTCATGCCGGGCTGTTTTTCAGTTGCCCAGACGCTCGAGCAGCGCGGGGATATGCACCTGATCGGCCTTGTAGTTGCCGGTCAGCGTGTACATCAGCAGGTTGACACCGAAGCGATAGGCATATTCACGCTGGCGCGGCAGGTTGGGCACAGTCACGGCCAGCGGCCGGCCATTGGCATCGATGGCCCAGGCGGCGGCGAAATCGTGGCTGCCGATGACGATGGAGGTGACGCCATCCTTGTCGCCGCCCGGGCTGCGCTCCACCCACAGCGTGCCGCCGCTGTAGCGGCCGGGAAAATCCTGCACCAGGTAAAACGCCTTGGTCAGGACATGATCGTCGGAGACCGGCATCAGCGGCGGAATGTCGAGCCGGGCCAGCAGCTGGCGCAGCTTGTCGGTATTCGGACTCGCCGCCGTGCCGCTCAGTCCCATGGCCTGGTCGCGGGTATCGAACAGGATCATGCCGCCGGTTTTCATGAACTGGTCGATGCGGCGCAGCGCGGCATCGGAAAGCTGCGGCTGCAGCGGCGTGATCGGCCAGTAGAGAAACGGCACCAGCGAAATGTCGTCGGCTTCCAGATTGACGCCGAGCGGTTCGGCGGCTTCGATCGAGGTGCGGCGGAACAGCACCTCGGTCAGGCCGTACAGCCCGGCGCGACTCATCTGGTCGATATCGGCCTGGCCGGTGACGACATAGGCCAGCCGCAGATCGAGCGACGCCTTCAGGGCGAACTCATCGCTGGCCGACAGGGTATTGGTGTTGCGGCGCGTCTGCGCTTCCACAATGCCGGATAGCAGCAGCACGGCGATGGCAAGGATTGCCGCGGCCGGCCGCCGCCAGAACGACATCCGGCCCGGTAGCAGGCCGCGCAGACCCAGTCCGATCAGCCAGTCGGCCAGGAACAGCAGCAGGGCGGCACCGAGCAGCCATGGCAGCAGATGCAGCTCGCGCGCCTCTCCATCGAGGCGGGCCTGGGTTACGTCGGCCGGCCAGTTTGTCACCGGGACAAGCCTGGTGTCGGCATTGGCGGTATTGAGCGCCTGCCGGCTGTCGAGGCGGCCATACCAGCCCGGTGGATGGCGCGGATTGGGTTTGGTCGTGGCAATGGCGCGCGGCGGCAGCGGCTGCACGGCGGGGCCGGGCTCGACCGAGCGGCCGAAACCATCCAGCACATTCAACGGCGGCAGTGGTGTGTCGGCTGCTTCACCGGTGGCGGTAATACCCTGCGAGAGATCGATCACCTTGCGCAGCATGTCTACATAGAACCCGCTCAGTGCAAGATCGGACCATAGCGTGTTGGCGGTGGTATGCACGAGAATCAGCCAGCCCTTGCCGCGCTGGGTGGCAGTCACCAGCGGCGTGCCGTCTTCCAGGCGCAGCCAGGTCTTGTCGCCGAGCTGCGCTTCCGGCTCGGCCAGAACCTGTCGATTGACGGTAATCTCATCGGCGCCGCCGAGGCCATAGAAGGGGCTGGTTTCCGGGGTGGCGCCGAGCCGCTGCGGCTGCGCCCAGGACAGTGCGCCACCGAGCTGGCGCGAGCCCTGACGCAGCTTCACGGGCAGCAGGCCGTCGGTGGCTTCCGCCATGCGCGGGCCGGCAAAGCGCAGCAGCACGCCGCCCTGATCGATCCATTGTTCGAGCTGGCGCGTCTCGCTTGCCACCACCTGGGCCACATCGGCCAGGACAATCACGGCGATTTCACGTTGCAGCAACTCGCCCACCGGCGCAGAGCGCAGTTCGGCATAGGGCGCCAGCGCACGCTCGAGATAGAACAGATCGCCGAGCAGCGGCTGGCGGGTTTCCACGGCGCCGCCGGTGACCATGCCGACCGGGCGGCGGCGCCAGCGTTCGTCCAGCAGTTGCACGCTGCCGGCACTCGGCTGCTCCTCGATTTCAAGGCGTGAAAGCTGGTTGCGCAGTTCGCTTGGCAGATCGAGCTTCAGCGTGGCGGTTTCCGACCGGGCGGCGAAACGCAGGCTGTCGCGCGCCAGCACGCGGCCCTGGTCGGTCACCGCGCGCAGGGTGATGCTCTGCTCGGCGGCGACATTGCCGCTGCGGCGTGCGGTGACGTTGTCGCCCTGAGCCGTGGTGGCCGGCGGCAGCAGGGCCAGGGTGGCCTCGTCCGGTGCGGAGATGACGGTAAGCGGTCCGAGCCGCAGCAGCCATTCGGCCAGCGTGTAGGCGGCTTCGCCGGTTTCATCGTCGCGCAATCCGTCGCTGAGCCAGATCACGTCGGCACTTTCGGGCAGGCGGGCCTGCAGCAGGGCCTGCACCAGCGCGGCACGGTCGCTGGCCCATGCCTTGGGCTGCAGGGCCGCGACCAGCGGCCGCAGATCGGCGGCGGGCATCAGCTGGCTCGGCTGCATTGCCTCGCCGCTGGCCGGTGCGGCCGTGGTGACCAGCAGGGCCGGGCGGCCATCGCGTTCGGCGCCTTCCAGGATGGCGTCGGCGCGGACGATCTTCTCGCGCCAGCGCGGCGCCGCGGTCCAGCCATCGTCGATCACCAGCACCAGCGCCTGGCTGTCGCGCTGCACCGCCTGCGGATTGAGGATCGGTTCCGCCAGCGCCAGGATCGCCAGCGCGGCAATCAGCAGACGCAGCAGCAGCAGCCAGAGCGGCGTATGGGCCGGGGTTTCTTCCTTCTGCCGCAGCAGAAGCAGCAGGCGCAGCGGCGGGAAGGTGACCAGCCTGGGCTGCGGCGGGGTGATGCGCAGCAGCCACCACAGCACCGGCAGGCCGACCAGCGCGGCAAGCGCCCAGGGCGTGGCAAAAGCGAGTGCGCCGAGTGACAGCATGCTCAACGCCCTATCGGCAGGGCGCGCTCGCCCTGCAGCGCCTGGTACAACGCCAGCAGTGCAGTTTGCGGCGGCCGGTCGGTGCGATGCTTGATATGGCGCCAGCCGAGCCGGCGGCAGACCTCGGCCAGCTCATGCTGGTGGGCGGCAAAGCTGGCGCGCCAGTCCTCGGCCATGGTTTCTGCACGCGGGGCCAGCAGGGGGCTTTCGCCTTCCAGCCCGAGGAAGCGGGTGCGGCCCTTGTAGGGGAAATCCTCCTCGGCGGGATCGACCAGACGCAGCACCGTGCCCTTCACGCCCATATCAGCGTACTGGCGCAGGCGGCTGGCGATCTCGGGCACCGGGTAGAGGAAATCGCCCAGCAGCACGACATGGGCATAGCGCGGCAGCACCTGCATCGGCGGCAGGCTGGCTTCCGCCGTGTCGAAACGGGACCGGATCAGCCGTTCGGCAATGCGCTCGATGACCAGGCGGCCTGAACTCGGACGCTGCGGATGGCCGAGCAGGCCGACGCGTTCGCCGCCGCGCAGCAGCAGGCTGGCGAGTGCGAGCAGCAGCAGATCGCCGCGCTCGTCCTTCTGCTCCATGCCGAGATTGGATTTCCAGCGCATCGATGGCGAAGGGTCGCGCCACAGCCAAACGCTTTCGGCGGCTTCCCATTCGTTTTCGCGGATGAAGGCGGTTTGGCGCTTGGCGGTCTGGCGCCAGTCGATGCGGGTCAGCGCATCGCCCGGGCTGTAGCGGCGGAACTGCCAGAAGGCATCGCCCGGGCCGACGCGGCGGCGGCCATGCACGCCCTGCTCAACGGTGGCGGCGACCCGTTCCGCGGCCACCAGAAGCGGCGGCAGGAATGCGGCGAAGTGTTCGGCGCGCTGGCGCCGGGCGTTAGCGGTTGTTCCAGCCGCCGCAGCCGCTGTCATCGCAAGGGCGCGGTCAACTTTGCGATGACGTCGGAAACGGTGACGCCTTCGGCGCGGGCAGCGAAGGTCAACGCCATACGGTGGCGCAGGATCGGTCCGGCCAGAGCCAGTACGTCCTCAATCGAAGGGGCGAGACGCCCCTGGAGCAGCGCGCGGGCGCGCACGCCCAGCATGAGGGCCTGGCTGGCGCGCGGGCCGGGGCCCCAGGCCACCAGATCGGCGAGACCCGGCACATCGCTTTCCTCGGGCCGGCCGGCGCGGACGAGGTTGAGAATGGCTTCCACCACGCTCTCGCCGACCGGAATCCGGCGAACCAGGCGCTGGGCGGCCATGAGATCGGCGGCGCTCAGAACCGTCGGGATCGTTTCTTCCGCCGCGCCGGTGGTGGCGAACAGCATGCGGCGTTCAGCCTCGCGGTCGGGGTAGCGCACGTCGATCTGCAACAGGAAACGGTCGAGCTGGGCTTCGGGCAGCGGATAAGTGCCCTCCTGCTCCAGGGGGTTCTGCGTGGCCAGCACATGGAACGGCGCCGGCAGGTCGTGACGCTGGCCGGCGACCGAAACCTGACGCTCCTGCATCGCCTGCAGCAATGCCGATTGCGTGCGCGGGCTGGCGCGGTTGATTTCGTCGGCCATCAGCAACTGGCAGAAGACCGGTCCGGGAATGAAGCGGAAGGAGCGCCGTCCGGTATCGCTTTCCTCCAGCACCTCGGAGCCAACGATGTCGGCCGGCATGAGGTCGGGGGTGAACTGGACGCGACGGGCATCGAGACCCAGAACCCTGGCCAGGGTTTCGACCAGTTTGGTCTTGGCGAGGCCCGGCACGCCGACCAGCAGGGCATGCCCGCCCGCCAGCAGGGTGATGAGGGTTTCCTCAACCACCTCGGTCTGACCGAAGATCACCCGGCCGACCGCATCGCGGGCGGTAACGAGACGGCCGCCGACCCGTTCGATCTCAGGCAAGATATGTTCGGCGGTATCGCTCAAATTGTGCATGGGAATGAGTATATAGTAGAAGCGAAACGAAAGCCCAGATGCCTTATATGTCCGCCACCGTCTCCAAAGGCCCCAGTCTCAAGGATGTGATCGCCCGGTTCGGCGGCGAGGACGGTTTGCGCAAAAAACCGCCGGTCCACCTCTGGAACCCGCCGTTTTGCGGGCAGATCGACATGCGGATCGCCCGAAACGGGAGCTGGCACTATTTGGGGTCGCCGATTCCGCGACCTGCCATGGTCAAGCTGTTTGCCAGTATCCTGCGCCGCGAGCCCGATGACAGTTACGTTCTGGTGACGCCGGTGGAGAAATGCGCCATCCGAGTCGACGATGCACCTTTCCTGGCGGTGGAAGCCACGGCTGCAGGCGAGGGCGATGAGCGCCAGATCGTTTTTCGCACCAATGTCGATGATGCCGTACCGCTGGATGCCGAGCATCCGCTGCGGGTCGCCATCAACCCTGGCACCGGCGAGCCGTCGCCTTATGTGCTGGTGCGCGACCGGCTGGAAGCGCTGATCGCCCGGCCGGTCTATTACCAGCTGGTGGAGATGGCGGAAGAACGCATGGTCGATGGCAGGGCGATGCTGGGCGTGCAGAGCGCCGGCCAGTTCTTTGCATTGGGGGAAGTGCCGTGAACGCCGCTGCGCCATTGATCGTCGACAGTACGCCGGCGGTGGAGCGGCTGCGCACGCATCTGCAGCCGGTACCGACCTTCGATGCCATTCCACGCGACTTCAAGCTGGCCGCCAAGGGCGACTTCCAGCTCAATCCGGGTTTCGCGCCGCTGCGCAACGGTCCACTCAACCCGGCCGCCGTGCTGGTGCCGGTGGTCGCCTACGAGGGCGGCGAACGCGTGATCCTCACCAAGCGCACGGCGCATCTGTCGAATCACGCCGGGCAGATCAGTTTCCCCGGCGGTCGCGTCGATGCCGAGGATCCGGATGTGATCGCCACGGCCTTGCGCGAAACCGAAGAAGAGATCGGGCTGGACCGCAGCCATATCAGCGTGCTGGGTGCGCTGGATGCCTATGTCACGGGCACCGGCTTTTCTGTGGTGCCGGTGGTCGGCCTGGTGCGGCCGGGTTTTTCGCTCAGTCTGGCGCAGCATGAGGTGGCCGAGGTCTTTGAGGTCCCGTTCGGGTTCCTGATGGATTCGCGCAATCACCAGCGGCACAAAGGCGTATTCAACGGGGTGGAGCGCCAGTGGTGGGCCATGCCCTATCAGGATTATTACATCTGGGGGGCCACCGCCGGGATGCTGCGCAACCTGCACGACCTGCTGCATGGCCAGACGGCCGGCGCGGCCGTCGCTGCGGATATCAAGGCGGAGCGCGCATGAGTCGCCTGATTGTTCATCTGCTGCCGCTGCTTCTGCCATTCGCGCTCTATGGTCTGTACATCTGGCATGTGAAGCGCAGCGGCAAGGACGGGCCGGAGGTTACGCCCTGGTTCTGGCTGGCGGCCATCGGCCTGGTGCTGATGATCCTCAGTTTCTTGGTCTACGGGGTCTTTTTCGAACCCCCTCCGGGCGATTATGCACCGGCGCGGTTCGAGGATGGCCGGATCGTGCCGGGCCGGATCGGCCAGTGAGCTGCCACGATGACCCTGCCCGATAGGATACCGCCAGTCGACTGGATGACGGCGGCGCCGACCCGCAGCCTGCTGGCCGCGCTCGGTGCCGGCGGTGCGCCGGTACGGTTTGTCGGTGGCTGTGTACGCGATGCCATCCTCGGCCTGCGGCCGGCGGATATCGATATTGCCACTCCGGAGACACCTGAGACGGTAATCCGGCGGCTGGAAAAGGCAAAGCTGAAGGTGGTGCCGACCGGGATCGAGCATGGCACCGTTACCGCCGTGGTGCCCCCGGCCACCTTCCAGGTCACGACGCTGCGCCGCGATGTCGCCACCGACGGTCGCCGTGCCACGGTCGCTTTCGGCACCGACTGGGCCGAAGATGCCGCCCGGCGCGACTTCACCATCAATGCGCTATATGCCGATGCGGACGGGCGGCTCTACGATTACACCGATGGTCGCGCGGACCTGGCGGCTGGCCGGGTGCGGTTTATCGGCGATCCGGCCACCCGCGTGGTCGAGGATTACCTGCGGGTGCTGCGGTTTTTCCGCTTTCATGCCCGCTTTGGCAAAGGCGCGCCCGATGCGGCTGCGCTGGCGGCCTGCGCAGCCGCGGCGGATCGGCTCGATCGTCTGTCGGGCGAGCGTATCCGCGACGAGGTCCTGAAAATTCTGGCCCTGCCCAATGCAGCGGATGCGCTGGTGCTGATGCAGCAGAGTGGCGTGCTGGCCGCCGTCTTGCCGGCGGCTCGGTTCGATGCCGGCGCCTTTGCCCGGCTGGTGACACTGCAGGAAGCGGTCGCCGCCGGTGGCGGCAGCGATCCGGATGTCTGGCCGCGCCTCACCCTGCTGCTGGATCAGGCCGGCATCCCGGCGGAGGTGATTGCCGAGCGTCTGCGGCTGTCCAATGCCCAGCGCCTGCGCCTGGAAGGGCTGCTCGCGTTGCCGGTGATCGATTCCGGAATACTGCAGGACGAATCGGCCTTCCGTCTGGCGCTCTATCGCCTGAGTGCCGAGCGTTTCCGCAACGGAATCCTGATCGCGGCGAGCCGGCAGGCGGTCGATCACGACCTTGCGGTGGCCCGCGCCATCGCGACGGCGACCTGGCAGCGGCCGGTCTTTCCGCTGCGCGGCGCCGATGTCATTGCGGCCGGCTTCTCGCCGGGGCCGACTGTGAGCGCACTGCTCGGCGAACTGGAATCCTGGTGGGTGGAAGCGGGTTTCGCGCCTGATCGGGAGGCTTGCCTGCAGCGCTTGCGCGACCGGGTACAGCTGACCCCCGACGATTAGGGGTTAATTCTTAAATTATTGAAATTTTTTGGATTTTTCCGCTGCGCCTGCCCGAGCGGCAGGATGGGACTGTAGTCAGCGCGGAATTACTACAGGCCCAGAAAGAGCTCGAGCTCCACGTCGGCGCCGTAAACCCGGTCGCCGATGTGGAGCTCGAGACCACATACTAAAACTCGTACTTTACTTCTTCTTGGCGGCCTTCTTCTTGGCAGCCTTCTTCTTGGCCTTCGGGGCCTTCTTAGCCTTCACAGCCTTCTTCGCCACCTTCTTCTTAGCGGCCTTTTTCTTCGCAGCCATGAGTTTCTCCTCCATGGATTAGAGTGCGGTTTTCACCGCAACGAAGTTTTCGGGAAATGTTTCCCGAACACGTATATCTGTAGCACAACGCAACAGTATTAACCACTAAATCTTGCGCGCGCTTAAAAAATGGTTAAGCGCATATCCAACTCGACATCGGAATCAGGCACGACGCACGAACGAAAAAGCATCGCTCAAGTAAAACGCGCGCGATGACTTGCGAGAATTACGACATGCAAAAAAGCCGCATGGAATCTGGCATTTTTTAATCATGGCCATTTCACGCTCGGCGGCATCGACATCAAAATCGCTTCGGTGTTGCCGCCGGTTTTCAGACCGAATGTGGTGCCGCGATCATAGAGCAAATTGAACTCCACATAGCGTCCGCGCCGCACCAGTTGATGCTCTCGATCGGCCTCCGACCATGGCTCATTGAGGTGTTTGCGGGCGATTTTTGGGTATGATTCGAGGAACGATTCGCCGACCGCTTTTGTGAATCCGAAATCGTGTTCCCAATCGCCGCTGTCCAACTGGTCGTAGAAGATGCCGCCGACGCCCCGTGCCTCGTTGCGATGCGCAAGGTGGAAATACTCGTCGCACCATTTCTTGAATCGCGGGTAGTAGGTCGGGTCGAAACGGTCGCAGGTATCCTTGAGGCCGGCATGGAAGGCGGCAGTGTCGGCTTCGTCAGGCCGCATCGGCGTCAGGTCGGCACCGCCGCCGAACCAGGCCTTGCTGGTCACCAGGAAGCGGGTGTTCATATGCACCGCCGGCACCTTGGGTGACTGCAGATGAGCCACCAGCGAGATGCCCGAGGCCCAGAAGCGGCCGTCCGTCGCCGCCCCCGGAATCTGTTTGCGAAACTCCTCGCTGAATTCGCCATGGACGGTCGAAATATTCACCCCGACCTTTTCGAAGACGCGGCCTCGCATCACGCTCATCACGCCGCCGCCGCCGCCGGGCCGCTCCCAGGGCGTGCGCTCAAAGCGACCGGCCGGCTGATCGCTCAACTGGCCGGTCAGGTCGTCTTCGAGCTGTTCGAAGGCGGCGCAGATCCGGTCGCGCAAAGTCTCGAACCAGACCCGGGCCCGTTGCTGACGGTCTGCGATCAGGGTGTCGGTCATTCTTCGTTACTCCATGTTGCCGGCGGCGGAACGCGGAAAGGCATCGCATTGTCGCAGGGCTTCGCCAAGTACGATGGCGGCGGCGGTGGCGACATTGATTGAACGCAGGCCGGGCCGGATCGGGATCAGCAGCCCGGCATCGGCGGCGGCATGGACGTAATCCGGCACGCCCTTCGTTTCGCGGCCGAACAGAAGGATGTCGTCAGCCGCGAAACGGAACTCCGTATAGGGAATGGCCGCCCTCGTGGTCATCAGCACCAGACGCCCGGCCAAATGTCCTGTCCGGCGGTCCTCCTGGAAATGCTGCCAGCTGGCATGCCGGTGAATCTCAGCATGCTCAAGATAGTCCATGGCGCTGCGCTTCACGGCCTGCACGGAAAATGGAAAGCCGCAGGGCTCGATCACATGCACGGGGGTGTCCAGGCAGGCGCCGAGACGCAAAATCGTGCCCAGGTTCGGCGGGATGTCGGGTTCGAAAAGGGCGAGCCGCATGATGTTGCAAAGGGGGTTCTGAATCGGGTCCGGAGACAAGGATGGGAGGGGGTGGATTTTTCGCGGTTTCCCGTGGCGATTCCAACGGCAAGACCCCTGCGGCAACCTGTCGCATGCGTCCGGCTAAGTGCTGGACTTCGCCAACATATAGTGAGAAATATCGCGTCACGTTTCCAAGTCTTATTATCTTCGAGGGATCTATGGCAGGGACAGCGACCCAACCGGCCGGTACGACCGAGCCGACCCGGCGCGACTTTATCGTCGTCGCCGCCGGTGCCTTCGCCGCCGTGGGAGCGGCAGCGGCGGTTTGGCCGTTCATTCATCAGATGAACCCGTCGGCCGACGTGCTGGCGCTGTCGAGCACCGAAGTCGATCTGAGCCAGATCGCGGCGGGCCAGAGCGTCACCATCCTGTGGCGCGGCAAGCCGGTCTTCGTGCGCCATCGCACCGCTGCCGAGATCGCGCAGGCCGAGAAGGACGACACGGCGGCGCTGCCGGATCCGGCCAAGGACGCCGATCGCGTGAAGAAGCCGGAATGGCTGGTCATGATGGGCGTGTGTACCCATCTGGGCTGCGTGCCGCTCGGCCAGCAGGGTGACTTCGGCGGCTGGTTCTGCCCCTGCCACGGTTCGCACTACGATACCTCGGGCCGCATCCGCAAAGGCCCCGCGCCGGCGAATCTTCCGATTCCGGAATACGCCTTCCTCAACGATACCCGCATCCGCATCGGCTAAGGACCCCAACCGATGGCTAACAATAGCTCTGGCTTCATGGCCAATCCGCTCGTCAAGTGGATCGAGTACCGCCTGCCGGTTTTCTCGACGCTCGACCATATGGTCGGCTCGCAGTATCCGACGCCGAAGAATCTGAACTACTGGTGGAATTTCGGCTCCCTCGCCGGCCTCTGCCTGGTGATCCAGATCATCACCGGCATCGTACTGGTCATGCATTACACGCCGCATACGACGATGGCGTTCGACTCGGTCGAGCACATCATGCGCGACGTCAACTACGGCTGGCTGCTGCGCTACATGCACGCCAACGGCGCCTCGATGTTCTTCATCGTGGTTTACATCCATATCTTCCGCGGCCTGTATTTCGGTTCCTACAAGGCGCCGCGCGAAATCCTGTGGTTCCTCGGCCTGATCATCTTCCTACTGATGATGGCAACGGCGTTCATGGGCTATGTGCTTCCCTGGGGCCAGATGAGCTTCTGGGGCGCCACCGTGATCACCAACCTGTTCTCGGCCATTCCGGTGGTCGGCGAGCCGATCGTGACCTGGCTGTGGGGTGGTTTCGCCGTCGATAACCCGACGCTGAATCGCTTTTTCTCGTTGCACTATCTGCTGCCCTTCGTGATCGTCGGCATCGTGATTCTGCATATCCTGGCGCTGCACCAGCATGGGTCCAACAACCCGCTGGGCATCGACACCAAGGGTCCGCAGGATCGCATCCCGTTCCATCCGTATTACACGATCAAGGATGCAGTGGGCGTCGGTGCCTTCCTGATCCTGTTCTCCTTCTTCCTGTTCTACGCGCCGAATTTCCTGGGCCATCCGGATAACTATATTCCGGCCAATCCGCTGGTGACTCCGGCGCATATCGTGCCCGAATGGTACTTCCTGCCGTTCTACGCGATCCTGCGCTCGGTGCCCGACAAGCTGGGCGGCGTGTTGCTGATGTTCGGCGCCATCCTGATTCTGTTCCTGCTGCCCTGGCTGGACACCAGCAAGGTGCGCTCGGCCAAGTTCCGGCCGATCTACAAGCAGCTGTTCTGGGTCTTCGCGCTGGCCTGCGTCGGCCTGACCTATGCCGGCGGCTTGCCGCCGGAGGGCATGGCGCTGGTGATCGGTCGCGTCTGCACTGTGTATTACTTCGCGCACTTCCTCATCCTGATGCCGCTGGTCGGCTGGTTCGAGAAGCCGCTGAAGCTGCCTGCCTCGATCAGCGAGGCTGTGCTCAAGACCGAGCCCGGCGCTGCCGGCAGCAAGGCGTAAGGGGGATCGGACCAATGAAGACGACGATGATGCGTACGATCCTTGCCGCAATGGCGATTGGCTTTGCCGCTCCGGCCTTGGCCGCGGGCGACACGGCGACGCCGCCGGCGCAGAAGTGGAGCTTCAACGGCCCCTTCGGCACCTACGACCGCGCCGAACTGCAGCGTGGCTATCAGGTGTACAAGGAAGTCTGTGCCGCCTGCCACGCCATGAAGTATGTGGCCTTCCGCAACCTGCGGGATGTCGGTTTTTCCGAAGCAGAAGTGAAGGCTCTGGCGGCCACTTTTGAGGTGAACGACGGTCCGAACGATCAGGGCGAGATGTTCAAGCGTCCCGGCCTGCCTTCGGACAAGTTCCCGTCGCCCTTCCCGAACGAGAAGGCGGCACGGGCGTCCAATGGCGGTGCCTATCCGCTCGATCTGTCGCTGATCGCCAAGGCCCGCGCGCATGGTCCGGATTACATCAGGGCACTGCTGACCGGTTACAAGGATGCCCCCGCCGGTTTCACCCTCGGGGAAGGCCTGAACTACAACGAGTATTTCGCGGGGCATCAGATTGCGATGCCGCAGCCGCTGAATGCCGACCAGGTGACCTATGCGGATGGCACCAAGGCCAGCGTCGAGCAGATGGCGCATGATGTTTCCTCCTTCCTGATGTGGGCCGCCGAGCCCAAGCTGGAAGACCGCAAGCGCATGGGCTTCAAGGTGATGATTTTCCTGGTCGTGCTGACCGGGCTGTTCTTTGCCGCCAAGAAGCGCATCTGGGCCAAGCTGCACTAGGCCGCGGTCGAACGATCACGGAAAGGCCGCCGTTTTCCGGCGGCCTTTTTTGTTGCGCCCCGACAGGGGGTTTGCTTAAGTCGCGCGCGGCATCCGGCCCGCATCCTGAGGAATTCCGTCCATGGCAAAAGCGAAGAAAAAAGCCGCGAAAAAGCCTGTGAAGGCCCCGGTAAAGCCGACCGTGAAACAGGCGGCCAGGCCAGCCGCCAAGGCATCCAAGGGCAAGGCGACCAAAGGCAAAGTGCGCCGGATTGTCGAGCATGAAGGTGCGAGTGCCGCCGCAATGGGTGTGGCGCGGGCCGCCGCCCGCTCGGTGCGCGGCGTGGCAAAGGCCGCTGGTATCCCGAAGCCGCATATTGCCAGGGCCGGCGACCCGGTGCGCATCGGCGTGCTGGGCGGCAGCGGCATTTACGGCATGGCCGGACTGAAGAATACCAAATGGCGCAAAGTCTCGACCCCTTGGGGTGATCCCTCCGACGAGCTGCTGTTCGGCAGTCTGGACGGCGCCGAACTGGTTTTCCTGCCGCGTCATGGCCGCGGCCATGTGCATTCGCCGTCGGAAGTGAACTATCGCGCCAATATCGATGCGCTCAAGCGTGTCGGTTGCCATGACGTCATCTCGGTTTCGGCCTGCGGCTCGTTCAAGGAGCATCTGGCACCGGGAACCTTCGTGATCGTCGACCAGTTCATCGATCGCACCTTCATGCGACAGAAGAGTTTTTTCGGCACCGGCCTGGTCGCCCATGTCTCGGCTGCGCATCCGGTCTGCCATCGTCTCGGCGACGCGCTCGAAGCCGCCGCAAAAGATGCCGGTATCACCGTGCAGCGTGGCGGCACCTACCTGTGCATGGAAGGCCCGCAGTTCTCGACCCAGGCCGAAAGCTTCCTCTACAAGAGCTGGGGCTGCGATGTGATCGGCATGACCAATGCGCCCGAAGCCAAGCTCGCCCGCGAAGCCGAGCTCTGCTACGCCTCGGTCGCCATGGTCACCGACTATGACTGCTGGCACCCCGATCACGATCATGTCGATGTCGCGGCGGTGATCCGCGTGCTGCTCGACAATGCCGAGAAGGGCCAGACTCTGGTGGCCAGGGCCGTACCGCATCTGCGGCATCGGCCGGCGCATTGCCCGCAGGGTTGCGACCGTGTGCTGGATTCGGCACTGATCACGGCGCCGGAAAAACGCGACCCGGCGGTTATCAGGAAACTCGATGCGGTCGCTGGCCGCGTCTTCAAGGCTTAAAGAAGGACGCCATGCAGGGCATCAAGGAAAAGATCCGCGCCATTCCCGACTATCCGAAGCCGGGAATCATGTTCCGCGACATCACCACGCTGCTGCAGGATGCGCGCGGCTTCCGCAAAACGGTCGACGAGATGGTGCAGCCGCTGGCCGGCACCCGCATCGACAAGGTGGTCGGCATCGAGGCGCGTGGCTTCATTCTTGGCGGCGCCATCGCGCATCAGCTTTCCATCGGCTTCGTGCCGGTGCGCAAGCGCGGCAAGCTGCCCTGGAAAACCATGTCGCAGGAATACCAGCTCGAATACGGCACCGATGCGATGGAAATCCATGTCGATGCCATCCAGCCGAACGAAAACGTGCTGATCGTCGACGATCTGATCGCCACTGGCGGTACAGCGGAAGCCGCGATCAAGCTGATCCGCGCCCATAAGGGCAATGTGGTCGGCTGCTCCTTTATTGTCGACCTGCCTGAACTGGGCGGCCGCAAGCGGCTCGAAACGCTTGGCGTGCAGGTGCTGTCGCTCTGCGAGTTTGACGGGCACTGAGCCGGGGGGCAGGCCGTGGCACATCGGATTACCGGTCTCGATCACACCGTTCTGGCCGTCACCGATCTGGAGGCGGCGCGGATCAACTGGCAGAAGCTCGGTTTCACGCTGACGCCGCGCGGCCGGCATATCGGCTGGGCGACCGGCAATTACTGCATCATGTTTTCATGCACCTATCATGAGCTGCTCGGGGTTGCCGAGCCGGGCGGCTATACCGCCGGGCTGGAAGAGGCGCTGCAGGTCAGGGGCGAGGGCGTGCACAAGGTGGCGCTCGGCATCGACGATGCCGCCGCGGCGGTCGCCGAGCTCAGGGCCTCGGGCCTGAATCCGTCGGCACCGCAGGATCTGAAGCGCGAGCTGCAACTGCCCGAAGGCACAGTGTTGCCGGCTTTCAGCCTGGTGCATCTTCCGCCAGAGGCGACACCGCAGCTCTCCATGTTCCTGTGTCAGCATCTGACGCCTGAACTGCTGCGCCGGCCGGGCTGGCTGGTGCACCCCAACGGCGCCGAGCAGATCAGCAGTGTGATCGTCGTGACCGACAACCCGCCTGTTCTGGAGCTGCCTTACGAAACTCTGGTCGGCGCCGGCAATGCCGTGCGCACTGATCGCATGGTGGCCGTGCGCACTGGCAGCGAGACGATTCTGTTCGTCACGCCCGATGACCTTGATACGCTGTTCCCCGATATCGATCATCCGGCGCGGCCGACACCCTATGTCGCCGGCCTGCGTTTCCGCGTGCATAACACCGAGGCTGCCGCCGCTTATTTCAAGGCCGCCGGTATCGAACATGCGCGCAGCCTGGACGGCACCGTGCTGGTGCCAGCCTCGGCCGCCAATGGCTGCTTCCTGGAATTCAGCAGCCGGGCTTAAACCGCGGGGTCAGAGCAGGGCTTCGAAGAAGGCCAGGGTGCGGCGCCGTGCTGTCACGGCGGCGGCGGCATTGTATGTCGCGCGCTGGTCGCAGTTGAAACCGTGATCGGCATCGTAGACATGCGTGGTGATGCTCGGGTGCAGCGCTTTCATCTCGTCGGCGAGCGCGGTCGGGATCATCTTGTCCAGTGCGCCGAAATGCAGCAGGCAGGGCGCCTTCGGCGCCTCGTCCTTCAACTCGCCCCAGGGTCCGCCGTAATAGCCCACCGAGGCCGCGAGGCCGGGCAGGGAAGTGGCCATCTTCCAGGTTACCCCGCCGCCGTAGCAATAGCCCACGGTGCCGACGCGGCCGGCCCCGGAGGCGAGGGCGAAGGCGACAGTGACGTCCTTCATCACCGTGTCCCAGGCCATCCTGCCGCGGATATCGCGGCCGGCGGCCACATCTTCGGCGCTGTAGCCGAGGTCGACATTGGCCTGGACGCGATCGAACAGCGCCGGCGCAACGGCGTAATAGCCATCGGCGGCATAGCCGTCGGTTACCGCCCTGATATGGCCGTTGACGCCGAAAATCTCCTGGATCACCACCACGCCGCCTTTCGGCGTGCCTTTCGGCTCGGCGGTGTAGGCAGCGAGGCGATGTCCGTCGGCGGCGGTCAGGCTGGTCATGGCACCCATGGCAGGCTCCTTACGGGCTCGGTGGCTTGCGGAAACGCATGATGCCGATGCTGGTGTAGCGCATCACGAGTTCGTCTTTCTGGTTGAAGGCCTCGATCAGGAAGCGGCCCGAGCCGATGCCCGGCCGGCTGCGCGACGGCGTCTTGTCGATGCAGGTCATGCGGCCGTGAAGGGTGTCGCCGGGCCGTACCGGCTTCAGCCAGGCGAGGTCGTCGAAACCCGGCGAGCCAAGGCTGGCATCGAGTTCCACGGCGGAATCGACGATCATGCGCATCACCGTGGAGGCCGTATGCCAGCCGGAGGCAATCAGGCCGCCGAAAGCGGATTTCTTCGCCGCTTCCGGATCGATATGGAACGGCTGCGGATCGAACTGGCGGGCGAAAGCAATAATCGCCTGTTCGGTGAAGGTGTGGCTGCCGATGTCCCGGGCGGCGCCGATCTCGATATCCTCGAAATACTGCATCGTCGCTTCCTCAGGCCGTGGCCTGAACCGGTCGGCGGGCATACATGCCCTTGGCCTGCATGGTCAGCACGGTTTCGCCCTTCTGGTTCTTCATCTCATAGCGTGAAGTGATCACGCCGCGGTCGGGCTTGGATTGCGACGGCTTCACGTCGATCACTTCGCCCTTCAGATGCAGGGTATCGCCAGGGAAGACCGGCTTGACCCAGCGCAGCTGGTCGACGCCGGGCGAGCCCATGCTGGCATATTTGCCGATCATGTTGTCGACCAGCATGCGCATCATCAGGCCGGCGGTGTGCCAGCCGGATGCGCAAAGACCGCCAAACAGCGACTGCCTGGCGGCCTCCTTGTCGAGATGGAAAGGCTGCGGATCATAATCTCGCGCAAAGGCGATGATTTCGTCTTCGCTTACCGTGCGGGGCGGGAAGTCCATCACCTGCCCGACGGCGAAATCCTCCAGATATTTCATCGCAGCCCCAGATTTGATTCTGGTCTATGTATTGAACCGGAAATGCATCACATCGCCATCCTGCACGATGTAATCCTTGCCTTCCAGTCGCAATTTTCCGGCATCGCGGGCACCGGCTTCGCCTTTTCCGGCGACATAATCATTGTATGCGATGGTTTCGGCCCGGATGAAGCCCTTCTCGAAATCGGTATGGATCACGCCGGCGGCTTCCGGGGCCCTGGCGCCCTTGCGCACGGTCCAGGCACGGGCTTCCTTCGGCCCGACCGTGAAGAAGGTGAGCAGGCCGAGCAGGCCGTAGCCGGCGCGGATCACGCGGGTGAGGCCGGTTTCCTTCAGGCCGAGATCGGCCAGGAAGGCGGTCTTCTCCTCGTCGCTGTCCAGCTGCGCCACTTCGGATTCGATCGCTGCGGATATTACCACCATGGCGGCACCCTCGGCGGCGGCCTTGGCCTTCACCCGCTCGGAGAAGGCATTGCCTTCCGCAGCGGAAGCTTCCTCGACATTGCAGACATAGAGGACCGGCTTCGAGGTAATCAGCATCAGCTCGGCATAGAGTTTTTTCTCGTCGTCGGTCGGCACCACGGTCCGTGCCGGCCTGCCCTCGCGTAGCGCCGCCAGCACCTTTTCCATCACGGCAAGGCGGGCTTTCTCTTCCTCGTTGCCCTGCTTGGCGCGCTTGGCAGTCTGGTCCACCCGGCGCTCCAGGCTTTCGAGGTCCGACAGCATCAGTTCGGTCTCGACCGTCTCGGCATCGGCAATCGGATCGACCTTGCCCTCGACATGGGTGATGTCGCCATCTTCGAAACAGCGCAGCACATGGCAGATCGCATCCACTTCGCGGATATGGGCGAGGAACTGATTGCCCAGTCCCTCGCCCTTGGAGGCGCCGCGCACCAGGCCCGCGATATCGACGAAGGTGAGCTGCGTCGGGATGATCTTCTGCGAACCGGCGATTCCGGCCAGCACATCCAGCCGCTCATCCGGTACGCCGACCAGGCCGGTATTCGGCTCGATGGTGCAGAAGGGATAATTGGCTGCCTGCGCGGCGGCGGTCTGCGTCAGCGCATTGAACAGCGTCGACTTGCCGACATTGGGCAGGCCGACAATGCCGCATTTGAAACCCATGTTACGCGTCCTTTGAGTCTGTCTTGTTGGTCTTTACCGGAGCGGGCTTGTCCGGCCTGGGCTTCTCAACCTTGGGAGGCTGCAGCAGCAGCGCCACCTTGGTCATGAAGCCGGCGTCGTCATTACGGGCCAGATAGCCGGCCTCGCGGGCCATGGCATCCAGCAGCGGATCGAGCCACAGATGCTCGTCCATATGGAAATTCTGCAGCACATAGCCCAGCACGCGATCCTTGCCGGGATGACCGATGCCGATGCGCAGCCGCCGATAGTCCGGGCCGATGCTGGCATCGATCGAGCGCAGGCCGTTATGGCCGGCATGGCCACCGCCGGTCTTGATGCGAATCTTGCCAGCCGCCAAATCCAGCTCGTCATGCATCACCACCACCTGGGCCGGCGGCAGCTTGTAGAAATGCGCCGCCTCGCCGACCGACTTGCCCGACAGGTTCATGTAGGTGAGCGGCTTGAGCAGCAGAGTCTTGATGCCGTCCAGTACGCCCTCGGCGACCTCGCCGTGGAAGCGCTTCTTGAACGGCTGGAAATTATGGCGGTCGGCGATGGCATCGGCAGCCATGAAGCCGACATTGTGGCGCTGCCGCTTGTGTTCGCTGCCCGGGTTGCCCAGTCCGACGAGAAGCAGCATGACGGTTCAGCGTCCGGCAGAGGAAGAGAGAAGCAGCTGACGGCGCACCAGCGATGCGCCGTCAGCCGGGTAAGCGTTACTTCTTCGCCGCCGGCTTGGCAGCCGGCTTGGCCGCCGCAGCAGCCGGAGCCGCCTTGGCACCCGCGGCCGGAGCCGCAGCGCCCGCCGCCGGAGCGGCAGCAGCCTCGGCCTTCGGCGCGGTTTCATCTTCCTTGGTCGGCGCCGCGATGGTCGCCACCGTGAAGTCGCGATCCTGGATCACCGCCTTGATGCCATTGGGCAGATCGAAGGCAGAAATATGGATCGAGTGGCCGATATCCATGCCGGCCAGGCTGATCGAGATGCTTTCCGGAATGGTGTCCGGCTGCACGAAGAACTCGACCTCGTGGCGCACGATATTCAGCACGCCGCCCTTCTTCAGGCCCGGGCACTGATCCTGCTCGAGGAAATGCACGGGGATGAAGATGCGGACCTTCGAGTCCTTGCCGATGCGCTGGAAGTCGACGTGGATCGGCCGGTCGGTGACCGGGTCGAGCTGCACGTCGCGCGCCAGGACGCGCTCGGTCTTGCTGCCGACGGCAATGGTGAACAGGCGCGAGAAGAAGCTGCCCTTGTGCATCTCCTTCAGCAGCTCGCGGCTTTCAACCGAAATCAGTTCCGGGGTCTGCTTTTCGCCATAGATGACCCCCGGCACGCGACCCTTCAGTCGCGTTGCACGGGCGGTCCCCTTGCCGGCCCTCGACCTCGCCTCGGCGGCGATGGTGGTTACGTCACGCATGATGCGCTCCTTGCTTAGATACGGCCCCGACACCATGTCAGGTCCGTTTCCGGCGCCGGCCTCCAGGGGTGCCGCGCGCCGAAACTCTGAAACTTAATCGAACAGGCTGGAGACCGAAGTCTCCTCGCTGATGCGCCGCATCGCCTCGCCGATCAGCGGGGCGATCGACACCTGGCGGATATTGCGCGCCAGGCGAACCGCTTCGGTCGCCAGGATCGAGTCGGTGATGACCAGGCCTTCGAGCTGGCTGGCGGTGACGCGCGCAACCGCCCCGCCCGACAGCACGCCATGGGTCACATAGGCATAAACGGATTTGGCGCCGTGCTTTTTCAGCGCCTCGGCGGCGTTGCATAGCGTGCCGGCCGAATCGACGATGTCGTCGACCAGGATGCAACGGCGGCCTTCGACGTCGCCGATGATGTTCATCACCTCCGACACGCCGGCCTTTTCACGGCGCTTGTCGACGATGGCGAGGTCGGCATCCAGGCGCTTGGCGATGTTGCGCGCGCGCACCACGCCGCCGACGTCGGGCGACACCACCATCAGGTCATCGCCCTGCAGCTGCTGCTTGATATCGGCAGTCAGCACCGGGCCGCCCATCAGATTGTCGGTCGGGATGTCGAAGAAGCCCTGGATCTGGCCGGCATGCAGGTCCAGCGTCAGCACGCGGTTGGCACCGGCGGCGGTGATCAGGTTGGCGACCAGTTTGGCCGAGATCGGCGTGCGCGGACCGGGTTTGCGATCCTGGCGGGCATAACCGAAATAGGGCAGCACGGCGGTGATGCGGCGGGCCGACGAGCGCTTGAGCGCATCGATGCAGACCAGCAGCTCCATCAGATGGTCGTTGGCCGGATAGGAAGTCGACTGGATCACGAACACATCTTCGCCGCGGACGTTTTCGTGAATTTCGACGAAAACCTCCATATCGGAGAAGCGACGCACGCTGGCCTTGGCAAGCGGGACCGACAGGTAGGCCGCAATGGCTTCCGCCAGCGGACGATTGGAGTTACCCGCCAAAACCTTCATGGACTGAGCTCTGTGGATGCGCCGGAAAGGGGAGAAAAACCGCGCGGACTATAGCCGCCGGGCCGCCCCCTGTAAACCGCGAAAAATCTAATAATTTCAGGATTTTGCGGGTGGAACCAGCGGTCTGGAGCGCCGTCGGGTCTCGATGATCTCGCTCAGGCCCTGCCAGCCGCCCTGGGCAATGATATGGGCGGTGTTGCCCCAGGCTTGGGAAAGCTGCCCGCGCGGGATGCGATTTGCCTGTTTGACCTCGCCCAGACGGCCACCATCGGCACCCAGGAGGACCCACTCGATGGTGACCCGCTCGGAATCCGGGCTGTCCTGCCAGACCTTTACGGCGCAGCCGATCACGTAATCGGCGCCGGAGGGGTCGGGCAGCGGCGTTTTGCCGTTCAGAATGAGCAATTCGCGCATGGCCTGGCGCAGGGAGCGGTTGCCGTCGCCGGGGGCGCCTTCGCATTCCTTGACCGCCAGCGTGGCCGGTTTAGCCGAAATCTGTGCCGCCTCGATGGCGGAGGCGCTCAACCGCTGGGCGATGGCTTCGGCCATGGTTGTCGCGGCCTGCTTCAGGGCTGTGGCATCGCCAGCCGCCAGTCGCGCGGGCGGAATGCCAAGCATCCGGCTTTCGCCTGCCTGCACCGTCCCATCCGGCAGGCGTTCGTCCCAGCGCCAGGCGGCGTCGTTGCCGCGCGATTCCAGTGTCACGGCCAGCACGGCGGTCAGCCGGTTGCGGCCGGTGGCGCTGGCCGGCACGTCCTTGTCGTTCAGCGCCTTGGCCAGCGCTTCGGCCAGGGCGGCATCCGGTCCGGCCGGCAGACCGCCGACCGGCGGGACGAGCAGGCTGGCCTCGCCGATCGGGCGGATCAGCGCATCGGTGGCCTTGGCGCGGCTGTCGGCCTGGAAGGGCTGCGGCAGCGGCTGGCAGGCGGCCACGATGGCTGCTGCCACGACCAGAAGGGAAAGACGCTTAACCGAAAACACAGCTCACCATCAGGCAAAGAATTGCAAAGACCAGAAGCAGAAACAGATGCGGCATCAATCTAAAGCGGCAGGGCGATGGCCGAGACCTGGCGTCCGTAATCGGCCTCTCCGGCCAGCGTCATGCGGCGATAGCTGAAAAACCGGTCCGGGTCGCCACAAGTGTCGAGGTCGAGATTCTGAGCCGCGATGCCGGCGCGCTGCAAGCGCTGTATCAGATAGCCCGGCAAATCGAATTGCCAATGGCCGTCGCGTTTGCCGGGGACGAAAAAGCCGGCATTGCCGGCATCGGCAGCCAGGAATTCATCGCGGAACGGCGCGCTGACCTCGTAGGAAACCTGCCCGATGCAGGGACCGATGGCGGCAACGATGCGACTGCGATCGGCGCCCAGCGCCTGCATCGCCTCTATCGTCGCATCGGTGACGCCGGCCAGGGCGCCGCGCCAGCCGGCATGGCAGGCACCGATCACGCCGGCATCGGCATCGGCAAACAGCACCGGGGCGCAGTCGGCCGAGAGAATGCCCAATGCGAGGCCGTGCCGGCGCGTCACCAGCCCGTCGGCTTTGGGGCGCTGGGCAATATCGTAGTCATCGCCAACAGTCACGACATCGCGGCCATGCACCTGATACAGCGAGACCAGGCCATGCGGAGCACCAAGCGCATCCGCCACGCGGCGCCGGTTTTCCTGCACCGCCTGCGGATCGTCCGACGAACCAGGGCCACAATTGAGCTGCGCATACAGCCCGGTCGAGACGCCACCGCGACGGGTAAAGAAACCATGCGGCAGGCCGGCAAGGCCGGAAGCTGTAACAGGCGCGATCGAATGGGCGACTAGAACGGTCATGCAAAGCCTGCAGGTTGCGGCGACTCCGGCGGCGTCAGTGCCAGAACCTTGAACAGGGTGCCCATGGCTTCCGGAGCGGTCAACCGCCGCAGGGCCTGATCGACATCGCCGGCCTGTGCGCCATTGCCCTGCTGAAGCTTGGCGGCGCGTGCCTTGATGCCGAGCGCATTGAGGAAGGCACCCTGGCCGACCGGGCCCGATATGGTGACGCCGGCACGTTTCGCGGCCAATGCAAATGAGCCGAAATCGACATGGGCGGTGAGATCGGCGAGGCCGGGATTCTCCAGCGGATCGGCGTAGGTGTGGCGATAGACGGCCTGTAAGGTTTCGCCCACCCCGGCACTCGCATAGCCGTAATCGATGAACAGCGCGGCGCCGCCCTGGTGTTTCAGCCGGGCGGCGACCTCGACAGCGACAGCGCGCACCGGCGGGCTCGATTCCACGATGGAGCCCGGCGGCGAGTCGCGTAGCACCGGCGGCAGCAGATCGTCGAAGGGCAGGGCGCGCGGATCGAGCAGGAAGCGCAGGCCGTTCGTTGCCTCATCGAGTCCGACACAGCGTTCGTGCCAGGCGCCATCGTCGCCGCGCTGGAACTGGCGCACCGGCAGGGCGTCGAGGAATTCGTTGGCCAGCAACAGCAGCGGCGCATCCTTCGGGATCGCCGCGATCTGCTCATGCCAGATCGCACCTTCGCCCTCCAGCGCCGCAGCCTGCAGTCCGCGCAGCCGCGCCGAGGCTTCGACCAGCACCGGCGTCAGCGCGGCGCGGAAGGCGGGCAGGGCGCGGGCGGCGCGCAGTGCATCGCGCATCAGTGTGCCGCGGCCGGGGCCAAGCTCGACCAGGTAGCATTGGGCCGGCGCGCCCATACGCTGCCAGTAATCCGCCGCCCACAGGCCGAGCAGCTCACCGAACATCTGGCTGATTTCCGGCGCGGTGATGAAGTCGCCATGCAGGCCGATGGCTTCCTGGCTGCGGTAATAACCATGTTCGGGATGCAGCAGGCAGTCGGCCATATAGGCCGTGACGGTGATCGGGCCTTCCGCCGCGATGCGCCGGCGCAGGATATCCAGCAGCGGTGCGGCCTTTACGCCGCCGGTTGCCGCCGCGACCACCACACCACTCCAATGCCGAAGAGCACCATCGGCAGCGACAGCCACTGCCCCATCGTGGTGCCGCCGATCAGATAGCCGATCTGCGCATCCGGCTCGCGGAACAGCTCACCCACGATGCGGGCTATGCCGTAGCCGATCAGAAACACGCCCGAGATTGTGCCCGGCTTATCCATGACCCGGCTGTTCCAGCGCAGCAGGTTGAGCAGCAGGAACAGCAGCAAGCCCTCCATCGCCGCCTGATAGAGCTGGCTGGGATGGCGCGGAACCGGCCCGCCGGTCGGGAAGGCCATGGCCCAGGCGACATCGGGCGCGACACGGCCCCACAATTCGCCATTGATGAAATTTGCGATGCGGCCGAAGAATAGCCCGATCGGCGTGACGCAGGCGATCACATCGGTGAAGGCGAGGAAGCGGATACCGCTGAGCCGGCAATAGGCCAGCATGGCCAGGATTACGCCGAGCATGCCGCCATGGAAGGACATGCCGCCCTGCCAGACAGCCAGGATATCCACCGGATGCTGCAGGTAAGAATCGAGATTGTAGAACAGCACATAGCCGAGGCGGCCGCCGAGCACGACGCCCAGCGTGGCCCAGAGCAGGAAGCCGTCGACCTGTGTGGAGGTCACCAGGCTGTCCGGGCGGACGGCAATCCGCATCGCCATGCGCCAGCCGGCGACGAGGCCGACGATATAGGCCAGGGCATACCAGCGTATGGCAAATGGCCCGACGGCAAAGATCACCGGATCGATGATCGGGAAAGCCAGCGCCGGCAGCGTGGTGAACAGCATCATACTTCCGCCGCGTCGTCGGCTACGCCCTCAGCACCCTGGTCTTCAGAGCGGGGGCGCAGGGTGGGGAAGGCGATCACTTCGCGGATGGTCGGCGAATTGGTCAGCAGCATCGCCAGGCGGTCGATGCCAATGCCGAGGCCGCCCATCGGCATCATGCCGGCAGACTGGGCTTTCAGGAAATCTTCGTCGATGCGATGCGCCTCATCGTCGCCGCCGTCGCGCTGGCTTTGCTGATCCTCGAAACGGGCCCGCTGTTCCTGCGGATCGGCCAGCTCGGAAAACGCATTGGCGATTTCCCAGGTGTTGCAGAAGGTTTCAAAGCGTTCGGCAATCGCCGGATTGGCATGGTTGGCCTTGGCCAGCGGCGAGATCGCCTTGGGCAGAGCTACCACATGGGTCGGCTGGATCAGGTTGGGCTCGACGAAATGCTCGAAGCAGGCTTCCACCACCTTGCCCCAGCTGGCGCCGGGGGCGATGGCGACGCCAACCTGCTTCGCGGCATCGCGGGCCTGCGCATCGTCCAGGCCCTCCAGCTTCACCTTGCCGTGTTCCTCGATCAGGCCGAGCATGGTGGCGCGGCGGAACGGTGGCGTGAAATCGATCTCGTGCTCGCCGAACTTCACCCTGGTGCCGCCGGTGGCGGTGATCGCCGCCTGGGCAATGGTGCGTTCGGCGATATCCATCATGTCCTCATAATCGGCATAGGCCTGATAGAGTTCCATGGTGGTGAATTCAGGATTGTGGCGCGGCGAGATGCCTTCGTTGCGGAAACAGCGGTTGATCTCGAACACCTTCTCGCTCAGGCCGCCGATTACCAGCCGCTTGAGATGCAGTTCGGGCGCGATGCGCATGTAGAGCGGGATATCCAGCGCATTGTGGTGCGTGATGAAGGGGCGGGCGATGGCGCCGCCGGGAATGCTGTGCAGCATCGGCGTCTCGACCTCGAGGAAGCCTTCGCCGCTGAGGAAGTTGCGCACCGACTGGATCACGCGGAAGCGCGTGCGCAGGGTCTGGCGACTCTCATCATTGCCGATCAGGTCGTATTCGCGATGGCGGTAGCGCTGCTCCACATTCTTTAGGCCGTGCCACTTTTCCGGCGGCGGCTCCAGTGCCTTGGCCAGCACGACGATCTCGGTGGTATCCACCGTGATCTCGCCGCGCTTGGTGCGGCGGACGGTGCCGCGCACGCCGATGATGTCGCCCAGATCGAGCGCTTTCATCACCGTGGCGAAACGGCCCTGCACGTCTTCCTTGCCGGTATAAATCTGCAGCTTCACGGTGTCATCGACCAGATCGATGAACATGCCGCTGTTGCGGATCGCCATCACGCGGCCGGCGACAGCCACAGTCAGCTCGGTGCGCTCGTCGGGCTGCAGATGCGCGAAAGCCTCATGCACCGCCGTATTCTTGTGCGATTTGGGAAATTTCGGCGCCAGATAAGGATCGAGCCCGAGCTGGCGCAGGTGCTGCAGCTTGGCTTCGCGGTTGGCGCGTTCGCCGGAGGCATCCGGCGCAGCTTGGACAGGGGGCTGATTGGTCACGGCACTTCGCTTGGCAGAACGGAAATATGGGGCCGGACCCTAGCACCCGACCCCCGGCTTTCCAACCGCTCGGGCACAATCCGCACGGGGACCGCACTAACCTGTGGACAGGCCGGAGTCGCGGCGGAATAGCTGTGGAAAAGGCTGTTCCGGCCTGTCTGCAGCGCTTGCGGGCAGCCTGTGGCACGGCCATATCGGATAAGGATTTCCCGCTTGGAGTCGCGCCATGCAGACCGATAACCGCCTGCTCGACGATCTCAGCCGCATCGCCACCGGTGCCCTCGGTGCCCTGCAGGGTGTGAAGGGCGAGGTGGAACAGGCCTTCCGCCAGCGGCTGGAACGGGCGCTGACCGATATGGAACTGGTCAGCCGCGAGGAATTCGAGGCCGTCAAAGCGATGGCCGAAGCGGCGCGGGAAGAGAATATCCGGCTTGCCGAACGGCTCGCCGCGCTCGAATCCAAGCAGAACGCCGGATTCGCCGATCCGGCCTAACCCAAGCCCGGATCAGGCGAATTTCATGAATTTTTCCTAAATCTGTTCTTGCACCCCACATGCCCCCCGCATACTCTAAATCTATGGTGCGTCCTGTTTCGCGACACCTATATATATGGTCAGCCGAGGCGTTGGGGGCATTCTCGGCCAAGGCCGATGCTGTCGCCTCATGGGGCCAAATTCCCAGCCAGATGAGCCATTCCAGGTTACCCAGCCGAGAACCGGCCTGCCGCAAGGGGGAGCGTTAACGCATGCGGACTCTGATCGAAAGCGAGACCACTGGGCGTCTCAACCCGCTCGACCTTGTGGAACAGATTGTCGGTGAGCATGAATGGCCGTTCGACCGCCAGGGTCAGGACGAACTCACCGTTGGCGTTTCCGGTCGTTACTGCGAACATCAGATGTGGTTTTCCTGGCGCGAGGAGCTGGGCGCGTTGAGCTTCACCTGCGCCTTCGACATGAAGGTGCCGTCCAATCGCCGCCGTGACCTGCATTCCCTGCTGGCCTATGTGAACGAGAAGGCGCTGATCGGCCATTTCGACTACTGGATCGAGGAGGGCATGGTGGTGTTCCGCCAGGCCCTGCTGCTGCGCGGCGGCCTGGGCGCCACCACCGAGCAGATCGAGGATCTGATGGAAATCGGCCTGTCGGAATGCGAACGCTTCTATCCGGCCTTCCAGTTCCTGGTCTGGGGCGGGCGCACGCCGGAAGATGCGGTGGCGGCCGCAATGTTCGAATGCATGGGCGAAGCCTGAACGGCATTGCCTGATCCGGCCGGCTTGCCGTCGGCCGAATGATCTGCCCGAAGGCGGGGAAGCGTTAAGACGCTTCCCCGCCTTCGTCGTTTCTGCCAGAAAAAGCCATCATTCCCTGCATGTTCGGATCGGAGGCATCGCATGAACGGCATTCTGTTGGTTGGCTGCGGCAAAATGGGTGGTGCGATGCTCGTCGGCTGGCTGCAACGCGGTGTGGCGGCGGCAGATGTCGTGGTGGTCGAACCCAATCCGGTGCCCGGTCTGCCTGCCGGCGTGCGGCAGGTGACCGATGCGACGGCTGTGCCCGCTGATTTCAAGCCCGCGCTCGTGCTGCTGGCGGTGAAGCCGCAGGTGATGGACACGGTGGCGCCGGCTTACGCGGCCTATGCCGGATCGGGTGCGTGTTTCCTGTCGGTGGCGGCGGGCAAGACGATCGCCACTCTGAACGGTTCGCTCGGCGGCTCCGCAGCGGTGGTGCGCAGCATTCCCAACACGCCGGCAGCGGTGGGTGAGGGGATCACCATTGCCTGCGCCAATCCGGCGGTCAGCGCCACGCAGCGCAAGTTCTGCGAAAGCCTGCTCTCGGCTGTCGGTGAGGTCGGCTGGGTCGAGGATGAAGGCCTGATCGATGCGGTGACGGCAGTTTCCGGCTCGGGTCCGGCCTATGTCTTCTGGCTGACCGAATGCATGGCCGCAGCCGGTGCGGCGGCCGGGCTGCCCGCCGATCTGGCGGCGCGACTGGCGCGGGCCACGGTGATCGGGTCGGGTGCCCTGATGAAGCAGAGTGTCGATAGTCCGGAGCAGTTGCGCAAGAATGTCACCAGTCCCAATGGCACCACGCAGGCCGCCCTCGATGTGCTGATGGCCGGCGACGGCCTCGGTCCGCTGATGCAGCGCGCCATTGCGGCAGCGACCAAACGTTCGCGCGAGCTGGCCGGCTGATCCTTCGGCCTTGCCATGGCCTGATCGCGCTCCCAGATTAGGGAATACCGATCGAGGAGGCTGCGATGGCCCAGGATGACAAACAGGGCAAGAAGCGGACGACCAGGCCGAAGGCGGCCCGCAAGCCTGCGGCCGGGGGCCCGGCCGCTGCCGATCCCGTGGATGCCATGCTGACCCTGGTTGCAGAGCAGGGCTGGCGCGCCACCACCTTGGGCCGGATCGCCGAGGCCAGCGGTCTGCCGCTGAGCGAGCTTTACGGCCGGTATCGCTCAAAAACCGACCTGCTGGCGGCCTACGCGCATCACATCGATGCTGCCATGCTGGCGGCTCTGGGGCGGCCGGTTGCCGCGCCGGGGGATGCCGCCGGGATCAAGGACCGGCTGTTCGAGGCCGTCATGGCCCGTTTCGATGCCCTGGCGCCGCACAAGGCCGCCATTCGGGTTCTGCTGCGCGAATTGCCCGCCGATCCCCTGGCCCTGGCCTGTTTTCTTCAGCGTGGTCTGGCACCGGGCCTGGACTGGATGCTGGCGACCGCTGAGCTGGATGCAGGCGGGTTCCCGGGGATGATGCGGCGGAAGCTGCTCGGCGGAATATATCTCGACACCCTGCGCGTTTGGCTCAAGGATGACAGCGCCGACCTGGCCGCGACGATGGCCCATCTCGACAAGCGGCTGGAGCAGGGCCTGCGCTGGCTGACTGCCCGCGGACCGATCTCGCATATGCGAGAAAGAGCTGCAAATCGCTCGTAAGTGATTGTTAAATATTATTGTGCACTGCACAAAATTTCATTGACGCCGCGGTCCGACCCCGATACCTTGCCCGGCGTCATTACCCCCTACCAAATCAGACGCCCGGGAGCCAAAAATGAGCAAGACCACCGAGAATCCGTTTGCCAGTTTCGACCTCAGCAAGATGTTCGCCGACCTGAAGCTGCCCGGCATCGATCCGGCCTCGCTGGCGGCGACCCAGCAGAAGAATATCGAGGCGCTGACCGCGGCCAATAAGCGCGCCTATGAAGGCTACCAGGCGCTGGCCAAGCGTCAGGGCGAGATCTTCAAGGAGAATATGGAAGAGTTCGCCAGCATGCTGAAAGGCGTGACCCCGAGCAGCGCCAGCGACATCAACCCGGCCAAGCAGGCAGAACTGATGCGTCAGGCGGCCGAGAAGGCGCTCGCCAATCTGCGCGAGCTGTCCGAAATGATGACCCAGACCAATACCGAGGCCTTCGCGGTGATCAATCAGCGCCTGAAGGAAAACATGGAAGAGCTGAAGAAGCACATTCCGACCGCGAAGTAAGACTGCGGATGCGGTAACGGCAACTGGCAGACGATTTGCCAGATGGCAGACGGGCGGAGTAAAAACTCCGCCCGTTTCTTTTTGTCCGCCTGACTACAGCCAGGTACTCGTCGATGAGGAGGCCCCAATGGCCGAGATTGCATTCGATGATTTTCACAAGGTCGATATTCGCGTCGGTACGGTGATCCGCGCCGAGCCGTTTCCCGAAGCGCGCAAGCCGGCGATCAAACTCTGGGTCGATTTCGGCTCGCCCCTGGGGGTGAAGAAATCCTCAGCGCAGATCACCCGCCACTACACGCCCGAAGCTCTGATCGGCCGGCAGGTTATCGCCGTGGTCAATTTTCCGCCGCGGCAGATCGGGTCGTTCATGTCGGAAATTCTTGTACTCGGCCTGCCTGATTCGGATGGCCAGGTCGTATTGCTCGGTCCGGACCTGGTGGTTCCCAATGGCGGCCGAATGTATTGACCGAACCTTGGCCTCAGCCGACAATCCGGCCAGGAACCAGCCCAATGATAAAAAAAATGCGTTTCATATTTTTCATGCCCCTCATTCTGACTGTTGCAGTCGCTGCCGGCAGCGGCAGCGCGGCAGCGCAGGACCATGATTGCGTCGTGCGGCAATTCGTGCTGACCGGTCTGGTCAGCAATCTTGAGCCGCAGGGTGTGGTCGAAGGCAATTATCCGGTCGGGACCGAGCGGGCCTATGGCTTCGCCCGGCTCGATTGCACGCAGGTGCGTGCCGGCGAAACCTTCTGGTTTCACTGGGTGCGTAACGATCAGGAGGTCGGCCGTTCCAAGGCGCGCGTCGATGTCAGTCGCAACTGGCGCATTTGGTCGCAGTCACGCATCTTTCCGGGCGAGTGGGTGTTGCAGCTGAAGGACAGCGATGGTCGCCTGCAGGCCGAGCGCCGCTTCAGCGTCGCCGAGCCACCGCCGAAGCCGACCCAGAACTGACGCCGGTCGCCCGATCGGCAAACTGCTCCCTGATCGTCAGATCGGCAATCTGATCGTGACCATCAGGCCGCCCATCGGGGATTCACCCAGGGCGATCTCGCCGCCATGGGCCAATACGGCATCGCGGGCGATGGTCAGGCCGAGGCCGACATTGCCGCTGCCATGCCGGGCCTGGTCGAGGCGGTAGAAGGGCCGGAAAACCTTGTGGCGTTCCTTTTCAGGCAGCCCGGGGCCATCGTCTTCAATGCGGATTTCCACGCGATTGGCATGCCGGATCACGCTAAGGCGGACATGCCGCCCGAACCGCAGGGCATTCTCGATCAAATTCGCCATGGCGCGCTTGAAGCTCAGGCGGCGCAGCGGCAGCGTGAAACTGGAGCCGATCTCGATCTGCAACTCGCGCCCGCGCCGTCGCACATCATCGGCCAGTTCGTTCAGCAGATTGGCAAGGTCGGTCGGCTCGGCCGGCTGCTCGCTCTGGCCGCGGGCGAAGGCCAGATAGGCGCCGACCATTTTCTCCATTTCGTCGATGTCGCGTTTCAGTTCATCCAGTTCCGGATCCTGCGGCATCAGCGACAGTTGCAGCTTCATGCGGGTGAGCGGTGTGCGCAGATCGTGGCTGACGCCGGCCAGCATGTCGGTGCGTTCGCGGATATGGCGCCGGATGCGGTCGCGCATGGCCAGGAAGGCGCGCGCCGCAGCGCGCACTTCCTCGGCGCCGGTGGGGCGGAAATCGGCAATCTCGCGGCCCTTGCCGAAGGCATCCGCGGCCTCGGCGAGCCTGCGGATCGGCTTGATCTGGTTGCGCAGGAACAGCACGGCAATGCCCATCAGCACGATCGAGGCTGCCCCCATCCAGGCCATGAAGGCGTAGGTGCTGGTGGAGAAGATGCGATTCTCCGGCGCCACCACCGTCATCAGCGCATCGGGCAGCTTTACATAGATCACGACCGTGCGGTCATTACGCTGGGTGTCGATCATATAGGGTTGCCACACGCGCTCGCTCAGCGCCTGAATCAGCATGCGGTCGAGGATCGAATAGCGCCGCGGCGTCGGGATATTGGCTGGAAAATCGGCGCTGGGTTCGAAACTGATATCAATCTCCAGCGACTGGCCCATTCGGTGCACCAATTCGGCCAATACGGATGGATCGCGGTTATCTTCCCGGGTCGAGATCACCACGGCGATTTCGCCTGCCAGACCGAGGCCGAGGCGGCGCGTCACCGCATCCCAGTGGCGCTCATAAAAGACGTAAGTCAGCAGCGCCTGCAGCACCACCACGGGAGCGACAAGCAGCAGCAGCCAGCGGCCAAACAGGCTACGCGGCAGCAGGCGCTTGATCATCATCATGACGCTGCCGCTGTCATGGCCGGTTATTCGGTCCAGAGCACATAGCCTTCGCCCCACACGGTCTGCAGGAAGCGCGGATTGCGCGGATCGGTCTCGATCTTGCGGCGCAGGCGGGTGATCTGCACATCGACGGCGCGGCTTTCGCCGGCGCTGGCCGGATCGGCAAGCGCGGCGCGTGGAACAGTCTGGCCCGGGCTGCGCGCCAACACGCGCAGCAATTGCGCCTCGCCGGTGGTCAGCGGCACCATCTCTTCGCCGCGCTTCAGTTCGCCACGTACGGCATCGAAGCTGAAATCGCCGAAACGCGTGGTGACGGTCGGTGCCACGGGCGCAGGGCGTGCGGCGCGCCTGAGGATGGCATTGATGCGCAGCGTCAGTTCGCGCGGTTCGAAGGGCTTCGGCAGATAGTCATCGGCGCCAGTCTCCAGGCCCTGGATGCGGTCTTCGGCTTCGCCGCGTGCGGTCAGCAGGATCACCGGCACGGCATTGCCGCGTTTGCGCAACTCCTGCACAAAGTCGAAACCGTTCTGTCCCGGCATCATCACGTCCACGATCAACAGGTCGAAGCTGACCGATGCGAGCTTGGCGCCAGCATCGGCGGCGTCCTCGGCGCCGGTGACGCGAAAACCCTGACCCGCCAGATAACGCGCGAGCAGCGTGCGAATCCGTTCGTCGTCGTCGACGACCAGGATGTGAACTTCGGCGAGGTCCATGATCCGTGTTGCCCTCAGCGACGCTGGATGGCGCGCAGAATCGCCGGCCGTTCCTGCTCATCGATCAGACCGGCCAGCACCTTGCGATATCCGGCCACCGCCTCGGCGCCCGCCTCGCGATAGGCCTCGGCCACTTTGGCCTGCTGCACGGTGGCGATCTGGCGCTCCAGATGTTTGCCCTGGTCGGTGAGGAACAGCTGGCGCTGGCGGCGATCGCGGGTGCCCTGCTGCTGGCGCACGAAGCCGCCCTCGATCAAGGCCGAGAGCACACGCGACAGGCTTTGTTTGGTGATGCGCAGGATGGCCAGCAGTTCGGCCACCGTGATGCCGGGATTGCCACCGATGAAATGCAGTGCCCGGTGATGCGCCCGGCCGAAGCCGTAACGTTCCAGGATTTCGTCGGGGCCGCGGGTAAAATCGCGATAGGCGTAAAACAGCAATTCGATGGCCTGGCGAAGCTCGTCTTCGCGGAGGAACAATGGGTTGGCCAACGATTTCAGGTCAGTCATGATCTTCTATATGGCCCAAAGGGATAGCCGGCTTCAAGGTAGCCGGCAGTATATCATCGGAATGGCTGGTGCGAAAAATATGGCAGTAGTATTGACATATTTTGCTTAGATTGTTACCTATACGCCCATTCATTGGTAATAATAATACTTAACGATCCGTTCGCCAAAGGAGCAATCCCGATGTCCCTGATTCCGTATGATGACCGCGATGGCCTGATCTGGCTCGATGGCAAGCTGGTCCCGTTCCGCGACGCCAAGCTGCATGTCCTGAGTCACGGCCTGCATTACGCCTCCTGCGTTTTTGAGGGCGAGCGTGCCTATGGCGGCGAGGTCTTCCATCTGACCGAACACAGCCAGCGCCTGATCGACTCGGCCAAGCTGATGGACTTCACGCTGCCCTATTCGGTCGAGGAAATCGACCGCGCCACCCGCGAGACCATCGCCGCCAACAAGATGCCGGACTGCTATGTGCGGCCGGTGGCCTGGCGCGGATCCGAGATGATGGGCGTCGCGGCCCAGCAGAACAAGATTCACGTCGCCATCGCGGTGTGGGAATGGCCGAGTTATTTCTCGCCGGAAGCCAAGATGAAGGGCCTGCGCCTGCAGATCAGCGACTGGCGCCGCCCGGCGCCGAACATGGCACCGACCAAGGCGAAAGCAGCCGGCCTGTACATGATCTGCACACTGTCGAAGCACAAGGCGGAGCGCGACGGCTATCAGGACGCCCTGATGCTGGACTGGCGTGGTCAGGTCGCCGAAGCCACCGGCGCGAATATCTTCTTTGCCAAAGACGGCAAACTGCACACGCCGACACCGGACTGCTTCCTCGACGGTATTACCCGCCGCGCCGTGATCGCCATGGCCAAGGGCCGCGGCATCGAGGTGATCGAGCGTGCCATCCAGCCCGAGGAAATGGCCGGTTTTGACGAATGCTTCCTCACCGGCACGGCGGCCGAAGTGACACCGGTTTCGGAAATCGGCCCGTATAAATTCACGCCGGGCAAGATTTGCCAGACACTACTGGGTGAATTCGATCTGGCGACGCGCCCCAAAAAAGCGGCATGAAAAAGGCGGCTGAGCCGCCTGCAGGTTCGGGCTTTGTGAACGGCCGCGCAGTTATCGCGCGGCCGTTTGCATGACCGGGCAGTAGAAATCGTACTGGAAGCCGCAGATCTGCTCGTCGCGCTGGATGCGCTCGCCGACCAGGCCACCGAGCAGCATGTCGATCGCAGTCCCGTCGCTAGACAGTGGCAGCAGCAGTGTCTCGAAGCCCAGCATGCGACCGCTGGGCGCCACCGTATATTTGCCGGCCGCATAGGCCGGGCCGCGGGTGTCGAGCGGAATGCTGAAAAAGCTCTCCACCACCACGGCATTGGCGCCGAACAGGTTTTCATCGACCTGGCGATTGGTGGTTTCGCGTCCCATCGACCCCACAATGCCAGTGCCGACCAGGCGGAACTGAAAGCGCGGCGTGCCGGGTTGCACGTTGATCAGGGCAACGAAGGGAAGAAAGGGCACCATTTCGTCGGGCTGCAAATCCGCGCGCGCCGGCAGGCGGCCCAGATAGCTTTCCTTCGCCTCCCAATAGCCCAGCAGGTTGCGCAGCGATTTGCTGCGAATCCGATCCGGTATGACCGAGGAAATCACCTCGGTTTGGGGGACATTCGGATCTGACGAAGACATGCGGGGATGATGAACTCGTGAGCGGTGAAGCGGCAACCGTTAAGGCAACTATACGCTGGCGCGGTCATTCTGTGAGGCAGTTTCGACAGTGCCTGAAACTAGGACATGCCACACGCGCAGGCCTCAGTAAACCGCTAAGTAAATGATGCCTAGGTAGTACGACTGTATGTCAGCGGCGCCAGCGGGCCGCCGCCTCGTCATCGCTGGCCTTGGCCTCGACCCAACGGCGCTCGCTGTCGTTTTCTTCCAGTTTCCAGAAGGGGGCCCGGGTCTTCAGCCAGTCGACCAGAAAGGCACTGGCTTCGAAGGCCGCCTGACGATGCGCGGAAGTTGTGATCACCAGGACGATCCGGTCTCCTGGCGCGAGTTCGCCATACCGATGGATCACCAGGCAGCCATCCAACGGCCAGCGCTGCTGCGCCTCGACGACGATGGCCTCCAGTTGCCGCTGCGTCATGCCAGGATAATGCTCCAGCGTCATGCGACGGACGCCGGCAGAGCCGGCGAAATCGCGCACCAGGCCGGTGAAGGTGACGGCTGCACCGACCTGGGTGTTGCCGGCTGTCAGCCGATCCAGTTCGGCAGCAGTATCAAAATCCTCGCGCTGTACGCGCACGGTCATGGCTAGCCCCCGGTCACGGGCGGGAAGAAGGCAACTTCGTCACCAGGCTGCACGGCATCGCCGGGCTGGGCATAATCCTGGTTAACGGCAACGCGCACCATGGTCGGATCGGCCAGGGCTGCCTCATGCTGCGGACTGCGGCTGCGCAGCCATGCGATCAGATCGGCGACCGTGCGTACATTTTCCGGCAGCGCCACGGTTTCTTCGGCCATGCCGACACGCTCGCGCAGCAGGGCGAAATACAACACGCGCATCAGTCGGTACCCTTGGACGGGGCAGACCGGCTGTCAGCAGCCATATGGCGCAGACCGGTTTGCAGATAATCCAAGCCGGTATAGAGCGTCAGCACCGCCGCGATCCACAACCCGACCTCGCCGAGCAGGCGGATAGGCAGGAAGGCCGGGCCGTAATCGCCGACAATGAGAATGCCAAGCGCAATCAATTGCACAGTGGTTTTCCACTTCGCCAGACGGGAAACCGGTACCTTCACACGCAGCTCGGCCAGAAATTCACGCAGGCCCGTCACCGTGATTTCGCGGCACATGATCACCACGGCGGCGAGGCAGGTGATGCGGTCGATCCGCTCGAAGGCGATCAGCATCAGGATGACGGCAGCGACCAGCAGCTTGTCCGCCACGGGATCGAGGAAGCGGCCGAGGTCGGACATCTGGCCCCATTTGCGGGCCAGATAGCCGTCGAACCAGTCGGTGATGCCGGCCAGGGCAAAGAGCGCCAGCGGCACCCAGGCGCTCCAGGCGCCGGGTAGGAAGAACGTCGCGCAAATGGCCGGAATTGCCAGGATGCGCGATACGGTCAGGATGTTGGGCAGGCTGTTCAGCATGATGTTGAATTATCGCATGCGGGACAAAACAGGGCCAGAGCCGGGCCCCCATTCTGCATTGGAAGGGCGCTCAACCGCCATGAAAGTGATCGTAGATGCGCTTTGCGACGGCCTTACTGATGCCGGGCACCGCCTCCAGATCGGACAGGCCGGCGCGCGACACCGCCTTGGCCGATCCGAAATGTAGCAGCAGGGCTTTCTTCCGTGCCCCGCCGATGCCGGCGATTTCGTCCAGCGGCGAGCGGATCTGGTCCTTGGCGCGTTTGCTGCGATGCGTGCCGATGGCGAAGCGGTGCGCTTCGTCACGCAGACGCTGCAGGAAAAACAGCACCGGGTGACGCGGCTCCAGCATGAAGGGTTCGCGGCCGGGCAGGAAGAATTGTTCTCGCCCGGCATTGCGGTCCGGACCCTTGGCGATGCCAACCACCGGGACATCCTCGACGCCGAGCTCCTGCATCACCTGCATGACGGCTGTCAGCTGCCCCTTGCCGCCATCGATCAGCAAAAGGTCTGGCCAGTCGGCCGCATTCTCGTCCTCGCTCTCCTCTTTCAGCAGGCGCTGGAAACGGCGCGTCAGTACCTCGCGCATCATGCCGTAATCGTCACCCGGTTCGATATCCTCGCCGCGGATGTTGAACTTGCGGTAGGCGTTCTTGCGCAGGCCTTCCGGTCCGGCGACGATCATGCCGCCCACCGCATGGCGCCCCATGATGTGGCTGTTGTCGTAGACTTCGATCCGCTGCGGCGTGGTTTCGAGACCGAACAGATCTGCCACACCCTGCAGCAACTGCTGCTGTGAAGCGGCCTCGGCCAGCCGGCGGCGCAGGGCATCGCGCGCATTGCTGGTGGCATATTCGACCAGGTCGCGCTTGGTGCCGCGTTGCGGGACATGCAGCTCCACCTTGTGGCCACTATGGCTGCTAAGGGCTTCCTCGATCAGGTCGCCATTTTCCACGGGGTCACTCAGCAGGATCAGACGCGGGGCCTCGCGCTGGGCGTAAAACTGCCCGATGAAGGCATCCAGCACTTCGCTGATCTCGACATCGCGGGTATGGGCCGGGAAATACGAGCGGTTGCCGAAATTCTGCCCGGCGCGAAAGAAGAAAATCTGCACGCAGACCAGACCGCCCTCGGCATGCACGGCAATGACATCGGCATTCTCGATGTCACTGAGATTGATATCCTGTTTCTGCGTGATATGTGCCAGCGCGCGGATGCGATCGCGCAACTCGGCGGCGGTTTCGTAATCGCGCTGTTCGGCGGCCATCTGCATGCGACCCTGCCAGATATCCAGCACCTGGCGGTTGCGGCCCGACAGGAAATCACAGGCCTCGTCCACCACTTTCAGGTAATCCGCATGGCTGATCCGCTCCACGCAGGGAGCTGTGCAGCGCTTGATCTGGTATTGCAGGCAGGGCCGTGTGCGGGCGGCGAATTCGCTGTCGCTGCAACTGCGCAGCGGAAAGGCGCGCGACATCGCATTCAGGGTCACATGCACCGAGCCGGTGGAGGCGAAGGGGCCGAAATAGTCGCCGGGAATGTCACGGGACCCACGGTGCTTGGTGATGGCCGGGTAGGGGTGATCGCGCGCCACCAGGATATAGGGAAAGGATTTGTCATCCTTCAGCAGCACGTTGAAGGGCGGCTGCACCTGCTTGACCAGGTTTGCCTCGAGCAGCAGCGCCTCGGCTTCGGTATGGGTGGTGGTGACATCGACGGCCGCGACCTGCCGCACCATGCGCTGGATACGGATCGTCAGGCCCTGCAGCTTGGTGTAGGACGTCACGCGCTTGCGCAGCGATCGCGCCTTGCCGATGTAGAGCACGTCGCCCTTCGCATCGAGCATGCGATACACGCCAGGTCCGAGCGGCAGGGTCGGCAAATGACGCTGGATCACCGCGGCGCCGATCTCCGCGGGCAGCGGCCCGGCCAAGGGTTCCCCCGGCAGGGGTTCGGCGGCGGGATCGTCACTCATACGCATCACCATACTGATAAAAACCTAATGATTACACGGCGTTGACAAAAGCGTCCCAAGGCTGTTGATAACTTTGTGGGGAAACATTGATACGCATGCAGCGTTGTGTCGCCTCGAAAATCAATACCCGCACACGTAGTGCGCCGCTGGTTTTGTAATACACTGATTTATAAAGAATAATTTTGGTTATCCACAAGCGGGTGAGCTGAAAACCGCAATTTTTCTGCCCCGGCGACTCGGCAATCAACCCTGTGCACAACCTTGGCGGCAACAGGAAACCCTGTGCAAAGTCAAGCGCTAATCATCTCACGGTAACATTGTCGCCGCTCATGCCCGCCGGCGTTCGATCTCGACACCCACGCCGGCAGCCTCGGTGATCGCCTCGGGCTTTTCCACCCGCACCCGGGCGCGCAGCACGCGGGAATCGTCCAGGCACAGGCTGGCTAGCCGCTCGGCCAGGGTTTCCACCAGATCGACATGGCCTTCCGCCAGCAGGGCCTTGGACCGCTTCACCAGATTCTCGTAGCACACCACCTCGGCATAGCTGCGCGGTGGCTGGCCAGGCGTCTCGGCTACCCAGAGGTCGAGATTGATCAGGATTTTCTGCGGCTTGGTACGTTCTTCCGGGTAAATCCCGATCAGGGCGTCCAGCAGCAGGTCGCGCACGAAAACCCGTCGGGCCGGCTGGCTCGCCTCGGCGATCACCGGAACCGGAATTTCGGCCCAGGCGGCGCGGGCGCGATCATGGATCGTCATGTCAGTCCTCCAGCGCGATCTGGGCCGTGGAGAGTGGCCCGCCGCCCTGCTGCCAGGGCAGATGCTGGCCACCGTCCAAGGCGATCATCTGGCCCGTCACGGCCGGGGCGTCAAGCAGGAATCCGATCGCTGCGGCAATCTCGCCCGGTTCGGCGCCGCGTTGCAGCGGGGTGCTCTCCCACTGCTTGCGGAACTGCGCCTCGGTCTGGTGCGGGCTGGGCAGGACCGGGCCCGGGCCGATGGCATTGACCCGGATGCGGGGCGCCAGCGCCATCGCCAGCGTCTGGGTCAGGGTCCACAGCCCGGCCTTGGACACGGTGTAGGAGGCGAAATGCGGGGTCAGACGCCAGACCCGCATGTCGACCAGATTGACGATGTTGCCGGCAGCTCCATCGGGCAGCTGGGCAGCAAAGGCCTGCGACAGGAAGAACGGCGCCTTCAGATTGGTATCCAGATGGCGGTCCCAGCTCTGCTCGGTGGCGGTCTCGATATGGTCGTAGTCAAACAAAGAAGCATTGTTGACCAGCAGCGACACCGGCCCCAGAGCGGCGGAGGCCTGGCCCACGAGGCCGGCGACGGACGCGTGATCGGAAAGGTCGGCCTGAACGACCGCGGCGCGATAGCCGCCCTGGCCGATCTCGCGGACCACGGCATCGGCTTCGTCGCGCGAGCGATTGCAGTGGACGGCGACATGATAGCCGCGCCCGGCCAGATGCAGCGCGATGGCGCGGCCGATACGCCGGCCGGCACCGGTCACCAGTGCAGTCGGTGCTTGCGGGGTGACCGGCATCAGCGTTTGCTTCCGCGATAGGCGCGGCGCGAACCGGCGCGACCAGCGGTGGAACGGCCGGCCGGACGCGGCGCTGCCGCGGCGGATTCGGAAAAACCGGCCGGCTTGCGATTCTGGATGCCGACCTCCAGTTCGTTCATCTCCAGACGCTTGATCTCGTCGCGCAGGCGGGCGGCTTCCTCGAATTCCAGATTGCCGGCGGCGTCGTGCATGCGTTTTTCCAGATCGGCCAGATGGGCCTTCAGATTGTTGCCAACCAGGTGGCCACCGCTGGCATCGCCGGCATCGACGGTGAAATGATCCTGTTCGTAAACCGACTGCAGGATGTCACCGATCTGCTTCTTGATGCTTTCCGGCGTGATGCCGTGTTCTTCGTTATAGGCCTGCTGCTTGGCGCGGCGCCGCTCGGTTTCGGCCAGCGCGCGCTGCATGCTGTTGGTCATCTTGTCGGCATAGAGGATGGCGCGGCCTTCGACATTGCGTGCGGCGCGCCCGATGGTCTGAATCAGCGAGGTTTCCGAGCGCAGGAAGCCTTCCTTGTCGGCATCGAGGATGGCAACCAGCGCGCATTCCGGAATGTCGAGGCCCTCGCGCAGCAGGTTGATGCCGATCAGGATGTCGAAAACGCCGAGCCGCAGGTCGCGCAGAATTTCGATGCGTTCCAGTGTTTCGATGTCGGAATGCAGGTAGCGCACCTTGAGGCCGACCTCGGTCATGTATTCGGTCAGGTCTTCTGCCATGCGTTTGGTCAGTGTGGTAACCAGCACGCGATGGCCTTTTTTGACCACCTCTTTGCACTCGGCCAGCAGATCGTCGACCTGATGCTCGACCGGGCGGATTTCGGTCACCGGATCGATCAGGCCGGTGGGGCGGATCACCTGTTCGGAGAAGACGCCGCCGGTGCGCTCCATTTCCCATTTGCCCGGCGTGGCCGAGACGAACACGCTCTGCGGCCTCAGCTGCTCCCATTCCTTGAAGCGCAGCGGCCGGTTGTCGATGCAGGAGGGCAGGCGGAAGCCGTATTCCGCCAGCGTGGCCTTGCGCCGGAAGTCGCCGCGGAACATGCCGCCGATCTGCGGCACGGTGACATGGCTTTCGTCGACGAACAGCAACGCGTTGTCGGGCAGGTACTCAAACAGGGTCGGCGGCGGCGCGCCCGGGCCACGGCCGGTCAGATAGCGTGAATAGTTCTCGATGCCGGCACAGGCGCCGGTCGCCACCATCATTTCGAGGTCGAAGCTGGTGCGCTGTTCCAGCCGCTGGGCTTCCACCAGCCGTCCCATTTTGAGCAGCTGGTCGAGGCGCAGGCGCAGATCGACCTTGATCTGCTCGATAGCCTGGTTCAGCGTCGGCTTCGGCGTCACATAGTGGCTGTTGGCGTAAAGTTTCACGGCCTCCATGCTGCCGGTCTTGTGGCCGGTCAGTGGATCGAATTCGATGATGCTTTCCAGTTCGTCGCCGAACAGCGACAGGCGCCAGGCGCGATCTTCCATATGCGAGGGGAAAATCTCTACGCCGTCGCCGCGCACGCGGAAGGCGCCGCGCGCAAAGGCGGTATCGTTGCGGCGGTATTGCAGGTCGACCAGGCGGCGCAGCAGGGTATCGCGGTCGAGGCGGTCGCCGGCCTTCAGGTTCAGCGTCATTTCCGAATAGGTTTCGACCGAGCCGATACCGTAAATGCACGACACCGAGGCAACGATGATGACGTCGTCGCGCTCCAGCAGCGCGCGCGTGGCCGAATGGCGCATGCGGTCGATCTGCTCGTTGACCGACGAATCCTTCTCGATATAGGTATCGCTGCGCGCCACATAGGCTTCGGGCTGGTAATAGTCGTAATAGGAAACGAAGTATTCCACGGCGTTATTGGGGAAGAAGGCCTTCATCTCGCCATACAGCTGGGCGGCCAGCGTCTTGTTCGGCGCCAGGATCAGGGCCGGCCGGCCCGACCGGGCGATGATCTGCGCCATGGTGAAGGTCTTGCCCGAGCCGGTGACGCCCAGCAGCACCTGGTCGCGCTCCTGGTTCAGCACGCCTTCGGTCAGTTCGGCGATCGCGGTCGGCTGGTCGCCCTTGGGCTCGTAGGGGGCCTGCAGGTCGTAGGCAATGCCGCCTTCGCTCTTGTCCGGGCGCGGCGGGCGATGCGGTACGAAATCCGGGAAATTCGCATCGGCGAAACGGTCCGGATCCTCGATCTGGCGTTCCGTGCTCTGGATGACGGGGGTCTGGCTCATGGCTGCCAATATGGGGCGGGACGGGGCCGGCGCCAAGACGCCGGCCGGGACCAGATCGGCCGGGAATCGGCCCGGAAGCGACTGTGCGTCCCGCTACTGCCATAGTTTGGCAAGACCTTCCGACCTGTTCG
>NZ_JAOZVR010000123.1 GCF_025869515.1 Ferrovibrio sp.
ATCGCCGGCCCGGCGATGGCCAGCGGCAGTTCGCACCAGAAGACCGAGCCTTTGCCGCTTTCGCTCTCCACCCCGATGCGGCCGCCCATCAGGGCGCAGAGCCGCTGGCAGATCGACAGGCCGAGTCCGGTGCCGCCGTATTTGCGCGCGGTGGAGGAATCCGCCTGCTCGAACGGCCTGAACAGGCGCTGCATCTGCTCCGGCGTCAGGCCGATGCCGCTGTCGCGCACCTCGAAACGCAGCCAGTCCTCGCGGTCCGGAAGGCTGCGCACCGCGAGGACGACGCTGCCGTCATGGGTGAACTTCACCGCGTTGCCGCCGAGATTGAGCAGCACCTGGCGCAGCCGGGTGGGATCGCCCAGCCGGCGATCCGCGCAGTCGGGCGCGATCTCGATCACCAGCTCCAGCATCTTCTCGTCGGCGCGCGGCGCCAGCAATTCGCCGATGCCGTCGACCAGATCGGCGAGCGAGAATTCCACTGTCTCGATCTCCAGCCGGCCGGCCTCGATCTTCGAGAAATCGAGAATGTCGTTGATGACCGTCAGCAGCGCCTGCGCCGAATCGTGAATCACCTTGGCCATGCGCCGCTGCTCGCCGTTCAGCGGTGTCAGCGCCAGCATCTCGGCCATCGACATCACGCCGTTCATCGGGGTGCGGATCTCGTGGCTCATGGTGGCGAGGAAATTCGACTTCGCCTTCGTCGCCGCCTCGGCCTGCTCGCGCGCCAGGCCCAGCGCGCGGCCGGCCTCGCGGAACACCTCCAGCGCCTGGGCCAGCTGGCCGATCTCGTCGTGCTGGCCGACGCCGGGGATCGGATGCTGCAGGTTGCCGGCCGCCACCGCCGTCATCGCCGCCGTCATCGCCGCCACCGGCCGCGACACCTTGCGCCACACGACATAGGCGGCGAAGGCCGCCGTCAGCACCACGATGCTCAGCATCGCGACCAGGCCGCGCCGGAAATCGGTCAGCGCGCGGCCGGCCTCGCGCAGGATGTGGTTGGAGGCGATGATCTTGCTTTCGATCAGCTGCGACAGCTGCGCGGTGATCGGATCGACGGTCGGATACATCGTCGCGTCGACGAAGCGGCCGATACCGGCCAGGTCGCGCGCCGCCACGACGTCGCGCAGCTGCTGCAGGGCAATGTCGGCGTCCTGGATGCGGCGGTCGAGCGCGGCGATGCGCTGCAGTTCCGCCGCGTCCTCGACATCGCTTTTGTAGTTGCCCCAGGCGATGGCGATCTGGCCGCGCGCGATATCCAGGCTGTTGCCGGCCGGTTCCCAGCCGGTCAGGCCGTTGCGCAGCTTCACGGCGGTGCCGGTGATCTCGCCCTGGTAGGCATCGCGCACGACGCGCAGCAGCGTGATCGGCCGCAGGGCGCGGTCGCGCACGGTTTCCAGCTGGGCATCGGCGGTGTGCAGCAGCAGGGCGCTGAAGCCGGCGCCGGTGATGACGGTGCCGACCAGCAGGGCAATGGCCAGATACAGGCGGGCGCGGATCGTCATGCGGATCTCTGTTGCGGCGCCGCAACTTTAGCATGCATGTTATGCGCCACATACAACAAAAAAGGCCGCCAGTTTTCGCTGGCGGCCTTTCGTGTTCGGTACGTCCCGGATGATTAGCGCGAGTAATACTCGACGACCATGTTCGGTTCCATCTTCACCGGGTACGGCACGTCGGCGAGCAGCGGCACGCGCTTGAAGGTGGCGCGCAGCTTGCCTTCGTCCATGTCGATGTAGTCGGGGATGTCGCGCTCGCTCGACTTCAGCGCTTCCAGCACGAAGGTGTAGTCCTTGGCGGCGCCGCGCACTTCGATCACATCGCCGACCTTGATCTGGTAGCTCGGGATGGTGACGCGCTTGCCGTTCACGGCGATATGGCCGTGGCTGACGAACTGGCGGGCGGCGAACACGGTGGCCACCACCTTCATGCGGTAGACCACGGCATCCAGGCGGCGCTCCAGCAGGCCGATCAGATTCTCCGAGGTGTCGCCGCGACGACGGTTGGCTTCGGCATAGGCGCGACGGAACTGCTTCTCGGTGATGTTGCCGTAGTAGCCCTTGAGGCGCTGCTTGGCCATCAACTGGGTGCCGTAGTCGGTCGGCTTCTTGCGCTTCTGGCCATGCTGGCCCGGCGGATATTCGCGCTTGTTGATCGGGCTCTTGGCGCGACCCCACAGATTCTCGCCGAGACGGCGATTGATCTTGTACTTGGATTCCTGACGCTTGCTCATTCTGTGTGTAGTCCTGAAGTCAATTCGGCGCATGGTCGGACGGCAGCCACGACGACCCGGTCCATGCAAGAAATGCCGATCCCCCGGTGAGGAGCCGGGAGGGCGGGCGCATCATAGGGATCGCTGCCCCCCCGTCAAGGCGATTGGCGTCAAGGCGATTGGCGTCAAGCGGATTGGGGCCAGCGCGATCCCGCCCGGACCGGCCCCCGGACAGCCGGCGCGGCCCTGCTGCCGTTTCACGGCTGAAACCGCCGGCCGCCACGGTATCGAATCGCCAAAACTACTTAAAGCTTAATAGCTTAGCCTGCTAAGCCAGCTTGCAGCCGCGGCCGTCGCGCGGCTACTACTATATGGTGTTGCTCCGGTCACGGAGCGGCCCGCCGGGGGGTGGGTGGCAGAATGCTCCGCGGGACAGGCGTCCTGGTCCGGGGGATCGCCGTCCTCAGCCGCGGCAGTTTCTTGCGGTTTTCCTTCCCTCCTGCCTGCCCGGACCCCTCCTGCCATGCGCCAGCTGACCATCTCCCTGCGGGTAACCGCCGCCTTTGTGCTCATTCTCGCCATCCTGCTGGCGGTCGCCGGCCTGGCGTATCGCAACGTGCAGTTCCTCGAACAGGCGCAGCGCGACACCGCCGGCAGCTTCCGCATGCTGGATGCGCTGGCCGAACTCGGCCAGGCGATGTCCGACCAGGAAACCGCCGTGCGCGGCTTCGCGCTGTCGGATGACGAAACTCATCTCGACAGCCTGAATATCGGCCGCGACGCCGCCACCCGCCTGCTGGCGCGGCTGAAGCAGCTCACCGCCGGCGATACCGTGCAGCAGGAGCGGCTGGAGCAGGTGGCGGGCCGCATCGTCGAATGGCAGCGCAAATTCGCCGACACGGTGGTGCCGCGCCTGAAAAACGAAACCCAGCGCGAACCGGCCTTGCGCACCCTGCGCTCGCCGCTCAGCAAGGGCCAGATGGAGGAAATCCGCCTGGTGCTGGAAGAGATGCGCGACGAGGAACGCGGCAGTCTCAGCCGGCGCAACCAGGCCCAGGACGATGCCTTCGCCCAGCTGCTGCAGATTTCCGCGCTCGGCCTCGGCGTGCTGCTGCTGGTGATCGCCGCCGCCGTGGTGATGATCCGCCGCACCGTGGTGCGGCCGGTACAGGGCATGACGGCAACCATGCGCGGCCTCGCCGATGGCGATCTGGAGGTCGCCGTCACCGGCGCCGAATACAGCGACGAAGTCGGCGAGATGGCGCGCGCGCTGCAGGTGTTCAAGGACGGCATGATCGCGCGCCGCGATGCCGAGGCCGAAATCGAACACCAGCGGGTTGAATCCGAAAACCGCCGCCAGGCGCGCGAGACCCAGGAACAGGCCGCGGCGGCCGAGATCGCCGAACTGGTCGGCGCCGTGGCCGCCGGCGACATCGCCCGCCGCCTGTCGGTCGAGGGCAAGGAAGGCCTCTATCTCGCCATCGCCGAAGGCATCAACCGGCTGGCCGGCGCGGTGGAAGGCATGATCGCCGAACTCGGCACCGTGCTGGGCGCCATGGCCGATGGCCGGCTGGATCGCCGCATCACCGGCGATTACGACGGCGCCTTCCGCCGGCTGAAAGACGACACCAACCGCATGGCCGAACGGCTGTCCGATATCGTGACGCGGCTCAGCCAGGCCGCCGGCCAGGTGCGTTCGGCGTCGAACGAAATCTCCGCCGGCAGCCAGGATCTCGCCAGCCGCACGGAAAGCCAGGCCGCTTCCATCGAACAGACCGCCGCCTCGATGCATGAGGTGACGGCCACGGTGAAGCAGAATGCCGATAACGCCCAGGCCGCCAACCAGCTGGCGGTGGCGGCGCGCGACACGGCGGAAAAAGGCGGCAGCGTGGTCAGCGATGCGGTGACAGCCGTGACGCAGATCGAACAGAGCGCGCAGAAGATTTCCGACATCGTCGGCCTGATCGACGAGATCGCCTTCCAGACCAACCTGCTGGCGCTGAACGCCAGCGTCGAGGCCGCGCGCGCCGGCGAGGCCGGCAAGGGCTTTGCCGTGGTGGCGCAGGAAGTGCGCGCGCTGGCGCAACGTTCGGCCAATGCGAGCAAGGATATCAAGGCGCTGATCAGCGCCTCGAACGCCCAGGTGAAAACCGGCGCCACGCTGGTGAACCAGACCGGCAAGTCGCTGACCGAGATCGTCGTCGCGATCAAGAAGGTGAGCGACATCGTGGCCGAGATCGCCGCCGCCAGCCGCGAGCAGGCGACCGGGCTGGAGCAGATCAACACGGCTGTTGCCGGCATGGACGAGATGACCCAGCGCAATGCCGCGCTGGTGGAAGAAACCACCGCCGCCGCCCAGGCGCTGAACGGCCAGGCCATCGAACTGGCCGATGCGGTCGGCTTCTTCCGCAATGGCCCGGCCGATGCTCAGCCTGCCGCCGTCGCTACGCCTGCGACGGCAACGCCGGCGCCGGCCGAAGCTGCGCCGACCGCCGCACCCGTGGCCACCGCACCTGCGGCCAGAACGGTGACGACCCTCGCGGTGGTGAAAGCGCCGGCGCCGCGCCCAGTTTCAAAGCCCGTGTCAAAGCCTGCGCCGAAGCCTGTGCCGAAACCCGCGCCCGTTGCCGCCGCCGATGACGACTGGCAGGAATTCTGAGGGCGGCAGCTGTGGCTCGATTTGATATCTGGATCGTGTACTTCAGACTACGAGACCGAAACTAGGGGGCTCCTGTAAAGCCTTCAATTTTAAGATTATCGGCCTGCTGAGCTCACCACTAGTTTTTGTCGTGACGTGAGTGATATCTCCACTGGCAAGTGGTTATCGGTAGTTATTTTGGGGGTCGGTTTCTTCGACAAAATGCCAAAGCGTTACGAAGTTTGTTGCCCGTCCTCTCCCTCGGCAGAAGCTGGCGAACTTCTCCGGGTTCACATGAACATCCCGGATCACGAACCCTCTGTGACTCTCTTCCGTTTGGCGTTTTTGCATGAGTTCAATCCAGCCGCCATGAGTGGCCGGTGCATCATCGATAAGAGCGCGGAAGGCTTCGTAATTATGAGGGGCGACAACTGGAACCCGGAAGATTTCTCGGTTCATGTCGATTCCCTTCGGATAAAATCGAAGTCCCCACGGAGATGAATGAAGCCCTTCGAGAGGTATTCAGTAACGAGTGAGGCGAAAATAGTTTATCGCTTATGGATGGTGACCCCGGCAACGTATTTCAGTTTTGATTGAGACTTAATGCCGATGCGGCAAATTTTTGGAAATCATCCTCATTTAAATCAAGATGAGTCTCAAACTTTTGTGCTGCCAACACCAATGTCTTCACGTGGTCTATGAACTCTTCTCTTGAAAATTTTGTTTCGGTTGCCTTGTACGGCCCACCACGAGAGCGATTCAAAAAAATTATCTTGTCTTTGTCGCTCTTCAAGTATGAGTGAGTGATTATCTCTCGCTTGGAACCCTGCATAGTTCTTAACGCCTCAACCAGAATTTCTTTTTTTGGGTCAGTGCTGCGCTTTGCAAGATCAATCAAAATTCTAATCTTTCGGCCAAATTCCAAACCCGCAGTCAATATATGTGTGTCCTCGTGTGGAGATTTAAGAAAGCGGCCGATTGCATAATCGATTATTATATCAGTAGCTAACCAAAGCCCATGGAAGATGCCAAGGTAATGGTGAAAATTGTCTGGATGGCCAGGCGCTTCGATAACTAAATCGTCCATGCTATTATTCCTTATGAAAGACGCAGATAAATACAGCGACAAAGAGGTTCTGGACCGCTTTGAAAAGGCGCTACGCGCTACGCGGTGCGCTGTCTAGCCCGCCTCAACTGTTGAAGAATAAGCCCAAGAAAAGCGGCGAGTCCCAACGATAATGGATACCCGCAAAGGCTTTGTCTTAAGCTTCACTACCTACGGCGTATGAACCAGTCCCGTATAGTTGGCGTAGTTATCCCGCCACCGGCTCCAGATCGAGCTTTAGCCGCAACCCCACCGCCCGCGCCGCGCGGTCCAGCACCTCTACGGTCAGTGTGGCTTTCTCCGCATGCAGGATGCGGTCGAGCTGGCTGCGGCTGGTATCCATGGCTTTCGCCAGCGCGGCCTTGGTCAGGCCGATGGCCTTGCGCTGCTGTTCGATCCGCCAGGCCAGCACGCGCAGTTGCGCTTCCACCGCCACGGCATCAGCCATGCCTTCCTCTTTGAGGAAATCATCGAAGGATTGTCCGACCGGCGACACTGTCTTGACCATGTCGATCTCTTTCATTGCTTGCGCCGGCGATAGTCGCTCAGCAGTTTGCGGGCCTGCCTGATTTCACGGTCCTGTCCGGCCTTGCCCTGCTGATAATGCAGCAGCACGGCCAGACCGTCCTCGATGGCAAGATAGACACGCGTCTCCACCTTGCCTTTCCGGATGCTGGATCGCACCTCGTACAAACCGCCGCCCAATGGCCGGCAGACCGGCATGCCAATCGGCCAGCCCATCTCCAGCGTCTTGATATCCTGGCCGACGATCCATCGATCCTCCGGCGGCAGGGACCGCAGCCAGTCGCGCACCGGCTGGACCTCTGTCGCGGTCTGATAGAAGACCACGCGGACACGCTTGCTGTTCGATCCGGTCATGCAGGCTGTACCTTATAAGGTACTATAAATCAAGAGAGATGTACCATCGCCGGTACGCTTGACTTCGACGATATGTTCATTATATGTTCTATTTTAAGCATGACTTTTCTGCAAGTCAAAATCTTCCAGCAGGCCGCTTTCGCATACTTCCCGCCAGAAAATGACAGGATGCCCTGGTGTGGCGCGAACCGGAACGACGCCCAACGAACGCAAACGAAGCGAAACGAACCGCAACGAAGCGAAACGAACACCGGCGAAGCCGAACGAAGCGAAACGAAGCCGCCCGGGCCCGCCTCCGTCGCCGGGTTCTACTGCCGGAAAATGGCAGGATTTCAGTTCTTTCGGCTTTCTGCTGCCATGAATCGGCAGGGGTATTTTTAGGCCGCATGTCCCTGTTCGACCCGGATGGGACCCGAATGGACCGTATTGGGACTCACGCGTCACCGGATGGACTCTGCCGGGACTCAAACCGACCGCCGCGGGCCTCATTCGCATCCTGGCGAACCCCGGGTATCCTGACAGGAACTGGCAGTATGATCGGGCAGACTGCCGGCCAATCCCGCCCCGCCCCCATGCCCGGATAACACAGCCATGTCCCGCGCCGAACGCCTGCTTGCCCTGATCCAGTGCCTGCGCCGCCACCGCCAGCCGGTCAGCGGCCAGGCGCTCGCCGGCGAACTCGGCGTCAGCCTGCGCACGCTCTATCGCGACATCGCCAGCCTGCAGGGCCAGGGCGCCAGCATCGATGGCGAGCCCGGCGTCGGCTATGTGCTGCGGCCGGGCTTCATGCTGCCGCCGCTGATGTTCTCGGAAGAGGAGCTGGAGGCGCTGCTGCTCGGCTCGCGCTGGGTGGCCGAACGCGCCGATGCGCGGCTGGGGGCGGCGGCGCGCAATGCGATGGCCCGCATCGGCGCCGTGCTGCCGGTCGACCTGCGCGATGCGCTCGACAGCGAAAGCCTGTTCATCGCCGGCGCGCCGCCGATCGCCGCCGGCGATGCCGAGCTGGCCACCATCCGCCAGCTGATCCGCAGCGAACACAAGATGCAGATCGCCTATCGCGACGAAGCCGAGCGCGAAAGCACGCGCATCGTCTGGCCCTTCGCGCTCGCCTTTTTCGAAAGCGTGCGCATGCTGGTGGCCTGGTGCGAGCTGCGCCAGGCCTTCCGCCATTTCCGCACCGACCGCATCGTCACGCTCACGCCGATCGCGCAGCGCTACCCGCGGCGCCGCGCCGCGCTGATGAAGGCCTGGCGCGAGGAAGAGGCGATCCGCCGCGCGCAATGCGACTCCGAGGCTGCCGCCGCGGTGGCCGCCGTACCCGACAACGGGTTGCCCGACAACGGGCGGCCCGGAAAGGACGACGCGGCGGCGTGATGGCGTGACGCTGCGACGGCCGGCCCTGCGGCTCTGGACTTTTGCGGGGGCCGCCCTTCTATTGAGGACTCTGTTTTGTCACGCGCGGAGCCGTCATGCAGCTGCATCTGAGTACCTGGGCCGAGGTGGAAACCTATCTGAAGCGCTCGACCGGCATCATCATCCCGATCGGCTCCACCGAGCAGCACGGCCCCAACGGCCTGATCGGCACCGACGCGATCTGCGCCGAGGTGTTTGCCGCCGAAGTCGGCCGCGTCGCCGGGGCGCTGGTCGGCCCCACCATCAATGTCGGCATGGCGCAGCATCATCTCGGCTTCCCCGGTTCGATGACGCTGCGGCCCACCACGCTGATCGCCGTGATCCGCGACATGGTGGCCAGTCTGAGCCGTCACGGCTTCGACCGCTTCTTCTTCCTCAACGGCCATGGCGGCAACATCGCCACCGCGACAGCGGCGTTTTCGGAGATCTATGCGGAAGCCAGTCTCGCGCCGCCCGGCCACAATGTGCCGAGCCTGCGCTGCACCATCAAGAACTGGTGGGAGGCGCCGAGCGCGCGGCGGCTGTCCAACAGCCTGTTCCCGGGTGAAGAGGGCAGCCACGCCACGCCGTCGGAAGTCTCGGTCACCTATCATGCCTATCCGCAGGCGGTGAAGGATGCAGAGATGACGCCGCGCGTCGCGCCCAATGGCGGCTTCACCGATGCCGCCGATTACCGCAGCCGCTTCGCCGACGGCCGCATCGGCTCCAATCCCGCGCTCGCCACCAAAGAGCACGGCAAAACCATCATGGAAGCCGTGGTGCCGGAACTGGCCGACAGCTACCGGGCGTTCCTGGCGGCATGAGCAAAGCCGTCCTCGACAGTTATTACGCGGCGCTGCGCGCCGGCGATTTCGCCACGCTGGAAACGCTGCTGACGCCCGGCATCACCGTGCGCTATTTCGGCCCGCCGGGCCTGCTGCCCTGGGTCGGCGTGCATGAGGGGTTCGCCGCCTACCGGCGCTTTCTCGGCCTGGTGCGCGACGCGCTCGACATCGTCGAGGTGGTGCAGGAGGCGGTGGTCGCCGAGGGCGACTGGGTGGTGGTGCTCGGCCGCGGCCGCTGGCGCGCCAAAGGCACCGGCCGGGACATCGCCGTCAGCATGACCAATGCCTTCCGCTTCGAGGGCGGCCGCATTGCCGAATACCGCGTCTATACCGATACGGCGGCCTTCGCGGCGCTGCTGTCCTGAACGCAAGAAACGGGAAGCGCCGGGTCGCCGGGCGCGCTAGGTAAGGCCGCATGACCGCTGATCTTGCCGCCCGTATCGATTCGCTGGACTGGCCCGCGCTCCTCGGGCGCCTGGAGGCATCCGGTTTCGCCACCACCGGACCGCTGCTGACCGCGGCGGAGTGTGCCGCGCTCGCCGCGCTCTACGACGCGCCGGCGCATTTCCGCAGCCGCGTGGTGATGGCGCGGCACGGCTTCGGCCAGGGCGAATACCGCTATTTCAGCTATCCGCTGCCCGCGGCGATCCAGACGCTGCGCGAAACCATCTATCCGCGGCTCGCCCCGCTCGCCAACCGCTGGCAGCAGCAGATGGGCAGGACGGAAAAGTTTCCGGCTGCGCATGCCGATTACATCGCGGACTGCCATGCCGCCGGGCAGACGCGGCCGACGCCGCTGCTGCTGCGCTACGGCCCGGGCGACTACAACCGCCTGCACCAGGATCTCTACGGCGAGCTGGTGTTTCCGCTGCAGCTCACCCTGCTGCTCAGCGATCCGGCGACGTTCAGCGGCGGCGATTTCGTGCTGGTGGAGAACAAGCCGCGCAGCCAGAGCCGCGCCGAGGTGGTGCGGCTGCAACAGGGCGAGGCGGTGCTCTTCGCGGTCAGCCAGCGGCCGGTCGCGGGTCCGCGCGGGCCGTACCGCGTCGCGCTGCGCCACGGCGTGTCGACACTGCACGGCGGCCGGCGCCATACGCTCGGCATCATCTTCCACGATGCGGGGTGATCTCAGGTCTTCGGCGGCCAGATATGCACCGACAGCGTCTGCTCGCGGCCGTCCAGCCGGCGCCCGCCGGCGGCCTCGAAGCGCGACAGCGCCGGATCGTGCAGCCGCGCCTCGGTCAGCGTCGCATCCGACACCGCGATACGGCAGTCGAGCGCACGGGTCAGCGTCTCCAGCCGGCTGGCGATATTGACGGTATCGCCCACCACGGTGAATTCCAGCCGCTGCGCGCTGCCGATATTGCCGACCACCACCGGGCCGTAATGCACGCCGACCGACAGCCGCACCGGCACATCGCCGCGCGCCTGCCGCTTGGCATTCCAGCGCGCGGTTTCTTCCTGCAGCGCCAGGGCGCAGCGGATGGCGCGCGCCGCCGCATCGGGCTGGCTGCTGATGCCGCCGAAGGTGGCGAGGAAGCCGTCGCCGAGATATTTGTCGAGCGAGCCGCCATGGGCGAAGACCACGGCGCTGCCTCGTTCATGCAGGCTTTTCAGCAGCCGTACCACGCGATCCGGCGCCATGCGCTCCGACAGGCCGGTGAAGCCGACCACATCGGCGAACAGCACGGCGACATTGCGGTTGACCGGGGCGCCGAAACTGCCGCTGCCGGCGGATTCGGCATCCATGATCGCATCGGCCACATCGGGCGAGACATAGCGGGCGAGATCGGCGCGGGCGATTTCGGCGCGGGTCTGGCGCAGCAGCAGCGCGCGCGAGCGCCACACGGCGGCGGCCAGCACTGCCGTGGCGATGGCGGTCAGCACCACCTGGTTCAGCAGCTGGAAATAGCCGACATAATACGGGTTCATCAGAATCCGCAGCAGCGCCTGCGGCGAGCCTTCGCCCGGCGGCGTGAGCAGCGTATCGCTCCGCATTCCCACCAGCACCACGCCGGCCGACCAGACCGCGATCGACCAGACACCGGTCCACAGCACCTGCAGCGGCGAATAGGACAGCGCCGAACCGACGATCAGCAGCACCAGATACAGGAATTCCGGGCCGCGCACGCGCATCTGGATCGGAAAGCCGAAATCCAACGCGCCCGGCGGCGGCAGGATCACCACGGCGGTGACCAGGATGATGTCGAGTACCACGAAGGCAAAGCGGATCGCGATGGCATGGCGGTGGCGGCGCAGCAGATGCGGCACCCAGCCGAGCAGGAAAAACAGCGCCGTGACGCCGAGATAGTAGAACTGCCGCTGGCTTTCGATCACCAGCACGAGCCAGGCCATCACGGCAATGACGGCGACAATGCGGGCGCGAAAGGCGAAGACCAGACCGCGCTGTTCCTCGTCGGCGATGGCGCGGCTCAGGCGGCTGCCCAGCGTTGATGCGGTCGCGGTGGCGGTCATGAAGTCGGGCGGTCCCCCTTGCAACAGATCACCCTAGCAGCTTCAGCACGCGCCGGACTGTGACGACCGCCGCAACTTCCGGCATTGCGCCTGCGCAATGCATCAGCAGGCCGCGCATAGCGCCCTCGCATGTTCATGCGGCAGTTTTATTGCACCGCACGCAGTAATGACACCATCTTCTGGCACTGCATCACAGGTCACGAAAAAACCGCTTTCTCGTCACACGCCGGGCACGCTTGTCGAAGTAAGTTGGACGCCATAGATCAAGCGCAGGACAAATTCGAATCCGGCGTGAGGGATCAGGACCGGAGTTGAGTACGCCGTCCCACCACAGGGCGGCGATATCGGGAAGGAGGGGCCAATGCACGATGCGCGCCGCACCGCCATTCATCTGATCGGTGGCACGGAAGTCTGCTGGCTCGCCGCCGAACCGGCGCTCAGCGACATGCTGGCCGATCCGATCACCCAGCTGCTCATGCGACGCGACGGCGTGCAGGAGGTGGAGATCCGCCGCCTCGCCACCCGGCTGCGCCTGGCCGAGCTGCGCCGCCATGCGGCCCATGCCGAGGGCGCAGACGGCGACGACGTTGCCGAGGCCTCTGGCGTCACGGCCTGACCGGCCGATCCGGCTCCCATAGACCGGTTTGACCGGGTCCGGCAGGGCCCGGTCGTTTACGGGAGACGTTTATGGCTTTTATATGCGACTCATTCTCACTTGCATTCGCATCGTATCCGGAGTATCAAGGCCTCAGACGCGACCGGGCGGCAGGATGCCGTTGCGGTTCCAGAGGATGCGATGGGGATACAGGACAACGAACGGCGCCCTGCCAGGCAGGCCCCGACCGGTACCGGTAGCGGGTCCGGCGGCACCGTTACCAGCCTGCGCATCGCCCGCATCCAGCGTGTTGCGGTCCCGCCCGAGCCGGCAGCGGCAACCGAAGCCGGCAGTCCGGCGCGGATCGAGAGCCGCAGCCTGTTCGGCGGCAGCCGCGAGGTGGTGATCCTGCATGGCGGTGCCGAATACCGCCTGCGGCAGACTGCCAGCGGCAAGCTGATTCTGACCAAGTGACCCGATTGACCAAGTGACTTTATCTGCCCCGTGTTCTGACTGAGGAGACACTGCCATGCCTCGCAAGACGACACGCTCCACACCGCTGCACAGGCTGGGCCTGGCGCTGCTCGGCCTGGCGGAAGCCTGCCGCGAGATCCGCGCCACCGCGCGTGCGGGCTAGGGCCCGCGCAGGCTGAGCGCGCCGCGTCGAAGGAAACAGCAAAAGGTCTGCCGCAGCTCTCCCACCCTGCCTGCGGCCGACCTGCGGCCGGCGATGCGTCCCTCGCGCATCCCGGCCGCGATAGTTTTGGCTTACGCCGCGACCACCCAGCCGTCAGGATCGAGCTTTACGGCAAACGGCAGCAGCGCCTTGCCCTTGCAGGGGCCGATGAAGCAGGCGCCGTCATAGATCGTGAACAGCGCGCCATGCGTGCCGCATTGCAGCGCGTCGCGGCGCAGGTTGAAGAATTTGTCGGGCTGCCAGTCCAGCGAGGTGCGCGCATGCGGGCATTCGTTGACATAGCCGAACACGCCGCCCTGCCAGCGTACCACGAAACACTGGAAGCGCTCCTTGCCCTCGCCGAAGGAAAACCCCCTGGCATCGGTCTCGCCCAGTTCGTCGAAGCGCAGCAGCCTGGTGCCCGGCGCGGGCTGGTTGGGGCGGGAGGTCATAGGGCGCAACTCAAATCGTCATCCTCGGGCTTGGCCCGAGGATCTTTATCCGTCCTGCAAGAGGTCCTCGGATCAAGTCCGAGGACGACGTGAAGGTCCTTAAGCACTCACGCCGCCCATCTTGCAAATCAGCTTCCAGCTCGCCGCATCGACCGGCGAGACCGAGAGCCGCGACTGCCGCAGCAGGGCCAGCTCCTTCAGCTTCGGCTCGGCCTTGATCTGCGCCAGCGAGACCGGAGTCTTGAGCGGAAAGAGCGCCTTCACGCTGACCATGCCGAATCTGCCGGTCTCATCGGTCGGGTCTGGGTGATACAGCTTGCAGATCTCGACGATGCCGACGATCTGCTTTTCATCGACAGAGTGATAGAAGAAGGCGCGGTCGCCCAGCTTCATGGCCTTCATGTTGTTGGCGGCCTGGTAGTTGCGCACGCCGTTCCAGCTTTCGACCTTCTTCTTGACCTGCATGTCCCAGGACCAGGCGGAAGGTTCGGATTTCATCAGCCAGTAGTTCATGTCATGCTTCCGTTTTGAAAGGTCTGGCAAGTAAGGCCGCCAGCATGTCGTCGATGCCGGCCTCCTTGTGCAGCACGGCATCGACCGCCGCGCAGATCGGCATGTCCACGCCGTGCCTGAGCGCCAGCGCCTCGATGGCGCGCGCGGTATGCACGCCTTCGGCCACGCTGCGCCGCGCGCCCATGATCTCGGACAGGCTCTTGCCCTCGCCGAGCGCAATGCCGAGCGACAGATTGCGCGACTGGTGACCCGAACAGGTCAGCACCAGGTCGCCCAGGCCCGACAGGCCCATCAGCGTCTCGCGTTTCGCGCCGAGCGCCAGGCCAAGCCGCGTCATCTCGGCAAGCCCGCGCGTGATCAGCGCGGCGCGCGCGTTGTCGCCCAGCTTGCGGCCGATCACGATGCCGCAGGCAATCGCCAGCACGTTCTTCACCGCGCCGCCGATCTGCGCGCCGATCACATCGTCCGACAGATACGGCCGGAAAGTCGGCCGGCCGAGCCGCTGCACCAGGGCGGCGCCGATGGCGGTATCGCTGCAGGCCAGCGTGCTGGCGGCAGGCAGGCCGCGCGCCACTTCACTGGCGAAATTCGGTCCGGTCAGGATCGCCAGCACGCGGCCGGGCAGCAGCTCGGCCAGGATTTCACCGGGCAGCAGCCCGGTGCTGCTCTCGATGCCTTTCGCGGCGATCACCAGCGGCGCCAGCAGCGGCAGATGCTGGCGGATCTGGCCGGCGAACTGGCGCAGCGTCTGCGCCGGCACCGCCAGCACCAGCGCATCGCAATCCTTCAATGCGGCCAGATCGCCGGTGGCCTTCAGCGCCGGCGGCAGCGGCACGCCGGGCAGGTAGAGCGGATTGATATGGTGGTGGTTGATGCTCTCGACCACTTCGGCATTGCGCGCCCACAGAATGGTGTCGCCCGGCCCGGACTCATCACTGGCGGACAGGGCCGCCAGCGCGGTGCCCCAGGCACCGCCGCCGATGACGCCGACATGCCGCAGGCCGATGCGATGGAAATCCTTGGTCATGCCTTGACCCCTGCGAAAGGCCTGGCGGCGGCCATGGCATCGAGCGGCCAGCGCGCGCGCGCCGGTGCCTCCAGGTCGTCGATCATGCCGAGACGAAAACGTTCGAGGCCAGCCCAGGCGATCATGGCGCCATTGTCGGTGCACAGCGCCATCGGCGGCGCAGTGAAGCGCATGCCGTGTTCCTCGGCAAGAGCAACCAGCCCCTCGCGCAAGACGGCATTGGCCGCCACGCCGCCGGCGACGACGAAATATTTTCCGCGCACGCCATGGCTGTCGCCGAACATCGCAATGGCATGGCGGGCGCGATCCAGGATCACCGCCATCACGGTGCGCTGGAAGCTCGCGGCGAGATCGGCCTTGTCCTGTCCGGTGGGTGCAGGCCCGCAGCTTTCGAGCGCCAGCCGCACGGCGGTCTTCAGGCCGGAGAAACTGAAATCGCAACCCGGCCTGCCCTTCAGCGGCAGCGGCAGACTGAAGCGCAGCGCGTTGCCCTGCTTCGCCAGCCGCTCGATCGCCGGTCCGCCGGGATAGCCCAGGCCGAGCAGCTTGGCGGTCTTGTCGAAAGCCTCGCCGGCGGCGTCATCGATCGTGGTGCCGAGCCGGCGGTAGCGACCGACGCCGTCCACGATCAGGAACTGGCAATGGCCGCCCGAGACCAGCAGCAGCAGATAGGGGAACGGCACGTCCTCGCTGAGCCGCACCGAGAGCGCATGGCCCTCCAGGTGGTTCACGGCGATCAGCGGCTTGCCGGTGGCATAGGCCAGCGTCTTGGCGGTCATCAGGCCGACCATGACGCCGCCGATCAGGCCCGGCCCGGCGGTGGCGGCGATGGCATCCAGATCGCGCAGCCCGAGGCCGGCGGCGGTCAGGCTTTCGGCCACCAGGCCGTCCAGATGCTCGATATGGGCGCGGGAGGCGATTTCCGGCACCACGCCGCCATAGGGCGCGTGTTCCCTCATCTGCGAGAACAGGCTATGACTGACAATGCGACGCGCCGGATCGACCGCATCCGTGACCACGGCGCAGGCGGTTTCGTCGCAACTGGTTTCGATGCCGAGAACAAGCATGGCGTTGTACGGATTGAAGTATAATACATACGATATTGCAAAGCAGGCCTTAGCATCATGGCGCCGGAGCATCAAGCAAAGGGGCGGCCGGTGACTCCCGGAACGCCCGTGCTGAATATCGGAACCCGCGGCTCGCCGCTGGCGCTGGCCCAGGCGCAGGAAACCCGCGCGCGGCTGCTCAAGGCGCATCCCGGTTTACGCGAGGACCAGATCGCCATCCGCGTGATCAAGACCACCGGCGACCAGATCCAGGACCGCGCCCTGGCCGAGGCCGGCGGCAAGGGGCTGTTCACCAAGGAAATCGAAGAGGCCCTGCTGTCGGGCGAGATCGACCTGGCCGTGCATTCGATGAAGGATATGCCGACGCAGCTGCCCGACGGGCTGATCATGGCCGCTTACCTGCCGCGCGAGGATGTGCGCGACGTGCTGCTGGCGATCACGCCGATGAGCCTGAAGCAGATTCCGCAGGCCGCCACCGTCGGCACGGCCTCGCTGCGACGGAAAGCTTTTTTGCTGGCGCGCCGGCCCGATCTGAAGGTCGTCACCTTCCGCGGCAATGTGCAGACGCGCCTGCGCAAGCTGGAGGACGGCGTGGTGGCCGCCACCTTCCTGGCGCTGGCCGGACTCAATCGCCTGAAGATCGCACCCGCCGGCATGCGCGTGCTGCAGACCGATGAGATGCTGCCGGCGGTGGCGCAGGGCGCCATCGGCATCGAATGCCGCGACGGCGATGCCCGTGTGCTGGATCTGCTGAAACCGCTCGACGATGCGCCGACGCGCATGCGGGTGGAGGCCGAGCGTGCCATGCTGGCCGTGCTCGACGGTTCCTGCCGCACGCCGATTGCCGCCTTGGCCGAACTCGATGGCGTGGGACTGCGGCTGCGCGGCGCCATCGCGCGGCCCGACGGCACCGACTTGATCGAGATCGAACGCCGTGGCAATGCACGCGACGGCGTGGCGATGGGCGAGGATGCCGGTGCCGAGCTGAAAAGCCGCATCGGTCCGGACTTTTTCAAAGTCTGATGCATCTGCTGCTGACCCGGCCGGAGTCTGAATCGCAGGCGCTGCGTGCACGACTGCTGGCGCTGGGTCACAGTGTCGATACCGCGCCGATGCTGGCGATCCGGCAGAAGCATGACGTCGAGCCGGAACTCTCTTCGGCGCTGGACGGCGTGACCGCGCTGCTGTTCACCTCGGCCAATGGCGTGCGCGCCTTCGCGGATGCCACGCCGCGCCGCGATTTCATTGTCTATGCGGTCGGCCCGGCCAGTGCGCTGGCAGCTTCGGCGGCCGGCTTCGCGCCGGTCGAGGCTGCCGGCGGCGATGTCGATCTGCTGGCGCAGCTGGTGCGCGCGCGGCATGCACCGGCGGCCGGCGCCCTGCTGCATGCGGCCGGTTCGGCGCGGGCCGGCGACCTGCAGGCGATGCTGCGGGCCGATGGCTATGACGTGCGCCGCGTGGTGCTGTACGATGCCGAGACGGCGATCGCCCTGCCTGCCTCGGTCGCGTCACAATTTGGCGCCAAAGCTTACGATGGCGTGCTGTTTTTCTCTCCCCGCACGGCAGCCACATTTGTTACGCTGGTCGAGCGGGCCGGCATCGCGGCCGGCGCCACGGCGGCAGTTGCCTTTTGCCTGAGCGCCAATGTCGCCCGTGAAGCCGCCGTCCTGCCGTGGCGCGCGGTGCGGGTGGCGGCCAGTCCGAGCGAAGCCGACCTCACGGCTTTGTTGCAGTAACAGTACGGAGCAGCGATGAGCGAGACGCCGGGACCGCAGGACAAGATCATCGACGCCGAGGCCGAACCGCTGGCCAAAGCGGGCAGCGGCCGCAGCACGCGCATCGTGCTGTATCTGGTCGGCGCCGTGTTGCTCTCGGTCGCCATTGCCGTCGGCTACCAGCTGTCGGTCAGCGGCCGGCTCGATGGCCTGCTCGGCATGGACAAGACGCCGGCCGTCGCATCGCGCCCGGCGACTCCTGCACCCGCAGCTGGGCCCGCGCCGGCGCCGGCGCCGGCGCCGGCGGCGCCCTCGGTGGTGCCGATGTCGCCGCGCGATACGCGGCTGGACGAACTGGAAAGCCGCTTCACCAGCCTGACCGCCAGTCTCGACCGGCTGCAGCAGCTGCCGGCCGCCAATGCGGTCGATCCGCAGAAGCTGGCCGAGCTGGAGCAGCAGATCGTCGCCTTGCGCGCCGCACTGGAGACCGCCACCGCGCAGCGCACGGCTTTGCAAGGCCAGATCGCGGAACTGCAGGGGCGCATGACGGCGCTGAGCGAGGCGCGGCTGGCTGCCCTGCGCGAACCGCTGCTGCAGCTGATCGCCTGGAGCGAACTGCGCGAACGCGCCCGGCGCGGCGAGGGCTTCGCCCGCGAAGCCACCGCGCTCGGCAGTTATGCCGAAGCGCAGGGCGGCAACCTGAAAACCGCTTTCGCCACGCTGCAGCCGTTTGCCGAACAGCCGGCGCCGGCCGCCGCCGCGCTGGCCGCACGGTTCGCCGCGCTGGCCGAACAGCAGCGCGCCGCGCCGCTGCCGGCCGATGCCGCTGCTGCCGACCGGGCCTGGTGGCAGCGGGCGCTCGACAAGGTCAGCGGACTCATCAGCATCCGTCGCACCGGTACGCCCGATGCCGCCACGCTGGAAGGCCGGCTGGATCTTGCCGAGGCGGCGCTGGCGCGGGGCGATCTCAAGGCAGCCGTGGCCGAACTGGACGGCCTGCCGCTGATCGCCGATCTGTCCGACTGGCGCGACCAGGCGCAGGCGCGGCTGAAGCTGGATGCCGCGCTGGACGAGTATGGCAGGGCGCTGCGCGGCCATCTCGCGGTGCACTGACATGCTGCGATTGCTGCGCGGCGCCGGTGTTCTGATCGTCCTGATGGCACTGGCCGGCTTTGCTGCCTGGCTGGCGGACCAGCCCGGCCGTCTCAGGCTCGCCTGGTTCGGCTATGCCATCGAGGCGCCGGCGCCCTTGCTGGCGCTCGGCGTGCTGCTGCTGGTGCTGGCCGCCTTCATCGTCACCTGGGCGCTGGCCTGGGCCGCCGCATTGCCGCAGCGCCGCCGTCTGAAACGCCAGCAGAAGGGTTATGTCAATTTCGCCGCCGGCATGGTGGCAGTCGCCGCCGGCGAAGCCGACCGCGCCCTGGCGCTGGCCGACAAGGCGCGCAAGCAGCTCGACGATCCGGCGCTGTCGCGCCTGCTGGTGGCGCATGCCGCCCAGCTGAAGGGCGATGCGGCGCTGGCGCATGAAGCCTATCAGGCGCTCAGCCGCGATCCCGGCACGGCGTTTCTCGGCACACGCGGGCTGCTGGCCGATGCGCGGCGCGGCAATGATCGCATCACGGCGCTTGAGCAGGCGCAGCGCGCCTCGCGGCTCCGTCCATCTTCGCCCTTTGCCGCCGAGGCCGAGCTGCAGTTGCTGGTCGAAGCCGGCGACTGGGACGCCGCGCGCAAGCGGCTGGAACTCGGCCGCAAGAAAAAAGCCGTGACGCGCGAGGCCGCGGCCGCATTGTCGGCGCGGCTCGATCTGGCCGAAGCGCAGGCGGCGCTGGCGCGCGGCGATCATCGCATGGCCAGGCAATGGTCCGAACGCGCGGCGAAGGTGCTGCCCGAGCATCCGGTGCCGCCGGTGCTGATGGGGCGCGCTGCCCATATGGACATCGGGCACCACGCGGCAAGGGAGGCGGCGGCCTTCCATCTGCGCCGTGCCTTTGCGCGGGCGCCCGCCGAGGCGCTGGCCGAAGCCTGGCTGCTGCTGCAGCAGGATGTGCCGGCCGAAAAGCTTTTGGGCGCTGTCGAGGATTTCGTGGCAGAGCGGCGGCCGGAAACCGCCAGCCAGCTGCTGTTTGCCGCAGCCGCTTTGCAGTTGCGCGATTTTGCCGCCGCGCGCACGGCGCTGAACAAGGCGGGCCCTTCGGGCGGCGCCTGGGCGGCACGGCTGCTGGCGCGGCTGGCCGAGGAGAGCGAAGGCGACAGTATCGCGGCCGATCACTGGCGCGCCCAGGCGGCAAACCATGCGCTGTGGCAATGCGGCCATTGCGGCGCCGGGGCACCGGACTGGACCCTGCTCTGCGCCGCCTGCGGCAGCTTCGACACGCTGGATCCCACGCGGCTCGGCGAGGCATTGCCGCTGGCGGCGCCGGCGCGGCCGCTGTTGCTGCAAAAGCCCTGACGCAGGCGCGGTCAGACCGCGTCCTGATCGCCCTTCGGCAGCAGGTCGTAAGGCAGCCGGAATCCGGGCAGGGCCGCGACGCGGTCCCACCAGACCTTGATCTGCGGCCAGGCCGCGATGTCGAACTTGGCCTCGGCCATATGGGCAACGACGCCGAAGACGCTGATATCGGCAATGGTCGGCCGTTCGCCGACCAGGAAGCGTTTGCCGTCCAGCAGGGTGTTCAGCACCTCCAGCCCCATCTCGGCCCATTTGCGGTGGTAGTCCACCACGGCCTGATCGGGTTTGGCGAAGCGCTCGAAGAAGCGCGACCGGTTGATGCCCGGCTCCAGCCGGTCGGTCTCCCAGACCAGCCATTCGCGGATGCGCTGGCGCTCCGCGGTATCGGCGGCGGCGAATTTTCCGGTCTGCTCGGCGATGTATTCCAGGATCGTGTTGGCCTGGCACAGGGTGAAGCCGTCATGGATCACCGCCGGCACCTGGCCGTAGCGGTTGATGCGCAGGAAATCCGGACTCTTGTGCTGTCCCTTGGCCAGATCGATATGGCGGTAGTCGAATGTCAGGCCGCTGAGCGCCAGCATGAGCCCGACCTTGTAGGTCGGGGCCGAGAGGAAACTGCCGTAAAGCGTGTAGGCTGCGGCCATGATGCGATGTTACCCCCGGATTCCATACAATTCCCGAATCCGCCGCAGTCCAGGCTGCAAATCCTTGGCCGCGCCGGTTATTTTGGCCGATCTTGCGGCTTGCCAAGCCGCCGGCCGGGCCGTATTTTCCGCGCGCGGTCCGGCCGGGTCAACCCGGCATGATGGATTGCATGACGGACGCCGTGCCGGCGTAGCTCAGCTGGTAGAGCAAGACTTTCGTAAAGTCGAGGTCGGGGGTTCGAGTCCCTCCGCCGGCACCATCTCCCCTGCCTTTCGGCCCCCTGCTTCGCCTGTCGCGTCAGTGCATGTTCGCTGCCCGGCCCTCTTCTGTGCCCGGCCCTCTTCTGTGCAGCGCTGTCTATTCCGTGTAGACGGTCGCCAGCCTGCAACCTCCGGCAATACGGCGTCGTGACGGACCAGAAAATTTGCGGTAAATCAAATCCTGTCAGGGATGCGGTTGATATACACGGCAGGCCATTGATCGCCCTTTCATCTCTCTGTCTCTCCGAGCCGCAGCATGTTTCGCCCGACACCAACTCAGATCGAACGCTCTTTTGGCGAAGACGAGATCATCGTCTCCAAGACCGATACCAAGGGGCGCATCCTCTATGCCAACGAGGTGTTCTGCCGGGTCGGCCAGTATGCCGAGCATGAACTGGTCGGCCAGCCGCACAGCATCCTGCGTCATCCCGATATGCCACGCTGTGTCTTTCAGCTGCTCTGGGACACCATCGCCAGCGGCCGTGAAATTTTCGCTTATGTGAAGAACATGGCCAAGAGCGGCGATTATTACTGGGTCTTCGCCCATGTCACGCCGAGCTACGACAAAAACGGCAAGATCGACGGCTATCATTCCAACCGCCGCAAGCCCACCGCCGCTGCCGTGCAGCAGATCGCACCGGTCTATCAGCTGCTGCTGGCCGAGGAGCAGCGCCATGCCGATCGCAAGCAGGGCCAGGCCGCCGGCGTTGCGCTGCTGCACAAGCTGCTGGCCGAACGCAACCAGAGCTACGACGAATTCGTTTTCTCGCTGGCGTCGTGATGCCGGCGATGTGTGAAAATTCAATGATGGATGTAGCGGCATGAGTCTGTTTGCTCCCAACCGGCGCCAGCAGGCGCTCGACACCCTGGCCCAGGTCTGCGACCGCGCCGCGGCGGGCGACTTCACCGTCCGCATCACGGATACCGAACGCTATGGCGAGCAGGCGCCGATCCTGCAGTCGCTGAACCGCCTGCTCGACCGCACCGATGCCTTTATCCGCGAGGCCGGCGCCTCGCTGATGCATGCCTCCGAAGGCAAGTATTACCGCTCCTTCCTGTTGCGCGGCATGCTTGGCGATTTCCGGCGTGGTGCCGAGGTGATCAACACCGCCCGGGCCGCCATGCAGAGCAAGACCGAAGCGGCGGCGGCGCTGGAGCGCCAGGTCGCCGAGCAGCGTATCGCGATGGAAAACAAGGCGCGCGAGGAACGCGGCGCCCTTGCCGACCAGTTCGAGCGCGAGGTCACCTCGGTGGTCGGCAATGTCGAAGGGGCCACTGCCGCCCTGCAATCCAATTCCGCCACCATGGCCGGCGAAATCCGCGCCGTGCACGAACAGGCCGCCGCCGTGTCGCAATCCGCCGAACAGGCGGCCACGAATGCCCAGGCGGTTGCCTCTGCCGCCGAGGAACTCAGCGCCTCGGTGATCGAGATCGATCGTCAGGTGCGCGATTCACGCGGCGCCAGTGCGGCGGTGACGCAGGAAGTGGCGCGCGCCGGCGAGGCCGTGCAGCAGCTGGCTGTGGCCAATCGCAAGATCGATGAGGTGGTCGAGTTCATCAAGGGCGTCGCCTTCCAGACCAACCTGCTGGCGCTAAATGCTTCGGTCGAAGCGGCGCGCGCCGGCGAGGCCGGCAAGGGCTTTGCCGTAGTGGCGACCGAAGTGCGCAACCTGGCGCAGAAGACCGCCGAGGCGGCCAAGAGCATCGCCGACCAGATCGCTGCGATCCAGCGTGCCTCCGATCACACCATTGCCGCCATCGAGGTCATCCGCGACCAGGCCTCGACACTGGATACCCGCATCGGTGTGATCGCCGATTCCGTGCAGGAGCAGGCCACTGCCACCGCCGATATCAGCAACAACATCCAGCATGCCGCCGCCGGCATCGAAAGCGTGTCGTCCAGCATGCGCGAGATCAGCGACGCGGCCGGCGTGGCCGGCGAGGCCGCCGACGAAGTGGGCGCCGCGGTCGACAGTCTGAACAGCCAGACCGCGCAGCTCGGCGGCCAGGTGCGTAACTTCCTCGCCTATATCCGCGCCTTGTGATTGTCCGGCGGAATTTCCGCCGGATGGAACCACAGTCCCACCAGCAGGAAATTCGGCCGTTCGCCCTGACCGAGCGGCAGCAGCAGGCGGTCGTAGGGCGTGTGATGCTTGCCGTCGCCGAATTTTGCCGGAATCTGGTCGCAGATCGGCCGCGCCAGCGTCAGGCAGCGGCGATAGCCGCTGGTGGTCATTGCGGCACGTTCGTCGAGAATGGTGGCCGACAGCCGCTGCCCCGTCATGTCGAGGCCGAGCCGCGCCGCGCTGATCGGCGAAAAGCGATGGAAAAAGAAATCGCCATCTTCCAGCATCTCGATCAGATGCAGGCGGCCGGCCCAGGGCATCAGGGTGCGGCCGTCGAAAGCTTCGCGCGGCGGAAAACGCAGACTGCCGGCCCGCATGCGCCACAGCGCCAGCAGGGTCTTCAGATCATCAGGCAGGGTGGCTTCCGTAGTCTGCATCACCGACTAGTAGTTTTGAATCTCTCTAGCATGTTGTCGGCCGCGATAGAATGAATAGTCCCGGCAAGGTTGCAGCGCCATGGTCAGTTTGGCCCGGGATCGGGTTAAGCTTCGGTTACGAAACCATCCGTTGCCGGCTTCCGACGGATTTTTCCAGAACCGTCAGTAGAATTCGCGGCTTGGTGCTTTTTGCCACCGGTCTGAATGCAGCCTTTTGCGCCGCGGCCGCTGCCGCCTCGATAAACACGCGGCAGTTGTAAGTCGCAGTCTTGCCAGCGCTGTCACTTTCAGTGGCAGCGGGGAGAACAGCCGGAGCTGCGGCGCCCGGCGACCGGGACAATTTCGGTGCAATTCCCCTGTTGCGGCAGGCTGGGCCGCGCCGTCAGATGTGCGCCCCGCCAGCCCGCCGCACGGACCCGCCATGTATATCCCCGCCCATTTTGCCCAGCCGAACCGCGAAGCCCAGTTCGGCCTGATCGAGGCGCATGCCTTCGGCCAGCTGATTTCGGGCAGCGGTCCGGAAATGATTGCCAGCCATGTGCCCTTCCTGCTGGACCGGGATCGCGGTGCGCACGGCACCCTGATCTGCCATCTGGCGGCGGCCAACACACAGGTTGCCGCGCTGGACGGCCAGGAGGTGCTCTGCATCTTCCAGGGGCCGCATGGCTATGTCTCGCCGAACTGGTATGCCAGGAAGCCGGCGGTGCCGACCTGGAATTACATGGTGGTGCATGGCTATGGCCGCGCGCGCGTCACCCGCGATGCGGCCGCGTTGCGCGGTATCGTCGACCGGCTGTCGCGGATTTACGAAGGTCCGGATGGCTGGAAACTTGATGACGAGCCGGACAGTTTTTTTGATGGCCTGGTGCGCGGCATCGTCGGTATCGAGATTCCGCTGACCCGGCTGGAAGGCAAATACAAACTGAGCCAGAACCGTACGCTGGCCGATATCGATGGTGTGATCGCCAATCTGCGCCGCATCGGCGGCGACGATAATCTTGCGCTTGCCGATGCCATGGCAGCGGCGGCGCAGAAGAAACGCGGCGCATAAAAAAAGCCCGGTCCTGCGACCGGGCTTTTTTTGTTCAGGTGGTCGCGGCACTCAGTCCGCCGCTTCGTCGATCCCGTCGGCCGCACTGTCATTGGCGGCATGGCCCGGTGCATTGCCATCGACGCGGAAATGACCGACCAGTTCAGCCAGCTGCCGCGCCTGATTGGCCATGGCCTGGGCGGAGGCGTTGGTCTGCTCGACGAGGGCACCGT
>NZ_JAOZVR010000124.1 GCF_025869515.1 Ferrovibrio sp.
GTGAGGTTCTCGGGTCAAGCCCGAGAACGACGAATGCGAGACGGCCGGGCCGAGGACATTTCCGGCCCGGCCGTTTTCAGTTTCACGCGCCGGCTTTTTCCGGCAGCGCCCGCGCGCTGCGAATCTCGCTGCGGCGTTCGCGCTTGATATAGGCAACGCGGTCGAGCTGGTCTTCCAGCTTTTCCAGCACCAGCCGTTCCGCCGGCGTCAGCGTGCTGCGGTCGAGATGCTTCAGCAGCACGCCGAGTGCATCGCCGATCTGGCCGATCTGCCGGCCGTAGCTGCCCACCTCGTCCAGCACGCGCTGCTCGACCGTGGGATCGGCCGAATGACCCAGGCTGATATTGATCAGGCCGATCTGGCTGCCGGTCGGATTGAACATCCAGGTCCAGGGCAGATTGACCGGCCCCGATAACGGCATGTGAACCGACGGATAGAAGTTGGACATGGCATCCCCCGCTTGTGATGATGCCGGTATTCTGCGGCAGTCACGGTCGCGGCGCATGGAAAAAGCGGTGCCCGGCAGCCTGGACATACTGAGGTATTCGCTGGTCGCTCTTACTGCCAGGCTCCGCTGGTTTTTGGCGGTTCGTTAATCTTTCCGCCGCCTGCGGCAGTCTGTCCGCCCAGCGATTCCAACCACATAAAAAATATCCCGCCGACGTCACGCCGCCGTCGCTTTTCCCGCCCTATCTATGGGTCACCCAGCCGTCTCCCCAACCCCGGCCGGCCCCATAAAAAAAACCATGCTCACCGATCTGTCCTGGGATGCTTTCGTCCTGCCGGCCGAAGCCCTGCGCTGGCGCACCGATATCGAGCGCGCCAGCGATCTGCCCGTGCGCCTGCTGCAGGATGACGAGATGACCGGTGCCGAAGGTGAGGCCTGGTCGGAACCGGGTCTGCGCGCCGTAGTGCTGGCCGAGGCGGCGCCGTCGCCGGCCAATGCCATGACCATCGTGCACGAACTCGGGCATCTCAAGCTGGAAACCGAGGGCTGGCCGCATTGCTATCTCTGCCATGACGATCCGCGCTGGATCGAGTGGCATTACGCGCTGATCAGCGATCTGGTCTCGCTGGTCGAGCATCAGGCCTTCTTCCCCACCATGCTGCGGATCGGGCTCGATCCCTACGCGGCCTCCGAGGCCGACCTGGCCGATCCGGACGTGCTGGACGAGCTGCGCAATCTGGCGCCGTCGCTGCCGCTGCCCGGGCTGAAGCCGGACTGGGCCATCACCATGCAGCTGCTGCGCACCCTGCTCGAATGCCGGCCCGCGATTGCCGAGGCGATCCTGCGCGATGCCGCCCAGCTCGGACCGGAAGTGCGCATGGCGCGCGACCTGGCGGCGATCATCCTAGCCGCGCCGCTGACGCCGCAGGGTTTCGCCGATGCGATGCGCGCCTGCTGGCAGGCGATGGGCTTCGCGCCGGAAACGCTGTGTGTGGGCGAGGAGGAGGAGACATCAGAGGTTGCTGTTCTGTCGACCGGGTTGGATTCACTGGCGGCGGAGTGAAGTAAAACCTTCTCCCGCAAAGGGAAGAGCCTCGAATCGGCTGCGCCTGCACAACCAAACGATTTTCAAGGTCGACATCAAAAAACATTGACCAATTATTAGTCGCTATATACCACCCCGCCTGTACCATAGACAAAAATCAGGCGGAGGGGAAAATGCGTGCCACTGATGATCTATTGGTGTGGGGGTTGCTTATAGGCGGAATTTTCTTTGGCTTTTCGGTGGCCATGACGCTGTTCACGCCTGACGCCAACCTCAGCAATTGGATTGATTTCGCTGGATCAGCATTGGGAGCTATGGCGACCGTAATTGCTGCATTCGCAGTTATGCACATACAAATTAGACGTCAAATTTCTGCCGATACTCAGAAGGTAGAAATTGAGGCTCATCGTGAAGCCAACCGCTTAGCCTCTGAACTTCAAAGAAGAGAGCAAGAATTGAGCGCGGCTCGCGCCGTATTTGTGTCTGATCTCAGCCGCCTTATGGAATATTTAAGAGCTAGCTCGCGAGTCATCGTTGCGATGACAAAATCGTTGGCGGCGGACGGCAAGAAAGGGGCGCTAGTTATGCCTGCCTATCCACTAGATGCCCTTTTACGTTGCGAGCGGCTTGTCACTTTAGCGAACACACCATCGGCGGAGCTTGTAGCCGAAGTTATGACTCTGCTCCAGCTGCAAGCGGCAAGAGTCAGCTCTGAGGTTGAGCGATATAATGGCGACGATCTTGGAGGATGGCGTGGTCAACAGAGATTGGACCATCTAGAGTCAGGGTTGATGAGCACTATTGAGCTATATGTAAAATCGGCAAACCTATTCGAGTATGCCCGTCGTGAAGTACGTGAGGCTCTTCCCATTGCCTTAACCGAAGAAAACTTTGGAAATGCACTGAGTAATTTAGGTTTAATGTTGGTGTTTGATATGCAGGATTTAGTTAAATCTGTGAAAGACAAGATGTTGCCGAAGAAGCTGCAGAGTAGCGACGATGAGGTAAAACACGCTACAGCGTAGCTTCATTTTCTCTCAAATGGCGGAGAGGGGCAGGCCTGCGCAGTTCAAGGATGAACGCAAATCGAAACGGCCGGAGCATTGCTGCCCGGCCGTCGATCGTGCGCCGTTTGCGAGACGGGTGTTTGGAAAATCGTCAGCCGTTGAATTCGGTCATCTCGATCTGATCGAGGCCGGCATCGGCCAGCTTGCGCTGCAGGCCGATCAGCTTGCGGCTGGCCAGCCGCCATTCGTCGGCGACGCGCTCACGTTTGCGCAGCATCGCTTCATAGTCGTTCATATCCTGCGGCCGGATGGTGATGCGGGTGAGATGCGCGTTCATGGCGCGGAATTCGCTGTCGCAGACATCGCGTTCCTGGCGCAGGTCGCTTTCCTGCTGCTGCGCCAGATGCAACTGGCTCTGCAGAGTCATGAGAGCGATATGGGTCTGGGTCATGTTCGGCCTCCGCTATGATCTGTCGTGTTGGCGCCAAGGCTAGGCCGGATCGCGGCTGCCGTGGTGTGATGGCTGCGCTATCAGGCAGTGACGCAGGCGTGACGGTCTCCCCTCCGGCTGTGACTGGAAGGGGACAGGCGGCTGCCTTAGGCCTGGGCCCGGTCACAGGCTGGACTTTCCGGTCAATTGTTCCTATTATGTTCTCATAGGCCGGCGCATCCGTCAAGCCGGAAAGTGTTAACGCGGACCCGAACGAACTGAAACGAACCGAAACGAAGCCAAACGAGCTGAAACGAACCGGAACGAACACCAGTGAAGCGAAACGAACACAGACGAACCGCAACGAAACGGACTCAGCCGCGCCGATGGTCCGGGATTCCGGGGCAGGGCGGGACTGCGGCCTGCGTTGCCCCACCGGGTCGCGGATGCTACAACCCCCGCCCATGAGCGCTTCCCCCAGAATCGACGCCGCAGAGCCGCAAACGGCCGCCGGCAACATCCCGGCCGGCATGAAGAAAATCACCTTCATGGGCTTCATGGCGCTGACCGGTCCGCTCTGGGGCCGGCTCGACGAAGCCGATGGCCTGCCGGTGATGGGGTTCCGGGTCGAGGACCGTCATTGCAATCCCATGCAGGTCTGCCACGGCGGCATGCTGATGACCTTTGCCGACATGCTGCTGGGCTTCACCGTCGGCGTCGCCGAAGGCGGTCGCAAATTCATGCCCACGGTCAATCTCGCCGGCGACTATGTCGGCCCGGCGCCGCTGGGCAGCTGGGTCGAGGGCAAGGGAAGGCTGATCCGCCAGACCCGCAATCTCGGCTTCGCCGAAAGCCTGATCACCGCCGATGGCGTGCCCTGCCTGCGCGCCAGCGGCATCATGAAGATTCCCGCGAAGGACAGCCGCGAAGGCGACATCCTGAGCCTGTTCCGCTAATCGCGAAAGCTGAGTGCTGACACCGTGGCGACCGATCCTTCCCTGATCCGCAATTTCTCGATCATTGCCCATATCGATCATGGCAAGTCGACGCTGGCCGACCGCCTGATCGAGGCCTGCGGCGGCCTCGAAAAGCGCGAGATGAGCGAGCAGATTCTCGACAGCATGGATATCGAGAAGGAGCGCGGCATCACCATCAAGGCGCAGACCGTGCGCCTGAACTACCATGCGAAAGACGGCAAGGATTATGTCCTGAATCTCATGGACACGCCCGGCCATGTCGACTTCGCCTATGAAGTCAGCCGCTCGCTCGCCGCCTGCGAGGGTTCGCTGCTGGTGGTCGATGCGAGCCAGGGCGTGGAAGCGCAGACGCTCGCCAACGTGTATCACGCGCTGGATGCCAAGCACGAGATCGTGCCGGTGCTGAACAAGATCGACCTGCCCGCCGCCGAGCCCGATCGCGTCAAGCAGCAGATCGAGGATGTCATCGGCCTGGATGCCTCCGATGCCGTGCCGATCTCGGCCAAGACCGGCATCGGCATCGATCTGGTGCTGGAAGCGCTGGTCAACCGCCTGCCGGCGCCCAAGGGCGACCGCGATGCGCCGCTGAAGGCGCTGCTGGTCGATAGCTGGTACGACGCCTATCTCGGCGTCGTCGTGCTGTTCCGCGTCGTCGACGGCGTGCTGAAGAAGGGCATGAAGATCAAGTTCATGTCGTCCGGCGCCGTGCACCCGGTCGAGCGCGTCGGCGTCACCACGCCGAAGAAGGTCATGGTCGACGAACTCGGCCCCGGCGAGATGGGTTTCTTCACCGCCGCGATCAAGGAAGTGGCCGATACATCCGTCGGTGACACCATCACCGAGGATAAGCGCCAGGCGGCCGAAGCGTTACCGGGCTTCAAGCCCTCCGTGCCGGTGGTGTTCTGCGGACTTTACCCCATTGACGCAGGCGCCTTCCCCGAACTGCGCGAAAGCCTGGGCAAGCTGCGGCTCAACGACGCCAGCTTCCATTTCGAGATGGAAAGCTCGGCGGCACTGGGCTTCGGTTTCCGTTGCGGCTTCCTCGGCCTGCTGCATCTGGAAATCATCCAGGAGCGGCTGGAACGCGAATTCAACCTCGACCTGATCACCACCGCGCCGAGCGTGATCTATCATGTCTACAAGATCGACGGCTCGATGGACGAGGTGCATAACCCCGCCGACATGCCCGATCCGATGCTGATCGACCATATCGATGAACCGTGGATCAAGGCCACCGTCATGGTGCCCGACGAATATCTCGGCGCGATTCTGAAGCTGTGCGAAGACAAGCGCGGCCGCCAAGTCGAGCTGACCTATGCCGGCAACCGCGCCATGGTGGTCTATCGCCTGCCGCTCAACGAAGTGGTGTTCGATTTCTACGACCGTCTGAAGTCGATCAGCCGCGGCTATGCCAGCTTCGATTACCATATGGACGGCTACGAGGCCGGCAACCTGGTGAAGATGACCATTCTGGTGAACAACGAGAATGTCGATGCGCTGGCCAGCATCGTCTATGCCGGCCGCGCCGAGACGCGTGGTCGCCAGCTCTGCGAGCGGCTCAAGGAGCTGATTCCGCGCCAGATGTTCAAGATCGCCATCCAGGCCGCCATCGGCGGGCGCATCGTGGCGCGCGAGGATATCTCGGCTCTGCGCAAGGACGTGCTGGCGAAATGCTACGGCGGCGACATCAGCCGCAAGCGCAAGCTGCTGGAGAAGCAGAAAGAGGGCAAGAAGCGCATGCGCAATGTCGGCAATGTGGAAATCCCGCAGGAAGCCTTCATCGCCGCGCTCAAGATTTCCGACAACTGAGCCGTTAAGACAGCGCCCTAGGACAGGGCCCCGAACCGCTGGCGCCGTTTCGGCTCGCGCTTGCGGAAAAGCACCAGCAGCAGGATGCCGAGCCCGCCGAGCACGGCCACGGCCGGCCAGCGCAGCACGGTGGCCAGGCCCGGATCCCACAGCACCGGCGGCAGGTAGTCGTGGCCGATGGTCAGCAGCAGGCTGTGGGTCGGCGGATCGAGCCGGGCCCAGAAATCGCCCAGCGCGATGAAGCCCATCATGCCGGTTTCGAGCCAGCGCAGGCCGTCGCCGCCCAGTGCGAGCAGCGCCAGTGCGATCAGCAGCCAGCCCAGAATGCGTCCCAGCAGCACGGCTTTCCCCCTTGGCCCCAAGGCGACGATACCTTGACGAATCCACCTGTGCGGTCAGCATGTTAAGCTGAAGGCTGGGCCGATTGCAAATTCGCTGCCGGCGGGTATAGTGCCGCCCGCGCTGGAGGGATGGCCGAGCGGTCGAAGGCGCACGCCTGGAAAGTGTGTATACCTCAAAAGGGTATCGTGGGTTCGAATCCCACTCCCTCCGCCACCTAGTCAGCCCTTGGAGAACGGGTTCTCCGCAGGACGCTAAATGATCAAACATTCCGCGCGCTTTGCGTAAGTTTTCCCCCGGAGATCGACGCTTCGGGGCGTCATTTCGGCCGCCTGTCGCTGGCTGAATGGCCAGCTTTTGAGTGAGGATCAGGCGACCGTGAAGCCGAACATGCGCCGCTGGTCGGCCCAATTCGGCGGAATGGTCCGCATCCTTGAGCATCAGGGTCTGTAGCTGGCAGCCTTCAAGGATGGCTTCGGTGATGTCCGGCGCCAGGTAAGCCATCCTGATGATGGCCGACACGTAGCCTCAGGTAAGGCCATCGGCCGTGGCAATCTCATTCAGCGATCTGACCTTATCAGCATGGAGCTGCCTGGCCCAGGCATGCGCGCGGGCCAGCGTCTTGATAAGTGCTGGATCGCGCCGAGGCTTCTCATTGCCGATCTGCCCACCATTGATGATCAGCTTGGTCTCGCTGCCGATCCTGCGGAAGCTGGCTTTGAAGGTCATGGAGTAAATCTGTTCCTTCGAGCCCCGGGGCCGGCTGGTATCGCTCAGGCCGCAGGCGACGGCTAGGCTAGCCTTGTCGATCTGGAGCGTTAATTCCTCCTGGCCGATGATGACTTTGTGGACGATGCGCTTAAGTGCATCTGCGGCCACCTGAGGCGATCCAGTCAATGTCTCGCGAGCTTTAAGGGTGTGGCCACAGACCGATAGGCTGAAATGATAAAGCTCAAGCATTGCCTCGTGCCTCATAGCAGGACTTCGATGAGCTTGGGGCCATCGGATGCCACGGCGTGATCCAAAGCGAGATTGAGCTCGTCCAGCGATCCGACCTGGCGCGCCGGGACGCCGAAGGATCGCGCCAGGCCGGCGATGTCGATGGCCGGGCGGTCGAGCTCCAGCATGTCAAGGGCGCGTCGGCCGGGATTGCCGGCGCCAACCATGGCGAGTTCGCCTTTCAGGATGTTGTAGCTGCGGTTGGCAAAGACGATCGTCGTGACGTCGAGATTTTCGCGTGCCTGGGTCCACAGGCTCTGCGGCGTGTAGAGAAAACTGCCATCGCCCTCGAGGCAGAACACCTTGCGATCAGGCGCCGCCACGGCAGCACCGGTGCCGACGGGCGTTCCAAAACCGATCGAGCCACCGAGATTGCCGAGCCAGCTGTGCGGCGCGGCGCCAGCCGTGGCGGCATAGAAGCCCCGGCCGGTGGTGATCGCCTCGTCGACCACAATGGCATTGTCGGGCAGGGCGGCCGCCAGAGCCCGGCCGATGCCATCCGGGCTCAGCGGCCCGCGCGGTGGCGATGGCCGGTCAGGCGCCTGCAGCTGGACGCTCCGCTGGTCGGCCTGCAGCAGATCGGCAAGCCGCAGCAGGGCATCCGTGACATTCCCGCCCGGTTGTGCAAGCGGCTGGATGTGGCAGTCGTCTGGCTGCAGTTCGCTCGGACTGTTCGGATAGCCGAAGAACGATACCGGCGGAGGAGCGCCGATCAAAACGATGCTGCGATAGGGCGCCAGCGCCTGTAGTGCCTGGGCCACCGGATAGGGCAGGCGTGGCACCGCAACCCGGCCCGCACCCCGTGGCAGATGGCGGACATATGTGGTTGTCATCAGTTTGGCGTCGCAGACTGCGGCAATGGCGGCGGCGGTGACCAGATTCGATTCGGTCAGCGCATCGCCCCCCAGGAGCAGCAGCGGCGCCTCTCTGCGCCGGAGCAGGGCCGCCACGTCGCGCACGACGGCTTCGTCAACCTGCGACGGGACAGCCGGTGCCGGCAGATGGGCCATGCCATCGGCGTCCGTCCATGCGGTATCGGCCGGCAGAATCAGGGTTGCAATCTGCCCTGGTGTAGAACGGGCTGCGGCAACCGCCTCGGCGCCATCGCGCGCAACCGTGGACGCGGCACGGCTGGTCCGCACCCAATGCGACATCGGGCGAGCGACGCCTTCGATGTCTGATGTCAGCGGCGCATCGAACTTCAGATGAAAGCTGGCATGTTCGCCAACGATGTTGACAATGGGTGATGCGGCCCGCTTGGCATTGTGAAGATTGGCCAGGCCGTTGGCGAGGCCGGGGCCCAGGTGCAGCAGGGTCGCCGCAGGTCGACCGGCAATACGGGCATAGCCGTCGGCAGCGCCGGTCACGACCCCTTCAAACAGTCCCAATACGCAGCGCATGCCGGCAACCCGGTCAAGCGCGGCCACAAAATGCATCTCCGACGTTCCGGGATTGGCAAAACAGGTATCGACACCGCAGGCAAGCAGCGTGCGGACCAGACTCTCGGCACCATTCATGATTTTCCGCCTTGATTTGTCGCACCGGCACTATCGGTTGCGCCGCACGAATGCGTTGTCGATGTAGGGTGTCCAGTCCGCCACTCGTTCATTGGGTTCCAGAGACCCGCCGACCAGTCCGAATTCCTGGGCCTTTTCGATTGCGGCGACATCTGTCCGGGTGGTCAGCGGCACGGCCGTGCGCACGACATTGAACGCATCGCGCAGCAGAGCCGGATCCATCTGGGGGAGTTTGCGGCGCAACACCTCATAGGCGCCATCGGGGTTGGCATGGATGTAGTCGAGCGCATCCTGCAGTCCCCCCACGACATTCTCGCAGGCGAGCCTGCGCTCCACACAGGTCGTCGGATTGGCAATGGTGATCATGTAAGGAAACGGCGAAAGCTGCGGCGTGTCGCCGCGAACGCCCGAGATCCAGGTTACGCCATCGGCGTCACGTTCGGCCTGCAGGCTCCATGGCTGACCGAAAATGAAGCCGTCGACCCGCCTGGCGGCCAGCGATGGCACCAGGTTGCCAGGCTGGATTGGTGATACGACCAGATCGGTTTCGGCATTAAGGCCGAACTGTCCGGCCAGATAGCGCAGGAAGCTATGGGAGTAGCCGTTGATCGAGTCAACCCCGAAGGAGACGCCCTTGAGAGCACGGACACGCGCTTCCAGTGGCGCCTCCAATGCCACGTTCAGACGGGCGACGACATCTTTGCGCAGCACAATTTCTAGCAGGAACTGGTCGATCGTCGTGGCGATGATTGATAGCTTCTGACCGCGGGCAATCAGGCGCAAAGTGGATCCGGGGCCAATGGTGGTGAAGTCAGCACTGCCAGCCAGCACCGCATTGGTGGATCCGGCCCCCGAAATAATCGGCGACTTCACATCCAGTCCGCGTCGCGTCCAGAAGCCCTGATCCGCGGCCACATAATTGGGCAGGAACACCAGACTGGTTGTCGGCAGGGCCAGCGTGACCTGCTGGGCCACGGCCGACGGCTGCCCCCAGGCCATGGCCAGCATGAAGCCCACGATCAGATATTTCATGGCGTCCCTCGTGTGAGATGTCATTGCTGATCGGTGCATCTAGGCCACGCGGCTGGCGGCGTGCGCGAGCGCACCCCGTACGGTGCCGATGATGTCCGCTGGGTTTCGCGGCAGCATATCGCTGCGCCAGGCGATGTGGCCATCCGGCCGGACCAGAACGAGACGGGTGCCATACAGTGCAGCCGCCGCGGCATGCTCAATGGTCTCCACCCGCAGCGGCAGTCCGGCCAGCTGGGCAGCTTGGATCAGAGGTGCCGGATCTGGAGCGTCTGTCCCGAACCGCAGGAGGGTAAATCCATGTCCGAAATGATCGAGGATCGACTGGCCGGACCGCAGCCAGACATGCGGCGCCCGCGAGCCGGGCCGTGCCACTGGCACATAGTGCTGCGGATCGTCGGGCGGCGCCGGAGTGCCATCAGGAATGCACAGTGGCGAGTCCTCATAGCGATATCCCAGATGGATACCGATGGCGGCAAAATGCTTCCGCTGCTTCTTGAGCTTTTCGGCAAGTGCAGCCCGCAGCTCCGCCCCCTGCGGCGTATCCTCCTCGATGGCGGGCGATACCACCGCACTTGAATGAAGGGCGGAGCGGTTGTCGGTTGCCTCCAGCGCGTTGCGCCAGGCCACAGGCCGGCGCTCGATGTCGTAGCTGTCTAGGATGGCCTCGCTACCCCATCCCTCAATGACTGCGGCGAGCTTCCAGCCGATGTCAACGCCATCGCCGATACCGGTATTCATGCCAAAGCCACCAGTGGGAGACACCAGGTGCGCTGAGTCTCCGGCGAGAAAAACGCGCCCCTCGCGGTAGCGGTCGGCCACGAGCTGACGCGGTACCCAGGGTTGGATACTGATGATCTCGAAATCGACATCTGCGCCGATCGCGCGGCGGACGGCTGCGGCGGCATCAAAGTCGGTAGGGTCCTCATCTTCGAGGATGTGACGCTGCATGGTGTAGTATTGTCGCCCGTCAATGGCGATGAAGACTCCTGTGCAGTCGGGAGCAAGCGTCCAGTACAGGATGCAGCTTCCCTTGCCGGCCCGTTTCAAAAGATCGGGGGCCCGGATATACACTCCCACATTCTGACCAAGGCTGCTCTTGCCGATCATCGGTATGTTGAGTGCCTGCCGGAGCGTGCTGCGTGCGCCATCGCAGGCCACGACGTAGCGAGCGCGGACGCTGTCCTGATGACCGGAGCGTGTGTCGACCACTGAAAGCGTGACGCCGTCCTGATCCTGCGAAGCGGCTTCGCAGCGGGTGTTGAACCGCGTGGCGACGGATGGAAGCCCCTCTAGATGCCGGCGCAGAACCGGTTCAATAAAATTCTGACCTACCGCCGTCTTGAAATAGGGCGAATGCGCAATCTCGGGATACTGGGCGAGCAGGGTATCGTCGGCATTGCGCGCCTGATCGATGGAAGGGAAGGAGAAGCGCAGGATTTCATGCCCGGCGAGCCGCGTGGTGAAGACGATGTCGGTCGGATAGTCGATCGGCAGCCCTGCGGCGATCACGTCCTCGGCAATTCCCCAGCGGCGGAAATGCTCCATGCTGCGCGGACTGACGACATTGGCGCGCGGATGATTGTTGGTGCCGTCATTCTGTTCGAGCAGCAGGCATGGCACCTGCCGCAAACCCAGCTCCGCGGCGACTGTCATGCCGACGGGGCCGCCCCCCACGATGACCACCGGAAATTCCCGTTCCACAGAACCCTCCCTTAAAATGCATGCATCTTATAGAAGAAAGAGCCGGAGAGCTGCAAGCAGTCTCTTGCTAAATCAAAATTTTACTGCTTATAAGCTAGCAACGTCATCGACTCCACGCTAATAATGCATGCAATATGACATGATAAGGGAGGGAAACATGGTCGGGAGTGAGCAGGTGGGAGACACCAGCAAAACGGTACGCTGGCCCAGCGCCCGGATCACCCATATCGGCTTGAACGTGTCGGATCTGGCGCGTTCGATCGCCTTCTACACCCAGGCTTTGGGCATGAAGGTCATGAAGAGTGCCGAAGGCCGTTTCGCCACCATCTCCTTTGGCTATCAGCATCACGACATCGCACTGATACCGGCCGCGAGGGACAGCAGCCCTGGGGCGCCCATGGCTGTGGGCATGAATCACTTCGCCATTGAAGTGCGCGATTACGAGGATTTCGTCCGCCACTACGGCCGGCTGACCGATGCGGGCGTTGCTGTCGAGCGGGTCATCGACCATCGCACCGGCATGGGCATTTATTTCAAGGATCCGGATGGCAACAGTGTCGAAGTCTGGTGCGAAAACCTGCCGTCCATGCCCGAGGCGATCCGGTTCGGCACGACCATGAGCGAAGAATTCGAGGAAAATCATATCGGGTATCCTGTCGATCGCGATCAGCTCTATCACGACTACAGGACCATGATGGCAGGCCGGCACATCGGCAGTGGCAGAGGAGGCGATATCCTCGAATAGACGTCGAGCGCCAAGAGACCCTGGTCTACAAAAAGAATAACGGGAGGAAATAAATTAAATGAAACGCCTGCAATGCGGCGCAGCTGCCGTATTCCTCGTCTCATGCCTTGCATCTGCGGCTGCGCCGTCAGCGCGCGCCGATGATGCAACGCTCGCCCTGCCAGCTTCGAGTCTGTTATTCGCCCCGGCCTATATTGCCGAGGAAAAGGGGTTCTGGCGTGACCACGGCCTGAACCTCAAGACCCTTGTCATTGCAGGACCGGCTGCCACCAATGCGGTGCTGGCCGGCAGCGCCGAATTCACCATGAGTGGGCCGGGTCCCATGCTGCGTGCCGTAATCGCCGGGCAGAAGCTGATTGCCATCGGCAACACTGCTGATCGGCTCATGTTGGAAGTGGTGCTACGGCAGGATATCGCCGAAGGGCTGCGGGCGGCGACCGGTGGAGATGAAAGGACGCGCGCCAGGGCGTTGAAGGGATTGAAGCTTGGCGTCGATTCGATCAATGGTTTCGCCCATACCTACCTGCGCTACATCGCTGGCAGATACGCCATCAATCCCGAAACAGATTTCACCGTCAGTCCGATGCAGCCCCCCGCCATGGTGCCGGCGCTGAAGACGAAGGCGGTCGACGGATTTGTCTTCTCCCAGCCCTGGACCCTGATGGCGGAGGCGGAGCTTGGCGCCGTGACCTGGGTTTCCTCTCCAGCCGGCGATCTGCCGGAAATGCAGCCCTATGCCTACAACATGCTGATCACCAGATCGGATTTCTGTCCGAACAAACCGGATCTGTGCCGGAAGATGATGGCCGGCGTGAACATGGCGCTAGCTTTCATTCATGATCAGCCGGCCGAGACGCTGACAATCCTGAAAAGGCGCTTCCCGACCCTGCAGGATGATCTGGTCGCGCAGGCTTTCCTGATGCTCAAACCTACACTGCCGCGCACGGCGCAAATCAATGAGGCGGGCCTGAAGAATGCCCAGGATTTCAGCGTGATCGGCGGCCTCATCGATGCCAAGAATCGCATCGTCGACCTTAAATCCCTCTACACAAACGATTATGTGAAATGACGCGTTGGCAAAGCATTATCGACAAAGCTCTGGTCATCGCCGCAGTTCTGGCGCTCTGGCAGTGGGGCAGCATGACTGCAGGCGCCTATTGGGTTCCGGCGCCCTGGCCGGTCGTGTTGGCATTGTGGGACATGATGCGCACGGGCGAGATCTTCCGGCATGCCGGCTATACGCTGCAGGCCTCGCTATGGGGGTTCCTTTTGGGCGGCATACCCGGCATGGCGCTACCATTCGTGCTGCGGCGGCTGCCGCGTCTGGAGGCGATCCTCGATCCCTTCCTGGTAGGAGGCTACGGCCTGCCGAAGCTTGCGCTCGCGCCACTATTCATTCTGTGGTTTGGCATTGGCATTGAGTCAAAGATCGCGCTGGTCACCAGTGTCGTTTTCTTTCTGGTCTATTTCAATACTGCGGCCGGCGTGCGTGCCATCGACCCACGTCTCTTGCTGATGTCCCGAGTCATTGGTGCCGGTGAGCTGCGTATCGCAACGCAGGTCATCTGGCCAAGTGCCGTGCCGTTCATCTTCGCCGGCTTCCGCGTGTCAACGCCCTATGCAATTGGCGGCGCCGTCATTGCGGAACTGATCTCGTCAAACCGTGGTCTTGGCTACCTGGTTCAGCTCGGCGCGATGAATTTCAAGACCTCACAGGTATTTGCGGCCATCCTGGCCATCACGCTGATCGTAATCGGAGCCAATGCGGTCGTGAACGGCATTGAACGTCGACTGCTGCGCTGGCGTCCATCCAGCAAGACTGCGGGCACGACCGCATCAGGAGGAATGTAAAGAATGTCTGAAGTGTCTCTTCTGGAAGTTGCCGGACTCGGCAAGCGGTTCCCTTCGCGTGATGGACGGTCCGACGCACGCTGGGTCATTCAAAATCTGTCATTCTCAGTCCGCGATGGCGAATTCGTCACCGTGATTGGACCGTCGGGTTCCGGTAAATCGACGCTGCTCAATATGATTGCCCAGACCGATGCACCATCTGCAGGCACGATCAGTTTTAAGGGCGCACCGGTTTCCAATGGCGACGGGGCAGGACTGAGGCCTGGTCTCGATTGTCAGATCGGATATGTGTTTCAGGATGATACGCTGCTGCCATGGCGGACCACCATCGACAATGTTCTGTTTCCTCTGGAGGCGCAGGGGCGTCTTGACGCCCACGGTCGGGAGCGGGCCGCGGCCTTGATGGATGCCGTGGGTCTGACCGGCTTCGAGCGCTACTACCCGCATGAACTGTCCGGCGGCATGCGCAAACGCGCTGCACTCATCCGCACGCTGGTCTATGACCCGCCGATTATTCTGATGGATGAGCCCTTCGGTGCCTTGGATGCGCAGACAAGAGTCCAGCTTCAGGAGGACCTTCTGCGTCTGTGGGAGGCGGGTCGGAAAACCATCATATTCATTACGCATGATATTGCCGAAGCGATTGCGCTCGGTGATCGTGCGCTGGTTCTGTCGCGCGCCCCCACGCATATCATCGGCGAACATCACATTGATATTCCACGTCCCCGGAACCTGAGGGACATCTATGCCGCGCCACAGTTCGCCAGCCTGTACGAAGCCATAAGGGCCCAGGTGCAATGATTGTCACCGGCCGCATACTGCTTGCGATCGCCCTCGTCCTGCTCTGGCAATGGGGCTATGAGTCATCGGGTGAACTGTTCTTCGCATCGCCGATATCGGTTCTTCGCCGGATCTATGACGTTGCGCGGGATGGTAGCCTGTGGGTCCACGCTGCATCGACGATATGGATTTCATGTTTTGGGTTTCTAATCGGATTTGTTGCCGGCGTTATTCTTCCATTCATTCTGTACCAATCAGAGCGGGCGACCAGAGCCATAGAGCCGGCAGTCATGGCCTCTATGGGAATTCCAAAATTTGCACTGGCGCCGCTGCTGATTCTCTGGTTCGGAATTGGTGACGCACCGAAGGTCGTCATCGTGGCTTTCATGGTTTTCTACATGATTTTCATTTCGACTTTCAGCGGCCTGCGTGGTGTAGACCGCCGGCTGGTTGTCATGGCGCAGATTGTCGGGGCCCGCCACCTCAAAGTGGCACGCGATGTGCTGTGGAAATCGCTGCAGCCCTATCTCTTCGCAGGCCTTAAAGTCGCCCTACCTCGTGCCATCAGTGCAACGATTGTCGGTGAATTTTTAGTAGCCGATCGCGGCTTGGGTTACATGATCGAACATTCGCGTCAAATGGGTGATACAACCGGTGTCTTCGCTGGCATTGTCATTGTGACTGCGGTCGTTCTGGGCCTCAATTGGTTGCTTGAGCGTCTGCAGGGCTGGGCGCTCGCCTGGAAGCCTGCAGAGGCCGGTCCGGCGCACTAACGCACTCCACTCTAAAACTGGATTTCAGCATGAAGCTCTGTTCATTCCGTGCAGCGGGACGTGATCGGTACGGCATCGTCGTTGATCATGGTATCGTTGATGCAACCCGCCACATTTCAGCGTCGAGCCTGCGGCAGGCGTTCTCCGATTTTCGCGCTCTCGAGGCGATAACCAATAGGGAAGCCGATTTTGCGCTTGAAGCAGTCGAGTTTCTTCCGGTCATACCTGACGCTGGAAAAATCTTCTCGGTACTCTTGAACTACGAAAGCCTGCGGCTTGAACAGGGGCGCCCCAAGCTGCAGTATCCGCATCTGCTCACCAGGTTTCCTGATACGCAGATAGGACACGGCGGTGCACTGCAAAAACCACGGGCGTCGGCAGAGTTTGATTACGAGGGAGAGCTCGCTGTCGTCATTGGCAGGTCGGGACGCGATATATCCGCGGCGGAGGCAACGGACTATATCGCCGGCTACACCTGCTGCAATGACGCCACACCCCGCGACTGGATGCGGCACAGCCGGCATTTTACGCTTGCAAAAAGCTTCCCGAAAACAGGCGCTTTCGGACCGTGGCTGGTCACCCGAGATGCAATGCCTGACCTTGGAGATTGCAGACTTACGACACTGCTGAATGGTCAGGTGATGCAGAACGCGGTGCTTGGTGACTTTACCTACCCGATATCGGAACTGATTTCCTACATATCCCGGGCAACGCCGTTGTCCGAAGGTGACATCATCTGCACGGGAACACCGGCGGGCTGTGGCTACAAACGATCACCGCCCTGTTTCTTGAAGGCAGAGGACACTGTATCAGTGTCCATCACCGGGATCGGCACCCTTACAAATTCAGTCGTTGACGAGAATTGATGCCCAGTCAGCTGCTTTCAGCAACGAGACGCAACATCGGGGCGGTCGGTTGTACTGTAGAGAGCCGCTCGAGAACTCTCCGAAGCCCCTCGCGACCCTGGTACACATGCTCGCGCATCAGCATTTCCGCACGATCCGGCTGTTGATGTCGAATGGCATCAAAAACCAAGTCATGCATTCTGACGTTCTGCTCAACAGTGGCTCTCAGGCGGGGAAGATTCGATGGCGTGGCCGCAAAATTGCGCGCGGCAGCGAATGGAATCAGATCAAACTGGCGAACCATGCGGATCAGGCTCTGGTTCGCAGAGCTACTCACGATGACATCGTGGAAAGCCCCATTCAGATCCTTCCAACTTTCCGCCTCTCCTGGACCGAATTCGGCGGATTTGAAAAGGTCGTACGTGGCAGCGAGGTTGCGCTCAAGGAATGTGATTTTTTCATCCGGCAGGCCTGCCGCCGCCACGATTCCACAGGCCAGAGCTTCGAGCCGGCCGCGGACATCCACGGCATCGAGGATCTCTTTGATCGAGAATGCCCTGACCATGAAGCCGCGCTGCGGCGCGTAGACCAGCAGCCCTTCCTGGGCGAGCGTCTGAAGCGCCAGACGTACCGGTGTGCGCGAAACATTCAGGCTGCGGGCCAGCGGGATTTCCATCAGGCGGCTGCCCACCGGAAATTCGCCGCGCATGATCATCTCCCGCAGCTGAAGCAGAACCGATTCAATTTGTGTGGCGGTCATGGCGGTCCTCGTGGCTCCTGGCGGCGGGTCACGCCAGACAATCGCAATGCATGCAGAAAATCCTCAGCGGGACCGGTCTAGCGCAGCAATGGCGGATTTTCAAGAAAGGAAATTGCCTGCCTGCCCGAGACCCACCTTCATTGCATGCAGGTGGGGTAAGTAGCCCATAGAAAGGTCAAATGTGAACTCAGCTTTCAGATCTACCGCCGCAATTCCTGACCGGGCGCGCGTCATCGCCATATCCAGATTCGGTGGACCGGAGGTCCTTGTACCTGAATATCGGGATGTTCCCGTGCCGGGCATGAGCGAAGTGCTGGTGCAGGTCGCTGCTGCCGGTGTCAATCGTCCCGATCTTCGCCAACGCAGCGGCCATTACCCGCCGCCGCCCGGTGTCACGGATATTCCGGGTCTCGAGATCAGCGGGACGATTGTGGCGCTGGGTGCAGACGTCGGCGAATGGTCGGTTGGCGACAGAGTCTGTGCGCTGGTTGCTGGCGGCGGCTATGCTGAATTCTGCGTGGTACCGTCAGGTCAGTGTCTGCCAGTCCCAGAGCAGTTCAGCCATATAGAGGCGGCGGCACTGCCGGAGACATTCTTTACCGTCTGGCACAACCTTTTCGAGCGCGCAGCACTGAAGGCCGGTGAAACAGTACTGATTCATGGCGGTGCTAGCGGTATCGGCACCACGGCGATTCAGCTGGCCCGGGCATTTGGAGCAGACGTTTTTGTTACGGCCGGGACCGATGAGAAATGTGAATCTTGCCTCGTGTTGGGTGCACGCGAAGCTTTCAATTACAGGACCGGAGATTTTGTCGCCCAGGTAGCCCAGGCGACATCGGGGCGTGGCGTAGACGTCATTCTGGATATGGTGGCCGGCCCGTATGTGGCACGCAATCTGACCTGCCTTGCAATTGGCGGCCGCCTTTCGATCATTGCCCTGCAAGGTGGGCGCAGCGCCGAAATCGATCTTGAGACGCTGATGCGGCGACGCATGACCATCACTGCTTCAACATTGAGGCCGCAGCCGGTCCTCGATAAGGCGCGGATTGCTGCGAGCCTGCGGTCTCAAGTCTGGCCGCTGCTGGAGCAAGGCAGAATCAAGCCGGTCGTACACGCCATCTTCCCGTTCGATCAGGCCGCTGCCGCCCATGCCGAACTCGAGCGTGGTGAACATGTTGGCAAAGTCATGCTGTCTGTCGAGTGACGGCCGCTCCGGCCGCGCCGCGTAGTGTCTCGACGACATGGTCTGGTTCTGCCGGCACATGATTCGAGCGCCAGCCAACGTGACCATCCGGTCGTACCAGGACGAGGTTGGCATCGTAGGCCTGCCGAACCGACGGTAGATCGAGTGTCTGGACTGTGAGGGGTACGCTTGCGGCGGAAAAGGCCGCTTCGAGGAGATCGGTTGCCGGCGGGGTCGAGCCCAGGCGCAGCAGGACGAAGTCACGCCCGAAGAGGTCAAGTGTCGATCTGGTGTCATCAAGCCAGACGTGCGGCGCACGTGCGCCAGGGCGGGCCGTCTGGACGTAGCGCGTCACATCGTCGGGCGGAAATGGCGTTCCATCGCTCACACAAATGGGGGAGCCGTCATATCGATAGCCTATATGGATGTTGATGGCGTTCCATTCCCGCGACATGGCTTCGGAAACGCGTTGTCCAACGGCACTGCGCAGCGACGCTCCGGCAGGGCTCTCATCCAAAAGGCCCGGCAGGTCGCGGATGGCTGTCATTCGCGCCAGATTGTTGCTGGCCTCGGCAACATTGCGCTGTGCGATCGGCCGCCGTTCCTCGTCATAGGAGGCAAGCAGATTCGATCCGCCCCATCCGGCAAGACGGGCGGCGAGCTTCCAGCCGAGGTCCACTGCCTCGCCAATGCCCGTATTCATGCCAAAGCCTCCCGTAGGGGACATCTGGTGCGCCGAATCACCGCAGAGAATAACCCGGCCATCAACATAGCGTTCGGCGACCAGCTCGCGGCGCTGCCAGTGCACGGCGGAAACATCAGATACTGTGATGCGCCGGCCAAAGGCACGGGTGATGACTGAGTCGATGTAATCCGCACCTACGCCTCGGGAGGATGGCCCTTCGATCACCTGCAGCCGCCACTGGTCACGCCCGTTAATGGCGACCATTGTGGCCCACAGGCCTTTGTTATCAATGAGTACAAATCGATAAAGGGGGCGCTTACCCGAAAGCCTGATAACGTCAGGATGGCGAAGGAGAATATTGACGCTGTTGGTCAGTACATTCTCCCCCCGCATTTCGATGTCGAGGTCGCGGCGGACAATGCTGCCCGCTCCGTCGCAGCCGACCAGATATTGGCAGGCAATGGTCTGGCGTGAGCCGGACCTTGTATCCTCAACCTCTGCCAGCACCCGGTCAGCGTCTTGACGAAATGCGATGAGGCGACAGTGGTGATGAACGGTGGCGGAGCTGTATGAGCGGACGGCCTGAAGCAGGACTGGATCGAAGTAGTTTTGTGGGCAGCGCTCGCGCTTCTGAGGGCTAAATGCCGGCCGCTGCTCATCGCGCATTGCGGGACGAACTTCGCGTCCCATTTCAAAGCCGGTCACCGAAGTCACATAAACGATATCCTGCGGGACATCGCGGGGATAACCGGCATTTTCAATTGCCTCGGCAATTCCCCAGCGCCGACAGAACTCCATGGTTCGGACACTCACTAGGTCCATGCGTGGCTGCAGCAGAGATCCGTCACCCTGATCGATCACGGTGCAGGGAATGCCGCGCCAAGACAGATCGAGTGCAAGCGCCAAACCGACGGGCCCCGCCCCCACCACCAGTACCGGAATGTCAGCCATTGATCACCTTGTATTGCATAATAAGAAAGACATTGCACAATATGGAATACAAATTTCATAACGATTGTCAATCACGCTCGAACCCTGCGAGAATTCAAATTGCGAAAATGAATCAGAGGGAAGGGGGCCGTGTGGCAGAACTGGGGAAGACCCGCAAGAAGACTGACGGCTCAAAGGCGAAGGGAATCAAATCTGCCGGCGTGGGCGCAGCCGTGCTAACAGCACTGTCGGCAAGCCGGACGCCGCTTCATCTGCGTGATGTCGCGCGCGCCGCAGGGATGGCATCGAGCAACGCCTACCGCTATCTCGTCAGCTTTTCACAGGCTGGCTTCGTCCGACAGAATGATGATGGACGATATGATCTCGGGCCTGCCGCCATTGAACTGGGGCTGGCTGCGTTGTCACGCATTGATGGCCTTACAATTGCGGATCGTTCGCTAACTGACCTCACGGAATCGACTGGCCTGGACGGCCATGTCAGCGTTTTCGGAACAGCAGGATCCACTGTCGTCCGCTGGCACGGACGACCAAAGGAAATTGCCCTTCGTGTAAATGAGGGCACCATCCTACCGTTGCTGACTTCCGCCACGGGGCGTCTGTTCGCAGTGCATATGCCGCAATCTCGCGTCGAGCCGCTCCTGGCCGAAGAACTCGATCGCCTTTCAGCAGAGCGGCAGCTGCGGCCTAAGCAGCTGCGCGAACAGTTTGAGCAAGAACGCGCAACCATTCTGAAAACGGGAATTTCCATAGCGTCTCAGGAGCGGCGACGCGGAATTGATGCTATTGCCGCGCCAATTCTGGATCGCAGCCGTCATATTGCCTTCAGTATTACCTTGATTGGCATGTCGGGCTCCTTCGACATGTCGTTGGAGGGAGTCCCAGCACACCATCTCCGAGCTGCGTGCCAAGCAGCCTCACGTCTGCTTGGCTACAAAGCTGACTGAATTCGGTCAGTCGATGCGGACAAGCTGTGCCAAGGGTATACCTGAACGGAAGCGGCTCACGTAATCGGCCACGTCGATCTCGATCCCGGATGGATTGTTTCGGTAGGTCTCGCTCTTGAAATAGCCGAGATAGTCCGCTTCGGTGGTAAAATTGGACGCGGACAGTTCTACCGAATTTCCGTCAGGATCCATATAATAGAAGCTCGTACCAGGACCATGATTCGCGGTTCTGACCGGCTTTATGTCGATCGCTAGAAGCCTTTCATATCGGGTGACGAGCTCAGCCATGCTTGGGTGCCGGAACTGCATGTGATGCAGCCCCGGTTCCCCCGGAGCCTGGCGTGTCAGACTCGGGACCTCAAACAGCGCCAGGACCTGAGTGTACGGAAAATCCATGTGCAGGCGCATGAAGCTCAGACGCATGTCGCTCGCCCTTACATACTGCCCTCCCGCATAGGTCGATACAGCACTCTTTGGCGGCGTGCGTTCATAGAACGGCTTGATGCCAAAGACTGTCTGGTACCATTGGCGGAGTGTGTCGAACTGTGAGGTCTTGAGAACAATCTCACTGATGCGCAATGGCGCCAGATCCCGATTCAGCAGCGTAGGATCGTCATTCATTTCCGACATGTATGCTCTCCGGTTAAAGCCCGTACTCGAGCCGGAACGTAGCTAAAAACGATTGCCACTATAATTCATATTGCGTAATGTGCAATGTATTACGTATAGAGTAATACAGAGCGGGGAAATGAGCATGAAAGTGGTGAGTTTTCTGCGGGAAGGCGTTCCCGGTTATGGCGTGGTAAAGGGCAACGGTATTGTGGATGCTGGCTGCCGACTCAATTCGCGCTGGCCAGATCTAAGGGCAATTCTGGTGTCAGGCGCGCTGGCCGAACTGCAGGGGATGCAGGATGCGGCGCCTGATTTCGCCGTCTCGGCTGTGCGGCTGCTGCCGCCAATACCGAATCCGGACAAGATTCTCTGCGTCGGCCTTAATTATCGATCGCACGTGGCCGAGACCGGTCGAGATCTACCCGCACAGCCGAGCATTTTCGCCCGCCTTGCCAACACACTGGTCCCGCACGGCGAGGCGATTATAAAGCCGCGCGTATCGGATCATCTGGATTACGAAGGCGAGTTGGCAGTCATTATCGGGAAGAGCGGCCGATATATCTCGACCGCTGACGCCATGAGCTATGTTTTCGGGTATAGCTGCTTCAACGATGGTAGTCTGCGCGACTTCCAGAAGCACTCCGTGACGGCCGGCAAGAACTTCTACCATACGGGCGGATTTGGCCCGTGGATCGTCACTTCAGATGAGATTGGAGATCCAGCTAGTCTGGATCTGGTGACGCGGCTTAATGGTTCTGAAGTCCAGCGGTCCAACACCAGCATGATGATCTATTCTCTGCCCGATATTATTAGCTACATATCACAGTTTACGCCACTTACGCCTGGCGATGTGATCGCCACGGGTACGCCGGAAGGCGTCGGAGCACGCCGTACGCCACCGTTGTGGATGAACAAGGGCGATGTAGTCGAGGTCGAGATTTCCGGCATCGGCGTTTTGAGCAATCCCATAATCGCCGAATGAGGTCCACAATGTCGCCTGAGAATGCCATGCACGCCGAGTGGGAGTGCGTAAAAGTCCTAACCCATTTCTTTAACAGCCTCGACGATCGGCGATTTGCAGATCTCGCGTCCTGCATGACCGAAACCGGAGTGTGGGTCAGGCAGGGTAAACCTCTGGAGGGCCGCTCAGCCATTCTGTCGGCGCTTGCAGAGCGTTCGTCCACGGTGTCGACGAGGCATCTGATCAGCAATCCGGAGGTGAAGTTCAGAGACGAGGTGGCGGAGGTTGCCGCAGTTGTCACGATCTTCCACCACGATGATGGAAATGGGACGCAGCCGGCACCCATCGCGCCGCCAAGAGCCATTCTCCGCTTCACGGCCGTCATGACATCTTCGGGCGCCAATTGGCAGATCCGCCAGCTGAAGTCGGATCGTCTATTCGGGCATTGATGCATGCATTTTATGCTTGTGCTTAGATTTTTTCGCATTTATCGTTAAAAAAATGAGAAAATGCATGCATAAAAGGGAGCGAATGATGCAGGACATCCAGTGCAAGGAAATGCGCAAGACCTCGTGGCAAGCTCGAACCTGCCCGCTGGTACTCACAGCGCTGCTGGCCTGGGGTGCGCCTGTGGTTCCTGCATCTGCCGCCGATCAGGAAACGGCGACCATGGCGCTGCCCGTCCTCAGTCTCACCTTTTCCGCATCCTATGTAGCTGAGGACTTTGGCCTCTGGGCCAAGGAAGGCCTCAACGTGAAGGTGGTCAATATCGCCGGCATCGGGGCTCTGAATTCGGTCATAGCGGGCAGCTCGGAATTTGCCAACACGACTGCGGGCTCCTTTACCAGAGCCGCGGCTCGAGGGCAGAAAATGCTCGCGCTGGCGAATACTCTGGACAGGCCAATGATGGAAGTCGTGCTTCGCAAGGATGCGGGTGCGCTCGATCCGTCCGCCCCGATCGAAGTGCGCGCCAAGTCGCTACGTGGGAAGACCATTGCTGTCGACTCGATTAACTCAATCACCCATGGCTACCTCCGCATTGTGGCCATGAAGGCGAACCTGGACCCGGAAAAGGACATCATTGTTACGCCGATGCAGCCGCCGAACATGATGGCGGCCATGAAGTCGAAAACCATCGACGGATTTGCAATGTCACAGCCGTGGACGCTTTCGGTCGTACTTGATGGGACGGCTTCGGTCGTCGCGAGCAGTCCGAGAGGCGATCTGCCAGAGCTGGTTCCTTTCGCCTACAATCTAATTGTCACGCGGCCAGAGACTTGCGAAAAGCGTCGCAGTCTTTGCGAAAAGATGGGCAAGGGTCTGGCTGCGGCCGCCAAGATGATCCATGAAAGGCCGGATGAAGTCATTTCAAAATTGCAGAAGCGGTTCGAGAAGCTTGATCACGAAACGCTGGCCGCTGCGTTTAAGTTAATTCAGGCCGCTACGCCCAAGATACCTGCGATAACCAAAGTCGGCCTGGCAAATGCTGAACACTATAATGTTCTGTCAGGTTTAATTCCGGCGCAGGAGATGGTAACCAATCTTGACGAGCTCTTTACGACTGAGTTTGTTCGCTGAATGGAGCCTTGGCGCCGCTCGGTGCGGGCCGAGCGGCGAGCACCTTATTTCGCTAGCCCAGCATTCATCGGACGTACTTGAGGTCTTTCTCCTCCTGTCCGGCCATAAACATCGAATCAGGGCTGCTCGCCTCGACTTGATCAGGTCGAAATTGGGTGAGGTCTGCGAATTGCTGGAGTTTACCGCCAATACGAAGACTGGCGGCGAGAACTGACGTAAAAGGCCTTTCCCTGATAATTCCCTGATGACACCAACCGAACATGAGCCGCTTTGTGCGTTAACCTATTGATCTGGCGTGTGAACCCGGCGTTGCAATGCGGAAAAATCATCAAAAAAAGCCAAAATTCCCAGTATTTGGGCGCAGAATAGAGAATTCGGGGCAGAGAACAGCTAGCTTCTGACTGCCACCTCCGCCAGCCAAGCAATCGCCACAGCGCGGTGTCCGACACCCGGAAACGATCCGGCGGTGCGTCCGGATATGACCCTGCCGACCGGCGGCCCGAATCATTCTCCAGCTTTTGCGTGAGAGTCAGGCGCCGCAGCGGGACCTGCGCCGCTGACCGGTGCATGTCTGCCCTACCAGGACGGCGCCACGCATGGCATTCCGTATTGCGGAATGGCGGCAGGTTGCGCGAGCCGCTGTCGTCGCTTCCATTGTAGAACCTGAGCAAGGATGCCGTCGCAAGAGGGAAACAGGAAACGCCCAGGGGGGAATGAGGCCAGCCCATGCAAT
>NZ_JAOZVR010000125.1 GCF_025869515.1 Ferrovibrio sp.
AATGTCGCCGCCACCGTCGACACCAGCCTCGGCATGCGCCGCATCGAGGTGCATTGCGCGAAATGCCAGGGCCACCTCGGCCATGTCTTCGAGGACGGGCCGGCGCCGACCGGGCTGCGCTACTGCATCAACGGCGTGGCGCTCGATTTCAAACCCGTCGACGACAAGAGCTGACCGACTGAAGTGGTATCGGCCCGGCCGCTGCTTTTCCGGAGCGAAGGGCTGTCCGGGCGATGCCGGGGCAGCGGCGGTGCGGCCCAGGGCGGGGGCTTACCTGGGCGTCTCGTTTTTTATGCCTTCAGTGCCCCAAAGTCCCCCGGACGCTGCTCCTGGGCGTGACAAGCTTCTGATTCGATGCCAGAATTGCCAAGGGCATCGTTCATGGTCGGGGGCTGGGATGCGGGGAACTGTTGTCGGTTTTATCGTTGCACTTGTTGGACTGGGCGGCGGCGCCCTGGCGCAGCCGGCACCCGCCAAAGACTGGTCTGGTTTGTATGTTGGTGGCCTTCTGGGCGGCACGGACAACCAGTCCCAGGTGAAGACGACCGCCGGATCGGGCTCCTACTTCAATGCGACCGATGAGGCACAGATAGGCCGCGCTGGCGATAGCGATCTGTCCCAATGGCGTCCGTCGGGCGGCCTGGTGGGCGGTTATGGCAAGCAGTTCGGCAAAGTGCTTGTCGGGATCGAGGTCAGCGCCAATACCCTGTTCCTGGATGAAGACCACTCGGTGACCCAGACCTATCAGTCCCTCACCACCGCGCAGTTCACCCTCAAGCAATCGGTTTCGGCCGACTGGATGGCGACCGTGCGACCCCGGCTGGGCTGGGCGGAAGATAGCTGGCTCGCCTATGTCACCGGCGGCCTTGCCGTGACGCGACTGAAGCTCGACACCACCTTCACCGACAATGCCTTCAGCGCCAATTCCCACAGCTCGGATGCGAAGACGGTGACCGGCTGGAGCCTCGGCCTCGGCGGCGAATATGCGCTGAACCAAGACTGGTCGCTCAGGGGCGACTATCTCTACACCCGCTTTGACAAGATCAAGTCGTCGGCTGGGGTGACCACGACCTCCGGTCCCGACAGTATGAACCACACCGCTGATCTCGATGTCCACGGCGTCATGATCGGCGTGGTTTATCGCTTCAAGGGACTCTAAGGCACCAGACCGCTCACCGACCCGGTTCCCGATGGCGGAGACGCGGCGCTAGCCCAGGGCAGGCGACAACCATAATACGCAAGATCGTCTATCTCGCCTTTGCCGTGGTCTTGTGTGCACTCCCGCTGGCGCCGGCCCGGGCCGGGATCGAAAGCGTGAAGTTCCAGGGCTGGATGCGGAACTGGAGCGGGGGGACCATCACCGTGCAACGGGTCGCGACCCAGTGCTGGGACCCGCAACAGCTGGCTGATCAGCAGATTCAGGCTTCATCCCTATGGACGTTCGCCAGCAAGAGCAGTGGCGGCAGCCTTAACTGCATTTTGGCCATCGGCTTTATTCCGCCAATGTTTTCGACCAGAACAACAACCTGCTGTTCTGGTTCCAGATGTTCGACCACTTCTCTGTAGCCAACTGCTACATCTACCTCTTTTATCCGGGAACCACGACCGTGTTCGCGTCGCTGCCGTCAACGAGCTGTACAAGCGGCGAGACGATCTCGTTCACGATACTCGTCACGGGTAGCACCCCGCCGGCAATGATCGTCCCGGGTTTACGCTGAGGCGACCGAGGCTGCGGCACCGAGGTGTTTGTCTCCGAGACCAAATACGACAGCGGCAGCGGCTGGCCCAGCTTTTATGCCCCGGTGGCCGAGAATGTCGCCGCCACCGTCGACACCAGCCTCGGCATGCGCCGCATCGAGGTGCATTTGCGCGACATGCCAGGGCCATTTCGGCCATGTCTTCGAGGACGGGCCTGCGCCGACCGGCCTGCGCTACTGCATCAACGGCTGTGGCGCTCGACTTCAAGCCGGAAAGCTGAGGCGCGGCGGCTCGGCTTGACGCCGGGCTTTATGATCCCCATATGTTCTCATCTGCCCGGGCAGGCTTCGACGGCCGGGCGGCCTACGCACGGACGTGGCCGCGCCGGTCCAGGTCCGGCGAAACACCGCGAATCCAAACGAACCCAAACGAAGCGAAACGAACCCGAACGAACCGAAACGAAGCCGAACGAGCTGCAACGAAGCCGAACGACGCAAAACGAACCGAAAGCGGACCGAACGGCCCGAATGACCGGCGCCGCCAAAACAGGCAGTATGCGGCGCTTAAAAAAGCACCAAAACCGGGGCGTTCGCTTAAAAAATAACCACGCATTTTGCCGGCGGAGCCTAGAATGGCCAAGCCGGCCGACGGATTCCCCATTTCCGCCACATTTGCCGCAGTGCAACCGGCTGGCACGGTTCTTGTAACTATTTTGGCCAGAGGTATGCGCCAGGGGTGGGCCTTTTCCGGGATTCTCAATGGGGGGAACCGGGGGTGGTCTGCCGGCAGCCGGGAGCGATCCCGGACCCGGTCCGGAAACTGGCGTGACCTTCTCTGACAGGAGGATTTAACCGTCATGCAACTCTCCACCGTCTCGACGGCCAATGTGGCCCGCTCCGGTTTGACCGGGCAGCGGGAACTCGGCTGGCTCAGCTATGTGATGTTCGGCCTGGTGCTCGCCGCTCTTTTCGCGATGATTCCCTCGCTCGGCTTCGCCCAGGCTGCGGCGGCCGAAGCGCCGAAACTCGACACCGGCGACACCGCCTGGATGCTCACCTCGACCGCGCTGGTCCTGATGATGACCATCCCGGGCCTCGCCCTTTTCTACGGCGGCATGGTGCGCAAGCAGAATGTGCTCAGCATCATGATGCAGAGCTTCGCCATCACCTGCCTGGTGACCATCCTGTGGATGATCGTCGGCTACAGCCTGGCCTTCTCGGAAGGCAACGCCATCATCGGCGGTTTCGGCAACCTGTTCCTGTCGGGACTGGCCATCGACAGCGTGAACGATCTGGCCAAGACCATTCCGGAATCGGTCTTCATGACCTTCCAGCTGACCTTCGCCATCATCACGCCGGCCCTGATCACCGGCGCCTTCGCCGATCGCATGAAGTTCTCGGCGATGCTGTGGTTCATCGGCCTGTGGCTGATCTTCGTCTATGCGCCGGTCTGCCACATGGTCTGGGGCGGCGGTCTGATGGGCACCATGGGCGTGCTCGACTTCGCCGGCGGCACCGTGGTGCATATCAATGCCGGTGTGGCCGGTCTGGTCGCCGCGCTGGTGCTGGGCAAGCGCCAGGGCTACGGCAAGGTCAGCCATGCGCCGCATAACCTGACGCTGTCGATCATCGGCGCCGGTCTGCTGTGGGTCGGCTGGTTCGGCTTCAACGCCGGTTCGGCGGTTGGCGCCAGCGCCAATGCCGGCATGGCCATGGCCGTCACCCAGATCGCCACGGCGGCTGCCGCTCTGGCCTGGATGTTCTCGGAATGGCTGGCCCGCGGCAAGCCGAGCGTGCTCGGTATCGTCTCGGGTGCGGTGGCCGGTCTGGTCGCGATCACCCCGGCTTCGGGCTTCGTCGATCCGATGGGTGCCCTGATCATCGGCATCGTGGCAGGCATCATCTGCTTCGTCGCCGCCACCACGGTCAAGAATGCCCTGGGTTACGACGACAGCCTCGACGCCTTCGGCGTCCATGGCGTCGGCGGCATCATCGGCGCGGTCCTGACCGGCGTGTTCGCCAAGGCGGCGATTGCCGGCAAGGAGGAGCCGCTCGGCCTGCTGGACGGCAATGCCGGCCAGGTGCTGACGCAGGTCTACGGCGTGGTCATCACCATCGTGTTCACTGCGGTTGTGACCCTGATCATCCTGAAGATCATCGACTGGACGATCGGTCTGCGCGTCGACGAGGCCACCGAGCGCGATGGTCTCGACCTGAACCTGCACGGCGAGACGGTGCAGTAACAGGGGTACGCGAAGGCACCCGGGCCGGCATTCCCACCCGCCGGCCCGGGTTGCTTCGTCTCTTTCGCCAGATGGTGGGGATGCGGACGGCCCGGAGTTTCGAGTTCAGTCCCAGTATTCAGTCCGCCTAGCTTTCTTCGGCCGTTTCGCGTAAGTCGCTTTTCTCTCCGCCATTTTTCCGATTAAATCGAACGGATCTTCTTCCCGCTCGTTCTCGTCGCGGAGACACGCCCTTGACCGCATTCGACGAGATGGACCTCGGCCCCGCCGCGACACAGACCCAGAACGGTCAGTCGCAGTCCCAGGGCACGAATGTCCGCGCCCCCTATCGCGACTACAAGCGCTGGCTCGATTCAGCACCCGGCGACATGCTGGCCCGCCGCCGCCAGGAAGCCGATCTGCTGTTCCGCCGCCTCGGCATCACCTTTGCCGTCTATGGCGAGGGCGGCGACACCGAACGCCTGATCCCCTTCGACATCGTGCCGCGCATCATTTCGGCGAAGGAATGGAAGCGCCTGCGCCGCGGCCTGAAGCAGCGCGTCAAGGCGCTGAATGCGTTTCTGGACGACATCTACCACAAGCGCGAGATCCTGCGCGCCGGCACCATCCCCGAGGACCTGATCCTCAGGAATGCGGCTTACGTGAATCATATGCGCGATGTCACCATCGCGCGGCAGACCTATACCCATATCGCCGGCATCGACCTGGTGCGCACGGCGGAAAACGAATTCTACGTGCTGGAAGACAACTGCCGCACGCCGTCCGGCGTCTCCTACATGCTGGAGAACCGCGAGGCGATGATGCGCCTCTTCCCCGATCTGTTCGCCCAGGTGCGCGTGGCGCCGGTCGGCCATTATCCCGATGCGCTGCTGCAGACCTTGCGCGACTCCGCGCCGCCGCATTGCGAGTCCGAACCCACCGTCGCGCTGCTCACGCCCGGTGTCTACAACTCGGCCTATTTCGAGCATGTCTTCCTCGCCGAGCAGATGGGCATCGAGCTGGTCGAAGGCGGCGATCTCACGGTCAAGGACGACATCGTCTACATGCGCACCGTCGGCGGGCTGAAGCGCGTCGATGTGCTGTACCGCCGCCTCGATGATGACTTCCTCGATCCGAAAGTCTTCCGCAAGGATTCGATGATCGGCATTCCCGGCATCTTCAATGCCTACAGGGCCGGCAACATCACGCTGGCGAATGCGGTCGGCACCGGCGTGGCCGACGACAAGTCGATCTATCCCTATGTGCCCGACATGGTGCGCTTCTATCTCGGCGAGGAGCCGCTGCTCGCCAATGTGCCGACCTATGTGCTGCGCCGGCCCGACGATCTGAAATACACGCTGGAGCATCTCGACGAACTGGTGGTCAAGGAAGTGCACGGTTCCGGCGGCTACGGCATGCTGGTCGGGCCTAAGTCGTCCAAGGCCGAGATCGAGACCTTCCGCGCCAAGATCATCGCCAAGCCGGAAGCCTATATCGCGCAGCCGACACTGGCGCTCAGCACCTGCCCCACTTTCGTCGAAAGCGGCATCGCGCCGCGCCATGTCGACCTGCGGCCCTTCGTGCTGAGCGGCGAGACCATGCGCGTGGTGCCCGGCGGTTTAACCCGCGTTGCCTTGAGAGAAGGCTCGCTGGTGGTGAATTCCAGCCAGGGCGGCGGCACCAAGGATACCTGGGTGCTGGAGGAAGACGAAGCCGAAGACATCAAAGCCGGCGAGGATGACTGATGCTCTCCCGCGCCGCCGATAACCTTTACTGGCTCAACCGCTATGTCGAACGCGCCGAAGCGATGTCGCGCATCCTGGGCGTGGCGCATCGCATGAGCATGCAGTCCACCCATGGCGGCACGCGCAACGACGAATGGGAGGCAGCCCTCATCATCGCCGGCTGCGACAAGTCGTTCGCCCTGCATGGCGGCCCGCCGACCCGGCGCGCGGTGATCGACTTCCTCGCCTTTGCACCCGACAACCCGTCCTCGATCCATGCCTGCCTCAAGGCCGGCCGCGAGAATGCGCGCGCCATGCGGGCGCAGATCACCTCGGAAGCCTGGGAAAGCATCAATGCCGCCTGGCTGGAGATGCGCACCTTCTCGATGGCCAAGGTGGAAGCCGATGGCTTTTCCAGTTTCTTCGACTGGGTGCGCGAACGCAGCCAGCTGTTCCGCGGCGTCGCCGAAGGCACCATGCAGCGCGACGATGCCTATCGCTTCATGCGGCTCGGCACCCTGCTGGAACGCGCCGATTCCACCGCGCGTATCCTGGACGTGAAGTATCATGTGCTGCTGCCCTCGCCCGGCGATATCGGCGGCGCGGTCGATTACTACCAGTGGGGCGCGCTGCTGCGCTCGGTCTCGGCCTTCCGCATCTACCGCCAGATCTACCGCGATTCGATCCGGCCACTCAAAGTCGCCGAGCTGCTGATCCTGCGCGAGGATTTCCCGCGCAGCCTGCACGCCTGTTTCGCCGAGATCGTATCGATCCTGCAGTATCTGCGCGAAAGCTACCGCCGCGACTATCCCTCCGTGCGGCTGGCCGAAAGCATGCTGCTCAAGCTGCGCTACGATGACATCGATTCGATTTTCACCCGCGGCCTGCACGAATACCTGACCAACCTGATCGACACCAATATCGAACTCGGCGCGGCGATTGCCCGCGATTTCATGCAGCCGAACTGAACCGCTGCTGAAACGTTATTGCTGGCAGGAGACTGCCATCATGCTCGACTTCCTCAGGCGTTTCGCCATCGCCGCCGTCATCGTCTTCGGCCTCAGCTTCGCCGGCTGGGTGCAGCATCTCTATACCTGCTTCACCCAGAACGAATGGGGCTTCCTGATCGCCGGCGCGATCTTCTTCCCGATCGGCGTGATCCACGGCTGGGGCATCTGGCTCGGCATCTGGTAGACATTCCGGCCCGAACGCCTTGACCCGGAGGCAAGCCGCTTGCTTTGATGCAGACGGTTTTCGTCTGGGGATGGATCATGACCTACTGCGTCGGCCTTCTGCTGAATGACGGCATCGTCATGCTGTCCGACAGCCGCACCAATGCCGGCGTGGATTCGATCTCCACCTTCGGCAAGATGCATACTTGGGAAAAGCCGGGCGACCGCGCCATCGTGCTGACCACGGCGGGTAACCTTTCGTTGAGCCAGTCGGTCGTGACGCTGCTGAAGGAGGGCTTTGCCGACGAGGATGGCAAAAGCTGCGACCTGATGCAGGCGACCAGCATGTTCGAGGCGGCCGGTATGGTGGGGGCCGCGATCCGCGAGGTGGCGCGGCGCGACGGCGAGGGTCTCAAGGAACAGGGCGTCGAGCCCAATCTCTCCATGCTGCTCGGCGGCCAGATCGGCAGCAAGCCGCACGAGCTTTACATGCTTTACTATGCCGGCAATTTCATCCGCGCGACGGAAGATACGCCGTTCCTGCAGATCGGCGAGATCAAATACGGCAAGCCGATCCTGGATCGCGTGATCACCCCGGCCACGCCGCTGGTGCAGGCGGCGAAATGCGCGCTGGTCTCGATGGATTCCACGCTGCGCTCGAATATCTCGGTCGGCCTGCCGCTCGACCTGGCGATCCTGCCGAAAGGCACGCTGAAATTCGCCCTGAAGAAACGCATCACCGACCAGGACCCCTATTTCGCCAGCATCCGTGGCCTCTGGGGCGAGGGCCTGCGCAAGGTTTTCCTCACCATCCCCGATCCCGATTGGGGGGTTTAGGCATGGGGCTTTGCCCGCCGCCTGCACACAATAGTATACATAAAATTGTATATTGCCATCTATACACCCATAAGTAATCATTGCACCCCGGGTTGTGCTGCAGCGGGGGATGGCAATGCAGGCGCTAGGACTATTCGAAAAGGCAAAGCGCTTTTTTGCGGAGAAATTTCGCCGCCAGCGCAGTCACTACAAGACCAGCGATAGCGATGTAATTGAGGACGAGCGCGCGTTGCTGCAGGGCCAGGGGCGCGACCTGTCGCATCTGCGCGGACTTGCCCTGTCCGGCGGCGGGATCCGTTCGGCCTCCTTCGCCTGCGGTGTCATGGAAGCTCTCGCACGGCAGAACAAGCTGAACGGCTTTCACTACCTGTCGAGCGTTTCTGGCGGCGGCTACACCGCTTCGGCCCTGACCTGGGCGCTGAAGACCTGGCCTGGTGCGCAGCCCAATGACTTCCCGCATTTTCCGACCGGGCCGGGACTGCCGCGATACAACCTGCTCGAACGCATCCGTGGCCGTGCCAATTATCTTGCACCGACGACCGAGGTGACGTTGCTGGTCGCATTGACCAACATGATGCGCCTATCGATGACATCCCTGATCATCTATCTGACGATGCTGGTCCTGATAGCCACCGGTCTGGTCGGCGCATTCTACAGCTTCAGTTGTTACGTTTGCGACGCGGTTGGCCATGATGCCGGAACGCTTGGGGCGTTGACCAAAGCCGCTGTCGAAACGACCCGGCAATCCCTGCCGTCGTCACCGTTATCGGAAGCATTGAAGCAGGCCAGCACGCAGACGCTCGCCATGGCGCAATTGCCGCAGGCGATCGGGTATTCGATCATCGACAAGGCATTCCAGCTCGTCGGCAGTGTCATCATTTGGATTGGCAACAGAATCCTGATCCCTGAAAGCCATACCTGTTTTGTAGCGGTTGCGCTGATCATCATTGCAATCGCATTGAGCATTCTGCTCGGCCTGGTGCTGTTCTATTTGCTGATGCATGTGTGGCCGAGTTTCGAGAACACCCACAAGCGTCGCTATCGTACGCTCATGGTGTTTAGCAAGGTTACTTTCGGCTGCCTGATGGTCATGATGCTTTTTGCTTTGCCGGTGCTGCACAGTATCCTGCTGGCAAAATTCGGCACATCAGCGGCATCGCTTCTGGGCCCGGCGCTTGCCGGCGCCGTGGGCGGCCTTTCGCGTGCCGGTGCCGTCATCAAAATGCTGAACGATCGGACACGTACTTTGCTGATGCGGCTGGCCAGCGCCCTGCTGTTCCTCGGGTTTATGTGGCTGGTATATGCCATCGCTTTCCATAGTCTGCATATTGCGCTCGACAAGTTTGGCATCGACCGGATACCGCTGGCTGCAATAGCGCTCTATGTCCTGGTCGGGGCGCTCTGCCTGATCATCAGCCTCAACCTGAATCCCAACTACATCTCCCCGCATCGATATTATCGCGATCGGCTGATGGAGGCGTTTCTGCCCGGGTCGCAGCCAGACGACTATTCTGGCCCCGATTCAACACCGTTGTATGAGATGTGCAACGCGACCTCTCCCCGCACCGCCTATCCCGGTCCGTATCACCTAATCAACAGCAATGTGATTCTGGTCCGCTCGCAGAGTCCGAAAAACTATCAGCGCATGGGCGACAGTTTCATTCTCTCGCCGCGATATTGTGGCAGCCAGTCGACAGGCTGGATCGAAACGACCCGTTTCGGCGTAGGCGGCATTTTCAGCTCGCCGCTGAGCCTGCCGACGGCCATGGCGATTTCCGGCGCAGCGGCCAACCCCAATACCTCCGGCGGTGGCGATGCCCTCACACGACGCTGGACGGTGAGTTTCCTAATGACGCTTTTGAATATCCGGCTCGGATACTGGCAGCCGAACCCGCGGACCTCTGAACATTCCGACAAGACGCCCGAGCCAAGCTTCGCGCGGCCGGGGCTGGTTTCGCTGTTCAGCAACTACTATGACGAAACGCAGCGCTATATCGAGCTGAGTGATGGCGGGCATTTCGATAATACCGGCCTCTATGAACTGTTCCGCCGCAAGGTTCGCCTCATCGTTCTGTCGGACGCGTCATGCGATTCCGACTATTCGCTCGATGATCTGGGTCGCGCGCTGGCGCTGGCACAGATTGATTTCGGTATCACGATCGATTTCGACGGCCTGCTCATACCGGACAGCGAGCAGCTCTGGGACAAGCTGGAAGCCAAGCCCGACCAGCCGCGTCCCTATCGCGGGAAAGGCTATCCCACGGCAGTGGACGCGATGCGGGCCAAGGTGATCCAGGACGGCTTCGTTACCGGGAGGATTCTCTACGCCGATGGCATGGAAGCTGTACTGGTCTATCTCAAACCGTCGCTGATCCAATCGGCGCCGGCAGATGTCGTCTCCTACGGCATCAACAATCCGGATTTCCCGCACGAAACCACGGCCAACCAGTTCTTCAGCGAACGCCAGTTCGAAGCATATCGCCGGTTGGGATTCGAGATCGCCACCGCGGCCAGCGTGCATTTCTGAAGCAGGGTCGACGCCGCCGGTCCGGACTCACCCCAGCTTCAGCGTCAGGATGCCAATTTCAAAGTCACGATAATCGGCACGTGATCCGATGCCTTGTCGCGGCCGCGCATGTCTTTCACCACCTTCACGCCCTTCAGGCTGCCCTGCAGCTGCGGGCTGACCCAGACATGGTCGAGCCGGCGGCCCTTGTCGGCGGTGGCCCAGTCGGGCGAGCGGTAGCTCCACCAGGAATACAGCTTCTCCGTCGGCGGCACGAACTGGCGCACCGCATCGACCCAGTCGCGCGCCGCCTGCATCTTCAGCATGCCCTCGGTCTCGACCGGCGTATGGCTGACGATCTTGAGCAGCTGCTTGTGCGACCAGACGTCATGCTCCAGCGGCGCGATGTTGAGGTCGCCGACGAGGATTTCCCTTCCGCCCTTCTTCTTCAGTGCCGCCGACCATTTGGTCATGCCGGCCAGCACCGCCAGCTTGTGGGCGAATTTGTCGTTCTTCTCGGCATCGGGAATATCACCACCCGCAGGAACATAATAATTATGCAGGATAGTGCCGTCGGCCAGTTCGGCGGCGATATGCCGGCGGTCGTCGCGGCCGGCGAGGTTGAGCTTTTCCTTCAGCGTGATCGCCGTCTTGGCAAAGATCGCCACGCCGTTATAGCCGGGCTGGCCGTGGATCAGGCGATGGGTATAGCCGCGCTGCTCGAACAGCTCATGCGGAAAATCCGCATCCTTCACCTTGGTTTCCTGCAGGCAGAGGATGTCGGGATTATGCTCGGTCAGGAAGCCGGCCATCAGGTCGAGGCGGGCGCGGACCGAGTTGATGTTCCAGGTTGCCAGCGTGAGCGGGCGGGACAGTGCGGGTTTCTTGGCCATGGCAATTTCTAGCGCAGGACGGGCACGGGTGCCAGCTGCCGCAGCCTATTCCGCCGCCGCCGGCTGGCCGCTGCTGCCACGCAGGGTCAGCAGTGCCACCGCCAGGGTCGCCACCGCGCAGAGCGCGATGCCGCCGGTCATCGCCACGCCGGCGCCGTTTATGATCTTGCCGCTGACGCCGATCACGATGGCGCCGACGGCGAGCTGCAGCGTGGCCATCAGCGACGAGGCCATGCCGGCCGCCTCGCCGTAGGATTCCAGCGCCAGCACCGAGGCGGTCGGCAGCAGGATGCCGAGGCAGCCATAGCCGGCCAGCAGCAGCGCCATGGTCAGCACCAGGCTCTGCAGCCCGGCGGCATTCAGCGCGAAGACCAGCACCATGGCGGCGGTGAAGCCGATGATCGAAGGCATGATCAGCCGCTTCAGACCATAGCGCGCGCCGAGCCGCCCGCAGAATTGCGCGGCAAAGAAGAAGGCGGCGGCATTCAGCGAAAACGTGATGCTGAAGCCGACCGGCGACAGGCCGTATTGCCCCATCATCACGAAGGGCGCATTGGCCAGGAAGACGAAGAAGGCCGAGATGGCGAAGCTGGTGGCGAGCGTCAGGCCCATGAAGGTGCGGTCGGTGAACAGCTGGCGGCCGGTCGCCAGCAGGCCGCCGAGGCTGGTTTCGGCGCGCTGCGCCGGCGAGCGGGTTTCCGGCACCAGCAGAAGGCCGAGCCCGCCCGCCAGCACGGCGATGCCGGCGACGAACCAGAAGACCGTGCGCCAGCCCAGCGCCTCGATGATCACGCTGCCGAACAGCGGCGCCAGCAGCGGCGAGACGCTGAACACCAGCATCAGCAGGCCGAGCAGCCTGGCCTCCTCCACGCCGCTATGCAGGTCGCGCACGATGGCGCGCGGGATCACGATGCCGGCCGCTCCGCCAAGACCCTGCAGAAAGCGGAAGGCGATCAGGGTCTCGACGTTTTCCGCCAGTGCGCAGCCGATGCTGGCGCCGATGAACAGTACGATGCCGAAATACAGCGGCGCGCGCCGTCCGGTGATGTCGGAGATCGGGCCGAAGACCAGCTGGCCGAAGGCGAAGGTGATGAAAAACGCCGTCAGGCTCATCAGCACCTTGTCGGAATCCGCATTCAGGCTGCTGCCAATGAATGGCAGCGAAGGCAGATACATATCGATGGCGAATGGGCCGATGGCGGTCAGCAGGCCAAGGATGAGGGCGTTGCGCAGGAAACGCGCAGGGCCGCGCGAAGACTCGGACGGATGCATGGGAAGGCTGCCTTGCTTGTTCTGGGGCGACGGGACTGTTTTTTTGAATGCGCGGGCCATATAGGGCACCGCCGACAAAGCGGACAGAGGTATAAAACGACAGCCGCCGTCTGGCCATGACGGAATTGCCATGGTGCAATTCCGTTATAGTTGCCGGAAACGGAAAATACGCCGGTCACATGCGAGGTCCGCCATGCCGATGCATCTCGAAGGCTCCTGCCGCTGCGGGTCTGTCGTTTTCAGTCTCGACAGCCACACGCCGGTGCCCTACCAGCTCTGCTATTGCACGATCTGCCGCAAGACGGCGGGCGGCGGCGGTTTCGCCATCAATCTTGGCGGTCTTTCCGCCAGTCTCCGGATCAGGAAAGGCAAACGCGGCATCGGCGTCTGGCGCGCGGAAATCTGCGACGACGACGGCAAAAACTGCGAGATCAGCACGGGCGAGCGCAACTTCTGTAAAACCTGCGCCACCGCCTTATGGCTCTACGATCCGACCTGGCCCGATCTGATCCATCCCTTCGCATCCGCGATCGATACCGACCTGCCGAAGCCGCCGGCGAAGGTCCATCTGATGCTGCGCTACAAGCCGGCCTGGGTGAAGCCGCAGGTCGGCCGCAAGGACGAGACCTACGATCTGTACCCGAAACTCTCGCTGGCCGACTGGCACAAGAAGCATAAGGTCTGGGTGAAATAACCTCTCCTATCACGTCATCCTCGGGCTTGACCCGAGGATCTTTCGCCGCTCGGCATGAGATGCCCGGATCAAGTCCGGGCATGACGTGATGCGGTGGCGAGCCCGAGGATGACGTGAAGCGGCCTTACGCCAGATTCGTCTTCATCTGCGCCGGGTCGTAGTAGAAACGCTCGCGCCACACCTTCTCGCCCTGCCAGGTCTGGTGCGCCAGTTCCTCGATGCGGCGTTTGCTGCCGTCCTTGAATTCGAAATGGAACACCCAGTGCACCACCACGGTGTCGCCGTCGATCAGCACCGGGCGGATGCATTCGGTCCGCACGGTTTTGGCCCGCGCCAGCACGGCGCGTTCATGCGCCACCAGCGTGTCGCGGCCGCGGCGCGGCGGCTCGGTCAGGTTTTCCTGCATGCTGGCGTCTTCGGTGTAGAAATGCTCGATGGCCAGGTCATGCTGGTTGGATTCCACCATGGCGACAAAGGCTTCGACGGTTTCTCGGCTTGGCATCCTGACTGGTTCTCCCTCCCGGCGGTTGCGGCGATGATAGGGCGGACTTGACGTATTGCACAATTTTTAATGCGTCACGCTGACGCAGCGGCAACCCGCTGCTTGATTGTGGCGGCAAAGGCGTCAGATTGATCCCATCATGAACACGCGCACCGACAAGATCTTTGCCATCGCTATCACGCTTGCCCTGCTGGGCGCGCTGCTTGGTGCTGTCATCAAGTCGTTCAATTTCTGGACCAACATGGAAGCCGATTTCGATCCGGCCGCCACCTGGCCGCTGATCTGGGGCGTCCTCTTCAGTCTGGTGTTGGGCGGCCTCGTGGTCGGCGTCTTCCTCTACGGCCGCCGCAAGGAAATCCGCGGCGAGCAGTAAGACACGCGGCCGACCCGGGTTCCCGGGACTGATTGCCTAAAACAGGTTGCCTAAAACAGGTTGAACGTGCTGCCGACAATGCCGAGCGGCAGGCGGCCGGCCTCGAACAGGCGGAATTTGATGGCGAAGGGGTGTTCGCCGTCATCCTCCGATTCAGCACTGCGCGCCGCCAGCACCAGTGCGGCCTGATAGGCGGCCTGCGCCGCCGCACCCGCCGCCACTTTCAGCAGCGCCGGATCGCTCACGCCCTGGCGCGCCGCCATCTTGGCGGCATGTTCATGCGCCACCTCGCCGGCCCGCGTCGAGACATGGGTCAGCGCCACTTCCAGATCGTGTTCATCGGTATGCTGCAAAGCCTGTTCCAGCAGCGCGTTCTGCATCTGCTGTTCGGCCTGCCACCAGTCGTCGTCCCAGTCATGCGCCTGGGCCGCGGCCGAAGCCGCCAGCCAGTTCTCCACCCCGGCGACCTGCATCTCGTCGAAGCCGATGCCGGCGACATAGGCTTCGGCATCGTTGATCTCGGTGGCGGTCAGTTTGCGGCCGACGGCGGCGAACCACGGCAGGCTGCCGACCAGTTTCGCCAGCCGTGCCACCGCGCGCAGACCATCGAGGTCGTCGCCGTTCTCCAGGTCGATGCCGGTCAGCGCATCGATGCTGTCTTCGCCGAAGCCTGCGGCCTCGTCGTCGTCATCGTTGGCGATCTCGACGATCTTGGTGACTTTCGCCATGCACGGACCTTTACAAAAAATCTAGCGGTTGCCGCGGCTTTCGCGCCACAGGCCGAGCATCTTCTGCACCGGCCGGTCGGAGAAGCTGAACACCACCGCATCGGTGTCCGGCGCATGATGGCGATGCGGCACCCAGCTCGGGATCACGAAGGTGTCGCGCCTGCCCCAGTCGAAGCGCTCTGCGGCGGAACCCTCGCCCACCATGGTATAGCCACTGCCTTCCACCACGCTGAACACCGTGGCATCCGACGAACGATAGGTCTCGCCGGCAAAACCCTTCGGCAGCAGCTGCATGAAGCTGCCGATGGTTGGCATCGCGCTGCCGCCGGTGGCCGGATTGACATATTGCAGCTTCAGGCCGTGGCACATGTCCCAGTCGTCGGCGCGACGCATGGTCTCCAGCGCCTCGCGCGTGCGGCTGTAGGGATAATTGAAAACCGGCGAGGTGGGCGTGCGCACCTCGTGATCGACCGGCAGCAGGCCGGAGCCGTAGCGCGCCAGCGCGTCGCCGGTGGGGCGGGCCAGCGGCTGGCTGTCTTCCGGCAGGCGTTCCATGAAGGAGCAGTCGAGCGCCTGCACCAGCGGGATGTCGAGTCCGTCCATCCACACCATCGGCCGGTCGCTGTCGTTGCCGTGGTCGTGCCAGGTCCAGCTCGGCGTGATGACGAAATCGCCTTCCTGCATGATGGTCTTCTCGCCGTCGACGGCGGTATAGGCGCCGCCGCCCTCGACGATGAAGCGCAAAGCCGATTGCGTATGGCGATGCGCCGGCGCCACTTCGCCCGGCAGGATCAGCTGCAGCCCGGCATAGAGCGAGGTGGTGATGCGCGACTGGCCGGGCATGCCGGGATTTTCCAGGATCAGCACGCGGCGCTCGGCTTCCTTCGCCGTGATCAGCCGGCCGGCTTCCATGATGTCGTCGCGCAGGTCGTCATAGCGCCACAGCGCCGGCTGGCAGGCGCTTTTCGGCTGCGCGATCACCAGCGCATGCAGCACTTCCCACAGCGGCGCCAGTTTGCGGGCGCCGATCTTGTCGTAATAGGCCTTGCGCTGCTGCAGCACGGCAGGGTCGATGGTGGGGTGCTGGGTCATATGGATGTCTCGCCGTATCCTCTGCGCCGCATATTATCAGACTGCGGAGGAAACCCAATCCTGCATGCGATGAAATGCCGGCGAAGCGCAGCCATGGGGGCAAAAGAAAACGCCCGGTCGGGGGGCGAGCCGGGCGTTTTGCGCAATAAACTCTGCGCCATTGTGGCCTCTGAAAGGGGGGGATCTTTCGAGACCGGCAACGGCAAGGCGCCGTCGCCATGCAAAAGATATGGGATGGCCGGATCGGCTTGCCAAGAGGGTGGTCGGCTTTTCACGCCGCCAGCCGGGCACATTTAAGTGAAACGCAGCGGCGAGGCGGAGCGCGGCGACCGGGCGCGCGGACAACTCTCTGGACTGGAATGAGAAATTCCCGGGCACTGATATCCGCCATGCACTCTGTGCAAATCAGGGCCGCGAAATCCGCAGCGCCGGCGCAGACGCCGTGAACGGATTCAGGAACGGATTCAGGCGGTGACAGCGCCTTCCGGATTGATCAGGCGATAGCCCAGTCGCGGTTCGGTGAGCAGGAAACGCGGCGCGTCGGGGTCTTTTTCCAGCTTGCAGCGCACCTTGCGGGCCAGCACGCGCAGCGCCTGGCGCATCTCGGCATTGTCGTTGCCCCAGAGCGTGATGGTGAGCTGCTTGGTGCCGACCGGTTGGCCGCTTTTCTGGGCCAGCATCTTCACGAAACGCGCCTCCATCGGCGACAGCCGCACCGGCCGGTCGTCGCGCCGGGTATCGCCGGTCAGTGAATCGATCACGAAGGGGCCGATGGTGACGATGGTGGTGCCGTTCTTGGCGGCACTTTCCTGGGCCCGGCGCAAAGCGGCGCGCACGCGGGCCAGCAATTCGCCGGCATCGAAGGGCTTGGTGACGTAATCATCGGCACCCAGATCGAGGGCGCGGATTTTCGCATCGACCTCTTCCTGGCCCGACAGCACGATCACCGGCATGGCGGAGTTGCGGCGCAGGCTTTCGAGCACATCGAAACCGCTGATGCCCGGCAGGCCGAGATCCAGCATGAGCAGATCGGCCTTGGAAATCATGGTCAGGCCGTCTTCGCCATTGGGCGCTTCGAGCACGGTGTAGGAGGCAGCCTCCAGGGCTGCACGCAGAGCAGCGCGCACCGGCATCGAATCCTCGATCAGCAAAATGCTGTGCCGGTCGCCATTCGGATGCGATGTCAGAGCTTCAGCCTCCCTGCCCGTGCCTGCGATGTCGCAGGTAGTAGTTATTCAGGCAAACTAGCGGAAATTTAGCAAACCGCCAGCCCGTTGAAGAAATACCACCATAACGCGTTAGCGACTCGAAACGAAACTGCAGTTTTCTGGCGATAACGTTGCCAAGAAGTAACTGGTAACATAAGGATAACACAGCGCCTATTCAGGGACAACGTGCGTTCGTTCGCATGTCATCGATTGCCTCCGTCCCTGAAGGATTCCCGGAAGATGCGCCGCCGCCAGACTTTCCTGTCTGCCCTGCCGATCCGCAGCAAGATCGTGATCGCCCTGATCGCCTTTGCCCTGCTGCCATTGCTGCTGGTTGCAATCGCCCTGTGGATCGAGGCGGAGGATATCCGGCATGAGGAGGCGACACGGATCGCCACGGCGGCAGCCACCGTCAATGACGTGATCGACCGCAACCTGTTCGAGCGCTACGGCGATGTGCAGGCTTTCGGCTACAACAGCGCGGCCACCGATCCTGCCAACTGGGCCCAGCCGGGTGCCGGCAATCCGCTGGTGGTGGCGATGAACCGCTACACGGCGAATTACGGCATCTACAAGCTCATGCTGCTGGTCTCGCCGGAGGGCAAGGTGCTGGCGGTCAATTCCAAATCCGCGGCCGGCAAGGCGCTGGCCACCGAGGCGCTGTATCAGCGCAGCTATGCCACCGCATCCTGGCTGCGCGCGACGCTGGACGGCAAATTCCTCCAGGGCAAGAACGGGTTCACCGGCAGCGTGGTCGAACAGCCGGCCCGGCATCCGGAACTGACGCAGATTTATAACGGCGACGATTACGCCATGATCTTCGCCGCACCGGTGGTCGACGAGGCGGGCAAGACCGTTGCGGTATGGGCCAATTTCGCCGGTTTCGACCTGGTCGAGCAGATTGTGCAGCAGACGGCCGGCGGGCTCGCCAATGGTGGCATGCCGGGAGCGGAAATCACGCTGCTCGATCCGCGCGGTGCCGTGATCGTCGATTACGATCCGGCCAAGATGGCGGGCGGCGCATATCAGCGCGACTGGACGGTGCTCAACAAACTCAATCTGGCCGAGGCCGGTCTGGAAGTCGCCAGGCTCGCGATAGCCGGCAAGGCCGGCGCCATGGAATCCGAGCATGCCCGCAAGAAAATCCTTCAGGTTGCCGGCTATCATCACAGCACCGGCGCCTATGACTATCCCGGACTGAACTGGTCGGTCCTGGTCCGCGTTCCGGCCGCAGTGGTGTATCAAACCATCAACCAGATCGCTCTGATCCTGGGGGGTTTGTTCGCTGCCGCTCTGGCCGGATCGGTCGGCATCGGCCTGCTGTTCGGCGCAGCCCTGGCGCGGCCGATCCAGCGCCTCACAGCCGCATTGACCGATCTCATCTCGGGCAAGGTCGATATCGACACCACCGGCAAGGATCGCGGTGACGAGATCGGCGCCGCCCTGACCGCCGCCGAGGACATCCGCGACCGCATCGTGCGCGGCCTGCAGACCGGCGAGACACTGGGCAGCATCACCGCCTGCGTCATGCTGGCAGACGAGCAGAATAACATCGTCCTCGTCAATCGCGCGGCGATGGAGATGTTCAGGGTGGCTGGCGACGATATCCGCAAGGAGCTGCCGCAATTCGATCCAGCCGCCATGGTCGGCAAGAGTATCGACCTCTTCCACAAGAATCCCGCGCATCAGCAGCGCATGCTTCAGGCCCTCGACAAGCCTTATAACGCCTCGATCAAAGTCGGTATCCGCCGTTTCGATCTGACCGCCGTGCCGGTCTTCGACACTACCGGCAAACGGCTCGGCACTGCGGTGGAATGGCGCGACATGACCCAGCAGTATGCGGTGCAGGCAGAGGTTGCCGGCCTGGTCGAAGCGGCGCAGCAGGGCGATCTCGCCCGCCGCGTCGGCCTCGATGGCAAGAGCGGTTTCATGCGCGATGTCTCCCAGGGCATCAACGGGCTGCTCGAAACCGTGTCCACCACGGTCGATGATGTCGATGCGGTGCTTGGCGCGCTGGCCAAAGGCAGCCTCGGCAGCCGCATGAACGGCAGTTACCAGGGCCAGTTCCGGCAACTGCAGAACAACTGCAATGCCACGGTGGACAAGCTGCGTGAAATCACCGGTCGCATCAGCGAAACCGCCACCAATGTGAATGGCGCCTCCGACGAAATCGCCACCGGCGCGCAGGATCTGGCACAGCGGACCGAAAGCCAGGCTGCCAGCCTGGAACAGACGGCCGCCGCCATGCATGAAGTCACCGAAACGGTGAAACAGAATGCCGACAGCGCCACTGCGGCCAGTCAGCGCGCCGCCATCGCCCGCGAAGCGGCGGCCAAGGGCGGCCGGGTGGTGACTGAAGCGGTTGCTGCCATGGGCGAAATCGAAGGCAGTGCGCAGAAGATCGGCGATATCATCGGCCTGATCGACGAGATTGCCTTCCAGACCAACCTGCTGGCACTCAACGCCTCGGTGGAAGCGGCCCGCGCCGGCGAGGCCGGCAAGGGTTTCGCCGTGGTGGCGCAGGAAGTGCGCGCGCTCGCACAGCGCTCGGCCAATGCCTCGAAGGATATCAAGACGCTGATCCAGGCGTCCAACAGCCAGGTGCGCAGCGGCGTGCAGCTGGTCGGTCAGACCGGCACGGCGCTTGAGGAAATCCTTACGGCGGTCAAACAGGTCAACGATATCGTCGCCGAGATCGCCACGGCCAGCAGCGAACAGGCACGCGCCATGCAGGAGATCAACACGGCCGTCGCCAGCATGGACGAGATGACCCAGCGCAACGGTGCGCTGGTCGAAGAGACCAGTGCGGCGACGCAGACCCTGGCGCAGCAGTCCCGCGAACTGACGACTCTGATCGGCTTCTTCCACAACGAGGCGGCGGCATGACGGCAGCCGCGCAGCGCCTGACCGCACCGGACGCCGCCGCGAATCTGATCGTGGTGTTTCCGACGCTGGCGCTATACCCCGAAGCCATGGCGGCCTGCATCACGGCATTCCGCGGCAGCAAGCTGATTGTCGTGCATCCGGATTCCGCGCCGAACCCGACTCTGCCGCCGTTCCTGACGCAGAGCCTGGGGCGGCACAGCGATCAATGCACCGCAACGACAATTGTATCCCCGATGTTCGGCAATCGTCGCGGCATGGTATTGCCGGTCGAGGTTGCAGTCAGAATCGTCTTCGGCGCGGCGCTTGTGCCGAGGCAGGATCATGTGCTGATCACCGGCTGTTACCGCGGCTGGCAACCGGGCAGCATCGATCTGCTGGCCGAGGCCTTATCCGACATCCGGTTCGATGTCAGTGTGGATGACGGGGTGATGCGGCGCTAGCCGCACACCGTCAAAGGGCCGGAATGCCGGCGCCGATATCGATGAAATGCTGCGTCGCAGCCGCGCGCTCCAGCGGCAGCGTCAGGTGGCTGCCGATCTCCAGGACCGGCAGGCGGCTGGCCACGCCGATCAGCTGGATCGGCGCGGTGCTGTCATTGGGCAGGACCGGCAGCACGAAGCTCTCGATCTGGTGCGGCCGGCCGGAATCGGGATGCGGAAAGCTGTGGAAGGCAACGGCGCCGCAGGGCTGGCTCGCCGCGCCCCACAGCAGGCGGCTGCGCAGAGCACGATCTTCCGGTGCGGCCAGGGTGATATGGTCGCGTCCCATCAGCCGCAGCCCGGTGATAGTTTCGATTTCGGTGCCGGCCAGGCGAAAGATCATGCGCTGCGGGCCGAAGGCTTCCAGCAGCACCAGTTTGGGCATCAGCCGGGCGATCGAGACCAGGTCCATATCGCGCCGGTGCGGCAGCAGGCGCTCGCCACGCCAGGTTTTCCACGCGGTCAGCAATTGCCGGCTGTCGTCCGACAGCAGGGCCTCCGCGCCGCTCGGCCGCGCCGGTTCGAAGCCCGCCTCAGGAGTCTGTGGCAGCAGGCCGTACCGGATGTGCGATGAATATTGCGAGCCCATGGCGATCACTGTACCCGCTGGGCAACATGAATGTCAGGGCCGACCGGTGGCAGTCCGGCGCCGATATCGATGAAGCGCAGGCCCTCACCCTCGGCATAGGAGTCCGGCGTCGCCGCGCGAACAGTGTCGGCGCCCTGGATCAGCGGCGTGGCGCAGGCCAGCACCAGCGAAGGCGCGGTTTCGCCATCGGCGCACAGCGGTGCCGAGACCAGCTCGACTGGCAGGATCGCGCCGTTGCTGGTGCGCAGCCAGTAATAGATGACGGCAGCACAGGGCTGCGCCACTTCGGTGAACAGCAGGGCGGCGCGGCGGGCGCGGTTTTCCGGTTCGGTCAGATCGAGATAGTCGCGGCCTGCCAGGTTGGTGCCGATCATGTCGCCGACCAGCGATCCGGCAAAGCGAATCGGAATCCGGTCGCGGCCGCGGATTTCCAGCAGCAGGCAGCGCAGCAGCAATTCTCCCAGCTTGCCGGTGTCCAGCACGCTGCGCTGCGGCACCAGGCCCAGCTCACGCCAGCCCGGGCCGCGCCAGCGATGCCATTCGGCGAAGAAACGCCGGCTCGGCTCGGTCAGGGCGGTGGGCAGGGTGGCCAGGAAATCCATGGCCGGCACCCTATCAAGCCGCTGGCCGGTTGTATGGTAATCAATTGATTACGCCCGATAAAAACTGGGGAAAGTCAGAATTGATCAGTTTTGTAACATGCGCTGTCTTTGCCCGGTTTTCAGACATTTTCGCCGGGGAGACAGCCCGGTCTTGACCTTCCCATAATGGGAAGCCTTATCTAGGCAGGCAGCGCAACGCTGTCTGAAGGCGGTTTCCATGTCCATGTCCCATACCCTCGACCTGCCGGTCTCCGGCATGAGCTGCGCCTCCTGCGCCGGCCGGGTCGAACGTGCTCTCAGGGCTTTGCCGGGGGTGCAGAGCGCCAGCGTCAATCTGGCGGCCGAAACGGCGCATGTCGTCTTTGCCGGCGCGGCCGCACCGGCTGCCGCGGTTCAGGCGGTCGAAAAGGCCGGCTACCAGGTGCCGCAGATGCAGATCCGCCTCGGCATTGCCGGGATGACCTGTGCCTCCTGCGTCGGCCGCGTCGAGAAGGCGCTTGCCGCCGTGCCGGGCGTCAGCCGCGCCAGCGTCAACCTGGCCGGCGAAACCGCCGAGGTGACGGCGCCGCGCGATGCTGTCGATGTCGCAGTCCTGATCGACGCCGTGCGCAAGGCCGGCTACGAGGCGCGCCCTTTTGACGATGCCGCCCGCTCGGTTGCGCTGCGCGCCGAAACGGCGGCGAAGGCCATCGCGCGTGATCGCAATCTTGCCCTGCTGACCCTGGCGCTCAGCCTTCCGCTGGTCGGCGGCATGATCTTCGCGCTGCTCGGCCGTCCCGATCTGATGCTGCCGCCGCTGGCGCAGTTCGCCATCGCCACGCCGGTGCAGTTCATACTTGGCTGGCGCTTCTACCGCGCCGGCTGGAGCGCCTTGCGCGCCGGCACCGGCAACATGGACCTGCTGGTGGCGCTCGGGACCACGGCGGCCTGGGCGCTCAGCACCTGGCTCTGGTTCGCCAGCAGCGCACATGCAGGGCATGGCCCCGAAGGTGGCATGGAGCCGCATCTGTATTACGAAGGCTCGGTGGCGATCATCGCCTTCGTGCGCCTGGGCAAGTGGCTGGAGGCGCGCGCGCGCGGCCAGACGGCGGCGGCGCTGCGTGCGCTGCTGCAGCTGCGCCCCTCCACCGCGCGCCGGCGCCGGAAAAATGCAGAGGGGCCCGACGGCAGCGAGGAAACCGTCGATACGGCGCTGCTGCAGCCCGACGACATCCTGCTGCTGCGCGCCGGCGAAGCCTTTGCCGCCGACGGCATCGTCATCGAAGGCCGTGCCAGTGTCGATGAATCGATGCTGACCGGTGAATCGCTGCCGGTCGAGAAACAGGCGGGCGATACCGTGCGCGCCGGCACGCTCAACCGCGACGGCATGCTGGCCGTGCGTATCGAAGCCACGGCCGGCGAGACCATGCTGGCCGGCATCCTGCGCCTGGTGGAAAGCGCGCAGGCCAGCAAGCCGCCGGTGCAGCAGCTGGTCGACCGTATCAGCAGCGTGTTCGTGCCGGTGGTGATCTTCATCGCACTGGTCACCTTCGCCGTCACGCTCAGCCTCGGCGGCGGCGATGTGGAGATGGCCCTGCTGCATGCCATCGCGGTGCTGGTGATCGCCTGTCCCTGTGCGCTCGGCCTCGCCACACCGGCGGCGCTGATGGTCGGCACCGGCGTGGCGGCACGGTACGGCATCCTGATCCGCGATGCCGGTGCGCTGGAACAGGCGCGCAACCTGCGGCTTGTCGCCTTCGACAAGACCGGCACGCTGACCGAAGGCCGGCCGGTGGTGACCGCGATCCATGCCGTCGATGGTGATGAAGCCGCCCTGCTGGTCCTCGCCGCGGCCTTGCAGGCCGGCTCGGAACATCCGCTGGCCACCGCGATCCGCGCCCGGGCCAGGGATCAGGCCGGCGCTCAGCCCCTGCCGCCGGTGCAGGATTTCCGCGATCAGCCCGGCCGCGGCGTCTGCGGCCACGTCGAGGGCCGGCATCTGCTGCTCGGCAATGCGCGGCTGCTGCAGGAGCATGGCATCACCGTGCAGGGGCCGGTCGATGCGCAGGCGGCCCAGCAGACTTTCCAGGGCCGCACCGTCTCCTGGCTGGCCGATGACGATACCAAGGCCGTGCTCGGCTATTTTGCCTTCGGCGACGAACCCAAGGTCCATGCCGCTGCCGCGGTCGCCGGCCTGAAGGCGATGGGCCTGCGCGTGGCGATGCTGTCGGGCGATGCGCCGGCGGCGGCGGGCGCCATCGCGGCGCGGCTCGGCATCGACGAGGTGCAGGCCGGCCTGCTGCCGGAAGACAAGGCGGCGGCGATTGCACGGCTCAGAGAACACGCCGGCGGCGACATTGCCATGGTGGGCGACGGTATCAACGACGCGCCGGCGCTGGCCAGCGCCGATCTCGGCATCGCCATGGGCAACGGTACGGATGTTGCCATGCAGACCGCGGGCATCACGCTGATGCGCGGCGATCCGCTGCTGGTGGCCGATGCCATCGCCATCGCACGCGCCACCGATGCCCGCATCCGGCAGAATCTGCTCTGGGCCTTTGGCTATAACGTGATCGGCATTCCGCTCGCCGCCTTCGGCCTGCTTGATCCGATGCTGGCCGGTGCGGCGATGGCACTCAGTTCGGTCTCGGTGCTGACCAATGCGCTGCTGCTGCGGCGCTGGCGGCCCCGGCCCGGTGAAACAAAGCCTCGGGAGGCATGAACATGAATATCGGTCAGGCCAGCACGGGTTCGGGTGTCAGCGCCAAGATGATCCGCTATTACGAAAGCATCGGTCTGATGCCGGCGGCCGGGCGCACGCAAAGCGGCTACCGCGTCTACAGCGACCGCGACGTGCATCTGCTGCGCTTCGTGCGCCGCGCCCGCGATCTCGGCTTCGCGCTGGAGGATATCCGCCTGCTGCTCGGCCTGTGGCAGGACGATGCGCGGCCCTCGGCGGCGGTGAAGGATATCGCGCTCAAGCATATCGGGGAACTGACCCGCAAGATCGCCGAACTGCAGGCGATGAAACGCAGCCTGCAGCATCTGGCCGAGGCCTGTCATGGCGATGCGCGGCCGGACTGTCCCATTCTCGATGATCTGAGCGGCCTGGATGACGCCGCCGGCGAGGCCGGCAGCGCGGCCTGTTGTCGCTGACGCAAAAAAAT
>NZ_JAOZVR010000126.1 GCF_025869515.1 Ferrovibrio sp.
CGATACCTTCGACCGAAGATAGTCGACTTGTTCTCGGTCACCTTTCGCGAAGGTATGCACGTCAGATGGGGGGGGCGATACGGATGTTCGCGCGTGGGCCAGCACCATGACAAGCCTCGCCAACTTGAGCGCCGCGGGCGAGGGGCGGCGAGACAGGCCGGTACCGAGGGCCTCGCTTCTCAGCATCGCGAGGTTATGCTACGGGGAAGAGAATAATAGGAAATTGAACGTAAAATTGGTCTACCCGGGCCGCGAATGTCGGAAAAGTCGTGCTGAATGAAGTGGTATTTTTGCCTCAACGACGCGGGCTTGCTGGGATTTGCGGAGATCGTCCTCGTCGCGGCCCATTCTGCGTTAAAGAATACGGACCTCGAGGCTCATCTTATCTATGATGGGTCGAAGAATGAAATAACGGAGTATTTGTCTTCGATCGGTGTGAACATCCACTATCATCGCAGTGGCGCAGCCCATTTGATTGATGGTGCCAAGGTGCAGTTCGGCTATGTCCCCAGTGTGGCGCGAGGTGCCTATCTTCGGTTGGATATACCATTGGTCGAACAGAATGATGAATACGTTATTTATACTGATTGCGATGTTATTTTTTTCTCAATGCCTAATATTGTTGGTATGAAGCCAGATATATTGGCTGCGGTTCCTGAATACGCATCCACTACAACGACGCCTACGCCATATAATAAGATCTTCAATTCTGGTGTCATGCTATTGAATGTCCCAAGATTTGGAGCGGAGCGTGCGTCATTGGTTGAGTTTTCCAGATTGAACGATTTCTATTTTCATGGGGATGGTGGGTTTTATGACCAGGGTGCATTGAACAAATTCTTCACCGGCCGCTGGACTCAATTGTCTCAAGCCCTGAATTGGCGCCCCTTTGGCGGTGCGTCGATGCCGCCGACTATTCTTCATTTCCATGGCACGAAGCCATATGAGCTGGCCTATATCCTCGCCGGGGAAACACGGCCCGAGCGCGTTCGTCCTATCGCAAGGCAACTGTTTAATCTGCAGCCTCTGGCCTATCTCATGGCCTGCGAGGCCTATCTGGATCATTTGCCGGCCGAGGCCGAAAGGCTGGTTGCGGCGGCATCGCCCGGTACGACGGGCTTCGTAACGCTCGGACGGGAGCGAGCTCACGAGGCGATTGGCAGGATGAGGCAAGAACTTGCCGGCAGCGCGGCTGAGGGAAATTTCGGATGATCGGCACAAAGGGCATCCGGTGGGGTCGGTTCGCCATTTGAGTAACGATGCCTGCCGGAGCATCATGATCGGCGACCGATGCCGTCATCGACAACCGGACGGCTACCTCGTCAACGGATCTCGCCTCGTCGCTCTTGATTGCGTGGCCATATGCTGGCGGATGTCGGCACGGTTGCCCTGAGGGTAAAGATCAGCGGCGGCGACGCGACCCGGACACAGTATGCAAGGTGAGACATGGCAAGCCCGTGTCGCCGGAGAGGGGTGGCGCCACTTGCCGCTGGCGGCTCGATTTTCATCAGTAGTGCGTCTGAAGCTCTCACTTTTGTGACGCTGTGCTGGCCTTCCCGAGCTCAACGGAAGGTCGGTGGCGGAACATCATTGATTACGGTTCCGATAGGGGGGATGAATCGGCGATCAGACCCCAGTGTCGAAAGTCGCCGGGTCGATTGGTGTCGATCGCGAGACTGCCCGCAAGTCCGCCAGAGATACCCAGAATGCGCCGACCTTCCTGTCCTGTGGCCGCGCCACGCACAGCCCGGATCACAGATGCGCCATCCATTTGGAGAAACATCCTTACAGTCGCCCAAAGGCCGCTCGAAACCGCGGCCATGAATGCAGATCGGAGCCTGCGCCCCGACATGGTGGGGTGCCAAGGATATGTGTCGGTCGCCGGCAGCGACCGATTTTATCGCGGCGTGCACGTCTTCACGACCGTGCAGTGCCGCTCGAGGATATTGGGGTCATTCGCCGTTTTCATACACAGACCACGCGGCGCGCGAGCGTGGCAGGCAGATACATTCGCCTCGCACAGGACCGTCATCGAAAAGCCATTGGGTGGGTTCCGACGGGTGATCTCCACCATACAGATCTCAGCGCCGGCCGCATTCGTCAGGCCGACAAAAGCAAGGCACATTGTCACACATTTGAACATCATGGCTTATTGTACCGATCATAGGGCCGGCGAAGCTGAGTTCGCTGCGAACCATAGCAGATGGCCCGCAGCGCGTGGCATGCGGTCATGCCCAAGATGCGCGAACCGGACGGGGCATCTGGCACAGGCCGTGTCGGCGTCCATCGCGGCCAAGGCGCTTGGTGAGGCGCCACGCATGATCGGCTGTCGGGGGATGGGAGCGTGACGGTCATGCCCTGCCTCGCCGCGCAACCAACCTCCACCAATATGCCTCTCCACCGACTTCTGCGTCCCGTTGCGGACGGCTATCCTGCCTCGATGGACGCCCTCCTTCAGTTCCTTCTGCGCATGGCATTTTGGCTGCGCAAGCGGCCCTCGCGCGATCATGCCCTCGTTATCGCGATCGTGGTCGTGGTGGCGGCGTTCTGTGTCGGCTTCGAAGCGATGTTCGGTTGGCCTCAATGGCTGACGCTCGAGCGAACGCCGCGCACGCTCCTGATGAGGCCATAGGTCACGAGCATGGAGCCGGGAGGCATGAGCGTCCCCTGAACGACTGGGCACGCAATGCGCCCCGCATCGGCCGGTTGGCTAGCTGTTCCGGTGGCCGACCAGCCAGACGAGCGCGACGCTGACGGTAAACCAGCCGCCGAATATCGCGACCACCCAATCAAGCCAATCCATTGCGCGTTGTCCTAGATGTATCTGTTCATCTTCATCAGAATACATTCAAACGGTGCAACGTCACGCGCGTCATCCTAGCGCCGCCGCTGGATCGGGCTCAGCACGAGCAAGGGTCAATATTCACGCCCGGGGGGAGGGTGGTACGGGCCGAACGCATGCCTGGGGCAATGGCGCGCCCGGCCCGTCCGATCCATCCGTCGAGTCGAACAGAGGAGCGGCGGACTTCAATAGCGCCTGAGGCGCGGGGCGACAATCTGGGCTTTGGCACCCACCCCGTGTCCCTGCCTGCCCGACGTGTCAGAGCAATGAGCCGTCGAGGTTGGGCGGCTGCAGACAGAACGCGCCATTGCGCAATGCCGGTCGTCGTCCGGCCCCCGAACGGTGCCGGGCTGGCTTTGATTCATGGCACCTTGTTGGAAGTGATGCCGGGCCTGCATGCCGGAGATGGCGTAAGAGCGCGCTCGGTCTCGGTGGAGTGGTGGCGGGGTCGAATGAGAGCCGCCGGTTTCGTCGCGCGCGGCTCGGGGACGCGTTACTCTTTTGGGGAAAAGAGAGAGAGGAATCACCATGCGATTCACTTGCGTCATGCTGACCTCGCTGGCGCTAGCGGGCTGTGAATTGCCTGCTGCCAGCCCTGATCAGGTCGCCTTGCCCGCAGCTCTGGAGTTGACGGCGGCGCAGCGTGCGATGGTTGAGCGAGGTGTAAAAGTCAGCATCACCAATCCAGCCTCTGCGAGGTTCGAGCTACTGTCGGCCACACGCTCCGACAAGGGCGAGATCACGGTATGCGGCATCGTCAGCGTCAGCCCACGCAATGACCGCAAGCTTCCTTTCACCGGCTACCTGTTTCACGACGTCTTCACCGTGTCGGCCATCGCCGGTAGCGATGAGTCGCGTGATGCGGTTCGGCTGGCCTGCAGCAAGGCGGGCATCGCGCTTGCTCCTGTATAGGCTGTGGCAGGTCTGCCGTCGGTCCGCGACCGGCGGGAGGCCTTCTGTTGGTCATTGGCGCGCCAACTCTCGACAGCTTGCGAGGGCCGTTTTGCCAACCGATCGGCGCCGGTGGCGTCAGGGGGGCGGTCTGCGCGGCCTGACTTCTGCGTGGCGTTCCTTGCCGATCTGCGGCAAGGGCGAAGAGTGAGGGGAAAATGCCGGACGTCATCCTGGCCAGCCAATACCGGCACGTAGAGCTGCCAGCACTTCGACTGCTACGCTGCATCTATCGCCCGCGGCTCGATCGGAACGAGTGGCGCCCTCTTGGAGTGCTGATCATCAGTGATGCACGACCGGAGTTCAGCTCCGTCAGGCGCGCCTTCTCCAAAGGGGAGGATGTGCAATGGTGGGTCGAATAGAGCCTTCGCGCGAGCTTGATGCCTCCCCACGTCGTCCTCACTCATGTTACGCTGGAGTTTTCCGGGAGGCGGGGGCGCTTTATGCCCAGATATGATGTATTTCGCTGGCGTGGGCTGGTGCCTGTAGACCAGATAAATGCGGAGCCATTTGATCGCCTCGACGAGGCGGAGGAGTGCGTGCGGCGCTTTGCTGAAGCGCATCCGTTAGGCAGTGGAGAATTTGCGAGAATCCGAACCAGTCATGACGTGGCGGATGCGGTAATCGCTTCACAGGCGCGCGTCCACGCGGCCGAGTGATCGCTGCCACCGGAGCGCTTCCCTCACATGAAAGGACTCGCTGCGTGTTGCAGGGGAATTCGTGAAGGGGCGCGGAAAGTTCGCGTCCTCACTTTACCTGCAGGCTGCTGGCTGACGTCTTGCCGGACCGTTTATCGGTCTCGATCTCGTAGCTGACCTTCTGCCGATCCGCGAGACCGGGCAGGCTGGCGCGTTCGACTGCCGAAATGGCCACGAAACGTCTGGGCCGGCCTGATCGGGTTGAGTAAAGCCATCACCCTTCTGGTCGTCGACCCGTTCACGGTGCCCATCGCCACATTGTCATTCCCGCCGGATTGCCACAGCGCTGCCCGCTGTCACGCAGCGTCTGGCGTCAGATCGCATAGGCGTCGTCGCGATGCCAATTCGCTCTTCGGGCCTGCCACCGAGCGGACGGCGAGGCGACGCCTCGTGCATTTCGTCATGCCGATCGATCCAAACATGCCTTTCTGCGCCGGGACTTCGGAGTGGGCAACATGACGGACAGGCATCCGCCATGTCGGAACCGGACGAGGACTGAGGAGGCGGGCCGGCTCGCCTGAGCGACATGGGTGTTGGATCGGTCGCCTGTATTGCGAGAGGAAGCGTTAGTGGCGACGGCTATCATCGCATTTGAATCGACAGCGCCAGCCGTCTTATCGTGCCATCGACGCGCGGAACCTTCAGGCCTTGAAGGAGGTTGGCTGAGCATGTCAGGCAAAGGCGAGGAACGTTGCCATGGAAATCCGCTGCTGTTACCGGATCGAAGTCGTGTGTTCTCAGCCGACCCCCGCCATTCTTCTCCTCGATCCGCACCCCAGCCGCGATGCGGACATCGTCAATGGACCCCATAACGCCGTGACGTCGTTGACGGATGCCCGCGACATACCCCGGGGCGAATATACCGACGGCTTCGGCAATCGCTGCCGTCGCCTCGTCGTGCCGCCCGGGGGCGCTGCGTTCACCAACGACCTGATCGTGCGGGACACCGGCACGGGAGACCAGGTCGATCGCCATGCCCGGGAGGCCTTCGCCGAGGATCTGCCCTCGGAAGTGCTCACCTATATGCTGTCCAGCCGGTACTGCGAAGTCGACGAGCTTTCCGCGACCGCGTGGCAGCTATTCGGCACTACGGCTCCGGGTTGGGAGCGGGTCCAGCGGATCTGCAACTATGTGAACGACCGGATTCGTTTTGACTATCAGTGCGCTAGGGCCACACGCACGGCAGCCCAGGCTATGGACGAGCAAGTCGGCGTGTGCCGCGACTTCACCCATCTGGCTGTCGCGCTATGCCGTTGCATGAATATCCCCGCGCGGTACTGCAACGGCTTCCTGGGCGATATCCGTGTCCCGCGCGATCCCACCCCTATGGACTATAATGCGTGGTTCGAGGCTTATCTCGGGGGCAATTGGTACACGTTCGACGCCCGCCATAACGTGCCGCGTATCGGCCGCATCCTGGTCGCGAGAGGCCGGGACGCCGCCGACATTCCGTTGATCCACACCTTTGGGCCGCACATATTGCAGAAATTCGAGGTGATCACCCAGGAGGTCACGGCCGATTGTCAGCTCCCGCAGGGGAGGGACAAGCAAGCGGCCCGGCGCCTCGAGCTTCGTGGCGCCGCCTGAGGCCGGTGGCACGACGAGCGTCCTCTGTGATCTTCGTCCCCCGGATGAAGAGGCTGACGCGAGCCTCGAACACGCACCGACCCCAGAAAGCCGTGTCGTGTTTCTATCGGGGGGTAGGGAAAGGACGCGGGTCGCGCGCCTGTCATGCCTGCCGATGCGGGCTGGCGCGCGCGCTTGTCAAACAGCGTCGGAACGGCAGGTCGGATAAGCGCGCAATAGGGACATCGCTGGGGATGCGATTGGCCGGGGTCGAATCCTATTTTTGAAGCGCCTGCTTCCCTCACGGTCCGATTTTTCACGCGAGCGGCTCACCTGCGCCATCAGCGGGACGCCGTCGCTTCGGCAAGGCGCTGGACAATCGTGGTCAGGGACATGAGAAACAGACCCGCCACTGTCGAATATGCCGCGCTTTGGTGGGTGAGTTGACTCGTCGATAGCGAAGAGAAAACGCCACCGAGAAGGACGGCAGCTAAGGGAGCCACAGTTCCGATGATCCAGCAGTAGCGGCAAAGATTTCGGCAGTGATGAAAGGCATACAGCATTTTCGGCCCCATCGTCAGCTGTTGGTAGGCCCAGACGCCTGCCACGAACGCTCCACCGAGGATCCAGAACCATCGGGGCTGAAACATATAGGCCACTAGATTTTCAGCAGAAGCCGCGATGGATAACGCCGTGGCTCCGCACGCGGCCATGACCCCTAACCAGCGGTAAGTATCTACAGCGTTTGACACACAAAATCCTTGGTCATTTATAATGAAGATATTCTTCAGTCGAGTTTTTTAAGCGCTCGAATAATGAGAATGCAAAGCCGGTATTAGAAGTAAATTCGGATCTATCGGAGCTCAGCATCGCACCTCCGCGCCTAAGGCGGTTAGGCATACATGTTGTCAGTGAATGGACGATTCGGGACATTCACTATTTCCAGCTTAGTATATTCATAGCAGCCCGCTTCCGCGATACGTGTCAGCAATGTCGCTTCATCCATCAGCGGAGGCTGGTTGGCCGACGGCCATCGACGCAGCCTGTAGGTCTTGTCACGTCACTGAAGACCCGGCCGACTCAGCGACGATCCATCAGTGGGCAATGTCGTTTATAGCCGCGCGTGCAGGTCCGTTGCGACTATGAACTGTTATCTGCCGATCGACGTCGGTGGCCCGTAGGTCGTCTCGTCGGGCAACCACGTACCCTCAAAGCGAGAGTCCGGGCGGGATTTTCGTGGCGGGTTGAGTGCTGGGAGAGAGGCTGCCGGCGCCCGTCATGGAGGTTGATCCCCATGAACATGCAGGTCCTGGATGTCGGTCACGCCGCTGGCGGCGGCTACAAGGTGGATGTCACGCGCGGCGAGCGGGTTGGCCGCGTGTCTTCGGAGTGGTTCAGGCGGCCAGATGACGAGCGCTTCCTGTCGCTCGGCGAGCTGGCTGCGATGGTGCGGGGCCGGGCCGATCACAGCCGGTCGCGCCTGGTGGAGACGTCCCGCATCCATGTGGAGGCAAGCCGCTCCAATGCCGAGCGGCTGGCGCTGGTGCTGCCCGGGGCGGATGCGCCCGTCGCGCCCACGCACTGGAGCTTCGGCCAGCTTGCTACCCAGGTCGGCGCGCCCGCCGCCTATCTGCGCAATCTCCCGGCGGCGCTCGCCGGCATCAATCTGCAATATGGCCTGACCGCGCACCGCGCCGAGCAGATCAAGACCTATGAGACCGCCAATGGCCGCGTCGAGCTGCGTGCGGTGACCGGCCCGGACTATGGCCGCATCTATGATCACGAACTGGTCGAGGCGGTGCAGCGTATCGCCGGCAATGGCACCGGCGACACGCGCTGGAAGGTGCCGGGCGTGCTCGACGGGTCGACGGGCGTCTACAATCCGCGTGTCGACATCAGCAAGGATACGACGACGCTCTACGCCTCCGACCGTGACGTGTTTCTCTTCCTCGTCGACGATCTGAACCCGATCGAGGCGGGGCGTTTGCCCGACGGCTCGCCGGACCTCTATTTCCGCGGGTTCTACTGCTGGAACTCAGAGGTGGGGGCCAAGACGCTCGGCATCGCGAGTTTCTATCTGCGTGCTGTGTGCCAGAACCGCAATCTCTGGGGCGTCGAGGATTTCCAGGAGATCACCATCCGCCACTCCAAATACGCTGCCTCCCGCTTCGCGCACGAGGCAGCGCCGGCACTCACCCGCTTCGCCAATTCCTCGCCCATGCCCTTCGTCAATGGCATCAGGGCTGCACGGGAGAAGATCGTCGCGCGCACCGACGAGGACCGCAGCGACTTCCTGCGCAACCGGGGCTTCTCCAAGGCGGAGACGGCCAAGATCATCGACACGGTGCTGGCCGAAGAAGGGCGTAAGCCCGAGAGCATCTTTGATTTCGTGCAGGGCATCACTGCCGTCGCACGCGACAAGCCGCACCAGGATGCGCGGCTCGACCTCGAGGGCCGGGCCAAGAAGCTGCTCGATCGAGCCGTCTGACTTCCGGAAAGCCGGAGATGCGGACAGCCGTGTCTCCGGCTTTGCGCTTTTGCGGATCTGCGGTTCTGCGGCGTCGCCCTCCAGAGTGAGAGGGCGGCGCTGCGCTTCGTGACGGGTTGGAGGCCGAGAGAGAGGCTCCCGGCCGCCCGTCGCGGAGGTGCCTTCCATGGCGACCACTGTTCAAAAGATCACGCTCTCGCCCTCGCGTGACATCCCCTTCAACAAGCTCCTGCTCAGCCAGTCGAACGTCCGGCGCATCAAGGCCGGGGTCTCGATCGAGGAACTGGCCGAGGATATCGCTCGCCGCGGCCTGCTGCAGGGCCTCAGCGTCCGCCCCGTCGTCGATCAGGCCGGCGTCGAGACTGGAATGTTCGAGATTCCCGCCGGCGGGCGGCGCTATCGGGTGCTGGAACGGCTGGTGAAGCAGAGGCGCCTTGCCAAGACGGCGCCGGTCCCCTGCGTCATCCGGGAGGGCGGCATCGCCGAGGAGGATTCGCTCGCCGAGAACGTCCAGCGCGCGCCGCTGCATCCGCTCGACCAGTTCCGCGCCTTTCTGGCGCTCCGCGAGAAGGGCCAGTCCGAGGAGGAGATCGCCGCCACCTTCTTCGTCTCCGTCGGCGTGGTGAAGCAGCGCCTCAAGCTTGCCTCGGTCTCGCCGGAGCTGCTCGATGTCTATGCCGAGGACGGCATGACGCTCGATCAGCTCATGGCCTTCACTGTGTCTGGCGATCATGCGCGCCAGGAACAGGTCTTCGAGCGGCTGAAGACCTCCTATGACAAGCAGCCCTATGCGATCCGCCGCATGCTGACCGAAGGGGCGGTCCGAGCCTGCGACAAGCGCGCCTATTTCATCGGCCTTGAGGCCTATGTCGAATCTGGCGGCACCATCCTGCGCGACCTGTTCCAGGGCGATGACGGCGGCTGGCTGCAGGATGTCGCTCTCGTCGACCGGCTGGTGGCCGAGAAGCTCAAGACCGACGCCGACGCTGTCGCTACCGAGGGATGGAAATGGGTCGAGATGGCACCCGACTTCGCCTATGGCCACACCTACGGTCTGCGCCAGCTGCGCGGTGAGACCCTCCCGCTCACCGCCGAGGAAGAGGCCAGCCGCGCCGCTCTGCAGGCGGAATATGATCGCCTGTCCGATACCTATGCCGAGGCGGACGAATTGCCGGACGAGGTCGATGCGCGGCTCGGCGAGATCGAGACGGCGATCGAAGCTTTCGAGGCGCGTCCGATCACCTTCGATCCGGCGGAGGTGGCGCGCGCCGGCGCCTTCGTCAGCATCGCCCATGATGGTGCGGTGCGCATCGAGCGCGGCTATGTGCGGCCCGAGGACGAGTTGTCGGAGGAGCCGGAACGCGACGCGGAGGACGCTGGCGCGCACCCTGCCGTGTCGGCGACCACGGGCACCGGCGAAGCCGTCATGACGGAGGTGCCGATCTCCGATCCCGAGGAGGACGAGGGTTTGTCTCCCATCTCGGACCGGCTGATGACCGAGCTGACCTCGCATCGTACGCTCGGCCTGCGCCAGGCGCTCGGTGAGCGGCCCGATGTCGCCTTCCTCGCCGCCCTGCATGTCCTGACGTTGAAGAGCTTCTACCGCTATGGCTCGGATAGCTGCCTCGAGCTCGACCTGAAGAGCGTGACTTTCAATGCGCAGGCGCCAGGGTTGAATGACAGTATGTCGGCCGCGGCAATCCATGCCCGGCATGAGGGCTGGGCCAAGGTCCTGCCGAAGGAATCGGTCTGTCTATGGGAGGCGCTGGAGGAATGGGACAACGACAGTCGCTCCGGCCTGTTCGCCCATATTGTGAGCCTGTCGGTGAACGCCGTTCATGAAGCCTGGAACCGGCGCCCGCGCGCGCTCAACCATGCCGATCAGCTCGCCCGCGCCGTCGACCTCGACATGGCGGCGGCCGGGTGGGCGCCGACCGTGGATAATTTCCTCGGCCGAGTGACCAAGGCGCGGATACTGCAGGCGGTGAGCGAGGCGAAGGGGGCGCGCGCGGCGGAGCGCATCGCGCACCTGAGGAAGGGTGACATGGCCCGTGAGGCCGAAGTTCTGCTCACGGAGACCGGTTGGCTGCCGGAACCGCTGCGCGGATCCAATCCGACAGCTGGCGAAGAAACGGCGGCGCAGGACGGCACAACGGCCATGGGCAAAGGCGAACGCCTTGAGGATACTGAGGACACCACGGACATCCCCCCTGCCGTGGCGGCGGAGTAGACCTCAACACGATCCTGAACCTCGGCCCGCCGGCTCTGTCGGCGGGCCTTTGTTTTTGGAAAGCTCGCTATGTCAGGGACTGCTCAACATCTGTCGCACCAGCTCGCCGATCGAGCGGAGGCGGTCTGCCGCCACTATCTCTCCAATGGGCGCCGGGAGGGTTGTTACTGGCTGGTCGGCGATATCAGCAACACGCCGGGCCGCTCGCTCTTTGTCCGGCTCCATGCATCCGCGAAGGGGCCGGCGGGTAAATGGACCGATGTCGCCACGGGCGAACATGGCGATCTCCTCGACCTCATCCGCGGATCTCTGGGTCTCATCGACTTCACTGACGTTGCCGAGGAGGCGCGGACCTTCCTCAACCTGGCGCATCCCGAACCAGAGCCCATAGCACCACGTCGCTGTGTCATGCCGGCTCCATCAGGATCGGTCGAAGCCGCACGCCGGCTGTTCGCCATGGCGCAGCCGATTGCCGGGACGGTCGCAGAGGCGTATCTGCGCCAACGCAGCATTACGCTTCTGCACGGAACCGGAAACCTGCGGTTCCATCCCCGCTGCTACTACAAGCCCGACGATGGTCCGACCGAGACCTGGCCGGCCATGATCGCCGCCGTCACCGACCTTAGCGGCAGGATCACCGGCGTACACCGCACCTGGCTCGCACCCGACGGCTTGGGCAAGGCGCCGATCGACACGCCTCGTAAGGCGATGGGAAGCCTCCTCGGTCATGCCGTGCGCATCGGTGTGCAGGGCAGCGTGATGGCAGTAGGCGAAGGCATCGAGACCATGCTTTCGCTCCGGCAGGTCCTGCCAAATTTGGGCGTAGCGCCGGCGCTCTCGGCAACACATCTCGCAGCCATCCTATTCCCCGATACGCTGCGTCGGCTCTACATCGTCCTCGACAACGACCTGGCCGGCGACGTGGCGCGGAACAGCCTGGTCGAACGCACGAATGCGGCCGGAATCGAGACACTCACGCTCTCACCGACGCTTGGGGACTTCAACGAGGATCTTCGGTTGTTCGGTAGTGAGGCGCTTCGGGCGAATGTCCGCGGGCAGCTCGCTCCAGAAGACGTTGCCCGGGTCATCACTCTGGCAGCCTAGCGGGCAGGGATGAGCATGGCGGGGTTCATCGCCATGTGGATGGATACGCCACCTATCGGAGAGGACCGCATTTCGGCCTTGGAGAGGGCGATCGGCCCATGGTCAGACCGGGTCGGCAATGGCTGCGACCGGCTATTTTCCGGCACGGCCTTCAGGCCGCTTTCCATCGCGAGGCAAAATAGCCGGCTTGTCGCCATCCTTCGCGTCGCTCCGGCCCGGTCGCGTGCCCGCGTCCAGGTGCAGGCCCGTCCTGCCCGTGCGCTTCGTCGCCATGAAGGCCGCGACGGCAAGCGGTCTAAACCGACGGAGCGTCCCATGAGCAGGCATGACGACCACGAGCCGCACCACGTCTCATCCCCAACTGACCACTTGATCCAGGAGTTGCAGCTCCACTTCTATCGTCCTTCCGAAGATGAGCGTGATCAGCGCCCGCCACCGGAGGACCGCCTCATCGAAGGCGCCGTCGCCGACATCTTCGACGCCCTGGTCGCCACGATCACCGACACCAGCCTCGATGCCGACCTTCCCGATCTCCTCTGGTCGACCGTCAACATGTTCCATCGCGCCGTGGACCGGATCGAACAGAAGCTCGACGATAACGAGCAGGCCCGGAAGCAGATTCAGCGCGAACAGGACGGATCCGAGGTGAAGTCCCTCCAGCTCGAGCGCCTGATCGACATCGGCATGAACCTGATCGGCCGGCGCGACGGCATGGAATCCTTCCGCGAGGCCGCCGCCGACCGCTACCGTATCGCCGCCGGCTCTCCCTGGACGCCACGGGCCGGATCACGGGTCAACCATCGCAATCTCACCGCGACCCTGATCGACAGCCGGGATTTCCTCGCGGCCAGGCGGCGCGCGGATAACGAGGTGCTCGTGCCCGCCGGGCCGAAGATCGCCTTCTCGGGTGGCGACACCGCCGATCACAAGCAGATCTGGTCCAAGCTCGATCAGATCCACACCAAGCACCCGGACATGGTGCTGCTGCATGGAGGGTCGCCCAAAGGCGCCGAAAAGATCGCGTCCCTCTGGGCCGACAGCCGTAAGGTACCGCAGGTGGCCTTCAAGCCCGACTGGACGAAGCACGCCAAGGCCGCGCCCTTCAAGCGCAACGATCAGATGTTGAACGTCGTGCCGATCGGGGTCGTGATCTTCCCTGGTACGGGCATTCAGGACAATCTGGCCGACAAGGCGCGCAAGATGGGCATTCCAGTCTATCGGTTCGGCTCCGGCGGCGCATGAGCGCCGCCGGAACAGACCCTCTCGAAAACAATGGCAAGCTGCCTCGCTTGCTATCAAGGCGATCAGATTTACTGGCGGCACCATCATGCCGGCAGTAACGATCCGGAACCCGCCCGAGGCGACACACCGCGCCCTCAATGTGCGCGCGGCACAGTCAAAGAAGCCGGTCCATGGTGCTTCCTTCCACCTCGGCGAGAAGACCAAAGAAGCACCTTCCGGCTCCTGTATTCGGCCGCCGGGGTCAGCGTTCGCGCCAGAGCGCGGCACCGCCGGTGAGGCCGGCGTCGTTATCGGCGAGGCTGACATTGGCCGGCAGCGCGATCTCAACATGCTTGGCATTGCCGCCACCGAGATAGAGATGATCATAGTGCAGCAGCACATAGAGCAGCTCGATTACCCGGCCGACATGGCGGTTCCAGTGGTGCTTGCCGTGAGCCTCATAGGCGCTGACGCCGAGATATTCGTCATAGGTCAGGTTGTCGTGCACCGGATGGTGCGCCAGCTCCATATGCGGCATCAGCGCCCCGTCGCGGAACAGCGCGGTGCCCGCGCCGGTGCCGAGCGTGAGCACCATTTCCAGCCCCTTGCCGGAGACGATGCCATAGCCCTGCATCTCGGCATCGTTGATCAGCCGTGCCGGGGCGCCGAGGCGTGCCGACATGGCGTCGGCCAGCGCGAAGCCCTCCCAGAGCTCGGTGCCGAGATTGGGTGCGGTGAGAACCTTGCCGTTGCGCACCACGCCGGGGAAGCCGATCGAGATTCGGTCGAAGGCAGGATGCTTCGCCGCCATGCCGGCATAGGCATCGAGCAGCGCCTGCGGGTGGCAGGGATCGGGCGTGTCGACCCGCTCGCGCTCCGAGATCATGGTGCCATGGTCGTCGATCACCGCGCATTTCAGCCCGGTGCCGCCGATGTCGACCGCGAGAATGCCCGCCGCTTTGCCTGTCATGTCGTGCTCCCCCTCAACGCGATGCGCGCGCCGGCTCGGCGACCCGCCGGCTCACCTCGTGCTCGGCCTCGTCCGCGCTGGCGTGAAACAGCGTTCCCTCGCCATCGATCATGACGGCGAAGTCCTCGCCCTCCCACTTCTCGGCCTCTGGCCAGAAGAAGGTGAACCGCAGGTGCCGGCCATGCTGCGCGGCAGTGGTTGGCAGATCGGCGATGTGGAGGCCGAAGCCGGTCGGGCGCGTCGGCGTGTCCTGGGTGGTAGTCCAGCCGTCAAGCGACCAATGGATGACGGCCGGCGCCGGCAGCTCGATGCGTAAGGCGAGCCCGGCGGGCAGGGAGCGCAGCTTCTCGTTGAAGTGCCAGAGGCGACGCGGCGAGGTCACCTTGTCCACGAGATAGCGCTGTACGGTCTGCGGCGGCGTGTCGAACACCTTGCCGTCCTGCAACGAGCGCAGCAGCTTGATGTGCTCGGAATGCGCCCAGACCAACGGCATGGCGCTGCCCGAGGGGCGCCCCTTGAACAGCTCGCGCGCGGGAATGTCGTCTTGGTCCCACACCTGCTCGGGCAGCAGCCCGCCCGGCCCGGCGCAGTCCTCCAGCGTGACAAGCAGCTGCCCGGCCCGCACCAGATTGCCGGCAGCGATCTCGTAATGGGCGCGCTCGCCGGTGAGAAGCGGCCAGGCCCGGCCGACGCCGGTGCCGTCGAAGGGCGAGCCGTCCTCGTGTTCGCCATAGCCGTCGCCATTGTAGCGGTACCAGACCGGTCCCTGTGGCAGCTCGACCTTGAGGATGGCGTCGATGGCCTTGATGGTGGCGAGGATGCGCGGATCATCCGGTGCACGCAGACCGAAGCGGACCAGCGCCAGCGCGTCTGGGCTGATGAGCTGCGCCGCCGGCTGGTCGGTATCCGCCGGCGGGCGATTCTTCACCGGCACGAAGCCGTCGAGAGGCGAGGCCGCATCCGCCGTCTCCGGCGGAGCGACGCGCACATAATAGCCCTCGATGCCCAGCCGGTCCGCGAGATCCGTGCCGGTGGCGAAGGTCCAGTGCTCGATGGAGTCGTTCCAGGCATCGGCCTTCTCGCGCAGATATTGCGCGTCGTCCGTGCGGCCGGCCAGCTCCATCATGTCGGCGGCGGCCAGCAGCGCGGCGATCTCCGCCGCCAGGGTAAAGGGCGAATAGCCGGCATCCTCCTCCCAGCGGTCCTGGCCGGTGACGGGGCCGTTGAGGACGATGAAGCGGGCGGCGCGCTCGATCATGTCCATGTAGCCGTCGAGTTCGCCACGACTGAAATGTCCGCCGCGGCGGATCATGTCGGCGAGCAGGATGGGGAAGGCGCATTCGTCCATCTGCACGCCGTCCCAATAAGGCGCGCCGTCGAGCCAGACATTCTGCGACCAGTGGCCGTCCTGTTCCTGGATGCCGCGTAGATAGCCCAGCACGGACTTGGCCTCGTCGATCGCCCCAGCCGCGAGCAGGCCGCCGGCGTTCTCCACCAGGTCGCGCGGCCACACCAGGTGGTAGCCGCCGAGGTCTTCGTCGCCCTTGTTGAAGCCCCAGGGAATGGAGAGACTTGCGATGATGGCGCCGGGCATCGAATAGGGCTGGTGGGTGGCCAACACGATGGTGCTGGCGCGGTAGGTGTTGATGTTCGAGCGGTTCTGCGGGTGGTCAAGCGGTGCCAGCGTGCCCTGCCAGGCGCGCCAGCCCTGCACATAGGTGCGGCGCAGCTCCTCGAAGCCTTCCTGCAGGCTGGAGATGGCGCGGAACCCGGCTTCCTCCGGCCGGGCGCCGAAGCCGAGCGCGACCAGCATCTCGCCGCCACAGGCGGCAAGGTCGACCTCCGCGCTGAGCGCAACATTGCCGCGCTCGGCCCGGCGATAGCGCTCCTCCAGAGCGCCGGTGTGGGTGAGCTGCTGCCAGCCGTCCGAGGTGCCGACATAGCCCACGGAAAGCGCCTTCCACGGCACCGAGCCGGCGAGCGCCAGCGACTGGCCGCGTCGGCCGGAGGCGAACAGCATCGGCGTGCCCTTGTAGTCGCCCGCCCAGCCGGTGTTGTCGGCTCCCGCATTGATGAGATGCGGCGCCAGCAGCGCGAACAACCGATAGTCCGAGATGTCGCCGATCAGGGCCTCGAAGGTGACCTTCTGAAGCAGCACCTCCCGGCGCGGATCGGTGAGAATCTGCTTCTGGATGCGCCAGCGCCCGTCACGGGCCGTGTTGAGCAGGTGGTAGGCCGGCACGCCGTGCTCGAGTACGCCGACCTCATGATCGGCGTCGCGCTTCTCCTCGGCGAAATAACCGTCCGGCCCGGTGACGAGGAAGCCGAAGTCCCGGGTGCAGGCGATGTCGACGCGCGGATAATAGATCTCGTTGAGGATGCCGTGGCTCAGGGTGAACCAGAGCCGGCTCGCTGCCGTGCGGGCTGTGCCCACGCCCACCTTGGCACTCGATGTCCAGCGCGCCGGGCCGCCGGGGCCGCCGGGCGGCGTGATGGCGTTGTCCTCCGTCATGGATCGTTTCCCCTCAATCGTTGGGCCGCCGATCAGGATCGCGGCCGGGAGTAACCTGGAGCGACTTGGACAGGCTGCCAAGCACGCTGGGGGTTTAAGGGGGCACTTTATTCCTGTGGCCGAGCGCGGCTTTTTGCTTCGCCATGATGTTCGATGCGTCTCGGGCGTGCCTTGATGGCCACCGTCATCGCCCGCGTCATCAGCTTGCCCGACAGGGAGCGGAGAGTCGAAGTCTCGGCTTCGGATATCCGGTACGGCAGGATTGGCGCGCGTGGAGGACGGCGGTCGCGTCGCAGTCGAAAGGACCGTTGAGCCACAGCGTTTCGTCGGCGTTGACGGCACCAGGAAATGCCCGGCTTGGCCCGGTTCAGGGCATCGTCCGCCGGTGCAGGCCGGTTGGGTCTCTGTGTCGGGCGCGAGGGCCATATCATCTCCGTCGACCATCCGCCCGTGCCCGCTCCAGACGGCCTCTTCAATGGCCCGATCTGGCCGAAGGCCGGCTTCGCCTCGTGCGCCTATGCCACAACGGCTGTTCCCGACTTTCTTCCCCTGCCGAGACCCACCCCGCGCGCCGAGCCGCACGGGGACCCCGGATCGCCGCCATTCCTCGCGAAGCAACAAAGTCGCGCCTGCGCCGTCCTCCGCTGCGCTGCGGTCGCAATCCTCACCCCATCGCGCGAGCGCGATGGGGCCCCGAGGCGATGTGTCGTCGCTCGCCTCCGGTCTGTCGATCGCCATCGAGGCCGCAATGGTGCGAGCTCGAAAACGGAAGATCGGAGATTTATCATGGCGACCATCGGCACCTTCAAGAAGACCGGCTCCAACGAATTCACCGGCGACATCGTCACCCTCAGCGTTCAGGCGAAGGGCGTGCGCATCGTCCCCGACACCCGCGCCACCGGCGAGAACGCCCCCAGCCACCGGGTGCTTGTCGGCCGCGCCGAGATCGGGGCCGCCTGGTCCAAGCGCTCCAATGAGGGCCGTGACTATCTCGGCCTCAAGCTCGATGATCCGAGCTTCATCGCTCCGATCTACGCCAACCTGTTCGATGACGAGGACGGCGAAGGCTTCTCGCTGATCTGGTCTCGCCCCAACGGGCGCCGCGGTGACTAAGACCGCGCCTGGATCATGGCCCCGGTCTCACCGGCCGGGGTCAGTCGGGCGGCCTGTCACTTCTCGTCAGGGGGCAGAACGAACTCGACATGGCTGACATCCAGAGCGCGGGCAAGCTCATAGAGCGTGATGATCGTCGGATTGCGCCGGCCCCGCTCAAGGCCACTCAGATATTGCTGGCTCAGACCTGAACGCTCGGCAACCTGTTCCTGCGTCAGGTCCTTAGCCTGACGCAGGCGGGCGAAATTTCGTCCGACCAGCTTGCGCATATCCATGCGCAAACCGATCGCAATTCTGTCATGTCAAGTTTATCAACTATAATATGTAACGGCTAATCTGCTTTGCGCGCTGGCGTACTGAAGCGAACGCCAGCCCCGCCGCCATTCTCGGGAATGAACTCGATGCCGGCGGCTTCCAATGCCGATCACCGCAAAGCTCGATGCCATAATCCGGCTCGGCGAAACGCACGACGACAGCGTGGAATTCCCGTGGCCGCAACTGCGTGTCCTGAGGGCGGAGCTTCATGCCCTCTCGGCTGCTCCCATCGATCTCGTTGCACCCGGTGCCGCGAACACCGATCCTCGTCGTTCTGTCAGCGCTCCCAGTTGAACGCACGCAGGCGTGGGTTCGCCGCAAAAGCCTCGCGGCCGAAGCCGATCCGCAGGTCAGGAAATTCGCAGATGGCCTGCACACCTGAGGCGCTCAACCGGATGCGCCAGGTCTGGCGCTCCACCGGCTTCGCTTGCGCGAAGGCGTTGCAGGCCAGGATCGCCACATTGGTCCCGCCCGCGCCATCGCGCACGGAGGAATAGCGAATGAGCTCGATAGCGGCCGCCCGCGCCGTGTCGGCGAGCGCCTGGGTCGCGCCATAGTCGGTGAGGCTCGTCCAATGCGCCCGGTCGCGCGCGAGCGGTGGCGCGGTCAGGTCGATTGACCGGTCGGTCGCGACCTCGGCGGCAAAAGCGGTGTAGTCACCGGAATCGGATGGCCAGGGCGTTCCCGGCGACTCGGCGAAGAACAGCAGCCGGTAAAACGCCATCTCGGCGACCGCCGTGCGCGGCTCCTCGGCCGCGTAATAGACGCCCGGGGTTCGTCCGGCACGGCGAAAGCGTGAGCCATGGGGATAAGGGGCGTCGTAGCGGAACGGCGTCGCGAGGAGATAGTCGAGATGCCGGCACTCCGGTGGGACGGCTGGCTTGGTGACCTCGATCAATTCCTCCAGAAGCGCCTGCTCCTCCAGCGTGTCGACGAGCTTGAGGGTCGACACGCGGTGCTGGGCCTCCACCAGCCGCCAGCATCGCCCCCGATAGGTCCGCGCTTCAGACGACAGCGCGTCGTGTGTCCAGATAGGCGATGGCATGGGTGAGCCCTGATACGGTCTGGATGCTCTCGATCGGCCTGCCGCCGAGCGCGCTGTTCTCCTGGCGCAGCCAGGCGCGCGCCACTGTCTCGTCGCCGCCGACGATCGCATCGAGTGACCGGAACAGGCGGACAAACAGTAAAGCGAGTTCGAACGGCTTGGTCCCGCGATCCAGCGAGAAGGTGCCACGTTTCATCCGCGAGACGGTCGGTTCGGACAGGCCGATGACGCTGCCCAGCGTCCTGGCTGAGACGCCCAGATGATCGGCCGCGCGCAGCACCGCCTTGGCAACGACCGCCCCTTCCACTGCCAGCGTATTCCTATGAGCCGCGTCTCGCATCGAGTTCTCCTACCCACTGACAAGATATGGGTGATTCCTTTCTCTGGAAAGGGCGCCGGATGAAATACACGAGACACCTCTCCTCCACGGCTTACTTAGCCACCCTCATCGCGCAGACGGTCCGCCAGAACGGTGAGCGCCCCGGCATCGCCTTCGAGCGCCGTGAAAGCATAAGGGTTCAGAAATTGTCGGCCCCAGAGCAGGTTGCGATCGACCTCGCTGAGCTTCGCCTCGACGCACACAAGCGGCCAGTGCGTGCCGATGCCGCGCAGCTGATCGCGTACAAGAGCGATGGCAGTCTCGCGCGAGAGCTGGAAGTAATGCGCGGCATCCAGGCAGGAGGCGATCCGGCTCAGTCGATTGTTCCCGCTGATGAGCATCGCCTGCGTGGCCTCCTGGCCCGACCGTCCTTGCGGGCATATGTCGTAGGCCGGCGTCAGCGTGAGACTCTCGCCGTCCCAGAAGGCCGCATGGTTGCGCGCATGATCGTCCGTGTTGCCGCACAGAATGTTGAACACGATCCGGGCAAACAACTCACGCAGCGTGGCCCCAGGCGCCGTGAAGCGATGGCGGATGGTCTCCGCCAGGTCCTGATAGCTGGCATAGCGCGCCATCATTTCATCGAGCCCCAGAATGGTCAGCGCCGAAACCATCGCCTTGCGCTGCCAGCCATCTTCGGCCCGGACGCGATCGAAACGTTCGATGAGAAGCACGTCCTTTCCGGCGGCGTGGGTCAGGGAAACGGACGCCGCCGTGATGCCGCACAGCGCGGCCAGGCGCATCGCGACATATTCGCTCTTCACCAGACTGTAGAGATCGGAGGAGGAGGAGAATTTCGCGATGCGCTTCGTATCCCCGTCTTCCAGCAGGGCCTTCGGTCGTGCGCCGCCGATCGAGCTGCCGTGATGCAGGGCCTGATCGAGCTCGACCGAAAGCGCGAGCCCCTTCTCGACACGCTCGGCGGACTGGAGCAGTTCGTCCAGCGTTGCGCTCGACGCCTGACGCGGCGTGTGGAGACTGGCCGAGCTCTGAAAATCGAGAGCGCCAATGCGATCAGAGCCTGATTCGAGCAAATAGGCGAGTTCCGACAGATCGCGCTCCGCGACGTTATCGACCTTCACCCCGAACAGGCGGTTCACGATGACACGCCGGCCCCAAGCGTCGGGAGCCCCATCGCGGATGCACCCCGCCAGTGTCAGTCCGGCTGGGGGCGGCAACGCGCCGGCACGCAGCGGTAGCTCCGGCAGATAGAGCGGAATGGCGTCGCCCCGCTCGCGATAGCTGCGGCCATAGGTGAAGGTGATGAGGCCGTCTTGCGCCTGCAGGCGGCCGGCCACGACAGGAGCACGCGCACCCGGCAACCAGATCCAGACAAAGGCCTGCTCATAATGCGGAAGGCTAGAAGTCATCATCCGCCTGCGTTCCTGCCTTATAGATATGCTTGGGAAGGAGTGCGATGCGGTCGTCGGCACGCTCGGACAGGGTCATGACTCCCTTCTCGTCTTCATCAAACAGCTTGATGCCGACAATGGCGGCGGCTTCAAGCATCAGGCCGAACTCGACCTTGGGATCTCCCTTTTCGATGCGTTGCAACGTGCTGCGCGATACGCCGACACGCTCGGCAAGCTCCTGTGCCGTCAACTTGCGCCGCAAGCGCCCCAGACGGATCATCTTGCCCAGCAACTCCATCGCCGCCAGCGCATAGCGAGAATAGGCTCGGGTCGTGGGAGACGGCATCTCAATGGCCTACCTGTGAGCCTTTTGATATAGATATGGATCATATATAGATCATTTCATCCGTCATGCAATGATCTGCCGTCGCGCTCTTCAGCGCGCGATGTGACGAGTCGAACGTCATCGTTTATATGCCGCGCCTTCCGCGATGCCGACACCTCATCACGTGATGCTGCTCCACGACCTGCCACCTCACCGGGTCGTCGTTCTAGGCTCTCGCTCCTCACGATGAAGAGCGACGCTCGCCATGACCCGAGCCTTCCTCGACGCGCCGCCCGATGCGCCGACCGTCACCGACTATGATCGTAGTCATGCCGTGCTCTATCTGCGGCTGCTCGATGCCGAAGCGGCGGGCGCCGACTGGAAGGAAGTTGTCGCGCTGCTGTTCGGCCTGGATCCGCTCACGGCCCCGGAACACGCCCGGCGTGTCCACGCGGCCCATCTGGCCCGGGCGCGCTGGATGTCGGCAGAGGGATATCAGCAACTCCTGCGTCGACCCGACAAGTGATCGGGTGATGCCGGCTGGGCATCAGGCCATGTCGTTGGCGTTTCTTCCCGAAGTCTCTTTGAGACGAGATCGTCGGGCATATCGCGGCACGCTCGAGAGGGATCCGGATGGTCCTGCAATCGGCCTGGCAGTCATCAGAGACTTACACCTTTGTAGATACCCTCTCGCCAGCACAGATCGCCTGGGAATGGCTTCGGCGCAACGAGGCGTATCGGCAAGACTTTGCCATACTCCGTGCGGCCGACGGAGCCGAGGAGGAGACCCTCGCGGCGCTCATGCGAGCCCGCTGGGGTCTGCGATTTCCCGATCGATCCCGCACATGATGCACGAGACGCTTCCGTCATCTGGGACCTGAAAACTGACCCCGGCCTGATTACGCTAGTCGCGCCGTGCGACACCGCCTGTGGCCGCCTGACCGCTGGCAGTACGTCTCAAGGCACGGACCATCACCTGCATTCATCCAGCTATTTGATCGCCGGCGCGGGCTGCGATGCGATCACTGTTACCCTACCCAAAGGCCATTGCCTCGATCCATCCCTGTGCGCCCTCGTCCCGATGGACGCGCACCTGCCGGATCGAATTGAGGCCCTGTTGCGGCTATGGAACCATATGCGAACAGGGGCCATGCCGCCGGACCGGAGAATCACGCACCAGCAGCGCAACCGCCTGCGTCACATGCTGCAGGCCGGCGATGGCCATCGTGCGGGTGCGACCTATCGTGAGATCGCTATAGGCCTATTCGGCGCGGCTCGGGTCGCGGCAGCGCCCTGGAAAACCTCATCCCTGCGCGACACAGTCATCGCCCTGGTCGGGGACGCACGCCGCATGATCGAGGGAGATTACCGCAAGCTCCTGCATCGGCGCCGACGTCACGTCTCGCCCCTCTAGGGTGGGGATTCTAGCCCCCAGTCTTCCCCATCCCTCCCGACATTCCTCCTCCGCCACCGTGGTCACCGTCCGCCGCCGCACTCCGGCGGCTCCCGCCACGCCTACGGAGGCCCGCTCCATGCGACCCGATCTCGCCACCCTCCCGCCGCGCTATCTGCGCACCAAGGAAGCCGCCGAGTTTCTCAGCCTTTCAGCCCGCACGCTTGAGAAGCACCGCACCTATGGCACCGGTCCCGCCTATCGCAAGCTCGGCGGGCGCGTCGTCTATTCCATCGACGACCTGCAGGCCTGGACCGAGCGCGGTGCGGTCACCTCGACCTCCGATCCGCGCGGCACCGTCCTGCCGGCCAAGCGCCACGCGCTTGTCGCCGGTTCGTTCGCCGGCCGCGGCGCGCGCTGAACGTCCCCATGGCAGCGCGGCATCACAGCCTCTCGGAGCGCGGACAGCTCGATCTGTTCCGCGCCTTGCCGGGGGGCTTCGCACTACGCGATGCGCAGGATCTCATGGCCTATCCCTTCTTCTCCCTCTCAAAGACGCCGCGCGTCGCACCGATCGATTTCCGGACCGGCAGCATCGCCATCCGGGTCGAGGCCGTGCCCGACCACGGCATGGCGACGATCTGGGACGCCGACATTCTCATCTGGGCCGCCAGCCAGATCGTCGAGGCGCGCGACGCGGGGCTTCGCACCTCGCGCCTGATGGCGGCGACGCCCTATGAGATCCTCACCTTTGTCGGGCGCGGCACCTCCCTGCGGGATTATCAGCGCCTCAAGGCCGCGCTCGACCGTCTACAATCCACGACGGTCTCGACCACGATCCGCCAGCCGGCGGAGGGACGCCGGCACCGCTTCTCCTGGATCAATGAATGGCAGGAGCGCACCGACCGCAACGGCCGGCCCGATGGCGTCGACCTCATCCTGCCGGACTGGTTCTACCGCGCCGTGCTCGACGATGCGCTCGTGCTCACCATCGACCGCGCCTATTTCAGCCTGACGGGCGGACTTGAACGCTGGCTCTACCGGCTGGTGCGTAAGCATGGCGGCCACCAGGACCATGGTTGGAGCTTCGATGTCGCGCATCTACACGCCAAGTCCGGCAGCCTCTCGCCCCTGAAGCACTTTGCCTATGACCTGCGCGCGATCGTCGGCCGCCAGGCACTGCCCGGCTACCGGCTCGGCATGCGTCGCCAGACGGACGGTGCAGACATCCTGTCCTTCGCCGAGATCGACGCTGCACGCCTTGCCCTGCCAACCCGCCGCCGTCTCGCGACCATCCGACCTGGGGACAAGCTGTGAATCATCTCGTGCTATCGGGGACCGGCACCCTCGTGCCATCAGGGACCGGTTCCTCGTGCTATCGGGGACCAGAATCGACGATTCACCGTTCTGAATCAGAGACTTCTGGCGCCCTTAACTTCTCTAACCCGGATTCCTTCGGAATCCTTCTAACGGAACTACGCCATTCTACTTCGACGAGCCCGTCCCCGCTGAACGTGCGGAGTGCGCCATGATCGTCGCGCTCCTCAACCAGAAAGGCGGGGTCGGCAAGACGACGCTGGCGCTCCATCTCGCCGGACAATGGGCTCGGCAGGGACGGCGGATCACGCTGATCGACGCCGACCCGCCGATCCCGAGCACTGGATCAAGGCAGCCGATGTCTCGACGGAACGCCGCCCCGGTGCCGCGTTCACCGCGCGGCTCACCATCGATGTAACGCCCGACCTGCGCGGGCGGATCAAGGTCGCTGCCTTCCGGCGCGGCGTCACCGTCGCCGAGATGCTGCGCGACCTGCTCGCGCGCGAATTCCCTCCCACATCAGGAGATCAGCCATGAGCGAGGTTTTTGCGCCCCGCGCGGCAAGCACGGCAACCGTGTCCAGTCCCCCGTCCGATGCCCTGACCCATGTCGAGCTGACCCATATCGAGAAG